>CAZLQF010000033.1:0-27842 GCA_964561545.1 uncultured Sphingobacteriales bacterium
ACTTTTATAAAAAAGTAACAGGAGACAAACTCCGTCCAATTCGGAAGTCTTAAAACCTTAAACTAACTATTGTAAAAGTCAGGACATTTTACGTTTATGCTACCTTTTTAAGTAAAGTATTGATTACCAAAAATTGAAATGTGTAGAGATGAGGAGCTTTGAGTTTTCATTGTTTTTGCTGAACCAGTTAACAGAATTATTCTTGAAATTAAGTGTTAAATGGCATGATGGTAGTCAACAAATAGCAATCATTAATCTTGTTTCAACTCCCTCTATGAAAAAGTATTTAGCCTTTTAGTATCTCGAAAGTTCGGCTTAAACTTTCCTAAAGTTTGGTTTTGAAGATTGCAAACGATTTAAACCGGCTAACTTTTAGAAGCTTTACAGGGTCCATTTAACAGGCAATGTATTAAATGGTTACCCTTTTGAACGAATTTCTTGACATTGTAGTCATTAATTTGACCAACAAACAAACCCTATATATAGGAGAACCATACAAAAATGAAAAAGCAAAAAACAGTACACCGCAGCATGGTGCTTCAATCTTTTTCTTCTATAAGTGGAAACTTGATGTAAAAAGAAGTACCTTGTCCAGGGGTTGACTCAAACCAGATAGTTCCATTTGCTCCTTCTATGATCTTTTTAACGATGGCGAGACCCAAACCCATGCCCGAGCTTTTGGTACTAAAGCTGGGCTGGAAGACCTTTTCCTGCTTATCTTCAGGGATGCCTATTCCATTGTCTTGTATTTCAATGAGGATATAGCCATTGGTTTGTCGACTGAAAACCTTGATAATACCTTGACGCTCTTCAGGAATGGCTTGAGTGGCATTTTTGATAAGGTTGTTGAAAACCCGCTCTAAATGGTTTTTATCTGCCAGGATTTTGGATCCTTCATTGGACGGTAGGAATTGCAGATGTATGCGATCGGATTGGTGGTAAAATTCCACAATGTTTTCAATCAAAGGCTCAACTTCAAGTTCTTGGTGCTCTTCTTGCGGCATGCGGGCAAAAGCAGAGAATTCAGTAGCAATTTGTGACAAATGATTAATCTGGCCTATCAGAATCTGAGAAGTTTTTAGGAAATTTTCTTTTAAGTTTGGATCGTCCTCTTTAACCGATTGCTCCAGCCGTTGAATGTTAAGTTTCATAGGCGTCAAGGGGTTCTTGATCTCATGAGCTACCTGCCGGGCCATTTCACGCCATGCACTTTCTCGTTCAGACCTTGCCAGGGCATCGGCACTTTCCTCCAACTCCTGTATCATCTTATTGTATTCATTGATAAGTTGACCGATCTCATCCTTGCTTTTCCATTTGATGGGTTCATTGGATTGACCAAGTTGTACCTTTCTTAATTTTTCGCGAATCAATGACAATGGGTTGGTTAAAGCCTTGGAAAGCAGAAAGGAAATAATGCCCACGATCAGAAATAAAAAAACGTATAGGTTCACAAGGGTCACAATGACGGAAGAGATCTCATTCCTGAGCTTGCTTTCCTGGGTAAAATAAGGCAGGTTCAAGTAACCAAGAATTTGATTGTTCTCATTGCGAATGGGAGTATAGGCGGCCAGGTAATTAAGTTGGCCGATCGATTCGGTTTGTATATGTTGGGAACGCTGTTGGATTCGAAGGCTGTAAAAAGCATCCGAATTCATCAGGCCCTCAATAATACCTTCATCGTAAATTCTTGGTTGGGATGAAGTAAGTAAATGTCCATGCAAGTCAAAAACGTTGATATCAAGCTGGTAAATACCTGACAATTTCTTGATCTTGGCCAGAATCGCCTCCTTGTTCTGGTAAATGGATCCTTGGCTTTGCTGTATTTCAGGACCCAATTCTGCTGAAATAAGTTTGATCTTTCGTTCAATCTCTTCATGAAGTTTTTCCTGGTAATCAAGCTTTAAGTAATTTACCGTGCCAATGCCTACAATTAACAAAACGAGCAATACAGCGGATAATATGGCCACTTGGATCTTATGCTGGAAAAGTAGATTTCTAAATGGGTTCAAGCCTTTAAGGCCCTGCTTTTGAAAAGCTTTAAAAGGGTTTTTAAAACTTTTTAAGTTTGGGAATTGGTGAAATAAGAACCCTAACATCAAAAATATGAGGAATAGAAAAGAAAATACGGACAAGGGATATATAGAACCTGGTAATTCCCGGCTTAAAATAATGAAATTGCCTTCATCGATTAAATAAAGCAAGTGGGAGTAGTTTTCATCCTTGTAAAAATGGAATGGTTTGTCAATATCCCTTAAGTAACTGACCACGGGAAAGGGATAATCGCCTTTCTGGCTCACCATCCTGTTGTTGTTGTAAATACCGTAAGAATAATTGGCAATATTCTCAGGGTTTTTCACCCGACTTTCAAGCAACAGGGCCGGGTAAATGCTTTCTTCATAGAAAACCCGCTCACGGATCTCTATGATCAAAGTCCCTATGGTGCGCGAATTGCGTTGGAACCTGTATAGCGTTAAATAAGAAGTAGGTTTACCAGGATTTTTGATGAAATATAGGTTGTTAACATCCGTTTCTTCTCCCTTTTTATTGATGAGGTCCTTGAAATAAGAAAGGCTGGGAACAATGGGACTTTTGTAAGGAACGCCATTGGCATTGTAGGTATGGATTTTAATGTCATATTTGTTGAGATAGCCCGAAAAGTAGAGTTGCTTAATACGCTTTTCGAGGTGGTTTTTAGATATCAGTGGGTTCCCAAAAAAGCTTCTTACATAATTATCGGTTTTAATTTTTCGTGATACCTTTTCAAACAAATATTCAGTAACCGCATCGCCTTCAACCGTGAGCCTTTTGGCCAATTGTTTACGGGATTCTTTTTCCTTAATTTTATTGGCTTCAATAATCAAGGAACTGCTATAAATGGATGATATTAAAGTCACAAATAGCAATAAATTCACCTGCCGGCTTCTTGATTGTTGAAAGAAAAGCAAGCCGAACCACAGTAAGAGCGTGAATATCAAAGGGTATAAACTTGCAATGATATTCAGATACCAAAGTGCAAGGTAAACAAGCACTACAATGGTTATCAGCGCAATGGCATAAGCTTCCCTGGAATTTGAGGGTTTAAATTGCTGATAGCTCCAATGAACCAACCGGAACAGGTTGTAAAAAAACAAGTAGATGGTTATGAGCGATAATAAGCTGAGGAAGTTGAGCTGGTAAAAGTTGCGAACATTGAGGTAGACTTCTGGGTTGAGCACCAATTCCTCGATCATATACCCGATCAGGTATACCAAACCCACCCCTATGGGAAAAAACACGCCATAATAAATAAGGCCGCTATTGCTAATACTGAAAGAAAACCTGGCGTATTTGGTAAGGTAATGGTTTAAAATGGTTAGAAGTAGGGTAAAAATGAATAAGTCCCCAAGTGTTTGCAAAATAGTAACATCTTGGAGGTAGGCAGTATCAAAAATGGCCTTTTCAAAAATAATGTTAGGAAATCGTAGCCATTGCCAGTCAACTATAATAAGCAATGTTAACAATCCTAAAAGCAGGAACCCTTTTAGGATCTTGCGTCTGGCAAAACAACGATGAAGTAATAAATTAATGCCTAATAAAAGCAATAAAAAGCCTCCTAAAGCTATCCATAAAGGCCATGAATGTTGGGGGCCATCGTTTTTAGGCTTAAGCGCAAATAAAAAATTCCCATTTTCGTTGCTAATATTGTATCCTTGGTTGTTAACTTTATTAGGGGCATATTTTACATAATCCCTGGTATTGTGGCCCAGGCGCAGCTTGTTTTTAAGGTACTCGTTTTGGATGCCGTAATCATTCTTAACTGGAATGAGGATCTTATACGTAAAGTCCTCCTTATAATCAGAAGTTTGAAGAAAAACCCCATTCTCCATTTTAACCCGGTGGAGTTGCGTTTTCGTCTCAAAGGCCTCTTTAGGCATCACTGTGTTGTTGGTCCAGAGAAGTAACTCCCTACCTCGATAAATGAAAAGTAATAATTCATGGTTTTGAGCCTTTTGTTTGTATTGGTCAAAATTGCTGATGATCCCAGAGAGGGATTGAGATTTTAATTCGTTGAGAATTTCACGGCTTTTTGATGCTTTTCGATTGACAAGTTCCTGAACATTATTGGCCTTTTGCTGAGTTAGCAATTGATTAAAATAGGGGATGCCGACTTCCCTAAAAAATAAGGCAAGGAAAATTAAAACCAGGCCAGCTAAAAATAGTTTGACGTGTGTCCGGAATAGGTTTTTCAAAAAAACACCCCTTTAAGCAATGTTTAACAAAAATCCTGCTAAAGATAATTTAGGTGTGGGCATAGGTTAGGAAGCCTTCAAATCGATCCTAAGTTTTGCTTGTCGAAGTTCCTAATTTCTCTTTTAAGCAATGGACCTTTATTAAAAGTTGAGCAAGAAGTCATCATATAAGATTTGATCGGGTTTCGAATTCTGAAAATTCGATTTGTTGTGCCATTAGTCTTTTTTCTTATCCGGCAATCGTTCTTCGATGGTTGCTTTATCCAGGAAGCTTTCGTAAATGGCTTTTTGAATGTCGGTTCTGATGTCCATTTTTACCAATTTCCTGTTATTGGAAGTAGGATGAACGCGGTTGGAGAGAAAAACATAAGTAAGTTCGTGTTGGGGGTCAGCCCAAACGCAGGTTCCTGTAAAGCCTGTGTGGCCAAACGTTTTATCGGAGGCCAACCAGCTTGAGGGGCTGATCTTTTCCGGATCGGTTTCGGGTTTGTCAAATCCCAATCCTTTGCGATTGTCTTCAAATTGCTTCTTGGTAAAGGTTTTAATGGTTTGCCAACTAAAATAACGTTCACCGCCATAAGTACCTTTGTTGAGGAACATTTGCATGAGCTTAGCCATTTCATTGGCATTGCTAAACAAGCCTGCATTTCCTGCTACTCCGCCCAACATGGCTGCTGCCGGGTCATGTACATAACCATGGATCAATTGATTGCGGAAATAATCATCATCTTCGGTGGGAACAATACGGTCAAGCTTAAACTTCTCTCTTGGTAAGTACCCAGTATTGTTCATCCCCATAGGCTCATAAAAGTTCTTGCTTAAATAGTCCTTGAAGTCCTGCCTGATCATTGAATCAACAATGCGCTTAAGGTAGAAAAATCCTAAATCGCTATAGCGGTATTCCCCTCTTTCTTTAACTTCGGAATCATGGATTGTTTTCCAAATCGTATCGCGGTAGGTTTCTTGTAAATAAAGATCATTGGCTACTTGAATGGAAAAGTATTTGTTGGGATTGTAACAATAATTGGAATCACAAAATCCTTCTTCTGTAAGGGTATATTCATAAAATGGAATCCAGGAAACAAGACCGGCCTGATGGGTTAATAATTCTCTTAATTTCAACTTGGCCTTGGTGGAATCTACAACAGTTAAGTAATTCCCCAGGGTCTTGTCAAGGTCCAATAATCCAATGTCATAAAATCGCATCACCGGTAGCAAGGTGCCAGCCATCTTGGTAATGGAAGCAATGTCGTAAATATCTGAGTTTTTGACTGGTTTTTTTCCATCATAAGTATGATGGCCAAAGGCTTTTTGGTATATGACTTTTCCTTCCTTGGCCACTAAAACCTGGCAACCGGGAGTAGCCTCTTGATCAATAGCAACGTTGGCGATGGAATCCACCTTTTTCAAATCCGCTTTGTCAATATTTACCGCTTCAGGGATCGAGTATTCTAAACGTGTCGTTTTTTTTGATTTTAGACCATAGCCTTCCTCGTATCGATGTTTGACTGAAACAGGCAATTTTCCGTTCATGGGAACAGCGCCAAATATCGCTTGGGAAGCCAGGTCTTGAAAAATCGATCCCTCCTCATATGCCTGTATTAAAACATTTGGCTTTTGGAATTTCGATAGCGCATAAGGCGAACCAAAATTTACAAGGAAAGTTTGGTTACGATTACTGATAATTTCATTGGCAAAGTCAACGGTTGATGGCTCCAGGCCAAAAGTTTGGACATTATAGGGGCTCATTCCATGGGTACTGGCAATGATGATGTCATAATCGGACAATTGGTCTTGTAGAACCGCCATTTTTTGTTCATTTGCATTGGATTCAAGTTGGAAATGATGAACCTTACCATAGCGGTCCAAACCTTCCTGAAATACTGTTTTTTTGTTGGTACCCAAAGCAATGGAAGCAATGTCCAGCTTCTTCAAATCGCTTATGGGTAAAGCTTTGTTTTGATTTTCGAGCAGTGTTAAGGATCGTTCAACAATATTGCGTTTTAATAGCTTGGCATCCTGCGTATGTAAATCCTTGCTAATGCCTTGTTTTTTAACAGGCTTGTATTGATCTAAACCTGCCCAAGCTTTTGCTTTTAGTAGCTTGCGTACTTTTTGGTCGAGGGTTGCCTCTTCAACATCCCCTTTTTTAATCGCTGCTTTGATCAGAGATACGGCTTTAGGAACGTCTTCGGGAAATAAAAGAACGTCATTCCCAGCTTTAAAGGCTTTTAAATCTACTTCGCCCGACTCAAAATATTTACTAACGCCTTTCATGTTCAAGGCATCGGTAAAAACGAGGCCATTATAGCCAAACGCTCCTTTTAGTAATCCCTTAATGAGATCAGGAGTTAGTGAGGATGCTTCATTGCCTTGGGTACCATAGGCCGGAATGGCAAGATGAGCAGCCATAACACCGCCAACTCCTTTATTGATCATCTTTTTAAATGGAACAAGTTCCAAGGTATCAAGCCTCTCCTGAGGATACGGTATCAGCGGTAAGCTTTTATGAGAATCTTTGTCTGTATCACCATGGCCGGGAAAATGCTTCGCAACTCCGAGCACTTTGTGGTCCTGCATTCCTTGCATGTAAGCCACGCCTTTGTTGCTTACACGAGTCTTACCTTCTCCAAATGACCTGGTGTGGATCACTGGGTTTTGGGGATTGTTGTTAATGTCTACCACTGGGGCAAAATTAACATGAACACCCAATCGCCTGCATTGACGGGCAATTTCAGTGCCCATTTGGTAGATAAGTGTATCATTTTGAAGGGCTCCTAAGGTCATTTGATGGGGAAACTGCATAACGCTGTCCAACCGCATGGACAAACCCCACTCAGCATCCATACCTATGAGCAATGGTACATCGGATTGTTTTTGATAATGATTGGTAAGCTTAATTTGTTGATGCGGTGTTCCTTGAAAGAAGATGAGGCCTCCAATATGATGTTGGTTGATGAGTTGGGTGATGGCCTTTTTGTGTTGTTCTCCACGGTTGGAATAGGCTGCAACCATGAACAATTGGCCGATCTTTTCCTCCAAGGTCATTTCCTGCATTAGGGAATCCACCCATTTTTGATTGGAGTGTTCATAGGGCAAAGGGTCATCTTGATCTGAAACACCGGGCGAATTGGCAATTACTGCTAAAAAAAGGAGTATGGTTGTGGTGATCCCTTTGATCATGAAAGTTTTGCTTTCTCACTTAATACAAACATTCAAATTTCAGTTGAAATTCTGAATTTTCAGGCAGAAAAAATGAATTGAAAAATAAATCCCCTGAGGATAAATATGGATGAGCATTATAGACCATTGAGGTTAAGTAAAGTAGGAACATGACAGGACAAGCAGTGTAGTTAAAGATTTTATCCAATTCACCGTTCTTAAACTTACTATCAATTAATAAATTTTAACGCATTACCATCGGCATCTCTTACTTAATATGGAATCCATGCGCCTAAGGTAAAAAGGCGATACAATCAACAGTTAAAAAGTGAATCTAATGTTCCAAATACTTAAGGATTAAGATCAAAGGTTATAAGTAAGACTAAGAATTATGAGCATAAAAAGTTTAATAAGCGGCATTTGACTTTCTGGATTAGCAAAACGGTGTTGCTCGTAGAATTTGGATGCTTCAATTTAAATGTAGCCAAAACGAGAAATCCAACATCAATACAAGAGTCGAATCTTAATGGTATTTTTAATGGCTCTTAGCGCTTCGATCACATTTTCATCGTAGCCTTTACTAATGTCTGTGATCACATAACCAACTTTCTCATTGGTCTTAAGATATTGACCTACAATGTTGATGTTGTGTTCTGCGAAGATCTGGTTGATCCTGGCAAGCAACCCCGGTTCGTTGTGGTGAATGTGGATGAGGCGGTGGGCATCTTCAAAAGAGGGCAGTTTAATATCAGGGAAATTAACGCTGCGGGTGATCTCCCCGGAATTGATGAAGTGAATCAGCTTATTGGGCACGAAGGAGGCGGTATGCAATTGGGCTTCTTCCGTATCTTCTCCTATATGAGGCGTTAAGATCGCATTTGAAATGCCTTGCAATTCCGTTGAAAAATCTCGGGTATCAGCAAGTGGTTCATTGCTAAAAACATCCAGCGCAGCTCCGGATAATTTGCCGCTTTTCAGATTTTTGGCAACTGCTTGCGCATCTACAACTTTTCCATTACTGGAGTTTACCAATAAGGCCCGATCTTTCATTTTTTGGATGGCCTCCTCATTGATAAGGTTTTCATTTTCTTCCCGGTTATCTACGTGAATGGAAACAATGTCGGCATCCGCAAGTAATTGCTCCATCGTTTCGTAAGGAGCTTTGTTGTCGATCCCGGGCTTATTAATTAGATCATAATGAATCACTTCCATCTTCATAGCATCGGCTATTTGACCCATTTGGTGGCCAATATTGCCATAGCCAATGATGCCTAACTTTTTACCCCTGAGCTCATTGCCGCAGGTAAATGATTTGTTCCATACGCCTTCTTGCATTTCGCGGTTCCGCTCATGGGTTTGCCTAAGTAGAGCAATCATATTACCTATGGCCAGTTCAACCACACTTCGGGTGTTGCGGTAGGGTGCATTGAGAACGACTACGCCATTTTCAAGGCAAGCATCTGTATCCACGTTGGTGGCTTCAATACCAAATACGCCAATGGCTAAAAGCCTGCGGGCGTTGTTCACTACTTTTTGTGTTACTTGCGTATTATTGCCCACGCAAAGGATCGAAACGTCTTTGACCTTTTCGTAAAGCTCTTCCTCTGTAAGCCATTGTGATAAACTTTGTACCTGGTAACCTTCTTCTCTGAACTTTTCCTCAGCCTTTGGGTGCGGATCCCCTAATAGTAAAACTTTGATGCGGTTTTTGGGGTAAGAGATGGCCATGGGCAGTTGATGCTTGTATAGAAATTCATCAAAGCTGGGGGCTACGTGATCTGCTTTATCAAGAAGATTGGCCCGTTCAATGTTTTCTGTAAATGCATAAAAACCTTTGGCAAGACCGGCTTCTTTAAGCTGAAAGTCCGTGTACCCATCTCCAATCACAAGCACATCTCCATCCAGCCCCATGTTTTTGAGTTGTTTTACCTTACCACCTTCCTGGGCTAAATAATTGCCCTGATCAAACCCGATGATTTGTCCATTTTTGTTAAACTCAAACGTATTGGCAAAAATCTGGTCTGACGGGATGCCGTACTTGGCTACCACAGGAGCAATGTATTCTTTAAATCCTCCTGAGATGATAAAGATACGATCTGCATATTTCTCAAAAAATTCCTTGTTCCTTTCTATGGACGTGGAGATGTTTTTTTTAAGCTTTTCAACTACTTGATCGATGTCTTGTTTGCCTGCATTCAGTAGTTCTATTCTTTTTAGGAGGGTTTCTGGAAAAGACATTTTACCCTCCATGCCCAATTTGGTGTATTCCTTGATCTTACCAAGGCGCTTTTGTTTTTGCTCGGGGTCTTTGTCAAGTGATATAGCGGCCAATTCATCCAAGGCCTCAAATTGAATGAATGTGCTGTCAAAATCGATGACAAAATATTGGTTATGTTTTGCTTTTTGATCAGCCATTGGTTGTGTTTTTATTATGAAAAAATTGCCATCTTATCAATGTCAATCCGTTTTTAATAAAGCTGCGAATTTCCTAATTATTTTTGCTTTATCCAATCGGATGAAGCCTGAATAAATAAGTTTTAAGGCTCATAAAACCTGGTTATAGGGGGTTTATAGTAACTAAGTCATTCCTTTTCATTCATTGGCCATTTGGTTTTATTTTTAAGCTTACCAGTTTCAGTTTTTACAATTAGACCTTGAACTCCCTTAAAGAGAGGTGGCATGATTTGAAGCTTAACGTTCCACAAGGTTTAAATCGCTAATCGAAATGAGTAATCCTGATGGATGATATAAGGATGAAACCAACTGATGATTAGAATGGGCTTATAGAAAGCTCTATGTGGAACTAAAAAGAAAAAGGTAAGGAATTTTGGCTATGAACTTAACGCATGCCAGGACATAAACCAAAATCATTTCAAGCCTTCTTTTACCTCAAAGTCCGAGTGATTTTTATCCATAAAGCAAGAAAAGGTATCCGCCCGCATACCAATCCGCATGGTTTCAAGCGGGATCACCTCCTCCGGTGAAATGTTGCCAAGGTTCACATTTTGGCCCAACAACTTAATGAACCAAACTTGCTGGGGTTTTTTGGGCGCTTCCCAAATAATGCGCTCTCCCCTTATTTGGGTTAGTATTTCATCCACCAATCCTGAACGAACTTCCCCGGTTTCCCGGAAGATCCCGACCGTACCGCTTTCACGCGCTTCAGCTATTACTTTGTAGCTACCGGCTTCAAATTCGGCTTCCATGAGTTCAATCCATTTATAAGGCGGTAAGATGGTTTCTTTATCCTTAGAGCCGACTTCGGAAAGTACCGTAAATTGTTTGGATAGGTTGTATATGAAATCTAATTTCTTATCATGAGGAATGTGCAATGAACCATCTGATACCTCTACGAATTCCATATTGTACCGATCCAGCACCCGCATGTAATCTTCAAACTGATCGCGGATCACAAATGCTTCGAAAAGTGTTCCGCCAAAATAAGCTGGTATCCCCGCATATCGGTATATATTGAGCTTTTCTTCAAGCTTGGGCGTAACAAATGCACTACCAAAACCAAGTTTAACGTAATCAATGTATTCCCCTGCGAGGTCGAGCAGGTCTTCTACAGCTTTACAACTCATGCCTTTGTCCATCACCATGGTGATTCCGTTTTCACGAGTTTTTTCGGTGCGCTTCGGAACGTCCTTGAGCTCAAAGTTCATCGCCATAGGTCTACTGCTTATAATTTGCTATAAGGTTTTGGATCCAGTTGTTATTTTCAAAGTGCGGGAAATAATCGTATAAATAATTTTCGCCATCCACATTCAACCTAAATGCGGAGTCCAAATAGTATTCGGCTTGTGTTTTGTCTCCTATTACCAAAAGCATTCCGGATAAAACGAAATGAAGTTCATCAGAATCCGGATTGACTTTCGTGCTTTCTTTTAGTAAATCAATGCTCTCCTGATTCCGTTCTTCATCATAAAGCATGAAGGCATAATCGATCCAACTTTCTATGTGCATGGGATCAAGCTCAATAACTTGGTTGTAAGCTTTTTCTGCTTTATCGGTGTTGTCCGTTAAGTTGTAACTGGTTGCCAGTGAATGCCAGTAAGTTTCTTCTTCCTCATTGATTTCAACGGATTTTTCTAAAAACGGGATGGCATTCTTGTACTTAAGCTCATATTGATAAGTTTCGCCCATGCCATACCAAGCATCTCCGAACTCACCATCCACTTCAATGGCTTTTTTGTAATATTCCCGGGCATCTTCAAACCGGTTTTGCATTTTGTAGCAATGCCCTATCCTTGAATAGGTAAGCGCATCTGGCTTGTAGTTCTTAAGGAAGCTTTTGTAATGTTCAATAGCATTGGGATAGTTTTCCAGGGTCATATAGGTTTGCGCCAAGGAATTATGGGCCTGAGCAAAATCATCGCGAATTACAACTGCGTAATCAAAAGCCATCATAGCTTTTTCATACATCTCGAGTTTGCTGTAAAGCAAGCCTAAGTGAAACCATGCTTGATGGGAGAAGGGATCCTCGTCCACAAATTGCTCGTAAAAACGAACACTTTCCTGGGGTATGTCCAGAAAATCATAACAATAGGCCAATTCATAGATGGCTTGTTTGTTATGCGGGTTTAGTTCAAGGGCTTTTTTAAGGTTTTCAATTGCTTGTTGGTATTTATCCCAATTCTCGTAGGTAAAAGCCTTCAACAAATAAATTTCATCGTTTTCTACTGTGAATTCCTGTGCCTGCTCATAACATTTGATGGCTTCTTCAAAATGGTCCATGTCTTCGTGAACACTGGCAAGCAGCAAGTAAATATCATAGTTACCGGGTTCAAGCGATAAGGCTTTATCAAGCAATTCGAGTGCTTGGGTGTATTCCTGATCGAATAACAGTAATTCTGCCTTCCGGGTAAGGAAAGTAACCCCGTAAGGGTGTTGATTGAGGGCGCGGTTTACAACTTCTAAAGCTTTGTTGAACTTATTTTTATTGAGATAGTAATCAAGGATTTCTTCAAACTCCTCAACTTCAAAAAAGAAGTTATCATTGTTCGACTTCATCTGCTCGTATCGCCTCACCAAGTCCCTTACTTCACCCTCAAAGCGGTTTTCATATTCTTCCATTCAAGGGCCTTTTTGTATTTGCACAAATGTATTAAAATTTTAAAAAATTTGGCTTTAATACAAAACTGTTAAATAAATCATCTACATATGTTGCGTTCAATTTTACCCTTGATTTTTTTTTATTTGGGTTTGTTTAATGGTGTACATGGCTCTTATTGGCAACAAAAAGTTGATTACGATATACAAGTAAAATTAGATGATACCAGCCACCAACTACATGGTTTTGAATCAATTACTTACCATAATCGTTCACAGACCACTTTAAACGTTTTGTACTTCCATTTATGGCCCAATGCTTACAGTAGTAAAAATACCCCATTTGCCAAGCAAAAGCTTCAAAATGGCAGTAAATCCTTTGCTCAAGCAAATGAAAGTGAAATGGGTCAATTAGATTCGCTTAACTTCAAAGCCAATGGCGAGAAATTGTATTATCAATTTGAAGATGAATTTCAGGAGATATGCAAAGTGGCCCTTAAGGAACCCCTAAAACCCGGAGATAGCATTACGGTAACAACCCCTTTCAGGGTAAAAATCCCTGGAAATTTTTCTCGAATGGGGCGCGATGGGCAATCCTATCAAATAACCCAATGGTATCCCAAAGTGGCGATGTATGATGAAAATGGTTGGCACACGTTCTCTTATTTGAACCAAGGAGAATTTTACAACAACTTTGGTGATTATGATGTAGAAATCACGCTTCCTGAGAATTATGTGGTGGGAGCAACCGGTCAGCTTCAAACACCTTCTGAAATTGAATGGCTTCAAAAAAAGGATAGTGCAACCAGGCAGCAAATGCCATTTGAAGCGGATGATCAAACCTTACCTACGCCCTCTTCCTCTGATCAGATGAAAACCCTTCATTACACCCAGCAAAATGTCCCTGATTTTGCATGGTTTACCGATAAAAACTACAACGTGTTGATGGACACGGTCCAAATTCCCCGTTCAGATAGTTTCATCACCAGCTATTCCATGTTTAACGATGCTTATGCACCTTCTTTTCAAAATAGCCCTCAAAAAATCCGACAAGCCATTCAATATTTTTCCCGTAAAGTAGGTGCTTATCCTTATGAAACCTATACGGTGGTTAACGGAGCTTTGAAGACCGGGGGCGGCATGGAGTATCCCACCATTACTGTGGTTTCAGATAAAAACCCAGAAGTAACCATTCTTCATGAAATTGGTCACTCCTGGTTCCAGTGTATTTTGGCCTTCAATGAACGCAAATACCCTTGGCTCGATGAAGGGCTTACCACTTTTTACCAAAACCGCTACTATCGCGAAAAACAGGACGAATCTATGTTAACTGGCATGGAAGAGCTTGACTTCGATCTATTTAACATGGATGCGATTTACGACTATGTTGTACAGCACCAAGAGCAAGTAGCTTTAGATCAACCGGTGCAAGAGCATTCAACTCAATTTACCAGCATCAACTATTTTGCCATGGTTTATGCCAAAGCTCCAAGATTGCTTCGGTATTTGTATGAATACAAAGGAACATCAGTATTTGACAGTGTAATGCACCATTTTTACGATCAATGGAAGTTCCGCCATCCCGATCCGGAAGACCTCCATAAAACTTTTGAATCTTATTTTAAAAAGGATTTTGATTGGTTTTTTGATGACCTCATTCAAAGCCGCAAAAGCGTAGATTATGGCATTGATGGCAAAGTAAAAGGAACAGCGGATCAACTGGTGATTTACAACAACACGGGGGTTCGAGCTCCGGTTTTAATGAAAGTTTACAAAGACACAGCTGTTAAGCATCAACAATGGATTCATGGCTTTGAGGGCACGAAAAAGGTAACCATCCCTACAGATGATTACACCAAAGCAGTTATCAATCCAAGGAAAATTGTACCTGAAAGCAATTATAAAAACAATTACCATTATGCAACAGGCATTAAGAATGTTATTAAGCCAATTGATCTTCGATCTTTCATAGGTATAGACCAACCAGATAAAAATGACCTTTTCGTTAACCCTGCATTGGGATTTAATAAAGGAGATGGTTTCATGTTAGGAGGAGTCGTTAGCAATAGCTTGCTGCCCCCCCAAAATCTTGAATATTCCTTTATTCCGCTTTATGGTTTTGAAAGCCAGCGCTTAGCAGGCATAGGCAAATTCTCGTCCAATTTTTATTACCAAACCGATCAAGCATGGCATAACCTGGAATTAGGGATCAAGGGCAAAAGGTTCACCTATGACCGGGATCCGCTGTTGACCTACAACAAATTTGAGCCCTACTTACACTTTCAATTGAAGCCTAAACCCTTTCGAAAAAATTGGAAACACCACTTTAAATTAAGGTCTGCCAATGTTTGGAGGGAACAGGAAGAATTCAAGTTGTTTGAAGAAGATCTTGTGAAGGAAAACCGGGTTTACCATGTCAATGAATTTAAATACAAACTAGAACGTCAACATCAATTGACGCCATTTTCGACTGAGCTAACCTTTCAACAAAACAATTATTTTGTAAAAACCTTTGCCGAAGTTAAAGGCAAGCTTCCTTATTGGAACAATGAAAGCTTTTTGAAATGGCGGGTGTTTGGAGGATATTTTCCTGACTATGATGAAAGTATGGCAGAATTTAAAGTAGCGCCGACCTTTCGTTATGGTAGCAGGATGAAAAGATTTGAAGATGATTACATGTATGACGAACTCTTGGTCAGCCGCACTGGTACTGGAAACATATGGGCGCAACAAACCTATAAAAGCAATGGCAATTTTAAAGTGATATCCGGGATAGGAGGTACTTCAGACTGGCTTACAGCCGTTAATTTACAAACGCCCATCCATCCAGATGTTCCTTTCCGTATTTTTGGAGATTTTGGTACCAATGCCAATTCGTGGGATGGCTCTGAATTTGGAGAAGAAGTAAAAGTGGCTTATGATGCCGGTTTTGCTCTGGTCTTGGCAGAAGATTTCTTTGAAGTATATTACCCCTTTCTTTACTCGGATAATTTCAATAGCTATTTTGATAACAACGATTGGCACGAGGCCATCCTTTTCCGGTTAAATCTTAAGTCAATTAATTTTATGCAAATCAGGAAAGATTTGCAAGGTTTAATGAGCAATTAGGCATCAAATAAAAAAGCCCAATACCTTCTATCAGCCTTATTGAAAGGTGCAAATATTGGTTTTACAACATTATATTAAGGATAGCGCGGATATTTGCTAAAGTCCGGCTTACGTTTTTCAAGGAACGCATTTTTACCTTCTTTGGCCTCATCACTTAAATAGTAAAGCAAGGTTGCATTGCCGGCCAGTTCCTGCAAACCGGCCTGCCCATCCAAATCTGCATTGAAGGCAGCTTTTAAGCATCGAATGGCCATCGGGCTTTTTTGCAGGATTTTTTCACCCCAATCTACTGTAGCTTCTTCAAGTTGTTCATACGGTACTACTTTGTTCACCAAGCCCATCTTTTCGGCATCTGCCGCCGTATATTTTTCACATAAGTACCAGATCTCCCGTGCTTTTTTCTGTCCTACAATACTGGCCAGATAAATGGCGCCATAACCGCCATCAAAACTTCCAACTTTAGGCCCGGTTTGCCCGAACATGGCATTTTCTGCCGCAACCGTTAGGTCGCACATAACATGGAGCACGTGACCCCCACCAATGGCCCAACCTGCAACCATAGCGATCACAGGTTTGGGTATGTTGCGGATTTGCTTTTGCAGGTCAAGAACATTAAGGCGTGGTACTTGATCTTCCCCAACGTAACCGCCTTCCCCTCTTACTGATTGATCACCGCCACTACAAAAAGCTTTGCCGCCTTCACCGGTTAAGATAACCACCCCAATATTGGGATCTTCCCGGCTTATTTCCATGGCACGGCTCATCTCTTTAACCGTTAGAGGTGTAAAAGCATTGTGAACTTCCGGCCGGTTAATGCTGATCTTAGCTATGCCGTTGTAATATTCAAAGAGGATTTCTTCGAACTCCTGAATTTTTTCCCATTGAAATTTTCTTTCCATACCTATCGGACTTTTGGTAGTACATTTTAACAATTAGTTGGAATTCTTGTTGATATGTTGCCTTGAAAATATCAATAAAAAAACCTCTTATTAAATATTTATTGCCAGTTTATTTGTTATTCAGCTATGTACAACGCCTCTTTTGCTTTTTCAATAATACCATCCGCATTGGGTAAAAAAGCTTCTACCAACGTAGGAGCATACGGCATTGGTGTATCGGCACCGGTTACGCGTTTAATGGGTGCGTCCAAAAAGTCAAATGCATGTTTTTGGACTTGGTAAGTGATCTCAGAAGATATCGACCCTAAAGGCCACGATTCTTCAATGAACACCATGCGATTGGTTCTTTTTATGGACGCTGCTACCGTTTCATAATCTATGGGGCGTAAAGAGCGAAGATCAATCACCTCAGCAGAGACTTCTTCTTCATTCTCGAGCCTTTCTGCGGCTTCCATGGTAACATGTACCATTTTGCCATAGGAAACCAAGGTTACATCATTGCCTTCCCTTTTTATATCAGCTTCACCAAAGGGTATGGTGTACGCTTCATCCGGTACATTGCCTTCATCGCCATACATGGTTTCAGATTCCATGAAGACTACCGGATCATCATCGCGGATGGCCGTTTTTAACATGCCTTTGGCATCATAAGGAGTTGAGGGCACCATTACTTTAAGCCCTGCTGCATTGGCATACCAATTATCAAAACTCTGGGAATGCTGTTGGGCCAATTGTCCAGCTGATCCTGTGGGACCTCTGAATACTATGGGGACATTGAATTGCCCTCCGGACATTGACAACATTTTGGCCGCAGAATTAATAACCTGGTCTATGGCTAAGAGGGCAAAATTCCAGGTCATGAATTCAACGATGGGGCGTAATCCATTCATCCCTGCTCCAACCCCAAGGCCACCAAATCCCAATTCGGTAATGGGGGTGTCTAAAACTCGTTTTTCTCCGAATGTGTCTAACAATCCTTGGGTTACTTTATAAGCACCGTTGTATTCGCCCACTTCTTCGCCCATTAAAAATATAAGTTCATCCTGGGTCATTTCTTCATAAATAGCCTCCCTAAGAGCTTGCCTGAATTGAATAATTCTATCTTCTGCCATATTTACTGATCTGTGGTTTAGAAGCTCCACAAAGTTAGCATAAATTTAGTGTTTCCCATCAGTTGATTCCATACTTAAACGTTCAGACTTCAATGCTCTATCCTTACATTTGCTTTAATCGGTAACCATTTAAATTCAGTATTATGAAGTTAGCATCACCTTTAACGCTTAAAGCCATTGCCAACCAGTTAGGCCTCGATTATGTGGGTAATGAGGATCATCAGATAAGCGGATTGAATGAAATTCATAAAGTAGAGGAAGGAGACCTGACTTTTGTGGACCATCCCAAATATTATGAGCGCGCTTTGCAATCAGCAGCTACTACCATATTGATCAATCAACATGATGTTGAATGCCCTGAAGGCAAAGCAGTTTTAATTTCGGACGATCCCTTTTCAGATTACAACAAGTTGGTTAAAAAATTTAAAACACCCGAATATAAACCTGGTCCATATTACTTAGCAGGAACAAATGTTGAAATTGATCCAAGTGCTGTATTACACCAAGGGGTGGTCATTGGCAACAATGTTAAAATTGGGGCTCATACGGTTGTTTATCCCAATACCGTTATAAATTCAGACTCCTATATAGGCGATCATGTTATTATTCATCCTAATTGTACTTTAGGAGGTGATGCTTTTTACTTCAAATCAAGGGAAAATGGCTATGAAAAACTAATCTCCTGTGGATGGATATCTATTGAGGATGAGGTGGAAATTGGCGTCTCCTGCACGATAGATAAAGGGGTTTCAGGGATCACAAGGATTGGTAAGGGAACCAAGCTTGACAATCATATTCACATTGGGCATGGCGCTGAACTCGGAGAGCGGTGCCTACTGGCTGCCCATACTGGAATAGGAGGTAAAACGATACTTGAGGATGATGTTGTGCTTTGGGGCCATGTAGGCATTAACAAGGACATTAGAATTGGCCAGGGAGCGGAAGTATATGCGTGTAGTTGCGTTAGTAAATCCATAGAAGGTCAAGAAAAGTATTTTGGAGCACCTGCTGTCCCTCATATGCAGGCTTTTAAGGAAATGGCTGCTTTCCGGAAATTGCCTCAATGGATGAAGCAAGTGGACCAGCGTATTAAGCAATTATTAGGTGGGCAATGACCCTTTTATTTGATCACGGTCAAGTTACCATGATAGGTTTTGGGAAATTCTGAAGGACCTTCTACCGTAATGATGTAGATGAATGTTCCTTCTTCTACTGGTTGTCCCTTGTACCTGCCGTCCCATCCTTCTTTAAGTTGGTTGCCGGAGTAAACCTGGGTTCCCCAGCGGTTGTAAATTTTTATTTGATAATCTTGTATGGCTTGTCCCCTCACTTTGAAGCGGTCATTAATACCATCACCATTTGGAGAAAATGAATTTGGAATAAATACTTTGCGTTCTTTTTCGATGCAATCTACATTGGATGTGCTGTAAATGCTTGGGTCGTTCGCTTTATAGGCTTTTACCCGGAAACATCTGTTCTTTATGGTCTTAAGCGGTTGGGCTCCCGAAGCTTTTAATTGTTGAGGAGGTATTTTTTCGTAACCAGGTAGTGGCTGAAATGAACTCGCAGGGGATTGCCTTGCTTGCAATTCATAGTGACTTACATCCCATCCTTGATATTGGGTCCATTCCAACATAGGTTGGTTGTTCTTTAAATTAGAATTTAAAAGTATGGTCTTCGCAATATTATCGTAGGAAACCTTGTCGCAATCAGGGTTAATTGGAATACGATATGTATAGGGTTGTTCGTCTACATCAACCTTATAATCCCGGAAGGCTTGTTCTGAAGGTTTGACGGGCTTTAGGGTGTCAAAATTGTTGCCTTCATTTTTCTCAAGGTGCAATTGTTCCTTTTGTTTATCGAGCACCCACTCTGTAAGGATATAGCGGTCATCCTTGACGGTGCTTCTGATAATAGTCCCAGTTTGAGAGGTTTTACTTATTCCAACAGGTTTTAATTTGAAATCTTTGCATCCAATTTCTGAAGTCCTGGTTAATTTGACTACGTATTCATCATCACCATTATATTGGTGCGTGGGATTTTTTAGGGTAGATTCACTCCCATCGCCAAAATCCCATTGAGTGGATTTGAAATTACCGTTTTGAATGGTTGATGAATCATGAAATTCAACGGAATCATTAACACATCCGGAATTGGTTACTGAAAAGTCTACATTAATATCCTGGGGCTTGACGCTGATAGTATCTTGCAAGGTACATCCCAGATTTTGATATTGAGCCTGGATGGTAAAATCGGTTGCTTCAGAAGTTGCAGTTACAGGGTTAAGGGAATCGGTTAAATCCAACTTCTTTTTGGGCTTCCAGTTTACTTCCGTTTGCACCGGTTTTTCAATTTTTATATTATCAAGTGCCCAATGTGCCTGACAATGATCTTGGGAGCACGGTGGCACATTAACTTGCCGCCATCTGAATCTTGTTTCATCACTTTTTGCAAAATTAGGTATATCAATCTCTTTGGATTTGAAGACTAAATTGACATTTTCATCCAATGATTCAATTTGAGTCCAATCCTGGCCCCCATTTTTCGAATATTCGAGCAATACATGTTCCCCTGGGTCGGCATCGTCACAATTCGGATTATCGTTAAAAGGGTTCCCAAACTTGATAGAAAATTTAATGGTGCCACCTGAACGTACATCTACATCATTGGTGGTGATAAACCGATCATTATCGCCGGTAAACCTTAGCGCTTTCCCACTTACAGATCCACATATACTTGAGGCATGGCCATTGCTAATGTCAAGCCAGTTACTGCTGTCAATTTGATTGTTAAAGTCATCTTCGATCACGAAATATTGGCTCAACTCCTCCACGGAAGAACCAAGCTTTAAATTAGAACCCTTACAAAATGCCGTATCATTGCTTGTCGCTAATTTAGGTTTTTCATAAATGTTAACATTTTTTGATGCTGAGGCATTGCATCCCTTTTTGGTTTCAATTGTTAATAAGACACTATAATTCCCTGGTGCTTCATAAATATGTTGCTCAGTGGAATCTCCTTGCTTTACACTTCCATCCCCAAAATGCCATTTCCATGCTTTAATCGGGCCGCTGTTATAGATTGTAGCATCCGCGTTAAATCCAGTTTTTATTTGATGGCAAATATTAGAAGTTGAAAAATTTACTTCGGGTGCTTTAGAAATTGGGAGTTGTTGGTAAGCCGTATCCCGGCATCCGCCTGCTGATGTAATGGCTTGTTGTACCCGGTAAGTTCCTGCATTTTGATAAATATTAGTGGGATTGGGGCCTTTCGCAGAATCCCCATTGCCAAAGCGCCAATTCGTTTGCGCTATTTTTCCTACAGATGTATCAAAAAATATGCTTTTCTTGCCCTTGCAGCCAAGGTCCACTTGAAAGCCTGCCTTCGGTGCAGTATCTATCGATACATTTAAGTTAGTGGTGTCGTAACAATCATTGGTGTCAGCGACTACCAGTTGCACATTGTAGGTCCCCGTATCGCTATATTTATGGGATGGCAATGCTGCTTTAGAAGTGTCGCCATCCCCAAATTTCCATTCCCAATCATTGATTTTTGAATTTTTGCTTAATGAGGTATTGTTAAATTGAATGGTATCCTTCAGACACCCGTGATTTTTATCAGGCGAATCCTTAATACCAAAGTTTGCATTAGTAGCTGGCAGGACAGTAAAAGTATCGCTAAAAGTGCCATTACCATAGCAACTGTTGCCTGGTCCTTTTGCTTCAACCCAATATTTTCCCGGTTCTTTTACCCAGATTGAATCTTGATTGGAGCCATTACTCCATGTTACTGCGTAGGTAGTATCATCTACCGGAAAGTCAGGGGCTATTTCTATGGAATCATTGCAAGGAACGTAAGCGGTATCCCTTAAGCTAATGACGTTAGCCCTTCTAACCTTAATGTTAAATCCTCTCGAGGTAAAGGCATTATAGGGACAATGATCGTCTTTTACTTCAATGTTAAACGTATTACTTTGGAACCCTTCTCCGGGTGTTGGTACAGGTGGGGTCCACACAAATTTACCAAACGGATTGGGCGTTCCATTATCAGTAACATTAAAAGTGCCTCCTTCAATGCCATTGTTCCATTCCATGGTTAAATTGTCTGCTGTATCCGCATCATTGGCATGAATAAAAAATTCTACCTGCTCACCAGGACAAATAGTGTCGGTATAATTCAAGCTATCGCCGGTATTTGAAGGCGTGGTATCTATGCCAGAGATGGCAGGAGGGCTGGATGAGCAGTTGTTGTTCACAATGATCTGCATATCACGAAGGATATAACCTTGGAGCCTACCATCTGTACTGTAATCTTCCACTTTTACACCTACTACAGTGGTAACTTGTTGTATTGGGTGCATAAAGATGTCCCCATTGTTTTGGATGGTAATTGGCGGTGAGGACTGTAATGGTTGCTGCGCTGAATAGCCGGGTAAATAATTAACAGGCCTGTAACGCTCAGCTTTTGGGGTATAAAAACCATAGGATAAGGAATCATTATCGGGATCAACCGCTCCGGGATTGTATAAGAAATCCTTGTTGTTGCAAACAAAACTGATCGGTTCATTTGAAAAAGATGGAAGGCTGTTGTCCGGGAAATCTTTGTTGTTGAACTTGGTTTCTACATACATACTTTCTACACGATCCAATGTGTTTATGGCATGATTTCTGTTGCTTTTTTCCCAGGAAAATAGCCAATCCGCGCATTTTGGCAGCGTTATGGTGTCTTTGTAAGTAAACTGCCTGATTCCTGGAAAATTTCCTCCGTTGCAAGATGAATTGTAAGAGAAACAAGTGGGGGAAATTTCCTGGCCGGTACCCTGGACTTTTTTACCTATTAGCGTGCCCGAAGTGTCACAATCATTAGATTGATAGTCAATCTCAACCGAGGAAAGAGGACTCGGGTTACCTTCACAATCATAGTAATAATTAAGGGTTACTTCATAAGTCAATGAATCAATTAACTGGCATGTGATTTCTGCACCAGCTAAGTGTGTTCCCGAAGCTTTGTTGAGCCCTAAGCCCAGCAGCAAACAATATAAGCTGAGCACTTTTATTAAAACACTTTTCCAGGAAAAGGTTTGGGTTTTAGCAATCAAATCCATCTGATAAAAATACTACACAATCCACATTGACTATAAAAGGTAAAAATTTTTTTAGTATTATAAAAGTGTAAAAAAAGAAACTTTAAATGGCAAGGTAAAGGCTGAATTTATACGCTATAAACATAGAGTTGGCTTTTTAGTTAAAATCAGAACAAGCTTGGTAATTCGTGGCTCAGGTTAAATGATCAAGTAAATCAAGCGGGTGTTTGACAATTAATTGGGCACCTCCTTGTTTCAATTCTTCTTCTGAGCGAAACCCCCAGCCTACTCCAACCGGCACCATACCAGCAGCAGATGCAGTTTCCATATCGGTACTTGTGTCACCTAAATAAAAAAACGCTTGAGCAGGGACCTTTAAAAGTTTCGTGATGGTTATGGCTGAAGTTGGATCAGGTTTTAGGGGGATTCCTTCTTGAGCTCCCATAACCGCATTAAACTGCTGAAGGTCAAAAAATCGATCCACGATTTTTCGAGTGCTTGCATGGGATTTATTGGAAAGGATGGTTTTTTTGATCCCAAGTTTAGAAAGCTCTGCTAAAAGCTCGGGAATCCCATCATAAGGTTTGCTTTTTTGATCCCATCTTTGTTGGTATTCTTCTCTTACTGCTTGGATGAATTTGTTAAAATAGGCCTCGGTTTGAATATGGTAGGGCAAAATGGCTTCCACCAAAGGTTCCAAACCAGCACCAATTTTTTGTTTGTAACTGGCAATGCTATGTTCTGGAAGGTTTTCCCTTCTTAAGACGATGTTGATGGAATCTGCGATGTCCTCAACCGTATCCAAGAGCGTCCCGTCAAGGTCTAACAGCACTGCTTTGGTATTCGAGTGGTTTTTATTCATCAGTTCAATTTAAGGCCAGCTGAAATTTAGGCGGTCCATTGCTATTGTTCAAGTTAAATATTTACAAATCGCGATATTTCAACAACAAATATGACAAGAAGCCAAACAACAAGGTGTAGAGGATACCTACATAGAAATGAGCGCCTAAACTTACCTCCATGGTACTTTGAATGGCTTGCTGGCCTTGAGTAACGCCATTTACATTCATGTTCATTGGAAACGGAATGATCAATGCCATATTTTCCATTGGTAAGAATTGCCGCAAAGGGGTAGGAATGAACCATGAAACGACATTTTCAATGATCAGTACATAAAGTAAAAAGATCATCATGGCCATGCCACTTTTATGAAAGAGGAAGCTTACCAGCATTGCAAAACTCAAGTATCCCAGTGTTTGTACAAAGTAAGCCGGAACTAACAATAACTTTTGGGTAAATGGCCCCCCTTGCCCCATTGTAAAACCTGAAATCAAGCCCGTTAAAAATACAAAAAACGTAACTATCAAGGATATCCCAGAAACGATGAATCCTTTTCCTAAAAGAAAGCTTCCTTTACTAAGCCCATCGATGATGTTTTGCTGCATGGTACCGAACTTGGCCTCATTGGATACTATAATTACCACTAAAACACCCAGTAGCAAACTAAACCAACTTGCTATATAGGTTACATAATGCCAAACATAGGGAAACTGAAATATCCTGGAAGCATTGGGAATTTGGTCAACAAGATTGTTAAGCCCTGAGAAAAGGGTCGGGATGCCTAACAGTACAATACCAAGCACGAACCAAAAGGAACGATAGGGTTCCAGCTTATGCCATTCAGCTTTGATAATATGGATCATGATTGCTGCTTTGTAATTTGAAGGAAATACTGTTCCAATTGGCTTTTAAGCGGTGCTAATTTAGACAGTACAAGCCCTTGATCATAGATGGCTTGGTTGAGGTCAGTTCCTTGATAGCCTTCTTTTAGATATACGTAAATGCTTTCGTCCATTTCTTCATAACGGTCAATCATTTCAAGGGAGCGCAACACTGTCTTGAGCATTTCCCGATTGGCCGCATCTACTTCATACCTGGTGCTTTTACCAGTTAAATCTTCTACAGGGCCTGAAGCTAACAAATCCCCCTTTTGTAAAACAGCTGTGTGGGTGCAAACTTTCTCTACTTCATCCAATAAATGGCTTGCCAAAATGATGGTACGTTCGCTACTCTTCAAATCCTGGATTAAATCTCTTACTTCAGCAATTCCCTGAGGATCGAGGCCATTGGTGGGCTCATCCAATACCAATACCTCAGGGTCATTTAAGAGGGTAGCAGCAATGCCCAACCGCTGCTTCATCCCTGTAGAATACGTCTGATAAGCTGAATTCTTGCGGCCTTCAAGGCCCACTAAATTTAGAACCGTCTTAATTTTTTGGTATGAGATATTCTTAATGTCACATACAACACGGAGGTTTTGCCATCCGGTGAGGTAAGGATAAAAACGCGGATAGCCCAACAACGCCCCTATTCGTCTCCGTGCTTGATCCGGTTCCAATCCATCAAACCAATGATAAGTACCGGTATTTTGACGGATAACGCCTAATATGATGCTGAGCGTAGTGGTTTTTCCGCTGCCATTAGGACCCAGCAAGCCATAAACAGTTCCCCTTTCAATTTGGAGCGTTAATTCATTCAATGCTTGAATACGACCATAATGCTTGGTTAAGCCTTCGGTCTCTAATACTTGATTCAATTGCCCGGTTTTTCTTGTTGGTTCGAGGAGTCCTCTTGGTCAGAAGCATCATTTCCCTCGCAACATGGCATTACATTCTGCCCGCAATTTTGGCATTGGTAATGACCATGAACAAAAATCGGCTCGTTAATACTGCCGCAAAAAGGGCAAGGTTCCTGAAAAAAGATCATGGCTATTTATTAAATTAAAATTGTTAACCAATTGCAAATTACCGTTTTTTAAATAAATATTCAGTAGATCATTATCAAGGATTTATCGATTCTTTGGGCTTACTCGTTTACTTATTTATTATCTTCTTTAAAAAATAATTAGCGTTGCACTAAAAATATAAGCAATAAAATGAAGAAATTAACCCTTTTAGCCGTTTTAGGAGTTGGTTTTGGGTTGATGCATGGATGCGGAAATGCTTCCAAATCAGCCGATAACCAAGAACAAGAAGCAAACAGCCCCAAAAAAGACACCCTGCAACAAGCAGATTTTGTAATGGTCATCCACGGTGGTGCCGGAGGCATGAACCGGGAAAACATGTCTGCGGAAAAAATTAAAATTTGGAAAAATAAGCTGAGTAAAGCGCTTAACAAAGGGTATGAAATCCTTGAAAACGGGAAGCCAGCATTGGATGCTGTTGAGACTGCCATAAATACGATGGAAAACGATTCCTTTTTTAATGCAGGTAAGGGAGCTGTTTTTACGCATGATGGTAAAAATGAAATGGACGCCTCCATTATGAATGGTAACAATAAAAATGCCGGTGCGATGGCAGGGGTCTCGACCATCAAGAATCCAATTACTGGTGCCCGTGCTGTTATGGAGCAATCTAAACATGTTATGTTGGCGAGAAATGGTGCACAAATGTTTGCTAATAAAGTTGGATTAAACACGGTATCACCAGAATATTTCTTTACCCAAGCAAGATATGAAAGTCATTTAGAGCGGTTACCGGAAAGCCAACAAGATTCGCTTGAAGGTTATAACGGAGCTTATTCTAATTTTAAGGAGAAAAATAAATTGGGCACCGTAGGCGCTGTGGCATTGGATCGTGATGGCAACTTAGCTGCAGGGACCTCAACCGGAGGTATGACCAATAAAAAGTTTGGACGCATTGGAGATTCCCCAATTATTGGTGCTGGCACTTATGCGGACAACAATACTTGTGCTGTATCTGCAACGGGTCATGGCGAGTATTTTATTAGAAACAGTGTAGCGCATGATGTTTCAGCCATGCTTGAATACACCCAAGTGCCACTCAAAAAAGCAGCCCATCAAGTAATCCACGATAAACTTATGGCATTGGGCGGCAAAGGAGGTATCATTTGTTTGGACCAATATGGCAACATAGCCACCCCTTTTAATACAAATGGTATGTTTAGGGGTTTTAAAAAATCCTCTGGGCAAAGCAAAGTTCAAATATTCAAAAAGGATTAATAGTTCTTAACTTTTATATAGAAACCTTGATCCTTATTAAAGGGTTAACCAGCGAACTAAAATTTTTAATGAAGCATTTTTAGTCAAAAAAAACTAATATGGCTACGTATCGGTTTAACACAAATATTAATTGTGGCGGTTGCATTGAAACCGTTAAGCCTTATTTGGATGAGCTTGAAGGCATAGAAAACTGGGAAGTAGATACCAGTGATCAAAACAAAATCCTTCAAGTAAATTCTGAGTCGCTTACTTCAGATCAAATTAAAGCTCAAGTAGAAGAAGCTGGATTTAAAATAGAAAAATCCGGCAAAGGCAATTTTTTAAAAAGGCTTTTTGGGTAAACATAAACCTGCTTATTTTTCCTTTAATCTCCAACAGGAATTATAACTTACTTCTCAAGCCAGGCGCCTACGCTTGAGCATTTATAACAATTACATGTTTACTTAAAAGATATTAGTTAATAGTTGTGCCCCTAAAATACAATTTTGTAGGGGTTTGTTCTTTCTAATTCAGCATTCGGTAAAATTTTGGTAAGGCTTTAACCTGTTTTCAATTTTTCTTAAAAGGCAGTTTTTGCGCTTATTGAAAAAATAACCTCTTCATTGGTTAAATAGCCTGTTTTGCCAGGCTAAACTCCGGTTAATTTCCTGATAAGCGCTTTTCGGGTTATATAAAAATTGGAATGGTTGGTTGATTACCCTCACTAAAAGTACTGCGCTTGGAAGGCCTGATCAGGCCCAAATGATTGCGTTTATGAGGCCAGGCTATCAGGCCGGAATTCACTTCGCTCAAGGATTTACAATCGCTAATTTAGCGAATTAAAGCCAGAGATTCCTCTTCGGCTTTATTTTTCTCAGGACCGCGCTGGTGAAAGATCCTGCATGAATGACCGGGCCTGTACTTAAGACAATTACGGATATAACGGGTGTTTCTGTTTATTTAGGCTTGAGCACCCTGCTCCTTTCTTCGCTTCTTTAGCCTAAAATTACCCTTATTTTTATAAACAGCTGATTTTTATTTTATACTTTTTTTATATGGTTCCTAAAAAAATTAAAAATCCATCCCGATTTAAACGATTTCAAAATTATTACAGTTATTTCGATTAGTTTTCCTATATTGCCAAGTTACCTAAAAAGCTCTCACTTTTAAAATTGATCCTAAAGGACTTCTTACTAA
>CAZLQF010000034.1:0-24433 GCA_964561545.1 uncultured Sphingobacteriales bacterium
GATCGATCAGAGATCAATGTAACCACCAGTGGAAGTTATTTTGATGATTATGTTGCCAAAAATTATGGTTCAGCTAAGGTTTATGAAATCATATACCAAGTTGAAGATCCTTCGGGCAATGAATCTACATTAACAAGAGAGGTGAACGTTGTTACTACAGGGCTTGAATCTCTCCATGAAAATAAGAAGGGCTTAACGGTTAGTCCGAATCCAGCAAAGGATTATTTAGAGATAAAAATTGTGAGCAAAACGGAAATGAATAGTGAGTTGGTAGTTTACAATGCATTAGGCCAAAAAGTAAAAATGATTAAGCAAGGAGATTTGGCTAAAGGTAATTATAAAATCAATGTTAGTCAATGGAAAAGCGGTGTCTATTTTGTTCAACTAAAATCCGAAGATCAAATAAAAAGAAAACAAGTGGTTATTGAATAATTGACATTGAAATAATTGCCTTAGATTAAAAAGCAGTTAAGATAGCCTTAGCTGCTTTTTTTTTTTTGTTTAATTTTTTTATCTTCCATAGCAAAAAAGAAAGCTTATGGTACGAAGGTCTTTACTAATCATGGCATTGCTTGGTTTTATAGGATTAGGCAATATTGCAAATGCCCAAGTAGTTGCATATTCAGAAGATTTTGAAGGAAGTGAAAACGATTGGTATAATTACACTGCCAACGTATGTTCAAGTTGTCCAACTGGTGTAACTGGTCCAACTACTGCTACTACAGATGCAACAGATAATTCCCATTCAGGCAGTGAATCGTTGAAAGCTGCTAACAGTAACCATGGAGCTTGTGGAATAGCAGGAGTTGCTAAAGATTTTAATCTGGGAAGCCCTGCTGATTCTTTATCCCTATGGGTAAAGGCTACAACTGCTAATTGGGGAAGGGTTAGTATTGCTATTAAAGATCCTGATTCTACAGATCATGATGTTATTTGGGAAAATAAAAGTGGAGGTTATCCTTCCCTAAATATGCCCTGGACCAAATTGGCTTTCGATTTATCAGGATTTGGTACAGAGTTTACCCTTATCATTGGAAATGCGGATATGAGCGATCCACATTGTGACAATGGTGATCATTATTGGGATATTTGGGCTGATGATATTGAAATTACTACGGTTTGTAATACACCACCATCGTTTGCTTTCAATGTGCCTGATACTGTTTATTATAACGCAAAAACGGATTTAAACATTATTGCTAATCCGGGGAATGTTTATGCATCATATGAATGGTTCTTAAATGGACAATCCCTCGCTCAGCAAAAAAGTTTTGAGTACAGCAATTTTACAGATACCCTCGATCAAGATACCTTAATGGCAACAGCCAGTCATTGTTTTGGAGTGGATACGCTTACCAAGTATGTGATGACTGCTGTTCAACAAAAAGAGCCGATTGCTAAATTTATTGCCTCCAAAAATAGGGTTTTTACCGGTACTGAAGTAAATTTTGAGGACCTATCAAAGCAGGGTCCTACTTCCTGGCAATGGGAAATAAGTCCTAAGTTTACGGGATCAGGAGATACAACGTATAAAAACCTTATGAATCCTGGTATTTTGGATTTGACCAATAACGATCCAAATATTGAGTTTAAAAAGCCCGGATCATACGATGTTTGCCTTTATGCTTCTAATGTTGAGGGAACTGACACGCTTTGCAAAACTGATTACATAAAAGTGTGGAAGCGAAATCTTATGTGCTCCGGTAATCAGTCCTTTAATGAGTCGCAGGGATATTTATTTGATAATGGAGGATCGGGCAATTACACAGATCAAAACTGTTTTTCTTCCATCCAACCCTGTGGTGATTCTATAAGGCTTGAATTCGAACAGTTTAATCTTGAACCCAATGATTTCCTTCAAATCTATGATGGACCTCCATCAACCGGTAAGAAATTATGGGATGTTCAGAATTACAGCAGTAATGGGCTTACTGGTAATATAAGTAATTCCGATTTTGATACGGTTTTATGGGCTACAAGCGGTCAAGCCTATTTTTCATTTACATCCGGAGGCGGCAATAACGCCCCTGGTTATAGAATTAAATGGGAAGCTAAAGGAGGTACCAGTACCAATCCTCCTGTTGCATCCTTCAAGGGGCCTGATACTGCTTGCCCCAATAATGACGTGACTTTTATCAATAATTCTACTGAAAAATCCTTAACAAATTATGAATGGTTCACCGGAAATGGCAATTCACTCAGTAATGACAAGAATTTAAGCCATCAGTTTTCGAGTCCAGGATCTCGTACGATTAATTTAATCGCCTCTAATTGTGGAGGAGCTGACACTTTTAGTAAGGAACTTTATGTTAAACAAGGTTCGACTAATACTCCTGTTGCAGGATTTTATGCAGATCAACGAAATGTAGTGGCAGATAAAACGATTGTCAATCTTTATGATACCAGTAACAATTGTGTATCAAGCAGAACGTGGTCTTTCATTCCTGATTCGGTAACCTACATGAATGGAACCGATCAAAACAGCCCCAATCCTCAGGTTCAATTTGACTTAAAGACATGTTATCAGGTTGTGCTTGAAGTCAATAACAGCAGCGGTACAGCTTTAGATACTTCGCAGGCATGTTATATAGAGGGCATCAATTATTGTGATCCTCTTGTTGGTAACAATGCCCATTCAGATATCGGTATTAGCAAGGTAAATGTTGGAGACATCAATTACCAGAGCCAAACGGGATTATCCAATTATCATGATTTTACTAATAATTCAACCTTATTAGAAAAGGGTGATACCAATAATGTTACTGTTGAGCGTCATACAACCAAAAATGCAATCAATAGAGGGGTATGGATTGATTTTAACCAGGATGGAGATTTTGATGAGCCCAATGAGCTGGTAGCTAATGAATCCAATACCAAGACCATAGCGATGAATGACCAATTTACGGTTCCCTATAGTGCATCAAATGGAGCAACAAGGATGCGAGTGGTAGCAGCTTATAAAAATAATAGTTTAACTCCTTGTGGACCGGTTAATTATGGGGAGTATGAAGATTATACGGTTGTGATACAAGAAGATAAAACCAAACCAATCATCAATTTATCAGGGCCTGACACCGTAAAATTTGAAGCATGTAAAGGAGGCGGGCAATTGAACTTAGGTTATATGGCAACTGATAATGTAGATGGCAACATTACTTCAAACGTTGCTGTCAATAGCAATGTAAACGTCAAAGAGCCCGGCTCTTATGAAAAAACTTATACCGTATTTGATAATGCCGGCAATAAGGGTCAAAAAGTGAGAACTTATATTGTGGAACCAGATGAAACTGAACCTTCCGCATTGCTAAATGGAAATAAGGAGGTAACAACCCAGGCAGGAAAAGTTTATCAAGATCCCGGGGTTACCGTTTCCGATAATTGTGCTGGTATAGATACTGTTGTGGTAACAAATCCCTTAGATACTACCGCCATCGGCATTTATACCATAAGTTACAAGATCTACGATAATGAAGCGAATATGTCAGTTAAAACGAGGAATGTGGAAGTTTTGGATAACCGCAAGCCAACCATTGTTTTAAATGGTAAAGATACGGTAACACACTCAATTGGAACTCCTTACAATGATCCTGGTGCTATTTACAAGGATAATTATTGGGATTCAACTGCTATAACTTCAAAAGTTCAAGGCCAGGTTTCAAAAGATGAGATTGGTACTTACACATTAACTTATCAAGCAGAGGATGGCTCAGGTAATATTGCTATCAAGAAAAGGATTGTGGAAGTCGTTGATCATCAATCGCCCACCATTAGCTCCCCTTATTATGCGCACAATGACACCATTATGGTCAATATCAACAATCAAATAAATCCGGGAATACAGGTAACAGATAATCACAGGGATGATCTTATCAAAACCGTTAAAAAGGGTAGTTATTTTGAAAATGCTGTTGGTATTGGAGAAGTAGCCAAAGAAATTGGCGTTTATCAAGCAATTTATAAATATACGGATGTCAGTGGCAATAGTGACAGTATTGGCTTTTATGTACATGTGGTAGATGGCCAAGCTCCTCAATTTGATTTAAGGGGTTCGAAGTCGGTCAATATCGATCAATGGAATACTTACCCATTGGCAAAAGCTGATACTGGGGTTAAGAATATCCAAGACGATTATTATTCAGAAGATGAAATTAGTGTCAATACCTCGGGTAGCTATTTTTCAGCATATATAGCATCCAATAAAAAGGCTACAGGTACTTTTGATATTGTTTATCAAGTATCCGATCCATCCGGTAATTTGCGTACAAAATCGAAACTTGTTAATGTTATAGAGAGCACTGGATTAGAAGAAACTGAAGCAAAACAAAATATTTTTGTTTATCCCAATCCAACCAATGGTGAATTGACCATTGAAATCAGTCAAAACATGGTCCCTCAAGGTAAAATTCTAATTACTAATTCCTTGGGCAAGGTTATGAGGAGTATTCCAAAAGATGAATTCAATGGCCAACAATATCATTTAAATATGAAGAAATGGGATGCAGGTTTGTATTTTATTAAATTAGAAACCGGCAATGAAGTATTTATCAAGCAAGTAATCTTGACCAGGTAAACTTCCTTTGGTGGTTATAGTAAAAAGGCCCGTCTTATATAGGCTGGCCTTTTTTTATGCTTGAAAATAAATATCAAGAATCTATTATTTTTGCGAGGCGTAACCCTAATGCTGATGAAAGCTGTAATCAATACTGTTATATCATGGTTTTTAAAAAAAAGGCTGGAACAAGTTCAAAACTTTATTGAACATCCCCATCAAACACAACATGACCTACTCGAGCATTTAATCGGTCATGCCTCCAATACTCAAATTGGGCAAAAATTTGATTTTAAAAGCATCCGTAACTACGAGGATTTTAAAAAGCGCTTGCCCATTCATACTTACGAGGAATTTTATCCTTACATAGATCAAATTTTTAAAGGTGAAACCAATGTAACCTGGCCTAGCCGAATTGAATGGTTTGCTAAATCTTCAGGTACCACGAGTGATCGCAGCAAATTCATACCTGTTAGTTATGAAAGCCTTGAAAATTGCCATTTTAAGGCAGGTAAAGACCTTTATGCACTGTATTATGCCATGAACCCCAATGCCCAAATTTTTACTGGAAAAAGCCTTGTACTGGGGGGAAGCCATGAGATCAACGAGCTTAACAATTCAACTTATTATGGCGATATCTCGGCTGTTTTGATGCAAAACTTGCCATTTTGGGCTGCCATCAAACGCAAACCCAATCTGGACACCGCGTTAATGAAAGATTGGGAAGCAAAAATTGAGGCCATTGCAAGGCAAACGAAAGATGATAATATTACCAACATTTTGGGCGTTCCTACTTGGACTGTGGTTTTGATTGAAAAGCTCTTTGAAATTACGGGTAAGGATAACTTGGCTGAAATATGGCCTGAGTTGGAATTATACATTCATGGAGGCGTGAGCTTTAAACCCTATCAAGAGCTATTCAAAAACTTGATCAGGAAACCGGACATGCATTACCTCGAAACCTACAATGCTTCCGAGGGATTTTTTGGAATCCAGGATCAATTAAATGCTAATGAAATGCTCTTGATGCTGGATTATGGTATTTTTTATGAGTTTTTACCTGTAGATGAAGACGACAATCCCAGTGATGAAAAAGCGATTGACTTATCGCAGGTAGAAAAGGATAAAAATTACGCCATGGTCATCACAACAAATGCTGGTCTATGGCGGTACAAAATAGGGGATACCATTAGGTTTACTTCTTGTAATCCTTATCGGATCAAAGTAACCGGTCGCACAAAAAGCTTTATCAATGCATTTGGCGAAGAAGTGATCGTGGAAAATGCAGAGCATGCCATAACAGAGGCGTGTAATACTACCAATGCCATTGTTAATGATTATACGGCAGGGCCGTTATATTTTGATGGTACTAATAGAGCAGGCCATGAATGGCTCATTGAGTTTGAAGAAGAGCCTGAGGATTTTACAAGGTTTCAGGAAGTGTTGGATCAAATGTTACAAAAACTTAATTCTGATTATGAAGCCAAAAGGTATAAAAGCCTTGCATTGAAAGCTCCTGTAATCCATAAGCTTGAAAAGGGGACCTTTTACCAATGGATGAAAGCCAAAGGTAAACTTGGAGGCCAAAACAAGGTTCCTCGCCTCTTCAATAGCAGGGATTACCTGGATGATATTCTTGATTTTATTGGCAAATCAGGATCAATCAAAGATACGTAGGAATATTCTTAATCACATAGAGATTGAGGGGCAACTTATAAGCGAAATATTCGGTAAATGGTGCCATTAGGTAAACATCTCAAAAGCTTCTAAGCCATCAAACCCTTGGCCTTGAAAGCGTTTTCCGGCTTAAAATAATTGGTACTAAATCAGAAGGAATAATCCAATTTTGCCAACCCACTGAACGCCTTGGTTCTTGAAGGGAGTATTAACCCAATTAGGTTTTCAGTTCCTAATTTCAATCGCCAGTTTTGGTTGATATGGTAAGTACCCTGCAACCTTAATCCGTAAGCTCCAAAACCGCCATAATTGAGGCCAGCTTGAAGCCATAACTTTTGGGGGATGGCATGTTTCTCTAAATATACTTGAAAATACGGGATGTAGTATTTGGTGTTGAGATAAGAGATTTTTCCGTGTATGTAAGTATTGGTCCAAAAATTCAATTGCTCTTTTAAGTGAAGGTTCACCGAAAAAGGTAAAAAAGTGGTATAAGCTTTTTTACGGCCATCGTCAACTATTTGGTTGATAAGGCTGTCCGAAAAATTTTGGACTTTGTCAACGCTTGAACCAAAGTTGTTCAGATCAACGCCCTGGAAATTTACTGAGGTGTCCAAAGTCAGCTTAATAGAATTTTGTTGCCAGTTGATGATACCTAAATCACTAAATTGTAACAACACTTCACGTTCTTTTGTTGGATGGCTCCAAAAAACGCCACCCTTCAAAGATGCTCCAATACCGTTAAATTGATAAAATTCACGCGAGTCACCACCTGCTTCTTGCCGATCTACTTCTGCAGAGAAATCGATCGAGTCTCCTAATTGGGATGTAAACAACTTCGAATTAGTGAATTCGATATTGTTGTTCCTTAGGCCTTTAATGAAATTGATACCTCCAAAAAATCGCCACCTTTTTCCTTTTTGTTGGTTCGAATACCCGGTAAAGCCGAATTCACTGTATTGAAGGTCTTGGAAGTTGAGGGGACCAATCTGGGCATTTTGACCCCTTAAATTGTTGTTGCCAAAGAAAATAAGTTTGAAGAGGTCTTTCGTAAAATAAACCTTCCTTAAGACCTTGTGGTTCAAATGAATGCTGTAATTAAAATCGCCCGATAAATTAAAGTAAGCCAACTTTCCATTGATGTGCGATCCATAAAGGTTGTTATTGTTCAACCCATCAAGGGCGTTTTCTTTGATATCATTGGTTAAAAACCGGTTTAATTGATATTGCTGAATAAATTCATTTTTCAGGCTTGAAGAAGAAGATTTAATGAATAATTCAGACCTTAAAAAGTTACTATCATTTGAAAGGTTGGTGCCTTGATTGATCAGGTATTCTTGAGATTGTCCCTTTAAGGAACATAAGGAAATTAAAAGAAGGAATAAAAGTTTAAAAAGATGGTTAACCATTACTACAATTGGGTTTGATATGAAAAGTTACCAATAAGTTTAAGGTCGATGTTATAATCGCTGTAGAATTTAAAATTTTCATTAGGGGGTGAGGTGCTAAATAAAGATTTCAAATAAACTTGTTCAGCTTCCTGTAATCGTTTGAGCTTGGATTGACTCATCTCCTCCTTGAGTTTGGTCTTTTTTTCCACAACAAAGCGATCATTTTTGGAGTCCTTTTTACCGGGCATAATCAAAGATGGACCTTTTGCAAATAAGGAATCAATTGTTTTACCTTCCCCATCAATGAAATAAGCTTGCAGCTTGGCTTTTAAGGGATAACCATTAAGTGCTACAACCCTAAAGAATGCATTGTTAATTTGGTTTACGTCTTTAATCTTTTCAAATTCAAAATTACTGGTATCCGAGATTTGAAAATTCTCAACGCTAAAATTAAGCGGAAATTGAATTTCTGCTCTGCCATTGAAATAGCTATCGTCAAAAACGAAATCAGTGTAAGTTTTTTTAAATGCGTCAGATTTGTTGAGGCTTAATGCCATTTTATAGGCGAGTGCATCAGGTATAATTTCTATCATTTCCTTGATGTTCGAATTATTTGGGTTATACGGCAGGTTGTTAAATTTTGGTGCAAAGTCAAACATTTGCACTGTTTTGTAAGCAGGTTTTACCTTTAATGAGCTGGGCGCAGAAGAGGAAAGGGCTATGCTGTTATTACGGGATTTGTTAATGGCTTTTAATTGAGTGATGTTAACATTGCCTCCAATGCCAAAGCCGTTTTCGGTGGTTAGCCTCAATGATACATCATCAAGGGTTATTTTATCAGCTTGGAATTCCTTGAATGCATCTATGTTGATTGAATCCGGCCCTAAGTTAAAGTCATATTCCCCCAAATATCCTTGAGCAAAAGCGGGTTTGATGTCGTAAAGGCCATAAGTTATAAAAATGCTATCATTCAATGAAATGTCTACCTTCTTTCCGGTTGAGTCTATGCTTAACCGCAGTAAGGTTTTAAAGGTGTTAAAAGTATCATTCTCTGCTCTGAGGTTTACATGATAATCCGTAATGTCATATTGTGCTTCCTTCTCAATTGCCCCATTGGGTGGTGCGGGTGGCACCGGCCTTTCTACATGTAGGGGTTCAACACCATTTAATTTGGCTTTGGGAATGTCATAAGTAAGATAAAGCGAATCCGGAATGGTATGATTGGTGGTTATACCAATAAACCCTTCACCAACTCGCATGTCTTTTAATTCAGGCCCACCCATGTTGTATTTAACATTAGCAGTATCGGTAACAAGGTCCTGGGCTGGAAAAATGGCTTTGGCTGAAACAACGTTAAAATCTTTGGTTTTAATGGTTATTAAAAGCTGATCAGAAGTGTCTATTTTTACTGATGCTCCTTTGCTTCCAGGCGTGTTAATATTGAGAATGTCTACTGTTAAGTTGCCTTCAACTTTTTGGTCTTTAATTTCATAAATTTTCTTCTTACTGGATTGAGCAGGAATACTTGGAATACCATCCTCTTTTATTACGGTAGAACCGGAATTCTGGTTTTTAATAATAAAACTTACATCCGTGAGTTCTACCGGAAACCCATTATCAATATTTAAAACCAGCTTGCCGTTTTTTACCTCTGCGCGTTCAAAAAGATTGGTTGCATTGATGTTCTCTTCTGGAGGAGCGATGTTTTGAATAGGAGGGATGGTTGATTTGTTGCCATCATTAACAATGATTAGATTACCTTTTGATCCTGCATTTTTTGCTACTTGACCCAGCGTGTAGACTTGTTGAACTTTTTTGGTGCCAAGTTTCAAGGACTTAAGGCTCACAGTTTTAGTAATTGTGGTATCCGGAACTTGAAAAAGTGTGTCCGTAGTTAGATTGCCAAATTCATAACTGTAAACAAACCTTAAGGCACCATCGCTGTTTTCAATTTGGTAATTCTCGCCTTCAAAGTCGTTTATGGAGAGGTTGGCCTGTGCCAGGGGTAATACGATATCAGAATCCCATCTCGCTTTTTGATCGGGTTCGCAACCTATAATCATTGTAGTTAAAACCAGGTAAATCAGTAAAAATAGTATACGCATAATTAAATCTTTTGCAAAGCCTTGATTCGCTTAAGAATGGGTGGGTGCGAGTAATGGAAGAAAACATAAGCCGGATGTGGCGTTAAGTTGGACAAATGTTTTATGGACAATTTTTTAAGCCCTTCAATTAAGGGCTTTTTACCGTAATTATTGGCCGCAAACGCATCTGCTTGGTATTCAAATTTTCTTGAAACAGAATTCATGAATAGGCCTGCAAGAATAGAAACAGGTTCATAAAGGATCCCAAATGCTAAAAGGTTTAAGTGGAGTTGCCATTCACTTGCACCCAGGGCTAAAGATAGTTCTTCCATGTAAAGGAACTCGGCCAATAGAAAAAAGAGAATTCCGGTTTGGAGGGTAGATAAAATCATATTTTTTGGAATGTGTTGCTTTTTATAATGACCTATTTCATGGGTTAATATGGCTAACAATTCTTCTTTTGTATGATCATTGATCAATGTGTCGTACAATACAATTCTTTTATTACTACCAAATCCTGAAAAAAAGGCATTGGCTTTCGTAGATCTTGTTGACCCATCCATGACGAAAATATCCTTTATTGGGAAGCCAATCCTTTCAGAAAGCGATGATATACTGCTTTTAAGATCTTCATCTTTCAGTGGTTCTAATTTGTTGAACCAAGGAAGGATCAGGGATGTATAGAACATATTGAAAAGCAAGGAAACTAAAACAGTTAAAATCACTAAATAAATCCAAAAAGTTTTACCTGTATTTAACATTAGCCATAACATCAAAGCCATTAGGCCCCCACCGATCAAAAAAGTTAAGAGATAAGATTTGAGTTGGTCCTTAATAAAAGTGGTAATGGTGGTTTTATTAAACCCGTAATCTGCTTCGATTTTAAATGTATCGTAAACATTAAATGGCAGGGATAATAAATCAGATACTATGAACAAAATGCCAAAAAAAGCAAGCCCTAACAAAACCTTATTGTTCATGAATAGCTCAAGCTGATCATTCAACCACCCAAAACCACCAAATGACAGTATTACGATCAAGAAGACAAAAGAAAAAACGGATTCAAATAATCCTAACTTACCTTTGGTTTGATGGTACTGCTGCGCTTTTTTAAATTGTTCTCGATCATAGAAATCTTCAAGTTCGGTTGGAAGCGTTTTCTTCCATGACTTTAAATTCAGCCATTCCAAAGTCCGGTTCAAACAAAAATTGAGTGTTAAAATACCTATAATAGCAATGAAGATTTCCGTCATAAAAGCAAGTCATTTTATACAAATTTAACAATAAATTAGGGGTAGTAGGGTAAGCAATGAACCTGATGCTTGACCATATCTTGGTATTTGAATAGCCTAAAACAAAAATATCATAGTTAAGGTAATTTTTGTTTTAATTCATGATTAATCATTTAAAATGCAAGTTAGGTTAATGCTTAGCAAGTAAAGATTTTGAAGTTTATAACCAGTAATTCAATTTAATTAAACGCTTGGTTCAAAAATTAAATACTTATAAATTATTGTTTTGGAAAAATATATTTACAAATTTGTGACCTGAAAGGGTGCATTGGGGCATGTAGAATGCAGAGTGAGTTTCGCAATACTAATTAAAACTTTGACCCTGTTGATTGGCTCTTTGAAGGTAATGTATAATTTGATTGGTAAAAAAATTACAAGCCTAAAAAATATTGATGTAAAACTTAAAGTTTATGAGACTACTTAAAACGATCTTATTTTTATTATCACTTTTTGTCATGGTGTTTAATGTAAATGGCCAGGAAGAAGAAGAGGAAAAAGAAGCCGCTAAGGACAATGAAAATCAGTTCAAAAAATGGGCCATTGAATTGAACGGAGGGGTAACCAACCCGGTTATGGACATTGAAGGGGAGTTTGCACCATATGGAGGTCTTGGTTTAAGGTATAATTTTTCGAATTTGTTTGGTGTCAAAGCGGATGCTAGTATGGGAGTTTTAACAGGTAATGACAATACGGGCCGGGAATTTGATAATGAATTCTTAACTTATAGTGGTAAGGTTTATTTAAATATTGGAAGAATGGCCAACCTTGAGCAATTTTCAAGGACCATTGGAGTTCAAATTTTTGGTGGAGCTGGAAGAATTCATTCAAGTTTGACAAAAAGGTTTAAGGAAGAAGATGATGGAACAATTGATTACAACCCTAATAATGATGAAATTATAGATGAGAAGCAGACCCCTATTGATGATGCTTACGTGTATGGTATGGTTGGTGCTGAAATACAGTTGAGGATCAGCCCAACCTTAGCAGCTAATTTTGGAGGTTCCTATTCATTAGCGGCTAATGATAACCTTGATGGTTTTGATGCAGCTATTACTGCTAATAAATCGGACGATCGTTTTGCAAAAGCATTTGCAGGTTTATCCATTTATTTAGGCAAAGGTAGAGAGCATGCCGATTGGATTGATATCAATCCAATAAAAGAGATCAAGGATCAAGTAGAATCAAACTCAAAGGCTATTGAAGAAACCAATGACAAACTTAAAGACTCTGATAATGATGGGGTTATCGATAAATTTGATGAAGATCCTGAAACGCCTGAAGGTGTTAGGGTAAACAGTAAAGGTGTCCCCATTGACACTGATTATGATGGTGTTCCCGATTATTTGGATGATTGTCCTATGGATTCTGGCACGACCGCTAATAATGGTTGCCCTGAATACTACGATACAGCAGGAAACCTTATTCGAGATCCTCAAAAAGCCAGGGAAATTAAGGATCAGGGTGGTGCAGTAACCAAAACCAAACCAGAAAATGAGGATATGGAAGGCAGCGAAGGCGAGGAAACAGCTATGGATGAGGGATCCGGCAAAAGCCAGGGAGAAGAACAACCAAGTGGTGATTCTGATATGAGCGATCAGCGATCCGGAACAAGTGATGATACCGGTGAATTTGGCGATACCGATAATAGAGATCAGCCAACAGAAAGTGGCGAGGAAACTTCAGGACAGGATCAAGCAGGTGCGGAAAGGTCTGAAAGAGATCGTATGGATAGCGAAGATGAAGAAACCACCCAACCTAATGGTTCGGAATCCGAATCAATTACACAAAAGCCCGCTGACGAAGGAAAAAGAAATTTTAAGGATAAAACATATGAGCCGTCCGATGTAGCGGAATATGAAACCATGAACTACAGTAGTAAGAGCCTGGAAACATCTGGCAATGTTAATTATCATGTTATTGGTGGTTCTTTTGGTTTGAAGAAAAATGCCATAGATTATAAGCGGTATCTTCAATCAGAGGGTTATGATGCTAACATCCATTTTGTTGATTCCAAGGGTGGTTTCTTCAGGGTAAGCATAGCTACTTACGAGGATAAAATGGTAGCACGTGAAGAACTTAAGCAAATAAGGACGCAAATTAAGCCCGATGCCTGGTTGTTTATCCAATAAATAAGAGCAAACAAGCTTAAAACTTAAAAGCTCCTGTTATTTCTGATGGCAGGAGCTTTTTTTGTGATTTAGTAACATTGGGTAAAGTATCTTTCAGCGATAGGCTATACCATTTTTAGCTTACTAATTGCAAGGATTTTTAGCCTTACCTCATACCGGTAAAAACTATACCATTACTTCAAAGTAAAGTTAGTTCAGTTAAGAATATTTACGTAAGCTAAGTCAAATCAGGGATTTAATTTTTTGAATCGTATAGTCGATTTCCGCTTTCGTGTTGTATTTTCCAAAAGAGAATCGGATGTTGATCCGGCCACTTTCTTCCTCAGGAACAATTTCATTCAAAACATGGGAACCCACATCAGATCCTGAGGAGCAAGCACTTCCTCCGGAGGCATAAACGCCTTCTATATCAAGGTTAAATAAGATCATTTCTCCATTGGGTGATGGTGGTAATGAAACATTCAATATCGTATAGAGGCTTTTGTCCTTGTCAGTATCTCCATTAAATTTAATTTCTGGTACCTCTTTTTCAAGTTGCTCCATCATATAAGATTTTAGCCCTTGAACGTGTTCGCGTTGATCTTCCATTTCCTCATAGGCAATCTCTAAAGCTTTGGTTAATCCTCCTATGCCATATATATTCTCCGTTCCGCCCCTCATGTTCCGTTCCTGTGATCCGCCCTGGATAAAAGGTTTGAGCTGTACTTCCTGGTTAACGTAAATAAAACCGATGCCCTTAGGACCATTGAATTTATGGCCTGAAGCAGTTATAAAATCCGCTTTAGAGCCTTTAATGTCAATGGGTAAGTGGCCTATTGTTTGTACGGTATCAGAATGAAAAAGTGCTCCATATTGCTCACAAAGTTCCCCTACTTTTACAAGGTCTAATAAGTTACCAATTTCATTGTTGGCATGCATTAAAGATACAAGGGTCTTTTCTTCATTAGCTTGGGTAGTGGCCAAAAGTGATTCGAGGTGATTGAGGTCTACATGGCCGCGATCAGTTAAGTTGACATAAGATGCTTTAACCATGCCCAGGCTTTCCATTCGCTCTACCGTATGTAGTACTGCATGGTGCTCAATTTTGGAGGTAATAATGTGCTGGACATTTTGATCAAATATGGCACAAGATATGGCCATGTTGTCGGCTTCGGTTCCTCCGGAAGTAAAAAATATTTCGCCCGGGGCAACATTTAAAAGCTTAGCAATGGATTTCCGTGATTTTTCTACGATGGTCCTCGATTCCCGTCCATGCTGATGTATGGATGATGGGTTGCCGTAATTGTTTTTCATAATATCTGACATGGTAGAGGTGACCCGCTCATCCAAAGGCGTTGTTGCTGCGTTGTCAAGATATACTTGCATAAGGAATAATTTTAATTTTCATTCAAACAAGCCTTAATGTCTTGCATGATCTTGTTGGCCAGGTTATTGGCGGTGCTTTCAGATTGGCTTTCCGTGTAAATTCTGATAATGGGTTCTGTATTTGATTTTCTTAAATGGATCCAGTCTTTCTCAAAATTGATCCGAACACCATCTATTGTATTAATATCCTGGGAATTATATTTCTTCTTGATCTTGTCCAGCAAGGCATCAAGGTTTACTTGTTCATCAAGTTGGATTTTATTCTTGCTCATGTAATAGTTGGGATAGGTAGCCCTAAGCTGTGAGGTTTTTTTGCGAAATTTCGCTAAGTGAGAAAGGAATAGAGCAATCCCAGTTAAAGCGTCCCTACCATAATGAAGTTTAGGATAAATAACGCCTCCATTGCCTTCGCCGCCTATAATGGCATTGGTTTCTTTCATTTTTTCCACTACGTTAACTTCCCCCACTGCAGATGGTTGGTAAGTACCTCCATGTTTTTCTGTTATATCTTGTAGAGCCCTGGTAGAAGACAGATTGGATACGGTGTTGCCTTTTTGTTGGCTTAACACATAATCTGCTACGGATACCAGCGTGTATTCCTCACCAAAATAAGAACCATCTTCGCAGATAAAAGCAAGCCGGTCCACATCGGGGTCTACAGCAATGCCTAAGTCCGCATGCTGTAACTTGACCTCATTTGACAGGGTAGTGAGGTTTTCTTCCAATGGCTCCGGATTATGGGGAAAACGTCCATTGGGAGCACAAAATAGCTCCGTTAGGTTGGTTACGCCTAAAGCATTTAAAAGCTTAGGTACAGCAATCCCCCCTGTAGAATTGACACAGTCTATAACGATATTGAATTCTGCATCTTTTATGGCTTCTAAATCTACCAATGAAAGTTCCAGAACTTTATCAATATGCTTTTGGATGTAAGTATCGTCTTGAAAAACTTGACCCAGTTTTTCAGCCTTGGCGTATGTATAGTTTTGGCTTTTAGCGGTGTCAAGGATCTTTTGCCCTGTTTCACCATCCATAAATTCGCCTTGATTGTTTAGCAATTTTAGGGCATTCCATTGTTGGGGATTGTGACTGGCCGTAAGAATAATACCGCCTCCTGCTTCTTCATCCTTTACGGCTAATTCTACGGTAGGTGTCGTAGACAGGCCGATGTCTACAACATCAACGCCCATGGCCATTAAGGCACCTGAAACAACGTTTCTTACAAGTTCTCCCGATGTTCTTGCATCCCTTCCAATTACAACTTTAGGCGTGTGTCCTTGGTCAAGTAAAAATTGCCCGTAAGCGGCAGCAAACTTTACGATTTCGTCCGGACTTAGCCCTTCTTTGGGATTGCCACCAATAGTCCCTCTAATGCCGGAAATAGATGAAATAAGCGTCAATTCAAGTGTAATTTTTGGGGTTCAATTTGAAATGCAAAATTAGCCATTTAACCCTAACGGTAGCAAAAATTTCAGTATTTCTATTGCTGCCAAAAGGCATTGAGTAATCAAGCCTGAGGATGGTGTTTAGCCGTATTTTTATTGGGGATTTGTCAGGGGTCAGCAATGTTTATGAGCTTAAATTAAATCGCTATTAACAATTTCATTGGGGCTGTAAGTTAATAGGATAGGTTGTGATTATATTGCTGCTTTTAAAGCGATCCAATATCAATGGTTCAGTCTAAAGAGCTTAACAGGTCCTTGATTAGAAGCGAAGTTTTGATAAGCTGCAATCTGAAAAGGCTTATTTCAATTACTACAATAAAGGTTAGATAGATACTTAAAGCTAAATAATTTATGGTACCAATTTTTTATTAAGGATTATTACTGATTCAATTATTATCCTTTTTCCTAAGATCGATGGTTTCTACATTCGGATAATCATTTTTTTGAAAACTAAAGGTACCGTTTTCTATGGAAGGATTGGGTTCAAAATCCTTGATCTGGTAGGTAAAAATGGTGCCGTCTTTTTCAAAGATTTTGGTTTGCCGAACATCATGAGAAGTTTGATTGATCAAAAGGCGCACTTTAAAATAGGATTTTTCTTTGTTTTCCGGGGTTAATTCTACAATGTCGTAAGTTTGTCCATTTTTTTCCTTATCTCCTTTGTACCCATACCTAAAATCTTTTTTATACATTGTGAACATTTCGGTTGGGTTAATGTCCATCTCCTCTGGCTTGTAATTATTGATTTGTACTTCCTTTACTTCTTTTAAATAAGTCCAGATGTTATCGCCATCGCAAATGATGATATGGTCACCCAATGAAACCCTGAATTTTTGATTCTTAAGGTAGATGGTCCCTTTTTGAACTTCCTCGAAATCGCTTTGCCGGTTTTCAAGCGTTAATTTAAAATCAGCTTTTATAGCATTGTAAGCTTGATAATTATCGCTTACCTGATCAAGTACTTTTTTGGCTTTTTCTTTTACCTTATTAGATTCTTGGGCATCCGCCCAATTAAAAGCAATCACTAAACCGAATACTACTACCGCTACCAACTGTCTTATCATTTCTACTCTTTTGCGTCTTTATTCTGTCTCATTTCGGTCAAAAATTGTTCCAAAGCGTATTCATCGGAGATCATTACTTCCCGAGCTTTGCTGCCTTCATTAGGGCCAACTATACCCATGGCTTCCAACTGGTCTACAATCCTTCCGGCCCTGTTGTAGCCAAGTTTTAACCTTCTTTGGATCAGGGATGTAGAGCCTTGCTGATGTTGAACAATGAGGCGGGCTGCTTCATCAAAAAGGGAATCAAGGTTATCGAGTGCATCATCGGGTGATTTGGAGTCCCCTTCTTCAGACTTTACCTCAGGAAGTTGGGTAGGAGCGGAATAAGCTTGTTGCTGTCCTATATAATCAGTAATCCCTTCTACCTCATCGGTGTCAATAAAGGGCGATTGAAGCCTTACAATATCCCCGCCCGGGCAAAATAGCATGTCGCCTTTCCCGATGAGTTGCTCTGCACCTCCGGAATCCAGTATTGTTCTGGAGTCAACTTTCGAAGTTACGCGATAAGCTATACGTGCAGGGAAATTGGCCTTAATAACTCCTGTAATAATGTTAACCGATGGACGCTGCGTGGCAAGAATTAAATGGATACCAATGGCACGGGCTAATTGGGCTAGCCTGGCAACAGGTGATTCGATTTCTTTACCGGCTGTCATCATCAGGTCGGCCAATTCATCTATAACCAGGACAATGTAAGGTAAAAACCGGTGGCCATTTTCCGGGTTGAGCTTTCGCTCCATAAATTTCTTATTGTATTCAGCGACATTCCGAACTTGGGCATCTTTGAGCAGGTCGTAACGCTCATCCATTTCGGCGCATAAGGAATTTAGCGTAGTAACAACCTCGGAAGTATCAGTGATGATGGCTTCTTCATTGTCGGGTAATTTAGCAAGAAAATGGTTTTCGATCTTTCGGAAAAGGCTTAGCTCAACTTTCTTGGGATCAACCAACACAAATTTGACTTGAGAAGGATGCTTCTTGTAAAGCAAGGAAGCAATGACCACGTTCAAACCCACTGATTTACCCTGGCCTGTAGCACCAGCCATCAGTAAGTGAGGCATTTTACTAAGGTCTGTTACATATACCTCATTGGAAATGGTTTTACCTATGGCAATGGGTAGCTCATAATCGGATTCCCTGAATTTTTGGGATGCAAAGACGGATTTGATCGATACCAGTTCAGGTTGAGAATTAGGAACTTCTATCCCAATGGTACCCAATCCCGGTATAGGGGCAATAATACGGATTCCCAAAGCTGCGAGGCTTAGGGCAATGTCATCCTCAAGGTTTTTTATTTTGGCAATTCGAACGCCTGCAGCTGGTACGATTTCATAAAGTGTAACTGTTGGCCCAACGGTAGCCTTGATCTTATCGATTTCGATCTTGTAATTCTTTAGGGTGTTAACGATCAAGTTCTTGCGTTCTTCAAGTTCTTCTTGGTTGATCCCTTTTTGCCCATCATTGTAATCATTGAGCAAGTCTAATCCCGGAAAATGGTAATTGGAAAGATCAAGGGTTGGGTCGTAGGCTTTATGGGTCATCCTGGCTTTTTCGCTTGCTTCCTCGGTCTCATCCTTGGGGGTTTCTATTTCAAGGGAAGGCCCTTCCTCTTCGCCTTCTTCTGTTTTTGATTCAGGTTCTTGTCCTTGTTCTTCTTCCTCATTGGTTACTTTCAATTCAATGCCATCGGTCAAGGGGTCCGCTTCAGTTGGTGTTTCGTCCAATGGTTCAGTTGCCGATGGTTCGTTATGACTATCTTCTTCTGGCTTTTGTTCAATAGGCTGATCATTGGTTGAGTCATTAGATTGGGCTGTCTCTTCAGGTTGATGTTCGGCAAGGTCCGGGGCCACCTCTTCAAATTCTTCAGTTTGGTCTGGTATTAGCCAATGCTTGGGATTCAATTTTCGGACAACGTTTTTTAGGTTGTCCGGTAAGTAAAAAGAAAGGTTAAACGTAAGGGTTAAAAAGATCAATAGGGTTATCAATAAAAATATGATCGTACCTGCGGAGCCTATCAGTCCCGCGAGCCATAATTGAGCTTCATAGCCAAAGCCACCGCCTAAATAATCAACTTGGCCAGTTGCAAAAAATCCTAATGTAATGGAGAGCCAAAAAATAAAAAACAGAGTAGCAACAATGGATTTTCTAAGCGGCAACAAGTTTACCTTGAAAAGTAAACGGTAACCGATTATAAAACTTAGCAATGAAAAAAGGTAAGCAGCAACGCCAAACCATCGGTAAATTAGAAAATGGGCTATAAATGCACCCAAAACACCCATCCAATTATTGGCCATTTGAGGATTGGCTTCTTGAAAATCGTTCCATTGCAATCCTTTAACCAAACTTTGGTCTGTTTGCCATGAAAACAAGAACGAGGTAAAAGCTAAAAGGCTAAAGACCGCAAAACCTATAAATACCAGTCCTAAAACCCGTACATAACGGTCGTCTTTGGTAAAGCTAAAAGAAGTCCATGAGGAAGGTTCAGCCTTTTTTTGCTTTTTGGGTTGTTCTTTGTTTTTAAACTCGTTTTTAACTTGTTTTGCCATAAGCGCGATTCATGAACAAATTTAAATGAATTATCAATTTTAAGCAGATTTTTGATGAATGTGTAGCAAACTTATTTGAATTTAAATTAGTTAAGAAGGGTGAAAAAGTTGGGCAAATTTCCAAGTGCTTAGGTCATTTGTTAAATTTGGACCAATAAAAGATAAAAGTTTATCATGAGATATGTTACTTTACTTTTAAGCTTATTTTTGATCACCGTCTTTTCTACTAAGGTTGATGCGCAAACCTACAACACTATTCAATCTTCGGGGTCATCCGTAACAGCATGTGATTCAATTTATATTGTTTCCAACCTAACAATAACCAACACCAATAGAGTCATAGATTCTACCAACTATGTTATAACAAGCAATAACATTACGGTGAATTATTATTTTAGCTCCCAGGGAATTGGTTCTCCAACCATAATACCTTTTCAGGACACCTTGGTTTTACCTCCGGTAAGCGCAGGAAGTTATGCTTTGCAAGGAAGCAGTTTTTTAAATGGAAGTTTTAATAGCTCTGCTAACAACTCCTTTCAAGTTCAAGGTGTTAATGCCGGATTTACCAAAAATGCGGACACTACATGTCAGGGAGACTCAATCCAGTTTACCAATACCTCATGCCTCAGCGCACCGATAACCTGGCAAGTGAATGGAACAGTTGTTAGCAATCAACCCAATCCAACTTTAACTTTCACCAATACAGGTAACAATACGGTTAAACAAATAACTGGACAAGGAAGCGCTGCCGATACAGCGCAAGCCAATGTATATGTTTATTCGAGTACTAATGCGGGAATTCAGGGTCCCGATTCAAGAGAGTTGTGTAGTAACATTTCCGATACCTTGCAAGCTACTCAAGGCTTTGCATCCTATCAATGGTACAAGGATGGAAATGTATTGAACAACGAAACATCATATTCCTTAGTGGTATCTTCTGCAGGCCAATATTCATTAAGCGTTACGGACAGCAATGGCTGCTCAACTTCGGACACAGTACAACTAAATAGCATAGTTCAACTTGCCGATGATACGGCCTTTTGTGCTGGCAATAGTTTAACCCTGGATGCCGGTAATCCCAATGCCTCTTATATATGGCAAGACGGCTCCAATAACCAAACCTTCCAAGCCGACACAAGTGGAACATATTATGTGGAAGTTACCCGCAGTAGCGGATGTAAAGGCTACGACACCACCAATATAACTGTTCAGGATTTGCCGAATGTAAGCTTGAGAACAGACACGGCCTTTTGCCACGGAGGATCGGTTACACTTAATGCTGGTAATGATGGTGTTAATTACACTTGGCAAGATGGCTCTGGCACCAATACTTATACAGCCGATACTTCCGGCAATTATTATGTAACGGTTACCAATGCCAATGGGTGCCAAAACAGTGATTCTACAAGCATTACCGTATATCCAGCGCCTACCGTTGACCTTGGTAATGACACATCCTTTTGCACTGGCGATTCATTAACATTGGATGCCGGCAATACCGGGATCAGTTACTTATGGCAAAATGGTGATACTATGCAAACTTTGACTGTTAAGCAAGGAGGCCAATATCATGTCCAGGTTACCAATAGTTTCGGTTGTGCCAATAGTGATACCATTAACGTTAGCGTAGATCCTTTGCCTAACAAACCTTTAAACGATGATACGATCATCTGCCAAAGCGATCAAATTACTCTTAATGCGCAAAACACGGGGGCGAATTATATGTGGAAGGATGGCTCCAATTCACAGTTTTTTACGGTATCTGATAGTGGGCTCTATTGGGTTCAAATCAATAGCCAGCAGGGTTGTCAGGTTGATGATTCCATTCAAGTTGATACCCAAGCAAATCCCAATGTAGATTTGGGGACCGATACGAGTTTGTGTAATGGCCAATCAATTACCCTCAATGCAGGCGATTGGACCAATTACACTTGGCAGAATGGTTCTGCCGAGGATTCTTTTCAAGTAAACCAAGCAGGACAATACCATGTGCAAGTAAAGGATACACTCGGATGCTCCGGAAGTGATACGGTCAATGTTCAGTTTACCAACAATCCTTCAGTAAATCTGGGGCAAGATACTGCCTTTTGCCATGGCGCTTCCCTTATATTGGATGCAGGTAGCTGGAGTGATTATACTTGGCAGGATGGTTCTTCCAATCAGTTATTTACTGTAAGTGATTCTGGTAAATATTACGTTCAGGTAGAAAATACAGAAGGCTGTACGGGTAGCGATACCATTATGGTAAATACCAAAGCAAGCCCATCAGTTGATCTGGGTAATGACACCACCATTTGTAGTGGCGAAGTACTTACATTAGATGCCGGTTCATGGGATGGGTATCTGTGGCAGGATGGCTCACAATCCCAAACATTTACCGTGACGGATGCAGGGTCTTATCATGTAGAAGTAACCAACCAAGTCGGTTGCGCAAATGCCGACACCATCCAGGTTGGAATCAATCCTTCGCCTCAAGTTAGCCTGGGGCTTGATACCACCATTTGCCCCGGAAGTTCCCTAACACTCGATGCAGGGCAAGGGACCACTTACCAATGGAGCGACGGCTCAACCGGTAGAACCAAGTTTGTAACTTCAGCTGGCTTATATTGGGTTGAAGTTACCAATGCCAATACCTGTTCAGGTTCTGATACCATTGAAATTATGAAGCATCCCAAACCTACGGTTGACCTTGGATCAGATACTACCATTTGCCGTGATCAAACATTGCAATTGGATGCCGGAGCCGGTTTTAATAGCTATGTTTGGCAGGATGGAAGTACTAAACAGACCAATACGGTTGATACCAGTCAAGCCGGAGATTTTGAATACTGGGTTACCGTTAAAGATCAAAATAGCTGTAATGCCAATGATACAGTGATGGTCTCTGTTGAAATTTGCGATGGCATTGCAGAAAAGGATGATCACAAAGTCAACATCTATCCCAATCCCGTTCAGGAAACCTTGAAACTTGACTTTAAATCTTTACCCTTAGGCGATGTTGCTGTAAGCCTGACCACCGGGGATGGGCAAATCATAAGAAAAGCCCTGGTTTCTGATGGGCAACACAGTTTCGATGTGAGCAATCTTTCTGAAGGAATTTATTTATTGCAGATTCAAAGTAACGATCAGCAAACAGTAAGGAAACTGTTGATCCGATAGCAAAAAAATAACCTGGTAATCATTAGAGCTAAAAGTTGGGCCTGCGGGCCAACTTTTATTGAATCACGTGAATTTCGCCTGAGTAGTAATGGGGATTGCCTAATGGATCTGTGATTTTTACCAGGTATAAATACACCCCTTCCTTGACTTTTTGGTCACTTTTACGAAACCTACCATCCCAGGTTCTTTGATTATTGGCACTAAAAACCTGCTGGCCCCAACGATTGTATATATCAAATTGAATGGCTTGGATACCCACCCCTTTGATTTTCCATTCATCATTAGTACCGTCATGGTTGGGGCTAAAAGCATCCGGGATGTATACTTCGAATTGACTGGTAGTATCGATCACATGAAGGGTATCGAGGTTAATATCTGTACCGCAATCCGCTTGTCCATAAGCCTGTAGCTTGACGGGATAGGTGCCCGAATCCTGGTAGCCGTGTACCGGATTTTTCCTGCTGCTATTAAGGCCAGGTTTTCCGAAGTTCCAATTATAGCGGACCGCATTTGTTGATTGATTAAAAAAGCGGATTTCTTGATTGGTATGGGCAGTATCTTGAGGGGAGGTCGTAAAATCTGCTATAGGTGGCTGAGCTACTTCGATGTAAATGCTGTCCTTTGCAGGTTGAGAGCAATAATCTTTTAAAGTAACCCGATGCCAACCGCTTTTGGCAGGGGCTACTTCAATGCTTGGAGTGGAGGTGGTATCAGAAAGCCAATGATATTGATAATTTGGGCTATAGCCTCCCGTTGGGTTTGCATTTAATTTAACAGGCGTGCCGTTGCAGACGAACCTATCATGAGGTGACAGGGTGACTTTTAAAGAATCGCGCACATTGATAAGTACATCCGAGGTATCCCGGCAGCCTTGTTGGTTGCTAACGATGAGCTTATAACGTTGTTGATTGGGCAATTCTGCTTTGGGTTTAGCAATGCTATCATTAGAAAGGTAGCGAGCGGGTATCCACTTGTACGTAATCCCACCTTTCCCTTGCATGGTGTAGGTTTGGTTGTGGCAAAGTGTTGTATCAGGACCGGCATCTGCTGATGGTAGGGGATGGTGATTTAAATGGATGGTATCTACCGGTTTACAATGGGTTGCCTCTTGTACTTTTAGGTAATAACTGCCCGTATCTTGAGCCCAAATTGCTTTGCCTTGTTCTTCAATGTTTTTGCCGGTGCTGTCTTTTTCAGGCGTAATCCAGGTAAAATTGGCATTGGCAGGGTTTTCCACGTTAAGCTTTAACGAATCATAAGGGCAAAATGAGGTATCGTCCGGTAAGCCTGTTTTGATGTCTGCAAGAAAGGTGATTTGGGCCGTGTCGGTTACGGTAATGGTATCATAGGAACTGCTGGCCCAATAATTGCCACTGGAATCGATGGTGATGGAGGAGGAGGTATCACCTGTGCTCCATTGAAGGTCAAAATGACTGGAGTCCTTGTCAATTTCAAGCGTTTGGGATTGGGCGTTGCATAGGATTGTATCTTTCAGCCTTAATTTTGGGATGGGATGTTGGGAGCAGATGATGGTTTCTTGATTGGTAACATCAGTTATGGCAACGGTAGTATCTGAAAAACGATACTCAATACTATCGGTCGGAGTGGGAAAGGGAAGTTGCTGATCAATTACATTAAAGGAATCCACTTGAACTTGTATATTTTGTTGATGGCAAGGCGTATTAAGGTTTTGGTCTGTTTTTAGGATCGTATTGTTCCAAAGGGTGTCCTGGAG
>CAZLQF010000035.1:0-23948 GCA_964561545.1 uncultured Sphingobacteriales bacterium
GGAATTCAGCCTTACTGGTGCTATGTTCAGGGGGTGTATCAAAATCAAAAAATTAGTGGATTTTTTAGTTTTAAAAGCCTGCTGTTAAAATGTATATTGTTTTTATTATCAAGCAGTTATGTGTTTTAGGGGTAAATTATCTTTTTAGGAGAAGAGGCTTTTGATACACCCCCTGACCCACCTAAATTTTGCTTTTATTGCCTGCCACAACCCAAGGTGTATTTGAGCTTTTTCCCTGGGTTATTGAGCATTTTTGAGGTTTCGTACATTTAGCTTTAGTAAGTAAACAAGGTTATGGAATACACTGGGTTGCTGCATAAGGCCTTTGCTTCATAAAAGCAAAACAAGGCGGGTTCCCCAAAATTTCTATAAGGCGGAAACGCTCATTTTCATTGGAAATAGGGGTGTGGCCTTGATGATTTTTCGTAGTCAAACAAGTCGAGGCTTTGAAGCGATGGCGTTGTGAGTAGCAGATCAGAGAAGTTTCATGGGGTAAAGCTGCAATTGTCCTTCATTTTGAAAAACTTCAATCACGTTTTAAAAAGTGAAGTTGTTTAAAAACTTCCTTGAGCTGCGACAGGGAAAAAGCCGAGATGTAGTTTGACCGAAAGATCATCACAGCCACGATTTTTGATTACTTTTTTAAAAAAGTAATAGGAGATAAACTCCACCCCATTCGGAAGTCTTAAAAGCTTAAACTAACTATTGTAAAAGTCAGGACCTTTTACGTTTACGCTACCTTTTTAAGCAAAGTATTGATTACCAAAAATTTAAATGTATAGAGAGGAGGAGCCTTGAGTTTTCAATATTTTTGCCAAACCAGTTAACAGATTATTCTTGAAATTAAGTATTAAATGGCATGATGGTAGCCAACAAACAGCAATCATTAATCTTGTTTCAACTCCCTCTATAAAAGCGTATTTATTCTTTTAGTATCTCGAAAGTTCGGCTTAGAATTTACAGAACCTTATTTAACATTTACCAGGCGTAATTATTACTTGTTTGATGCAGGGCTTATTAACAGATATACCTTTTAAAAGAATTTGTATTGGTAAGATGTAGTTATTCCTCTTTAGATGTTGGACATAATCCATTTATAAAGCAGGGATGCTACCTATGGTTCTCCAAAACAACCTGATTTTATTTTGGAACATGAAACAGGGGGCACTGTGAACAATGGAGAGCTTTGCCGTATCGGAGTTCTCTTTACCAAAAAAATGCTCCTCGCGCTCAACTATTAACTTTACTCTATAACTTCAGCCCTAACATCAAATACCATGTTGGCCGCTACCTTGATTTTACCGGAGGTCCCCTCATCAAAAGCGACATCATAGCGCATTTTAAAGCTTTCCTTGTCAAGATAAGGCGCAAGGTCAAGATTTTCTATTTTTAGGGCCAACTGGGACCCTATGCTTTCCCGGATGTTTACTTTATAAGCGATCCTTTGTTCCTCGGAATCCTGGCCATCAACGTATACATGGATGGATTCAACAAAGCTAAAATCTCGCTGAGGCGGGTCAACAATCTGAAGGTTCAGCGTCTTTAAGGTCATCGTTTGAACATGCGATGCATTGGTGTTATTATTTTCAAATTCCTTGGAGCCTTGAACCCTAAAATCAGGCTCATAAAGGCCAGGTAATTGCATGGCCGTTTTAAGTTCCGGGATGCTTAATTCTTCACTTTTTTGAAGATCAAACTTTACTTGGTTGTCCTTATCACATCCTGTTAGTACCAATAAAAACCCAATAAAGATATAAGTTAAAAAACGCATCAATCTTGTTTTTAGCCGTCTTATTCAGAATCAAGTCGCTTAAGTCCAGCTTTAGCTTTTCTTGAGATAGAACGTTCATATGCATAACCATCCTGGTCCAGGCAAAGCTTATATTGCTTTTCGGCTGCTTGAACCTTTCCTTGATGCTCCAGAATCAACCCTTTGTAATAATAGGAAGCTGGGCACCAATAAGACTTTAAATTTTGGGATTTTTGTACCAGCAGCGAATCATAATAAGCAAGAGATTCATCGTCTCTACCTTGCTCCTGAAAAATTCTTGCTTTGCGATAAAGCATTTCAGCATGCAAAGGCGTATTGGGTTCTACCTTAGCTTCATCCTGATTTAAATAAGTTAATGCTTTATCATAATAACCGCCATCAAATGCCAATCTTGCTTTAAGAAGCCACGCATTGTTTTGATCGTATTGCCCAACTTCTTGCAAAGCTTGTTGGTCTTCACTTCTTTGCTTTCCTCCTTTTTGCTTCACCAGATACATGCAATTCTGGTATTGATCCATTTGCCCAGCCATTAAATAGGACCAGCCAATTTTTAAGTAGGCATCTTTGACGTAACTTTTGCCCTCAAAATTTTCTATGTAGCGGCCAAAATAAAACTTGGCCTTGGGATCGTGTTTTTTAAGCAATGCGTCCCCTAATTTATAATCAAGATAAGGAATGGGCGGTTTTGATTCGCGATAATGGCTTAACGTCTCTAAAATCAACTTATTTTTTTTAGCCTGATCAGCAATATTGCTAAGGAAAACTTCATTGATAGGATTGTTGGGCGCTTCCTTTGCCACGGATTTTACAATTTTCAATGCTTTGGTTTCATTACCCAATAAATGCAACTGAAGATAAGCATAAAGCACCTTCGATTCTCTATAAAAATACCTATATTTATTATTGTTGGCCATTTGCTTCAGAGAAGCCTTGTATTTGTTGATTGCTTCATTTAGAGAACCATCCATTCCTGCAAGGTTGGCTAAAATATAATATGATTGGGGTAGGGACCCTACCATAGCCTGAAGGGCATAGTATGCACGGTCTGCTAATAAAAAATCCGGGTATTGCTCCTTATTGCTTTCCAGAAATTGATAAGCCCTATTTAAATCCCAAGCAGCTTTCACATTATCACCAAATTTGAGGTGCACCAATGATTGGTGCAGGTAAATTTCTCCTTGAAGCAAATTCTTATATTTTGACTCAGGAGCATCGTCTATGGTATCGATGCGCTGGCCCATCTTTTCGATTATTCGGGAATAGGAATTTCTATTTTCAAAAGCATAGGCTTTAAAGAAATCAAGGTAATTATTAAAGTAGGTGATAAAGAGGTTATCAGGGTTCTTCTTTCTTTCCTGGCTTAAGGCTTTACGGCATGCCTTTAGGTCAAACCGGAGTAATGCTTGATGAGCTACTTCGCAATTATTGGAATATTTAAAATGGGGCTTACCTGTTAGATTGCTAAAAACAAGAAAAGCAGCGAGCAAAATAAAGGCAAGCCTGACCATTTACCGTACTATTTATATTCAACGGAAAAGCTCCCGCTGAACACTTGGTATTATACATCAATGCCCATATCTTGGTATACTTGTTGGGCCAATTCATCATCGATTAAAATCCGGCCACAATTCTCACAGATAATGATTTTTTTGCGTTGAGCCACATCGAGCTGGCGCTGCGGAGGCACCACACTGAAACAACCGCCACAGGACTCTCTTTGAATAGTAGCAACCGCCAATCCATTTTTAAAATTACGCCTAATGCGGTTATAGGCATTGACCAAACGTTGCTCAAGTTTTCCTTCAGCTTCTTGTCGCTGGTTGTTATAATCTTCTTCTTCTTTTTCTGTTTCGGCTATAATGTTTTCAAGTTCTTCTTTCTTTTCAGAAAGCTCGCTTTGCTTTTCCTCAATCTCAGATTGCGTTTTATCTTTCTTGCTTTGCTGTTCATCAAGCTGGTTCTGGTAATCCTTAATCTTCTTTTCAGAAGCCATTACTTCAAGGTCTTGAAGCTCAATTTCTTTGGAAAGCGCTAAGTATTCACGGTTGTTTTTTACATTGTCTTGTTGGCCTTCATACTTTCGCTTCAATTCTTGCGCTTCTTTAATCTTGTTGCGCCTTTCCTCAATATGCGCGTTTAATTCATTGATTTTATTGTCAATCTTTTGAATCCTCGTTTGCATTCCCTCAATCTCATCTTCAAGATCACTTACTTCAATAGGAAGCTCACCCCGAACACTTCGAATTTTGTCAAGCTTCCGATCTAATAGTTGAAGTTCGTAAAGCCTTTTAAGATTCTCTTCTACGGATGTTTTTGTTTGTGCTTCCATCATAAATAACTTATGGGGTTTGTATTTGTATTCGATTTATAAACTGCAAAGGTAGAAAATTTTTCTTTCAACCAATCATACAACAAATCGATGGTAAATCGTTCACTTTCAAAATGACCAATATCAGCTATGAGCAGGTTTTGATCAGCATCAAAAAATTGATGGTATTTAAAATCAGAAGATACAAAAGCATCTGCTGCTTCATCAATGGCGTCCTGCAATAAAAAGCTTCCCGCACCACCACAAACAGCCACCTTCTCAACTTGCTTGTTCCTCAATGGTGAATGACGGACGCAATCGGTTAGCATGGTTGATTTTACTTGCTTGAGGAATTCACTTTCAGCCACAGGCTTTTCGAGTTTGCCAATCATACCAGCTCCTGCAAGATGTTGAGTGGCTTCCAAAGGATAAACATCATAAACGACATGTCGATAAGGATGAGTCTCCATAAGGCGCTTAATGATCCTGTTTTTTAAATATCCAGGAAAAGCCACTTCAATGCGGACTTCCTGCTGAACATGCATGCGTTTTTTACTGCCCGCAAAAGTTTCCTGATCATCCGTAGGTCGGAAAGTTCCCCTCCCATAAATATTGTAGGATGCGAGATCATAAGGACCAATTTCACCTGCCCCTTCTTCAAACAACGCCTGTCGTATAGTTCCTGGATAATAAGCCCCGCTGTCTGACTTCATATCGGGACAGTAAGTAACCAGCTTTTTCATGATATTTGAGATGGGCCGAAGAACCTTGGCATTTTGGAGGCCCAATTGCTCAGATATTTTGGCATTAACGCCTACATGGGCATGGTCGAGATTGGTATGGGCAGCATATATGGCGATGTCATTTTTAATGGCCTTTATCACGGAACGCTGAACATGGTCACCGCCATTGAGCCGTTTAATTCCTTTAAAAATGATGGGATGATGGGCAATGATCAGGTTACAATCTTGTTGGATGGCCTCATCTATTACCTCCTCGGTTACATCAAGCGTTACCATTGCCCCTTTAGCTTCAGTATCCTGACTGCCTACCAACAGCCCCGCATTGTCATAATCTTCTTGAATTGATAATGGAGCAAACGTTTCAAGATAATCCGTAATTGTTTTGATTTTCATACAGCAGGGTTTATTGAATTGACAGAACATACAAAGATAAAGAATTGTGGGTTTAGAAGGAATTAATGGATGATAAATTATCATGGGTAGAATGGTTTTCTTAACGGCAATGCAACTACTTAAGCAAAATAGGATCAACATGATCCAATGGTTGAACACCTTTGTTAATTCTATCACTAATTATTGCGCAACAAAATGTTTGCCTGCAATTCTTGACATTTTAGGTAAATTTGAGCGTCTAAAAAACTCAGGGATTTGAACATTTTCTTTAAAATCCTGCTAAGCCCATTTTCATTACTATATGGTTTAGGCGTTGGGTTACGTAACTTATTTTTCAATATTGGACTTCTTCCACAAAAGAAGTTTGATTTACCTATTATAAGTGTTGGTAACCTATCCGTGGGCGGTACCGGTAAAACCCCCATGGTGGAATATTTGATTGATATTATACAAGAAGAAGGGTTGAAACCTGCTGTAATAAGCCGGGGCTATAAAAGGAAAAAAGGCGGTTATATTTTATTGGAAGATGAGCACTCGGCCCAGCAAGTAGGCGATGAACCTTATCAGATAAAAACCAAATTCCCCGAAACACCAGTAGTAGTATCAAAGAAACGCGTTAGTGCCATCAGAAAACTATTGCAGCAAGTACCTGATATTGATGTCATCATTCTGGATGATGCATTTCAATATCGATATGTAAAGCCTGGGATCAATATATTACTAACGGAATACTCCAACCCATTTCCCGAAGATTTCTTGCTACCTGCCGGAAATCTGAGAGAGCCTAAACCATCTAAAAAGCGTGCAGACATTATCATTGTTACCAAATCTATGAAAGTACTCTCTCCATTTGAGGTGGGCAGATTAAAGGAAATAATCAAACCCAAACCCCATCAAGAACTGTATTTTTCTTATATTAACTACCAAAGTTTTGTTGACTTCAACAATCCAGAAGCTACATATGACGTAAAAGATTTTAGTGATTATAAATTTGTACTATTTACAGGTATTGCTAACCCTTTGCCTTTGAAAACTTTTCTTGAAAGAAGATGTAAAGAGGTTACTGTGATCAAATTTGGAGACCACCATGAATACAACTACAAGGATTACAAAAAGATCAATGAAAAGCTCAAAGAGATATTTATCAATGAAAAGGCTGTGGTAACCACCGAAAAGGACATCAAAAGGATCCAAAGCCTCGAGGCCAAAGAATATTTTAAACTATTTCCCCTTTATTACCTCCCCTTGCAATTTGAATTTCACGAAACAGAGGAAAACCAAAATTTTAAAAATAAAATCATCAACTATGTTAGAAACAATCAAAAAAACCGTCCAATCAATTCAGGAAAAAGTTGATTTTCAACCCGAGTATGGCATCGTTTTAGGAACCGGGCTTGGAGCTTTAATTGATGAGGTGGAAATTTATGACACTATTCCATATGATGACCTTCCTAACTTCCCGGTATCTACTGTAGAGAGTCATCACGGTCGATTGGTTTTTGGTAAGCTTTCAGGTAAAAATATTGTAGCCATGCAGGGCCGATTTCATTATTATGAGGGCTATGACATGCACCAGCTTGTTTTTCCCATTAGGGTGATGAAATTTTTGGGCATAAAAGGGCTCTTTTTGTCCAATGCTTGCGGATCCGTCAATCCCCAGATTAAGACTGAGGACATCATGATCCTTGACGACCACATCAATCTTTTGCCGGACTCACCCTTAAGAGGAACGGCAGTAACCGAGATTGGTACTCGATTTCCTGACATGAGCGAGCCTTATAAAAAGGATTGGATCAAAAAAGGGCAGGCAATTGCCTCCGATCATGACATTCACGTTCACACAGGTACCTATGCGAGTATCCAGGGCCCCAACCTTGAAACCCGGGCAGAGTACGGTTATATACGAACAATTGGGGCTGATGTTATCGGAATGTCAACCATTCCCGAAGTATTAGCTGCCCGCCAAATGGATTTGCCATGCTTTGCCATATCTGTTATTACAGACGAGGGCTTCCATGAAGAGCTTGAACCCGTTTCCATAGAAATGGTAATAGAGGCTGCGAATAAAGCAGAACCCAAGATGACCACAATCATGAAGGAACTAATTAAAGTGGTTTAAGCATTAATAAATTATTCGTCATAACTTCAATTTAGAGGAATTGATTAAAAGTGGTTACCTCATTGTTTATTGATCGCCAAAAAGAATTGGAAACTAAAACAATCCATGGTAACCATTCCAAATTTTTATTATTCATGCTTGGTAATTATTGCGAATTGTTTTGATAAGATGGCTGAAAATATTGGTCCTGTTAACTTGGCCTGCCTTTACGCAGGCACAAGATACCTTGATCTTGAGGGATACCACCATAGAGGTTACAATGCTTGACAATTGGGACCCTGACTATACGTTCAATGACATTTGGGGGTATCAATCAGAAGATGGGAGCGAATATGCCATTACCGGAACGCTTGACTCAACCTTCTTTTTTGATGTTACCAACCCCGAGCTTATGGAAAAAGTAGCTGCCAAAGCGGGTAAAGACATTGATGCCATACACAGGGATTATAAAACCTATAAAAATTACTGCTATGGCGTGGCAGACGAAGGCAGATCTTCTTTGCAAATATTTGATCTAAGTTATCTACCCGATTCCGTCCCTAAGGTTTATGACTCCGATACTTTGATTGAAAGATCCCACAACATCTTCATAAATCAGGGACGCCTCTATGCCACTTCCAATAAAACGGACTCCAACTTCCATCCCATGACCGTTTTATCCCTGGAAAACCCCGAAAAACCTAAGCTCCTTGGGCATTTGGATGCAAGTCCTTACAGTTTTAAGAACGTTCATGATGTTTATGTAAGAAATGATACCGCCTATTGCTCTAATGAAGGGGCAGGGCTTTTTATTTTTGATTATACCGATCCTGCAGCCCCTCAACTAATTAATGCAATCCAATCATATCCCCAAAAAGGATACAATCACAGTTCATGGCTTTCAGAATCAGGGAATTTTATTGTTTTTGCTGATGAAACGCACGGTTTACCACTTAAGGTTTTTGACATGTCGAACCTGGCCAACATTGAGTTCTTAAACACCTTTGGCTCCAGCGTTGAAGAAGGATCCATACCGCACAACCCCTTCCTAAGAGATAGTTTAGCTTACGTCTCTTATTACCATGACGGCCTCCAGATCTTCGATCTAACAAATCCAGAAAAGCCCGAGAAGTTAGCATCTTACGATACCTATCCTCAAAATGATGAAGGGGATTTTGAAAATTTTGAAGGGTTATGGGGTGTTTATCCCTTTTTACCCTCTCAAACCATTATTGCTTCAGATATTACCAATGGGTTGTTTACTTTACGCATCGATACTACGGTAAATGCAGACACCCTCATCAAAAATGATGAGCCTTTTGACGCGGAGGTTCTTCCCAACCCGATTTCTGATGAACTAAAAGTAAACATAGAAGTTTTTAATGCTGATCAGTTTAATGTTTCTATAATTAATACACAGGGCCAGGTTTTATACCAAAGGAACAAGAACCTGAGTCAAGGAAAGCAGCAATTTCGATTTAATGGACTCAATAATCTTCCAAATGGTGTTTATTTTGCTGTAATAAAAACGGATGACTTTTCTAAAGAGATCAGGCTCCTAAAAACCCAATAGTTTGCTCCAGCGCTTTCTTCTATTCCTATTGCTTTTTACAATTCCTGCAATCAATCTGCAAGGCCAAGTGGACACCTTCTTATCAAAAGATAATAAGCTTCAAGTCCAGTATTATACTTTAAATATGTTAAAAGGGTCCATGGACAGCACCCGATCTGTTGACACCAGCCTAAACTTGTTTCACCAATACAACCCGGTATATCAGTTAAATAACGCAAGAGAAAACCTGGGTAACATCCATTCTCCTTCTTTTCCACTTGTTTTCGATCCTTTTACTCAAGTTGGTTTTGACAAAGGGTTTGATCCTTTTGGTTTATACCGAATGACCGCTCAGAATATCAAATTTTATGATACCTATACTCCTTATACCAAACTTGATTACGCGCAAGGGGCTACTGAGATGCAATACCTAAGAGGCGTACATAGCCGTAACATCACCCCTCATTGGAATGCATCACTGCAGTTTAAAAGAGGCGTTTCTGATGGTTTTTATTTCAACCAGCAATCAGAGCGAACCAACATCGGCCTTAATACCCGCGTAAAAACTGATAACAATCGCTATGAAGCCCATCTTAGTGTTATATGGAATAAATTCAAGGCCAATATGAATGGCGGTGTATTTAAAGATTCGGTTTTCAAGTCCTATGAAGGTGGAGACAAGGAAAGGATCAAAGTGAACTTGAATGAAGGTACGTACCAACAATGGCAGGAAAGAGGCATTAACTTAACCCAGTTTTTATTCACAGGCCCGGAACAAATCGACACCCTAATAGACCCAAAGGCTAACGACACCTTTGTAAACCACCATATCAAATCAGATTTCTACTTTAAGCACAGTGCATCTTTTAATCGCCAGCAATACGGATACGTTGATGAAAATCTGAGTGACCACAGCTCATATTATCCTGCTATATACAATGATAGTACAGCTACCAATGACACCATGGGCCTCACTCATATTAGTACTGGCTTCGAATTTGGGAATACGGAGCCCTTGACGCTTGGCAATGATTCCCTGCCCTTTTTGAAAACAGATTTTAACACCAAGATCGGATACCATATTCATGATATTTATCAAAGGGATAGAACCTCCCTTATCAAAAATTTGGATATCAAAGGGCAAATTAATACCACATTGTTGCAGGATTATAAAATAGGTTTAAGTGGATCGGTGATCCCATCAGGAGGTAATCAAGGAGAATGGCGATTCAATGGAAATGTCAGTTTTCCTCTGGAAAGCCTTGAGCGCATAACCTTTGGCTACCGCCATCAAGAACGCCAAGCTACTTTAATCCAAAGTACCTTAAGTGCCAATCATTTGAAGTGGGATAGAGAACATAACCGTATTTCAATTCGCCAGCCATACATCAAGCTAAAAGAAGAAGACCTGAACCTCACAAGCCGGATCTCCTTTTCAAGTATCAATGGATGGGTTTATTGGAATAAAAACATCAATCCTACCCAATACGACCAAACGATTAACTTTTTTGACATTAATTTTAAAAAGCATACCTCCATTGGTCCTTTTCATTTTGAAACCAACACGACATTCCAACAAGAAATCAAGGACTTAGGCATTCTGAATTTTCCGGACTTTGTATCCAGAAGTACGATTTATTACCAAAATGAATTTATCCAAGATGTTTTAATGGCGCAGATAGGGTTTGATTACCGCTTCAACCGCACTTATTATGCGGATGATTATTTTCCGGCTTTCAACATTTTTTACAATCAATCCAGAAGGGAAGTAGGCAATTATCCAGTGATCGATGTTTTCATTAATTTCAGGATCAAACGTTTTCGCGGTTTTTTAAAATTAGAACATGCCAACCAGGGTATCATGGGCGATAATTATTTTATAATGAAGAATTATCCAATGTATCCAAGAACTTTCCGGTTTGGCCTTAGTTGGATGTTTTTCGACTAATATTTAATTTTGATCGATAATCCCTTAATTGGAATTTACTAAAATAATTTGTTATGCGATTCTTAATGTTAAGTTTGATCTTTATAGTATTGGCAGGCCTTATCGGATGCAGTAATAACCCCAAAGAGCAAAAATTAAAAGAGCTTAGCGGTAGTTGGCATGGCACTTTTAAGCAAAAAGATGTTGGGAGTTATCCAATGACTATTGAATTCTCGGTATTTGAAGGTAATAAATTCCGGGGTAGAATGATTTGGCCCAGTAAAAGGTTCGATAGTACCATTACCCAATATACCGGCTATTTAAAGCAAGAAAATCTTGTATGGAGTGATTCAAGCTTTATTAAGAAAAACAGCGAATACGTCATCAATGGGCGGTATGTGGCTGAATATGATAAGGACACTTTAAAGGGCCGTTATTTCAACCCGGGAAGTGATCAACAGACCGGAACATTTACCTTGGTTAAAAAACAATAATCCCAATTTATTATAGAATAATATTTGGATGTCAACTTACCCTAAGGTCACCTGCTTCGCCCGTGCGGTAGCGCTAATATGCCAATCACTTCAAATTTTTCAAAAACCTTTGCCGTATGAGGAGCATCTTTTAATTCTTCGGTAAGATCCTGACCAGCCCAATGCTGGTAGTGGGTGCCGGTGTGCCAAAGCTTGCTTTTGGCAACATCGTATATGTAGCCTTGGTAGGCGATCCAAACCTCAGGTTTGTCCTGACCATTTCTAAGCGCAAGTTGGCTTCGGGTATAACGCGGAAGGCTTTCCTCGTCCATCATTACTTCACAAACTTCTGATCACGTAAATGATTAAGAATTTGAATGGCATTGGTAGCTGCGCCTTTTCTTAGGTTGTCGGTCACTACCCAAAAGTTCAACGCATTGTCTAAAGAATAATCTTTCCGAATCCTGCCAACGTATACTTCATCTTTATTTTTGGCATCGATGGGCATGGGATACTTATTTTTGGAGGGCTGATCCAACAACTTTAAACCAGCAAAATCTTTTATGGCTTCCTTTACATCTTCGAGCTTAAAAGCATTTTTAAGCTCCAGGTTTATACTTTCCGAATGGCCTGCTGTTACAGGAACCCTAACCGCTGTTGCGGTTACAGGAAGGTCATCGATCCCCAAAATTTTTCGGGTTTCATTAATTATTTTTAGCTCCTCCTTTGAGTAACCGTTGTCCATAAAATCATCACAATGTGGAAGGCAGTTCATGTCAATTTGATGAGGATAAGCCGGTTCTTTCACTTGCTCACTTTTTCTTTCCTTGACCATTTGGGAAACGGCTTTACTGCCTGAACCGGTTACTGATTGGTAGGTGGACACAACAACGCGTTTTAAACCATATTTCTTGTGAAGGGGCATCAAAGCCATAACAAGCTGGATGGTGGAGCAATTGGGGTTGGCAATTAGGCGATCTTCTTTTGTTAAGGATTTGCCGTTGATTTCCGGCACGATCAATTTGGTATTTTTGTCCATGCGCCAGGCAGAGGAATTATCAATCACGTAGGTGCCGGCCTGTACAAATTTGGGCACCCATTCTTTAGCTATATCACCTCCTGTAGAGAACAAAGCCACATCAGGCTTTAAATCCAATACTTCTTCAATGGATTTAACCTGGTACTTTTCACCCTTAAAAGGAAGCTCAATGCCCATTGATTTTTTAGAAGCTGCCAAATAAAGCTCCCGGAAATTAACTTTTTTTTCCTGAAGAACTTGTAACATCGTCTTGCCAACCAAACCTGTAGCCCCAACAATCGCTAAACGCATTCAATTATTAAAATTTAATTTAGAACTACAAATTTATGATTATCATCCCTAAATTTACCTTATGAAACAGTTAATTTTACTTTTACTCATAGCCATTCCATCTACCTGTTGGTCCCAGTTTACCGATGATTTTGCGGATGGCGATCTTAGCAATAATCCTTCGTGGCAAGGCAATCCAAATGAATTTAAGGTGAACAACCAAAATCAACTCCAGTTAGACGGCACAGGAAGTGAATCTTATTTGGTCACCAGCAGTCAAGAGATCAAATCCACCGAATGGCGGTTTTGGTTTAAATTGGACTTTGAACCCTCGAACTCAAATCAGCTCAAGGTTTATTTAGTAAGCGATCAACAAGATTTAACCGGACCCGTTAATGGTTATTACATTGGCACCGGGGAAACCGGGAGTACCGATGGGGTTGATCTTTACCGTCAGGATGGAAATTCATCGACCAAAATCATTGATGGATTCCCAGGCCATGTGGGTAAGAATACCAACACTTTAAGGGTTAAGGTAACCCGGGACGATCAAGGTAAATGGGAAGTATATTCAGACACCCTTGGTGGCACCAACTTCTTGCTTGAAGGAGACACCACCGATCAAACCTACACCTCAACCAATTACTTCGGCCTGTTATGTGAATACACGACTACAAGATCGGATAAATTCTTCTTTGATGATTTTTATGCAGGGCCTATTCAAGTCGATTCATTTCCACCCAAATTGGAAGCGAGTAAAGCCATCGATAAGGATACGGTTTTGGCATCTTTCAATGAGACCATCGACCCTGCATCTGCAGAAGATGCTCAAAACTACATCATAAACAAAGGAATCGGGAATCCTACCCAGGCATTTTTGAACCCAAGCAATAATCAGGAAGTTTACCTTGTTTTAGAGAACTCATTGTCCAATAAAACGCAATACACCCTTACAGCCAGCAAGATTCAGGATCCCAAGGGCAATGAATTAAGCCAGGATAGTGCTTCATTCACCTTTTTCCAGGCAGAAGCTGGCGATGTTATTGTTAATGAAATTTTTCCGGATCCAAACCCAACACAAGGGCTACCCGAGGCTGAATTCGTTGAGCTTTACAACCAAACGCAATTTGAGATAGATCTTGAAAATTGGGAATTTGGGGATGAAAGAGGCTTGGATCCCTTGCCTCAAGGAACTTTAAAACCTGACAGTTATCTGATTATTTGTTCCGGCAGCAACGAACAAAGCTATCAAGCCTTTGGCCCTACCTTGGGAACGAGTAATTTTCCTGTGCTTAACAATGGTGGGGACGATGTGGTGATTGCCAATCCAAAAGGAAAAATCATTGATGAGATTACTTATGATGTTACTTGGTACAAGGATGAAGACAAGTCAAATGGAGGCTGGACCATAGAAAGAATTAACCCGGATCATCCTTGCAGTGGACCTGATAATTGGATCGCTTCTACCAACAATCAAGGCGGTACACCTGGCCAAAAAAATTCAGTTTTTTCGAGTCAACCCGATACCACTACGCCTTTTATTGAAAAGGTCGAAATAATAGACAGCCTAACCTTAAAAGCGACTTTGAGTGAAGAAGTTGACACTTCCAGCATCCTCAACCTTGATTATGAATTCAAGCCAATCATCCAGGTAAAATCAATTATTCCCAAAAACGAGGCTAAAGGTTTTGAGTTGGTTTTCCAAAACCCATTAAAAGCCAATACCTCTTACAGTTTTCAGTATCAAGGATTAAGCGATTGCTGGGGCAATGAATTGGACAAATTCAAAAGCATTGGGTTTGATTACGTGGTGCCCCAACCAGCATCACCTTTCGATGTGATCATCAACGAGCTCATGGTAAAACCCGAACCTACCATAGCTTTACCACCCTTTGAATATGTGGAACTAAAAAATGTGGCCGATCATCCAATTGCATTGGGAAATTGGACCATCGCTGATTTGAACTCCCAATCTCAATTACCCGATGTAATCATCAAGCCCAATGAGAATGTGATCGTCTGCAGGAGCGGGGTAAGCTCCAATTTTGAACCATTTGGCAAATTGGCAGCGGTTGGTTCACTCCCTTCCCTTAACAATTCAGGCGACCGAATCACCCTACGCGATGATGCAGGAACCATTATATCGGTAGTTCAATACAAGGATGATTGGTATGAAGATGAAATCAAAGCAGAAGGAGGCTGGAGTCTTGAAAGGATTGATCCGAAGAATCCTTGTGGAGGAAACAATAATTGGCAAGCATCCGATGATAAAAGCGGTGGCACACCAGGCGCTCAAAATTCTATTCAGGCTTCCAACCCTGATGTGGCTCCGCCTAAACTTGAGAACGTAACCGTTAAAGATTCAGTAACCCTTAAGGCTTTTTTTAATGAACCCATGGACAGCGCCTCAATTGACAGTAATGCCAACTATACGATCAATAACTATGAGGGCAATGTTATTTCCGCCAATCCCATTGCACCTTTATATCAATCTGTCGAAATTTCTTTAAGCGCTCCCCTGGAAGTAAGCATTTTGTACAAGCTTGAAATAAATCGAGTTACCGACTGCTCAGGTAATGAAATTGGCAAGCCGAACCAGGGAGATTTTGGCCTTCCTGAACCAGCCGATAGTTTGGACGTGGTCGTTAATGAAATTTTATTCAATCCCCCATCCGGAGGAGCGGACTACGTAGAATTTTACAACCAGTCCGACAAAGTGATCAACATAGCCAATAGTTGGGTTGCCTCGATTAATGACACAGGCGCGCTCGAAAATCTAAAAAATATATCCGAAACAGGTTATTTATTGCTGCCTCAAGATTATTTGGTCATTACTGAGTCCAAATCCTATGTAAACAACAACTACGGGCCTCGGTATCCTGATAAAATCATTGAAGTTGGAAGCCTTCCTACTTTTCCCAACGAAAGTGGTAATGTTGTTTTGGTGGATCAAAACAGCAATATTATTGACCATGTTAATTATTCGGAAAGCTGGCACTTTGAGTTAATTGACAACTTCAAAGGGGTTGCTCTTGAAAGAATTGATCCTGAAGATCCAAGCAATGATCCTGATAACTGGCACTCGGCCGCCTCATCAACAGGCTATAAAACACCTACTTACGAAAACTCTCAGGCTGACAAGCCTGAAAAGGATGCGTCAACAATTGCTTTAAAACCCGATGTATTTTCTCCCAATCAGGATGGGTATAAGGACTTGCTTTATATACAATACCAGTTTGATGAATCCGGTAAAACCGCTCAGGTTAAAATCTTTGATTCAAGAGGAAGACAAGTCAGGAAATTGGTTAACAATGCCTTGTTGGGAAAGTCCGGTTCCTTTACATGGGATGGAACTCGGGATAATGGAGAAAAAGCATCCATGGGTGTTTACATAATATTGATCGAGATCACGGATCTGGATGGCACCACTAAGACTTACAAGCGCTCTACAACCCTTGGTGGGGATTTTTAAACGTTTTTATAGCAATTAAAAATTTCCCGACTTATTTTAAATAGGATTTAATAAAAACATTTTGTCAGCTCAATTTCATGGTATTTTTCATTTTGGCTTCTAATTTGCTTATTTTGTAAGGAAAGCTTGTAAAAAATGGATACTACCATGTTAAAACAGTCCTTAATTTTCATCTTAATATTGACGGCACCATTTTTTAGCATTGGGCAGCAGAAAGATCCCGGCATTGACTTTTTTCAGGGAAGCTGGAAAGAAGTAAAACAAAAAGCCAAGGAGGAAGGCAAACCCATCTTTGTAGATGCTTTTGCCACTTGGTGTGGCCCTTGTAAATGGATGGATGCCAAAGTTTTTACCCGTAATGATGTGGGCAATTTTTACAACGATAATTTCATCAATTACCAATACGATATGGAAAAGGGCGCTGGCAAGCAATTTGCCAAAAAGCACAATGTTAAATTCTACCCTTCCCTATTGTTTTTCTCCAGTGACGGTGATATAATACACCGCGACCGGGGCGCTAAAAAACCTGATGGCTTTATAAGATTGGGTAAAAAAGCGCTCACCAATACCGATTAAAAGCAAAGCTTTTAAGATCAAGCAATCTTACTATTTAAATACATGATATTGATAAACAATTCCTTAAATGAGGGAGGAACCTAAATGTCCCATGGTTTTTGAAAACGTATAGCTTTCACCCATTTGTATTTGATTCATTATATAGTACACTTCCTAAACCTGTGTTGCTCATTTGTCAGGGATGGAAATGTTAATCAAACTGTTATAAAAGGCCGAATCACTTTTAAGCATAAATGGTATAAGGCCGAGACAAGCTACTTGGGATTGAGTGCGGGATAAAGATTGGTAAAATTCGGAAATCCTGACCTTTTCGTAAACCAATCTGTCTCATTAACGAGAACCGATTACCAATTAATTTGTGGCGCATTGGTTATTTTGAAGTTTAATGCTGTTGGCCATGGGATTTAATTAAAGTTAAAGAAAACACAGAGTTGCTCCACTAAGCCCTTGCTTTATAAAACCAAAACAAGTTGGGTTCCCCAAAATTTTTATAGCATGGAAACCAAAGCATATATTCAATAAAAGTAATAGATAACAAGACTGTTTAAAAAGTGAATTTCGTGCTGTATAATAAAGCATTTCTTCCATAGAAGCAAGACCTCTGTGGTTATCGCCCAATTTTTTTGTTAACCTACTGACCTTCAAAAACTTAAATAACAAAAGGCCATGAGTTCCGAAATACTATTCACTTTTAACTGCCATCCCGGCCAAATAACCACTCGTCCAAGCATGCTGGAAATTAAAGCCACCTGTTACTCCATCAACATTTAAAATTTCACCGACAAAAAACAAACCTGGTATTTTTTTGCATTCAAAAGTGCTAAGGTCTACTTCTTTTAATTCAACGCCGCCTGAAGTTACAAACTCCTCCTTGAAAGTTGATTTTCCTTGCGCCTCATAATGATCTTTAACCAAATGCTCCACCAACCGGTTCATCTTTTTCTTAGGTAAGTTAATGAATGTTCGGCTTTCACCAATTCGTGCCTTTTCGCAAAGCCGGCTCCAAAGCCTATTGGGAATATTGACCACAGGGTTGCTAACCACTAACTTCTTAGGGTTTTGCCTTTGAAACTCATGAAGTTGATCACGTACTTCTTCTTCCTCCATACCACACCAATTGATCAAAAATGGGAATTGGTAATTCCGTTCATTAAGCTCTAAGGCTGCAAATGCAGACAATTTAATAACCGCAGGCCCACTAAAGCCCCAATGCGTAATAAGTATGGGACCTTCCTGTTTTAATTTGGTTTTAGGAATTTGAACGCTGCCATAAGGCACTGAGACACCCTGTAAATCTGTTAAACCGCTATCTGGAACATTAAACGTAAAAAGAGACGGAATAGGCGGCGCTACTTGAACTCCGAGGGCTTTGAGCCAATCATAAGCAGAGGGATGCGGATGACCGCCGGAGGCAACTATTACTTTCCCGGCATGAAGGGTTTTTCGAGATTTTAGTCCAATAGTAAAACCGTCATTATTAGGTGTAATGCTTACTGCCTCGGTACTTTTATAAATTTCAATTCCTTTTTCAAGGGCAGCATTGACAAGGCTGTCGATAATTGTTTGTGAATCATCGGTCGTTGGGAAGATCCTCCCATCATCCTCAGTTTTAAGCGCTATACCACGATTTCTGAACCAATTAAGGGTATTTTCCGTGGCAAATTTTTGAAAAGCCTTGTAGAGTTGTTTACCACCTCTCGGGTAATGTTTAACAAGTTCCGCAGGTTTGTAACAATCATGAGCAACGTTGCACCGACCACCCCCACTGATCTTGACTTTAAAAAGCAGTTTTTTGGTTTTTTCCAATATGGCGATCTTGCGATTGGAGTTTTCACCGGCATGAATGGCAGCAAAGAACCCGGCAGCACCGCCACCTATAATGATAATATCAAAATCCAAATTGGTCATGGTGCAAAAATAAGATCAAGCATTGATATCATAACCCCTTTTCATTGAAGTTTTTTAGCAATCACTAATTTCAGTCGGATGTATTAAATTCATAACTGTTTCAAAATGTTAACTTTCATTGAATAAAAAAAGCGCTACTTTATGAGCAACTTCAAGATGCTTCATTGGTTTTTTCCTTTCATTTTTATAATGCTGTTAGGGACCACCTTACATGGATGTACGCCATCGGGAGAAGGCTCCAAGAAAGCGACCGAAGCAGCTAAATCAAGGGAAAGTAAAAAAGCCTCAATCAATGAAAATCCTCAGGAATCCCGCTGGCAAGCCAAAGCATGCCAAATGGTAAACAACCAGATCAAAGCCAGAGGTATTGAAGACCAGGACCTTTTGGAAGTGATGAAAAAAACGCCCCGTCATCGATTCGTACCTGAGGAACACCAAGCCCGGGCTTACCGAGACCGGCCTTTGCCGATCGGCCATGACCAAACCATTTCGCAACCTTACATTGTAGCTTTGATGACGGAATTGTTAGACCTGAACGGCCAACAAAATGTGCTTGAAATCGGAACCGGTTCTGGTTATCAGGCCTCCATATTAGCACAACTGGCTGACCAGGTTTATACCATTGAGATTGTAGAAGCATTGGCCAATACCGCTCAATCAAGGCTTAAAAAAATGGATTACAACAACGTTCAAGTAAAACATGGGAATGGCTATAAAGGATGGCCACAGCATGCACCTTTTGATCGAATTATGGTTACAGCTGCCCCAGACGAAATTCCCTCAGCTTTAAAGGAACAATTAAAAAAAGGCGGTAAAATGGTTTTGCCGGTAGGCGATCGCTTCCAAGAATTGAAAGTAATAACCAAGAATCAAAAGGGCAACCTCGAAGAGCAGACTATTACAGGGGTACGATTTGTGCCAATGATCAATCCACCGGAAAAAGACTGATAGAATCAGTCCGTTGTTGTTCTAAATGAGAAGGCATTAAGTAGATGCTACAGCTTTTAACAACCAATTGAATGAAACATGCCGGTCCAACCTAATTCAAGAAAGATAGGGGTAGGAACTGCCACTTCCATTGTGATAGGCAACATGGTTGGAACCGGTATTTTTACCACCACCGGGCTAATTTTAGCCGATGTCCATGAACCATTGGCTGTTATGATCATATGGTTGATAGGAGGCTTAGCAGCCCTTTGCGGTGCACTGACCTACGCTGAATTGGGCGCGACCATGCCTCATAGTGGTGGCGAATATCATTACTTGAGCCGCTTATATCACCCCATCGTAGGATTTATATCTGGATGGATCTCTTTAATCGTTGGGTTTTCAGCACCTATTGCTGCAGTAGCCATCGCTTTTGCCAAATATACCCAGCAAGTGATCAACGGTATTCCAGAAATCCCGACCGCTGTAATAACAGTACTTGGTTTGTCACTTCTTCACCTCTGGTATGTTAAAATAGGCAGTCAAATCCACAATGGCTTTACTTGGCTCAAAGTCCTATTGATCATTGCATTGATCGTTGGTGGAATCTTAATGGCCTCCAAAGCAGATTATTCCCTTGCTATTCTTGAAGTAAATGAAAGTTGGGGTGCGTTGTTAAATCCTGGTTTTGCTACGAGCTTAATCTTTGCGATGTATGCCTATTCAGGTTGGAATGCAGCTGCTTATTTAGGGGGAGAAATTAAATGGCCTGAACGCAACTTACCTTTGGCATTGATAGCCGGAACCCTCATTGTAACAATACTTTACCTTGGGCTCAATTTCTTTTATCTGGCTTACGTGCCTCCTGAAAAACTCTCAGGCAAAGTAGAAGTGGCCCATTATGCTGCCAAAGCCATACTGGGACCATCAGGTAGCATCATTACTTCCGTTATCGTGGCTATGGCTTGCTTATCATCGATCAGTGCTATGATGATGAGCGGTCCGCGCATTTACCAAAAAATCGGAGAAGATCATGCATTCTTTAAATGGTTCTCCAAAACATCATCGTATGGAGCACCCTATGTGGCGATTTTAGCTCAAATGGTAATAGCGCAGGTTTTCATTCTTACTTTGGCTTTTGATACCATCCTTACCTACGTGGGGTTTACGCTTAGTTTGTTTGCTGCTTTGGCGGTTGGGGGAATTTTTATCCTTAAAAAAAAGCGCAACATTGCACCTGCATCCTATAAAACATGGGGCTATCCATTCGTACCTGCTATTTTTATTTTAGTAATGGCTTGGATGACGAGCCATACCTTGGTTACCAAGCCTATGGCCTCATTAGCAGGTATTGGAACAATGGCGGTGGGTGCAGTGATTTATTATGCCGCTCAAGGTAAATAACTAACTTGTTGAATATTAAATTGAAATGCTACAAAAGATTTGAGTGAAATAGCGTTATAGCCTAAGTAATGATCATTTGTAAAAACGCTTCGCTTTCTTGATCAGAAAATGTTACCCCTGCATATTTAATGGCTGATTGAAGTTGATGCCTACATTGGTTCTCATCCTCACCTATTGATTGGCCCATTTCATCCTGCAATACAATTAAAATTTTGCGGGCTTTTTTGGCAAAATTCCATACATTGATTGCCTCCGCTTTTGCTTGCAGTTCTTCATCCGTAACGTTCAGGTTATAACCCATTTGGGAGTTTTTATTTGAAAGCAATTTTGATATTCGGTAAAACCAAATCGACAGGATTAAACACTTCCATTAATTACTTCTGCAACTTCAATGGGAACAAATGCTTCTATAGGTCCACCCGATTTGTAGATCTCGCGAACAATAGTAGAGCTAATGGCTTGGTTGTTTGGATTGGTGGTTAAAAAGATGGTTTCTAACTCCGGATCAAGTGTTTCATTCATCTCTAAAATCGATTTTTCATGTTCAAAATCTGATGTATTACGAATACCACGAATGATAAAGGGGGCTTCAATTTTTTTGCAAAATTCGGTGGTAAGGCCCTCGAAGCTGGATACGAATATGGATCCATCCTTATTATACAAATGTTCGATCATTTCTATTCGTTGCTCAAGGGAAAAGAGATTCGTTTTATTGGTATTGACACCTATCGCAATGTGAATTTTACCAAAGATTTTTTGAGCCTTATGGATCACATCTTCATGGCCGAGGGTGAAAGGATCAAAAGTACCAGGAAAAACAGCTGTTTTCGTCATATTGATTGCTTTAAAACCATCCAAAAATAACAAAATGATTAATAACACATTGCTCAGAATTTGGGCAAGGTTGTTTTAAAAGTTATTCATTCCACCATTGAAAAAAATGATGGACAGGGCCTTGGCCTTGCCCGTATTTAATATCAGATCCTGCTTGCAAAGCTCCGTTGATAAAGTTTTTAGAATGGCGAACCGCATCCTTGATCACAAATCCACGAGCTATATAAGCTGCAATGGCTGAAGAAAGGGCACAACCTGTACCATGCGTATTTTCCGTTTTTATTCGAGGTGCCTCTAAATGATAAACGCTATCATGTTCATGGTCATACAATACATCATTACTGCTTTCAGTATTTAAATGCCCCCCTTTTAATAAGACAAATTTAGAACCATATTGGGTCAATGACCTGACCGCCTCTTCCATTTGCTCTTCTTCTGTGATCTTTTGATCCAACATTTCAGAAGCTTCACCCAGATTGGGGGTTATAACGGAAGCTAAAGGCAGAATTTGCTCATTGAGGGCCTCAATAGCATCATCTTCAAGCAATTTATCTCCGCTTTTGGCCACCATAACGGGATCCACAATAACATTGGTGGCATCATACTCCTTTAATTTATCAGCTACGATTTTGACAACCGCTCGGGAATGAAGCATACCGATTTTGACAGCATCCGGCGGTAAGTCCATAAAAATGGAGTCCAATTGCTGCCCTATAAACTCCGGGGGAATGGGAAAAATACCTTGAACACCTGTGGTATTTTGGGCCGTTAATGCCGTAATGGCAGACATTCCATAGGTCTGAAGCGCGGAAAAAGTTTTTAAGTCCGCTTGGATACCAGCTCCACCGCCACTGTCTGACCCTGCTATGGTTAATGTCATGGGCAATGTTTTCATAGACTACGCTTTTGTTTCCAAATTTCTAAAAATCAACAAGGTTGTTATCAATTCTGTTGTCGTTGATCTTAATTTAAGGGGCGGTTGCTTATGAAATACGTTGGTTTGCTTATACGCTTGAAAGTGCTGAATTAGAGGCATACATACCTTATATATCCATCTTAAAAAAGGACTTGCCACCCATCCACAAGTTCATGTTAAATTGTAAATCACCCCGTTAAAAACTGAAGTATTTTGCAAACTTTCATTAAAGTAAAGCAAAAGCCTTTGATCATGTCATTTAAAACGTATCTAAAAAACTTGAAAAGTTTCCCGCATTTATTTACGGAAAAAACTGAAGAAGCCAAAGAAAGGTAAAACGATCACAGCTTGGCAATGCTGCGAAGTTAATTGAGCTACCAAATAATTTTGATAAACTTGTGAATGTGTTTAAGCGATACCATGAACAAGAAGAAATATTTTTCGATTTTACCTTAGCATCAAAGAGGATTGCTCATGCGTTTACCCATGCCTCAACACCAGAACAAAATGCTTTTGTTGCAGCTTTTCATTCGATTATTCAAAATCCTTTTTGCGAGCAATTGAATTCGATTCAATCCAGAAAGCAAGTGAAAAACTTGATAGGTTTATGAATTTCTAAAATCAGAAAAGATTACATGGAACCTTAGGAAATGAAAGCCCATATAATTTCCTTCGAAACACACAAAAACCTCACGTATTAAGGCTTTTGCCTTGTTCCGAATTTCAGGTTGGTGGAGCACCCTAAAATTAATTATAACTTGTAGGGGCCATCCCAATAATTGAATGAGTTTGGTTTTCAGACATACCTTGGATGATAAATTAGAGAAAAAGCACCGGTTATAGCACTACCACTTGATGAAATTCTGGTTTTAACAAAGCCTCTTTCCATAACTTGTTCTGCACCTTCTTGAACAGCCAATTTACTTGCCAATGAAATCGCTTCTTCCATAAGTTTTTCTACCGCTTTTTCTTCCACCTTTTCAGCTGGTTGTTTTTGAATGCCCCCTTGAGATTTCATGTATTTTCTAATTTTATCCTCCATTCCAAGGTACTTTGAACCTTCAAATTCAAAATGATCAATAAAGCGATTTTAAGAGAAAACATAAGGACTTTAATCTGGGAAACTATCAATTAATGGATCAACCGAGAAAAACCTTCCAATTCTGTTATCACTAATTCGATATTTAAACCCGTAAGCATTTCCTTCCCCGTACAACTCGTTCAGCTTCTCCCGTCCCTGGAACCCAAACCTATACCCATCCGTACTATCCGCCTCATACCTCCTACCCGGCTGCATCATGCCGAAAGGATAATAATCCTGTTCGGTAGCTACATCG
>CAZLQF010000036.1:0-23296 GCA_964561545.1 uncultured Sphingobacteriales bacterium
AGCTAAACACATTAAATGAAATCCTCTGTAAACCAACAATAGCGTTATTAAAAATGTTATAGCAGCTTTTCAGCTTTAATTAGCTTTTGATAGACCCCCCGGCTTTTTCCCTGTCGCAGATCAAGGAAGTTTTTAAACAACTTCATTTTTTAAACTTTATTGAGTTTTTTCGAAATGAAGGGCAATTGTTGCTTGACCCCTTAAAACTTCTCTGATCTGCTATTCACAAGGCCATCGCCTCAAAGCCTCAACTTGTTTGACTACGAAAAATCATCAAGGCCACCATCCCTATTTCTTGTGAAATTTGGCGTTTCCGCCTTATAAAAATTTTGGGGAACCCTCCTTGTTTTGCTTTTATCAAGCAATGGCCACGTGCAGCAATCCAGTGTATTCCCTAACCTTGTTTACTTACCAAAGCTAAAAGTACTAAACCTTTAAAAATGCTCAATAGTCCAGGGCAAAAGCTCAAATACAACTTGGGTTGTGGCAGGCAATAAAAGCAAAATTTAGGTGGGTCAAAATTTTTATACAGCGGATGGCTTTTCTTTGGTTCCGTTTCTTTTGGCCATCCAAAAGAAATGAACATAGCACCAGTAAGGCTGAATTCCTTTGGGCAGTATTTTTTAGCCCCCTCATTAGACGGCTCAATAAGCGACACCAATCCCTGCTTTTTATCCGAAGCTTAATGTTTCAATGCCTCGTTTATAACACTAGTTGGTTTACGACCGGGTCAGGAATTCTGAAATTCTATAAATAATTAGTTTGGTGTAGTGGCTACAAAATCCCTTATTATTAGGCCTTTAATCCTTAATAGTAGCGAGCTTAACCCTTGTAACACTTTCGAAAGTTTGGGCTAAAGATAGCTTGAATTTGAAGTTTTTTTACTTTTTAAGATCAACATGTAAAATTAAAATTGTACAAAAGCCCCAAATAGCTTAATGCTTCGGTTTAATGCCATCAACTATTTATAAATGGCCTCTGTAAAACCAAATCGTAACTAAAACAAATGCTTGAGCCATTACTTTGGTGCTTTGTAGATCAAAACTAAGGTTAAAATTCCATAAATAATATTGGGCAGCCATACCGACAAAATGGGATTAAATCCCGCATTGATGGCAAAAGTTGTGGAAAATTGTAATAGTACGATGTAGCTGAAGGCAAGCAAAACCCCGAGTCCCAAATGCAAACCCATGCCACCTCTTACCCTTCTGGAGGAGATGCTTAAAGCCATAACAGCCAGGATAATGGTTGCAAATGGCAATGATTCCCGTTTATAACGTTCAACCATGTAAAGGGTCACATTTTTCTCACCCCGCATTTTCTCTTGTTGGATGAACAAGTCTAATTCAGGATTGGTCATGGCTTTAATGTTGAGCTTTTTCCGCCCAAAATGCTCAGGGTGTAAAGGTAGGGTAAGATCAAGGGTGTCCCCGGTTAAATATTCTTCCTCAAGGCTGTCAATTTTTCGAATACTGTAATTAATGGCTTTCCATTTTTTGTCTTTGTAATCCCAATTCACAATTTTTGAGCGAAGTTTGTAGCTTAACTTATCGTCTTCAAATTTTTCAAGCGAGAACCGGTAGCCTGTGCTGTCCCTGTAGTCAAAATTCTCCATGTATACGTAAATGTCCTTGGCCACTTGTCGATGGATGTTATGCTCTGTATTTTGATAAGGCCCTTTCAGGTATTTAGCCCTGAATTTGTTCAGGTCAACGTTGCCTTTTGGTATCACATAGCCATTCAGGTAAAAAGATACCCCTGCAAAGAAAGCACCCACTAAAATATAGGGAATGATCAACTTGTAGAAATTAAAGCCAGCGGATAAAATGGCTACGATCTCAGAATTGTAAGCCATGCGGGAAGTAAAATAAATGACTGCTATAAAGATGAATAGAGGACTGAAAAGGTTGATGAAATAGGGAACAAAATTCATGTAATAATCAAAAACGATCTCATTGATGGTAGGCCCCTCTTCAATGAAATTGTCCATCCTTTCTGAAATATCAAAAACAATGACGATCATTATGAACATGCCCAGCATGAACAAGAAAGTGGTAAAAAACTTTTTTATAATGTATTTATAAATGATCATGGGCCTATAGCCGGGTGCTTACTTTTGCTTCCATGGATGCTTTCCATGATTTAAACGTTGCTTCCTTTATTTTGTGCTTGGCTTCATCCATTAGCCATAAGTAAAATACCAAATTTTGAATTGACGCAATTTGTGCACCAAGAATTTCATTGCTATGCATTAAATGCCTAATATAAGCTTTGGTGTAATAATGATCCAGGTAGCTCAAAGGCGGATCATTCACAGGCGTGAAATCTTTTTTCCATTTTTTATTTTTGATGTTGATGATGCCTTCCGGCGTATACATTAAACCGTGCCGAGCATTACGGGTAGGAATGACGCAGTCGAACATGTCAATGCCCAATTCAATGCCATTCAAAATATTAGCTGGCGTGCCTACGCCCATCAGGTAACGGGCCTGATCAGCTGGTAATTGCTCACATACACGTCCTGTCATTTCATACATTTGGTCCACAGGCTCGCCAACCGACAACCCACCGATGGCAATTCCAACGGTATTTTTTTCAGCCATGTATTCGGTTGATTGCATTCTTAAATCCTTATAAACGCTTCCCTGAATAATGGGGAAAAGTGTTTGATCGTAACCATAAAGCGGTGTAGTTGCATGGAATCGCTCAAGACAAAGATCAAGCCAGCGGTGGGTTAAATCCATTGAGTTTTGGGCATATTCATAGGAGCAAGGGTAAGGCGTGCATTCATCAAAGGCCATGATGATATCAGCTCCGATCGATCTTTGAATGTCCACCACACTTTGAGGCGTAAACATATGAGAAGCCCCATCGATGTGCGATTGGAATTGAACGCCTTCCTCTGAGATCTTACGGATCTTACCCAACGAATAAACTTGGTAACCGCCAGAATCTGTTAATATGGGCCGCTTCCATCCCATGAATTGGTGCAGGCCACCAGCTGCTTCGATAATGGTAGTTCCAGGCCTTAAAAAGAGATGGTAAGTGTTGCCAAGCAAAACCTGGGCCCGGATGTCATTTTCCAATTCCCTTTGGTGGATGCCTTTTACGCTGCCAAGGGTTCCAACCGGCATAAACGTTGGCGTTTCAAAACTTCCATGGTCGGTTTCAAAGCGTCCCGATCTTGCATTGGTTTGTTGATCAGTGGTTAATACCGAAAATTTCATGTAAAGAAAGTTACCATATTATCTTTCAAATATTCCAATTAGTTTTGTTGCTGTTACAAGGCTCAAATGCTTTTCCGCAAATGGATATTCTTTTACCATATTTACTTGATCCTTGGTTTATTATACTGGGTGTTGTGTTTTTAGCCCAGGTTTTAATTTATCTGGGCTTGTTTGGTAAACTTGCCTTTTTTAAGCCTGATTGCAGCCTGCCAATTAACCAGCAACCTGTTTCAATTATCATTTCTGCTAAAAATGAAGCTGCAAATCTAAAGGAAAATTTGCCGGCCATTTTAGAGCAGGATTATCCGGATTATGAGGTGATTGTCATCAATGATCAATCAGAAGATGGCACGCTAAAAGTCCTGGAAGAATTACAAAACCATTACAACCACTTGGGCATTGTAAATATCGAGGATTATATTAAAAAAGGGAAAGGAAAGAAATTTGGCATTACCCTGGCCATTAAAAAGGCTCAACACGATGTTTTATTATTTACTGATGCAGATTGTAAGCCTGGCTCCCATCAGTGGATCAATTACATGCAGCGGCATTATCCAGATCGCCAGATTGTCCTTGGGTTTTCTCCAATGGAGCAAGGTAAAGGAATAGTGGCCAACTTCGGGAAATACGATGCGTTTTACACGGCCTTACAGTATTTTTCGATGGCCATTGCTGGCTTCCCTTATATGGGTGTTGGCAGGAATTTATCTTATTCCAAAGCCCTTTTCATGGATCAAAAAGGGTTTGCCAAACACATGCACATCGCATCCGGAGACGATGATTTGTTTGTGAATACTTATGCAAACAGCGAAAATACAGGATTCGAGCTTTGCAAGGAATCTTTCCTTTACACGAGCCCTCCACAAACTTTACGTGAATGGTGGCAGCAAAAGCAACGGCATCTAAGAACAGGTCGTTATTACAAAAGCGGGCATCGCACGGTTTTGGGGTTGATTTGGTTCCTTCAATTCCTGCTTTATGCTGGATTGATCATTGCCTTGGTTTTCAATCCCTACCAATACGGCCTTTGGGCCCTTTTATTGCTAAAATGGACGCTTATGGGCATCGTATATGGCAATGCCCTTGCCAAATTCAACATGTTTTACATGTTATTGCCGGCTTATTTTTGGGACCTGTTGTACCAACTTTTTTACTACCCGCTTATGGGTGTGGTAGTATTGGTAAAAAGCAAATCCAATGATTGGTAATGATCGGGCTGTGCTTCAGCATTATTTTCCAGAAATGAAGGATGATACCGTGGAGCAATTGGTCCAGCTAAGAGAACTCGTTGCTACGTGGAATCAAAAAATCAACTTGGTTTCAAGGCAAGACATCGGCCATCTGGTTGAGCATCATATCCTTCATGCTTTAGCCCTTTACAAGATCATTGAACTTGAGCCAGAAACCAAAATTATGGATGTAGGTTCGGGAGGTGGTTTTCCAGCACTTCCGCTGGCTATATTGCAACCAGAAGTTGAATTTGTATTGGTAGATTCGGCACTTAAGAAAATGAATGCAGTTTCGGATATTGGAGCTCAATTGGGATTGACAAATGTGAGGACCAAACATCAACGCGTAGAAAAAGAAAAAGAACGGGTTGATTTTGTATTGGGGCGGGCGGTCACCAATTTACCACGCTTCTTAGGATGGGTGAAACAAAATGTGCGATCAGGATCTTTTAATGCCCTTCCCAACGGGATATTTTATTGGAAAGGTGGGGACCTGGAGCCTGAGATTCAAGAGACGGTCCCTGATCATAAGCTATTTTATTTGGAAGATTATTTTGAATCCGAATTTGTTCAGGAAAAATACATTGTTTACTTGCCAATATCGTACCTATGACAGGTTCTGTTCAATCCATAATAATCAGTATTTAAAAAATCCTCGCTAATCGTAATTACGCGCCTATCCTGAGCGAGGGGTCTAACCCTTCGCATTAAAATGAAACATCTGTCATAGCCTCTTTTAGCCCTGTCTCAAAGTTTATAACCCGCAATCACCATTTAATGATTGCTTTAGCATTGGCTGACAATTTTTTGTCATTGGCCAGGCATAAAAAAAGGGCTGCCAATTGAATGACAACCCTTTTTAAAAAGCTTAAGATCGGATCTTAGCGGTTAATTCCTTTTAGAAAACCCTCGAATAAATTGAGGTGCTTTTCTTCATCGGACATCAACTCTACTGCCAAATCCTGCGTTACAAAGTCTATGCCATCAGTGACCTTGATGATGTGTTGGTAGCCATTGACCGCATCCTTTTCAGCTTCAACGACTCCTTCAACAACCGCTTTAACGTCAGTAGTATCCTGCGGAGGTTGTAAGGATTTTTGTTCTGGTTTGAATTGCTCTGAGCCATCTATATCGCCTCCAAGTTCCTTAATGCGTGCAGCCAATCGCTGGGCATGCCCAATTTCATCGGTTACTTCTTTTTCGAGGCTTTCCTTAATTTCTTGTGCAGAAACGCCATCCAGATGGACGGAGTTGGCTATGTAGTTCATTACGGTTTCCAGCTCTTTCCAGTAGGATGATTTGAGCGCATTGATAATTTCTTGATTTTTGTTTGCCATTATTTTAGCTTTTAAAAATTGTACAATTCATGTTAGGTAGTTGTTAGTATGCATAATATCTCAACTATACACTTTTCCCCACCTAATTGTTCCCTTTATTAATTGTACATAAAAGCATATTGAATGATATTGGCGCCCATTTTCAAGGCTTTCATGCGTTTTTCTTGAGGATTGTTGTGCACTTCTTCGTCCTCCCATCCATCACCAAGGTCCGTTTCATAGGTATAATAGAGTACCAATCGGCCTTTGTGCATAATACCAAAGCCCTGAGAGGGTTTTCCATCGTGTTTGTGTATTTTAGGAGGACCGTTGTTAAACTCAAATGCTTGATGGTAAATAGCATGATCATAAGGTAATTCGACCAATTCCTGATCCGGAAAAACTTTTTTTAGCTCTTTGCGAATGTATTGATCCATACCATAGTTATCGTCAATGTGAAGAAATCCACCACCGATCAAGTAATTCCTGAGGTTATTGGCTTCGTGTTGGTTGAAAGCAACATTGCCATGGCCTGTCATGTAAAGGAAAGGGTAGTTGAAAATTTCAGGACTTCCTGCTTTTACTGTCGCTGCCTCTGCAGCCATATTGGTGCCAATGTTCCGGTTGGTAAATTCTATTAAATTGGGCAATGAGGTTGGATTGGCATACCAATCACCGCCACCACGGTATTTTAACCTTCCAATTTGGACAGTGCTTGCCTCTGGCGGTGTTGCACTTTGGAAAATGAAAAGTGAAGTAAGCAGGATGCCGGCAAGTTTAAGGTTGATGTGTTTGCCTTTTTGCATTTTGATAAAAACCCTTGAAAAGCAAGTTGTCAACTTTGTATTGCGAACTGCCAATTTAATTTGCTCAAACACATGGTTTGAACCAAAGTTAGGAACTGAGATCATTGAATTTTTCATATTAAATACTTGGTTTGGATCATGGTTAAAGCTACGAAAGCTGCTGTTTCTGTTCTTAAGCGGGCCTGACCGAGGTTAACAGATTTGAATCCCTCTTCTTGGGCATTCTGGATTTCTTCTTGGTCAAAATCCCCTTCCGGCCCAATTAAAATATATACATACATAGCTCTTTGATCGAGCTGATGCCAAAGCAATTCCGTTTCTTTGGTATAACAATGGGCCATCAATTTTGATGAATCCTGAGCCCTGGTTCCATGTAAAAACGCTTTAAATGGCATTAAGCCATGATATATGGGCTTGTGCAATTTTAATGACTGTTTCATAGCACTGGTAAGGATCCTTTCGGTGCGATCTTCACGTACTTTAGTTCTTTCTGTTTGGCTTGTTTGAATAAACGTTAACGATTGAATACCGATCTCTGTTGCTTTTTCTACCAACCACTCAAGCCGGTTCCGGTTTTTTAAAGGCGCCATTGCCAAATGAACCAAGGGTTGATTGGGTTCATGATATTGGTAATCCTGAATTTCGATTCTACAAGCTTTTTGCTTTGCTGCAATGATTGTGCCTCTGTAGGAGCCGCCTTTACCATCGGTTAACCAGATTGCATGGCCTTCCTTGAGCCTTAATACCTTGATGGCATGCCGGCTTTCTTCTTCATTCAGAGAAATTTCATTTATTTTCGGATTTAGTTCCGGTTCGTAAAATAGGTTCAAAATAAGCCACTTTATTTACCAACACGAAATTAACAAATGAAAACCCAACCATTGTTGAAGCCGACTTTTTATTGGTTATTTTTTGTTGCTTTCCTGCCTTTTGCTGGTTTCGCCCAAAATGATGCCATCAAGGATTTTGAAACAGACCTTCCTGAATATCAAGTAGGAGCTGATACCATCCAAGGGACCATTACCATTTTAACTAAAGATGACCGGGTAGATCGTGAATTTTCAGGCAAACAATCCTTCATTATCAGGAACCAATATCAGGAATTGGCATTTGAAGGAGGGAAGGCAAATTTTCAATTAGCGGTTGACAAAAGTCAATACATAACCGCCATGCCAGTGCAGGAAAAAGAAATTACCAGTACTAACTACGTCCGTATTGTTCCTCCATGGACCAGTATTTTACCACCGTTGATCTCCATTTTATTGGCATTACTGATCAAAGAAGTGGTCATTTCCTTGCTTACCGGTATTTTGTTTGGGCTGCTGTTGATCAATGGTTTTACGCCCATTGGTTTTCTTGAATCCCTTTTGAGCTTTGTGGATGAATACCTCATCAATGTCTTGTCCAATAAAAGCCATTTGTCCATCATCGTTTTTTCTTTGCTTATAGGAGGTATGGTTGGCATCATTTCTAAGAATGGGGGCATGACAGGCTTGGTAAACATCCTAAAACAACAAGCGCACACGATTAGAAGAACCAAGTTTGTCACTTGGCTCACAGGATTGTTAATCTTCTTTGACGATTATGCCAATACGTTGATTGTGGGTAATACGATGCGCCCCCTTACCGACCGTTTTAAAATTTCAAGGGAAAAACTGGCTTACATTGTGGACAGTACAGCCGCTCCCATTGCCTCTGTTGCCTTTATTACTACTTGGATTGGTGCCCAATTGGATTACATCCAAGGTGCTACTGAAAGCCTACCCATCACCCAAAGTGCTTACGCCATCTTTTTCAATTCCTTACAGTACGCATTTTATCCGGTACTCACCATTATGTTTGTTTTCTTTTTAATCCTCTCAGGTCGCGATTATGGGCCTATGTATCAAGCAGAGCTTAAGGGTCGTCAAAGAGAAGAGGGGCAAGATACTGAAAAAGCAAGTCAAGAGGAAGCAACCATGAATCAAAACCTATGGGATGCCATTTTACCCTTAATTAGCTTAATTTCCGTTGCATTTGGTGCTTTAATATATACCGGCTATTCTAAGCAAGTTTGGAACGATGATGCGAAGTCATTCCTGGTGAAAATTGCTGAAACAATTGGTCAATCTGATCCATATGCGGCTTTACTTTGGGCCTCCTTCATCAGTTTGCTATTGGCATTTGCATTAACCGTAGCGCGCAGAACTTTCAATGCTTCTTATACGGTGGACCTTGCTATTGATGGATTTAAATCGATGCTGGGCGCCATAATCATTTTAATCCTGGCATGGACGCTGGCGTTTCTTACGGATCAGCTTCAAACCAGCGAATTCCTGGCCCATTTGTTTACCGGAAAGTTTGCACCCGGGCTCTTTCCTGCTATCATATTTGTACTGGCGGCTTTGGTATCTTTTTCAACTGGTTCCAGTTGGGGTACGATGGCCATTCTTTACCCATTGGTTTTGCCATTAACTTATCAATCCAGTATTGCTTCAGGCCTTGAGCATGAAGCTTCGATGGAGATTTTCTATCATGTGGTTTCAGTCGTGTTGGCAGGTTCGGTGCTCGGTGATCATTGTTCACCCATTTCGGACACGACCATCCTGAGTTCATTGGCCTCGGATTGTAATCATATTCAGCATGTAAGAACGCAACTGCCTTATGCCCTGACCGTGGGTGTCATAAGTTTGGTATTGGGCCATGTTATTACAGGGATGAATCTTTTGCCTTTGTACGTGAGTTATCCACTTGCCATTGGGTTGTTGTATGTGGTTATTCGTTATTGGTTGGGTAAACAGGTTCCGGAGGAGGCTGCTTAAAAACGGATCATCTGTAAAAATAGGTCGTGATGAAGAAGGCCTTAAGAGCAAAATATTGCGATCTTAAGAAGTCTAATCGACTGTAATTCCAAGCAAGCATTTTTCTTGAGGGTGGTTAAATAAAGCGAAAATAGAATAATACTTTCGACCACTTGGCTGCATTGCAATGACGCGTTTTGCTCAGCCAAAAGAAATGGTAACGTGGTATTTTAATTGTTAGGTAAATTTTTTAAGGCCATTTTAGCGCTAACGCAATGAATTATGCTGCACTTCCGATTGCTTAAATTCTTTGAAAACAGGGATGGGCCTGAACAATCAACTTATCCAAAAATGGATAACTAAATTCTCTAAGCCTGAGCTATACTACAAGGCACTTCTAATATGCTGAAATACTTGTAACCAATCCTCCCATTTCAACTTACCGGTTTGGGTGTTTTGCCGGCTTGGATGGTAGGATGCTATCAAAGTTGTCCCATGGTTCAATTCATGGATTTTATGATGACCGAATTCCAGCTTTTTCAATCCATGCATCTTCCGGTATGTATCAAAAGCAAGTCTGCCAAGGCAAAGGATGAATGGTATTTCTTTGAAATGATTCAATTCCTGGCTAAGGTAAAGCTCAGTGCAAGTGTTGACTTCTTCTTTGGTAGGCTTATTCTGGGGCGGGGCGCACCGCGTGAGGGCCGTGATGTAAACATCATTGAGTTGTAAACCATCATCCCTTGCGTAACTTTCCTGTTGGTTGGAAAAACCGGTCTCGTAAAGCGCTTGGTAAAGCCAATCTCCTGATTTGTCACCGGTAAACATTCTTCCTGTTCTTGTGGCACCATGAGCAGCTGGTGCCAATCCAATGATCAACAACCTTGCATTTGGATCTCCAAAGCCGGGTACGGGTTTGCCCCAATATTCGTGATCACTAAATCGTTTCACCTTTTGGGTTGCCACACGCTCTATATGTTCAATTAAACGTGGGCATTTCCTGCATTGGATGATGCCCTCGTTAATGGTTTCCAGGGTTTGTGCCATTGTTGCCGAAAACTTTGGGTGAGTCTCTTTTTGATTTTATCACTTATTTGCTGTCACTTGTTGGCCTCAAAATTATATATTTGAATCATAAACAAAACAAAATTAATGATGCGGTACTTAATACTAAGCCTGTTAGCATTTTTCATTACCAATTCAGCTTTAGGCCAGGATTTATCATGGGGCCCTAAAATTGGCATTACCCAATCCAGTATTTCAGAAGCGAGCAATACCAAAGATGATTTACTGAATGAGAAATCTACAGGTAACTTCGGTTTTAGAGGTGGTTTTTTTGGCAGGATCGCTTTCGCTGGTTTTTATATACAACCTGAAGCCATGTTTCACCATTCCCGCATATCTTTAAACGAGTTAGAAGCCTCTGATGTAAATGAAGTAGACATCAATTACAACAAGGTTAATGTACCTGTTATGGCCGGTAAGCGGTTTTTGAAGGTTATCAGATTCAATGCCGGCCCAGTATTCAGCTTTCATTTGAGCGACAATGTCGACATTGATGAAGATAAGAATATTAATTTTAAATACAATGATGTATCAGTAGGTTTACAAGGTGGTATTGGCTTTGATATTTGGAAAATTGTGCTTGATGCCAGATACCAATTTAATATCAGTAAACTTACAAAAAATGTTAATATTGATAACACCGAAAAATCAGATCTCAAAAGTAACTTTTTACTGTTTGAGATAGGTTACCGCTTCAAATAGTCATTAATATTTGTTGTTGGGTTTTGATTTAGATCGCCAGAATTCTCTGTTCATCCTTGCGATATGGGTTTGAGAAATTTGTTTGGGACATTCGGCCGAGCACGCCTGCGTATTGGTACAGTGCCCAAACCCTTCTTCATCCATTTGCCCTACCATTTCTTCAGCCCGTTTTTCGCGTTCTACATCACCTTGCGGTAACATAGATAGGTGGGAAATTTTAGAAGCTGTAAATAACGAGGCTGATGCGTTTTTGCAAGCAGCTACGCAAGCGCCGCAGCCAATACATGTTGCTGCGTCAAAAGCTTCATCCGCATTTTCTTTAGGAACGGGTATGGTGTTGGCATCAGGTGTAGATCCTGTGTTAACGGATACATAACCTCCAGCCTGTTGTATACGGTCAAATGCAGATCGATCCACTATCAAATCCTTAACCAAAGGAAATGATTTGGCCCTAAAAGGTTCTACTACGATGTTATCTCCATCGTTAAAATGCCGCATGTGAAGCTGGCAGGTAGTTGTTCCCTTTAATGGTCCGTGGGGACGGCCATCGATCATCATGCCACATGAGCCACAAATACCTTCGCGGCAATCATGATCAAATGATACAGGATCATCTCCTTTATGAATTAACTGCTCATTGAGCACATCCAACATTTCCAGAAAGGACATCTCGCCATCTACCTCGTCCAATGTATAGTCTACAAAGCCACCTTCGCTTTCAGGGCCTTTTTGTCGCCATATTTTAAGGTACAGTTTCATAATTTACAATATTTGAAAATCATTATAAGATCAATATCCAAGTTTAAGCAATGCTTCGTTAGTTTATTTGTAGCTTCTTTGTTTAGGTTGAACCACATCAAATTCAAGGTTCTCTTTGTGCATGGTTGCTTCTTTGCCAATGCCATTGTATTCAAAAGCTGCTACATAATTGTATTGTTCATCATCCCTCAAAGCTTCTCCATCCTCGGTTTGATGTTCTTCCCTGAAGTGGCCACCACAACTTTCTTCCCTTTGGAGTGCATCCTGGATCATAAGGCTTCCTAACTCCATAAAATCAGCAACCCTACCGGCTTTTTCGAGTTCAGGATTTAATGCGTCTGTACGACCCGGGATCTTTACATTGCTCCAAAATTCTTCCCTGATGTCTTTAACCATTCCCTGCGCCTTTTCAAGGCCTTCTCTGCTGCGCGACATGCCACAATAATCCCATATAACTTTGCCAAGTTCTCTATGGAAGTGATCAACGGTTTTTTCTCCCTGAATGGATATCAGTTGGTTAAGGCGGTCTTTTACGTTTTGCTCAACTTCATCAAATGCCTCATGATTGGTATCGATCTTGGGTGTTTTAATTTCATCTGCCAAATATTGACCAATGGTGTAAGGTAGGATGAAATAGCCATCAGCCAGGCCTTGCATAAGGGCAGAGGCTCCTAGCCTGTTGGCTCCGTGATCGGAAAAATTGGACTCTCCAATGGAAAAAAGTCCTGGAATGTTGGTCATCAGGTTGTAATCAACCCAAAGACCGCCCATGGTATAGTGAACAGCCGGATAAATCCGCATGGGAACTTGGTAGGGATCGTCTCCGGTAATCTTTTGATAAATTTCAAATAAGTTGCCATAGCGCTGGCTAACCAAATCCTTGCCGAGTCTGTTGATGGCATCCTGAAAATCAAGGTAAACGGCGTAACCGGTTTTGCCAACACCTCTACCTTCATCGCAAACTTTTTTGGCAGCCCTTGATGCTACATCCCTTGGAACAAGGTTGCCAAAAGCGGGATACCTTCTTTCAAGATAATAATCCCGCTCTTCTTCAGGAATGTCCTTGGGATGGCGGTTTTCATCCGTAGAATTGGGAACCCATACACGTCCGTCATTCCTTAGACTCTCCGACATTAGGGTTAGTTTTGATTGGTATTGCCCGGAAACTGGAATGCAAGTAGGGTGGATCTGCGTGAAAGATGGATTGGCAAAGTAAGCACCCCGCTTATGAGCTTTCCAGGCAGCAGAACAATTAGAACCCATGGCATTGGTAGACAGGTAATAAACGTTGCCATACCCACCGGATGCAAGTACAACGGCATGGGCTCCATAGCGCTCAATTTCACCAGTTATAAGGTTCCTGGCTATAATGCCTCTTGCTTTGCCTTCAATCGTTACTACATCCAGCATTTCGTGACGAGGATACATTTCGATTTGGCCATTCGCAATTTGCCGGTTCATGGCCGAATAAGCGCCCAGCAGTAACTGCTGGCCGGTTTGGCCCTTGGCATAAAATGTTCTTTTTACCTGAACCCCACCAAACGAGCGGTTGGCCAAAACACCACCATATTCCCTTGCAAAAGGAACGCCTTGGGCTACGCACTGATCGATGATGTTGGTACTGACTTCTGCCAATCTATAAACATTGGCCTCTCTTGAACGGTAGTCCCCGCCCTTAATGGTGTCGTAAAACAAGCGGTAAACGCTGTCACCATCGTTCTGGTAATTCTTTGCTGCATTAATACCTCCTTGGGCTGCTATACTGTGTGCCCTACGCGGAGTGTCCTGAAAGCAAAATAATTTAACATTGTAACCCAGTTCTGCAAGCGTTGCGGAGGCAGATCCTCCAGCCAGACCCGTTCCAATAACAATTACATCTAAATTTCGCTTATTAGCTGGACTAACCAGCTGCATGGTTGAACGGTAACGCTCCCACTTTTCTTCTAATGAACCTTCAGGTATTTTTGCATCCAATGTCATAGGTGCGAAGTAATTTTTTTAAAAGAATTGTCTTAGATAAAAATAAATTGGAATAGAGGCAAATCCTGCTGGAATAAGGATCGCATAAGCCTTACCGATTATATTGATTACGTTGAAGTAACTTTTATGCCTTAAACCCAACGTTTGGAAAGCACTGGAAAAGCCGTGACTTAAGTGCAATCCAAGAATAACCATGGCAACTACATAAAAAGCAGAATATAACGGATTTTCAAAAGCATTTTTTACAAGTTCGTCCATCGGGGCATCATTGTGGAGGATCCGGTGTTCTACAAAGAAACTTCTTAAATGAATAACAAGGTATACAAAAATAACAGCACCGGTAAGCCCCATGTTTCTGGAAACCCAACTGCTATCGGGCGAAGGTTTTTGAACTCTGTATTTAATGGGCCTGGATTGCCGATTTTTAATGGTGAGAATCAAACCATCCACGATGTGAAATATAAATCCGGCAAATAAGACTACTTCCATTATTCTAATAAGGGGGTTGGAAGTCATAAATTTGGAATAAGCATTGAATGCCTCCCCTCCATCAGGCTTTAAAAGTAAAAAGTTGCCTGCTAAATGTTCAACGAGAAAAATGATTAAGAATAGCCCTGTAATAGCCATTACTACTTTTCGGGTTAAAGAATAGAATCCTGCCATGAAACCTATTTCTTTGTTTTTGTAGTTTTACAAAGCTAACAAATTTAAAAGCTTCCTGTTGTAAAGAAGTTTGATTTTAGTAGTAAATTTAATTATTTAAAACTTAACCGAATTCAAGTTTTCTTAACATAGAATTCTTGAGTTGCCTAAATTTGCCATGTTTAAAGCGTAAAAGAGTTGCCATGCCTTTTATCGAACCAGCGCCAATAAAGGATGAGGAGAATCCTTTAGAATCTATGATGTCAAGATTTGACGAAGCTACCAAAATTCTTGGTATTGATGATCAGACCTACAAAATGTTAAAACACCCCGCTAAGGAAGTTAAGGTGAACATGTCGGTGAATATGGATGACAATTCAGGGGAAGTATTTGAAGGATACCGGGTCATCCATTCTTCTTATTTGGGGCCTTCTAAAGGAGGGCTGCGGTTCTCACCAGAAGTTTCGCTCGATGAAATGCGTGCCTTGGCGGCCTGGATGAGTTTAAAATGTGCCTTAGTCGACATTCCATTTGGCGGAGCAAAAGGAGGTATAAAATGTGATCCTAAGGAGATGACCGTCAAGGAGCTTGAAAAACTTACCCGTGCCTTTACCACGGCATTGGGAGATGTAGTAGGGCCTGAAAAGGACATACCAGCTCCTGATATGGGAACAGATCCTCAGGTTATGGCTTGGTTCCTGGATACTTATTCCAGAAGGATTGGCTATTCCATACCATCTATCGTAACCGGGAAACCCTTGGTAATGGGTGGCTCCCTTGGAAGGCATGAAGCAACGGGGCGTGGGGTTATGGTTTGTGCAAGAGCTGCAATGGAAAAAATGGGCATTCAGCCTAAAAGGGCTACTGCTGCCATACAAGGATTTGGCAATGTAGGCTCTATTTCTTCCCAGTTGCTTTCAAGAATCGGTGTTAAGATTTTGGCCATATCCGACTTTTCCGGTGCTTATTACAATAAAGATGGAATTGACATTGATGATGCTATCAAATACAGCCATCAAAACAATTTTAATTTGTCGGGTTATCCAAAGGCTGAAAAAATCAACAACGAAGAGCTTTTAAGGTTGGATGTTGATCTTATGGTGCCAGCAGCCAAAGAAGACCAGATTACCCGTAAAAATGCAAACGAAATCAATGCCAAATTAATAGTGGAAGGTGCAAATGGGCCGACTTCTTCAAGTGCTGATCAATTACTAATTGAGAACGGGGTACAGGTGGTGCCGGACATTTTAGCCAATGCAGGGGGCGTTACGGTATCTTATTTTGAATGGGTTCAAAACCGCCTCGGTTATTTTTGGACGCAAGAGCGGGTCAATCGAAGGGCCGACCGCTTCATGCTTCATGCTTTTAATAAAGTTTACGATACCGCAAGGCAATACAATGTCAACTGGCGATTGGCTGCTTATATGGTGGCAATTGACAAAATCTCCCAGACCATCAAACTTCGAGGCGTTTTTTAATGGGTATTCATTCGGAGGGTTACAGTATACTGGCTTTTCTTTTCTTCTTTGTATTGTTGCCACTCAACTTAGCAGTTTTTTTATGGGCGCCCTTCGTTGTATCTTATCCGCTCATGGTTGGGTCCTTCCTTTTGATGTTGTTTGTGCTTCAATTCTTTAGAAATCCCCATCGTAAGCCTCCTGAAGGAGATGAATTGCTTGTGTCTCCTGCAGATGGGAAGGTCGTTGTTATCGAGCAAATATTCGAACAAGAATATTTTGGCGAAGAGCGCTTACAGGTATCTATATTTATGGGCCCAACGGACGTGCATTTGAATAGGGTCCCCATGGCCGGTAAATTGGTTTACTATCAATATCATCCGGGTCAATATTTAGCGGCTTACAATCCCAAATCTTCTGAATTAAATGAGCAGAATACCATAGTAATAGAAGGTGAAAAACTTGGCAAAATTGGACTTCGTCAAATAGCCGGTGTGGTTGCGAGGCGCATTCAGTTTTACCATAAACAAGGAGCGCAATTAACAAAAGGGGAGGAGTTGGGTTTTATTCGCTTTGGTTCCCGGATGGATGTTTTATTGCCCAAGGACTTTAATTTAAATGTTCAAATGGGCGATCAAGTATATGGTGGTGAAAGTATCATAGCTCAGAAAGCTTGAAAAGCTTGTGGTATTGTTCCAAAGTTTCAGAATATATGGCTGTTTACAATTATAGTTTTGTAATTCAACAATTTATCTAAAAAACCTTGGTAATTCAACAAAACCTTCTTTCAGAAAAAGTGAAGCCTATTTCTTTAAATGTTCATTTTTATGAATAGCAAAAAAATTGAACCAAAAAGAAAGCCCATCCAAAGCTTTATTCTAAACCTATCGCTTAAGCAAATGATTAACTTATCTGTAATCCAATAAGTAAACGACTTGATCTTTTGCCCTTTGGATTAGATTCCCATAATTTACTTTGAATTAAGTTAAAAAGCTTTTCTTTAAATCATCGATTTTATAAAACCAATTTTGGAAATACTTATTATTGAATCAGATCCTTGCCACCAATAAACCTTTTAGGTAAAGGCTTGTTAAATTATTCATAATAAGCTTTAGATGTTTCGATCGATAAAATTTTAAATTCGCACAAGCTTAAAACCACTTTAAAATGGAATTTGAACTTACCGAAGAACAGGAAATGATCCGGGAAGCGGCCCGCAACATTGCACAAAAAGACTTAAAGGCTGACATTATTGAGCGGGATCAAAACTGCATATATCCGGAACAGCATATTAAGAAACTTGCTGAACATGGTTTTATGGGTATGATGGTAGATCCGCAATACGGCGGATCGGGATTGGACTCCATTTCTTATGTTCTTGCAATGGAAGAATTTTCCAAGATTGATGCTTCTACTTCCGTTATCGTATCAGTGAATAATTCTCTTGTATGCTGGGGTTTGGAAAAATATGGCAATGAGGAGCAAAAGAAAAAATACCTGGAGCCTTTGGCCAAGGGCGAAATAACAGGAGCTTTTTGTCTTTCTGAGCCTGAAGCAGGATCCGATGCTACCCAACAGAAGACCTCAGCCGAAGATCACGGGGACCATTATGTGATCAACGGTACTAAAAATTGGATTACCAATGGTGGGCATGCAAGTGTATTTTTGGTTATGGCCCAAACTGATCCAGAGCAAAAGGCCAAAGGCATTAATGCTTTCATTGTAGAAAGTGATTGGGATGGCATTACCATTGGTAAGGAAGAAGATAAAATGGGCATCCGAAGTTCAGATACTCACTCCATCATGTTTGATGACGTTAAAGTGCCTAAAGAAAACTTGATAGGTAAATATGGTGATGGATTCAAATTTGCCATGAAAACCCTTGAAGGTGGTAGAATTGGTATTGCAGCTCAAGCATTGGGTATTGCATCTGGTGCTTATGAGCAGTCATTGAAATATTCCAAAGAAAGAAAGGCATTTAGCCAAGAGATCTATAAACATCAGGCTGTTTCCTTTAAGCTTGCAGATATGGCCACAAGAATTGAAGCAGCTCGATTGTTATGCCTGAAATCTGCATGGCTTAAAGACCAAGGCCAACCTTATGGAATGGCCAGTGCTACGGCTAAGGTTTACGCTTCCGAAACAGCTATGGATGTAACCACCGAGGCCGTCCAGGTGCATGGTGGCTATGGCTATGTAAGAGAGTATCATGTAGAGCGTATGATGCGGGATGCCAAGATCACCCAGATTTATGAAGGCACTTCGGAAATCCAAAGGATGATCATATCACGGGGCATTCTCGGGGATTAAAAGAAGTATTTTTACAAATCCTAAATGGGTTCTTGGGGTTTTCTGTAAGAAGGTATGGTTAGCTAAAAGATTGTAAACCCCTCGCTATGAACCTTTACTTAATTTCTTACTCCTGAAATACTCAAAAAGGTTGATATTGAGCAGCATTAGCAGCATAGAGTAAAAAGCATCTTCTACGGGAATGGTACCCATTCGCAGATGAAGGTTTTCCATATTGTTATAAATTACGACTGGAAAGGCGGTGAGAATACCATTTATAATGGCGAATGGTATTAGGTGGACCGCATACGCAATGAAAAACAGCCCCAAGTAGCGTGGTTGAAGCCAGAATCCATTGATCAACAGCATTATACCAGTAGACACAAAGGTTAAAACCGTATAAATTTGCTGATAATGCATCAAACCTAAAACCAGCAGAATCGCTCCAAGAATTACACTTATATAGTAGCCGGCTTTTGCGCCATAATCTTTGGGCAAGTAGCAACGGAATACATCAAAGATGAAGATGCAAGCAAAGGGCACGGTTATGAAAAACAGCCATTCCTCTAATGGGAGGTTAAGTCCCTCGATGTTCAGCAAATAATCCTTGTTAAAGTGCCAGACGCCCTCTAAGGTAAACCAATAATCCCAAACCAGGAACAATGTGGCAACCGGGATGATGGCTTTTATGGCATGTTCCCATTTTTCAATAAAATGCACCTTCCTGTCAAAAGACAAGCCTACCGGAAATAAAATGGTGATGATATTTAAGATCATATAAGTCCAGGAATCCATTGACGGCTACAATTGGGTTAGGCATGCTTGAATGCGTGCTTCCACCTGCTCTTGGCATTCTACTTCATTCAAGAGGAAACGACCAATTACTTTTTGAACAGCGGCAGGTTTTTGATTGAGCTCAGGATTCATCATGCGCTTAATTAAAAATTTCCGGTCCTTTTCAACGTTATCGCTCAAACCCAGGAATTCAGGCAAATGATATTGTACTGCAAATCTTAAAAACCGTACCTCTACGTCACGGGGCGCATCATATACGGCTTGATCGAATTCCTCCAATGCATTTTTCAGTTTTTGTACTTTGGTGTAAGGATTGTACGAATACCTGGCGATCAGGGCTTTGGAAGATGCTTTGTAGGCCTTAATTACTGGAACGTCAGATTCGATATTCTTCATCAATTTATGCATTTCATAGGCTTCAGTCTTTTCTTCAATGGCCTTAAGGTATTGTTGCCTTATAACTTGAAGATCAGGGCTGGCCGCAATTTTGGTACACAGTGCCACTAATGTTATGCAGAAGAGTATCGAGCGCATTATTTAAAACTCCAGTAGCTTTTTAAATAGGTGCTGACCAATAAGCCCATTTTATAGAAATTGGGAATCCTAACTCGTTCTTCCATAATGCGGTAGGCCGGGGTTAATTGAATCTTCATGAAAAGTTTTTGGTAATAAACATAGGCCAGGTAGACACCCATTCGAGCGCCTTTGGGCAATTGAAAAATGCCTTTTAAGGCCGCTTTAAAATCCTGGTCTATGGATTGCTCTATTTCTTTTTTCTTTTGGTCATCAAAGTGCTCAAAATGAATGCCAGGAAAGTAATGGCGGCCACGGTCTTCGTAATCGCTTTTAAGGTCCCTAAGGAAGTTGACTTTCTGAAAAGCAGCGCCCAACTTGCGAGCCGGATGTTTCAATCGTTCATAGGTTTTGTTGTCCTGATCAGCAAATACTTTTAAGCACATTAAGCCCACGACTTCTGCTGAGCCATAAATGTAGCGTTCAAACAAAGTATTAGAGTATTGCTGGTAGTATAGGTCCATCTCCATGCTGTGCAAAAAGGCCTGGATCAAATCGCGGTCGATGTTATAATGGTTAACAACTTGCTGAAAAGCATGTAAGACCGGATTTAGGCTGATTTGATGATCAATGGCCTCCCAGGTTGCTTTTTTAAAATCGTTGAATAAATAAGTTTTATTATGCTCATGAAACGTATCAACAATTTCATCTGCCAATCTTACGAATCCATAAATGGCATAAATGGATGGGTGAAATTTACGATCTAACGTTCGGATGCCAAGCGTAAAGGAAGTACTATAACTTTTGGTTACAAGTTTACTGCAATTGTAAGCAACTTGATCAAACAATTCCATGATCTTCTAAAATTCTGTCTTTTGCTAATTTCGAGCTGATTACTACCATGGGAAGCCCCGTTCCCGGTGTTGTTGAAGCTCCTACGTAATAGAGGTTCGGGTGCACTTCATCCTTATTGGAAGGTCGAAATCCGCCTATTTGCTTCATGCTATGCGCCAGGCCCAAACCACTACCGCGGTATAAATTAAAATTGGACGCCCACTCGATGGGATCCCAAATGGTTTTGGTAATCGTATTTTGCTTAAGGTCAAAATTAACTCTCGTGGAGAGATCTTCTATAATGTTATCAGCAATCGCTTCGCGGTCATCCCAGTTGGGTTTGGTTCTTAAATCCGGGACCGGGCAAAGGATGAACAAATTTTCACAGCCTTCTGGGGCGGCCTCAGGATTGGATTTGGAACTCACGCTTACGTAATAGTAAGGCTTTTGGGGAATGGTGCTGGAGCTAAAAATTTGAGCGGCATAAGCCTGGAATTCATCCCCTAAAAAGTAGTTGTGATGGTCCAGGTTGTCAAGCTTGCCTTTAACCCCTAAATATATGGTAAAAGGAGCCAGGGTCCAGTGCATTTGGTCCAATTTGGGCGGGTCGTATTTGGGCCTGCCCAGGACTTGTCCGCGGAATGCGGCCGCATCGGCATTTACGATGAAAAGATCGTACCGCCATTGATGACCATTGCTATCCTGAAATCCTTTCAATTCATGGCCATCGTAGATGGGTTGTCGTATGAAAGTATTGTAGTGAATTTTAACGTTGTGTTCCTCTAACAATTTGATAAGTTGCTGCGTAATTTCATACATGCCGCCTTTAACGTTCCAATAACCATCATGCTGAAGTTCGGTGTAGTTGAGTAAGCTGTAAACAGCAGGCGTATTGAACGGTGTGTCTCCTAAAAAAAAAGCCACCAGTGAAAAAATGATCTTAACTTCTTCCGAATCAAAGTATTTGTCCAATTCGGTCCACATGGACTGGAACATTTTAGGGCCATGCTTCCAAGGTACTTTGGTGAGGGAAAAAAGGTAATGGAGCAGGGAATTGAAATTGTTTTTAATGACAATATCTTGGGTGTCATGGAAAATTTGACCTCCTTGATGAAGGTATTTTTCTGCTTTGGCTTTGAAATCAGGCTCAATTTCCTCAAACTGGGCCGCAAGTTGGTCAAGATTCTTATGAATATTGTACTGATTGCCGGTTCCTGCAAAATTTACTGAGTAGATTGGGTCCAGCTCTTCCAATTGTAACGGATTGGCCACATTACAATCTTCAAACAACTCGTGGAATTCATAACTCATGCTAAAAAAAGAGGGCCCTACGTCAAATGTAAAGCCCTGGTCCTTAAATTGATTTAATCGACCTCCGGCTTGGTGGTATTGTTCTACCAATTCAACTTGGTAGCCCCTGCTGGCCAACCTCAAGGCTGTCGCAAGGCCCCCAAGCCCGGCACCGATGACTAATACGGATTTACTCAAAAACAAATTATTTTTGACGCCAAAAAATATTTTTACATCTTCTGGCGTCATTTCTTAATATTAAGCAATTAACAATGACCACTCAAAAATAACTTCATTTAGCTATTATTTTAGCTAAAATTTTAAATCATTTGGATCTATAGCTTTTTCAGTTGTCATTCATCGGTGCTAGCTTTTCCTTTAGCATCTTACGCGCTAAATGGATGCGGCTTTTAACCGTGCCGATCGGCAGTTCTTCCTCCTCTGCTATTTCATCATACTTAAATCCCTGGAAATGCATCAGGAAAGGTTTGCGATAAGCTTTCTTGATTTTACGCAGGTTTCGCTCAATGTCTTCCATGTTTAATGCACTTTCACCTTCATTAGGAAGATTTTCACCAGCCGAATTGATCAGGTACAAGTTATCGGTAGAATCGAAAATGGTGTTTTGTTTACGCCTTCTACGATAATTGTTAATAAAAATGTTCTTCATGATGGTGTAGAGCCAAGCTTTTAAATTAGTTCCCTCCTTAAATTTGTCCCTATTGGCCATGGCTTTGTAAAGTGTTTCCTGCACAAGGTCTTTGGCATCTTCAAAATCTTTAGTAAGTCCCATTGCTGAGTTGGTTAGGGAATCTTCAACTTGAACGACCTTTTGGTTAAATTCTAAAGCAGTCATTTGTTTAAATTTTTTAGTTAATTCTTCTACAAATTTATGAATACTAAAGAACTTACCAAATATTTTGTTTAAAAATTTTAATAGATTGTTAAACAAAAAGTTAAATTCACTTTTGGTGCTATTGGTGCGTGTTTAGCGTTGTTTTTAACCAAGAGAAGCCCTGATTTTGATGATTGCTTTGAACAAGCTCAAAGTGAAGGATGGACTCAAAAGCCTTTAATTGATATTTAATGAATTTTTTAGGTCTTTTTAAAAGATCATTGGCCCTCAATATGCCAGCTATAGTTTGAGTCCGGTCAGCAGCCTTTTTGTGTAATAAGTAGATTAAAAAATTAAACAAATAATCTTTGTGCTTATTATGGAATGTTTAAGTTTTTAGTGATAATATTTAACAAAATAGAAAAGCATGCGATTGGTCATTGCCCTATCCAAATAGCTTTAAGCAGCTATTTAAAATTTTTAAAATAGAAGTGATCTGCTATGAAAATGTGTAAAAATATCATTTTGCGAAGTGGCTTTAACTCATCGCTTGGCATTTCAACAATGTTTTCCCTGCTTAGCCTAAGGTTACAGGTTTTTCCATAAGGCAGCCAAGCAGGGTTTTATTCCATACGATAAACCACATTTCAATCCTTTTCATTATATTATTATCAGATTACACTCATGTTATTAAGTATTTTCACATATATAAATTTCCCACCATTAGTAATCAAAGTGGGAAGCCAAATTAACTTCATGAAGCAGATTTTGTTTTAG
>CAZLQF010000037.1:0-22826 GCA_964561545.1 uncultured Sphingobacteriales bacterium
TCATAGAAAACCGAATCTATTCCAGGATCTCCCCGGGTAAGAGCAGATTCCTTCCTCCAATACCTGCGGCATCTACCAAAAGAAGATTGTTGGTTACGGGCTTTGACATGATGTGCTGTCTCACCCTCTTCTAATGGCCTCTGTATGCCGTTCCTTTTCGTCAGGACCGGATTTCGCAGTTTCGCTTCCTTCAGTACCTTCCTCACGGAAGGCCACCTTGCGACTTGCTAACAGGTTTCACCAACTCGTCCGCCAGTTGGCGGAGACTTGCACCCTCTGGAATTCTTTGGTATCTTTGAGATACCATCTGCCCATGCCGGGCACACACAAATGCCCGGTACCAGGGTATTCCCATCTTTCAAGCCCCGCTAATTCTGGATAAGGATGATCCGGGGCGCTATAAAAAGACCCCACTACCGGCCCGCTTGTTCAATGGATTTAAAAAAGGTACCCGGAAAGCCGAATTCACCGATGGCATATTTTCAGAAGAAGATGTATTGATTGAAGGCAGATCCAGCTACGATGCTACCATTGACAGCAATTTGGAGGAAAAATTGAAGGAGAAAGGCATTGATACGGTTTTTGTATGCGGTTTTACTACGGACCACTGCGTCAAGGATACCATGAACAGCTTGGTTACCAAGGGCTTTGATTGCATCATGGTATCGGACTGCACCGCTACCAGAAACGCCCGGTTGCAAAACCAGATCGAGCAGCAACTTAAAACCTTTGATAGCAAAACTTTGATTGAACAACAGATTAAAAACGCATAATAAAATTGCATAGAGCTTATGCCGGACTAAATGCTATGGTGGTGGTTATGAGTAATTTTCTACTTTTGCCATCAATTGACAGAAACCTAATCTAAAAGCTGCCACGAAGTTCAAGTCCTGAACGATGGCATTTTGAGTAAAACCTCTGTCTCTAAGCCCCAAGTCCGGGTCAATGAGAATTAACTACTCTGCTTCATGCTTTTTTTGACCGCTCAGCAAACTTATGCCAGTGGTGATGTAATTGTTCTCGTGATCGAGCCCTGTGCCGAATGCAAAGTCGACTTGTACGCGATAGTTGATAAGATAAGTAACACCTGCATTGACACTTGAGCGTGACGCCTCAAACTCCGGGATTTCTCCAAAAGGCTCAAGGTAGATACCCATTTTATCTGTAACAGTATGTCCTAATGCCAAGGAATAGGTAAAAATTCCTGCGCCTTCTCCGAAAAAGTCATAGCCCACATTTCCTCCCAAATCAAAATGGTCTGAGCCATCGTGGGAAATAGCCAGTTTGTTGATGGTGCCGTAATGGTCGTTGGTGAGGCCATCGGTTCCTAAGGGAATTGTAACATGTGACAGAATGGCAATTTGTGTGGAAATGCTTTCGAAAGCTCCAAGTTCCAGCTTGGCCCCTAATTCAGGGTCGTTGATCCCCTGAATTTGCCCTTCCGACTGCTGAATGGTCGTCAACTGATTGACAACTCGCAATTCCAGTCCTTTCAGAATTCCCAGCCTGAAAAGCGTAGCAGGCGATTCAATGCGGGTGATGGTTTCATTTTGCCCTTCTTCAAAACCGAGAAGCAATCCACTTTCAATTTGCAAAGCACCTTTTGGGACACTTTCCGTACTTTCCGTTCGATCAGGCCTGTCGGTAACAATCGTTTGGCTGCTGCCATCGAACGGTAATGTTATCAAGCATGTGACGGTCATGCTTATACAAGCATGCAAAATGTAGGGAATTCGGCTGATGATCATAATGGATGTATTTTTGCCTATTTAATAAAATATTTAGGCAAATCTAAAATTTTGTTTTGGGAAATCGCAATTCAATTTAAGAAATAGGAATAAAAACCGGATCTGCTAAGGGATTAATCAGAATCTTGCCAGGTTAAAGCTGGCAATATCAATATTTAAGGGCCAGTTACTGAGAGAGGTACTTTTTCAACATTGGTAAATCAAACGAACTTACTGAATCATAGGCCAACTTCAATTTAAATCAGCCACAGCTAATAGCCTCCACCCTTAATTTGCGGAAAGCAGTGCTTATAATTTGGTCATGCGCTGAACGCTAAGAACACGAAAGCGCCAAAAAATTATTCACCGAATTTTAGCTTTAATGCTTATTTAGCCACTTTAAGCCACCTTGGTTAAGAACAAGCGCAAAACGCATATTTTCTCAACCAGTGGCTAAAGCTGATTGGAAACTTTTATGGCGATTTTTTGTTTTAATAAGTTAAAATATATTCTCCAATCAGGAAATACCTGCACCAAAGCCTTTAATTTTATATTAGACAAGCCTCATCCTAAACCATTAGCTATTAACATCAGGATTCCCCTCAATACAATAACATAATAAACAGTAGCCCTATGGCTGATAAAACAGATTTAGATTTTACGTACACCACCATTGATGAAATATTCCGCTTAAGCATGGGCCCGACCGGTGATTACAGCGGAGCCAAGTACGATGGTGACTTTTCCATGACCCTTGAAGAAGCTCAGCGCGCCAAACATAAATTTATTGCGGACAGCCTTGGTATAAAAGAAGGCAGCAAGGTACTCGACATGGCTTGCGGATGGGGCCCTTTCCTTAAATACATCACCGAGGAAAGAGGGGCCAATGCCATTGGCCTCACCTTGTCGGAAGGTCAGGCAGCTGCCTGCCAAAAGAATGGAATGGACGTCCGTGTGCAGGATTGCCGGTACGTAAAACCTGAAGACTACGGCACATTCGATGCCGTCACCTGCATTGGAGGTTTAGAGCATTTTTGCTCCATTGAGGAATACCAGGAAGGCAAGCAAGAGCAGATCTACCGCGATTTCTTTAGTACGATTTACAACTTGTTGCCCAAAGGCGGGCGGTTTTACATGCAAACGATGGTATTTAGCAAAAACATGTTGAATTTTGAGGACATTGACATCAACGCTGAAAAAGGATCTGCTGCACATGTATTGGCTTTAATGGTTAAGGAATTCCCCGGATCCTGGCTGCCTTATGGCTCAGATATGGTCATTAGAAATGCGGAGCCTGAATTTAAGCTGATCTCCATAAGCAGTGGCAGAACAGATTACATTGAAACCATTGGTCAATGGCGTAAGCGATTCCGCCAATTCAATCTAAAAAAATACATGCTGTTCCTTTCCCTCTTACCCAAATATTTAACAGATGAAGAATTCAAACATCAAGTAGAAATTTTTAACATCAGCCCCAATCGGGTTTGTTTTGAAAATGAAATCATGGACCATTACAGGTTGGTATTTGAGAAGCTTTGATGCAAAATTCAAGTTTGCAAATGGTTGGCCTTGATCAATTTTGGCGTCATTTCTCAGTTTGCACAGGGGAGCTCGAATGGTAGCCTTTTCAAAAGCTTAATGCTCGGAGGATTCAAAACTTAAATTTTCAGCAGATGCAATGTTGGTAATAAGCCTTATTAGAAACGAAATTGAAGCAACCCTCTTCTTAACTTTTTATAGGCCATTTACCAATCAAAATAAAACCTATGGATGGGGATGTTAATGCTGTAAAGCTTTAGAAAAATCCTAATTTCGCTTGGATGAAAGCTTAATCAAGCAGCCTTTCATGGCTAAAAACAAGGTAGTATGCAAGAAAATTATTTAGCAAGCATCAAACAACAGTTCGAGTATTACAAATCTTTGGGAGAAAAAACTTTTCAGCAATTGAATGAGGAAGACCTGTTTTGGCAATACAACCAAGACAGCAATTCCATAGCCATCATTGTCAACCATCTCTATGGCAATATGAAGTCCCGATGGACGGATTTTCTATCGGCAGATGGGGAGAAAGATTGGCGCAATCGCGACCAGGAATTTGAAGAAAGCATCCAATCCAAAAATGAGCTATTAGAAAAGTGGGAAGCCGGGTGGCTGTGCCTTTTCCAAGCCCTCAACGCAATTGGCCGCGATAACTTTGATACCGTTATTTACATACGTAACCAACGCCACACCATTATTGAAGCCATCAACCGGCAAATGGCACATTACGCGTACCACATCGGTCAAATTGTGTACATTGCTAAATTACTAAAAGGTCAGCAATGGGAAAGCCTTTCCATTCCTAAGGGAAAATCTGAGGATTTCAACCAATCAAAATTTTCTGAAGGTAAGGATTGATCATTAGAGGAACCAAGCAAGTATTGCCAAACCTCATAAGCATGAATGATGGGTTTTCAGAATGCCCTACCCTTGCCAGTAATAACAGTTAACCAAGTGGGTAAAAGCTTTTAGCCAAGAACCAAACTTTCAACCACTTTTTATGGTTAAGCCATTGAAAGATTCGCCACAGCCATGTTAAGTCATTTTAACCGAATCTAAACACAAACCTAATACTATGATAAGCCATCCGTCACAACGAATCGGTGTTTTTGTAGATGTTCAAAACATGTATTATTCCTCAAGGAATTTGTACAATTCCCACACCAACTTTGAGGAAATTTTAAACACAGCGGTCCAGGACCGCCAGCTGATCCACGCCTTTGCTTACACCATTAAAATTGACAGCTCCGATGAACAAAAGTTTTTTGATGCCCTTACCAACCGTGGCTTTCAGGTAAAGCAAAAAGAGTTGCAAACCTATTTGAATGGCAACAAGAAAGGCGATTGGGACGTTGGAATAACAGTAGATGCCATTATAATGGCACCCAAACTGGATGTAGTATCTTTAGTGACAGGGGACGGAGATTTCATACCTTTGGTTAGGCATCTGCACAACCTCGGTTGCATGGTGGAAGTTCTTAGTTTTAGGAACACCACATCAACCAAATTAATTGAGGAATGCGATTATTTTATTAATCTTGAACACGATGAGGCCAAATATTTAATTGAAAGGCCTGAAAAAACAGATACATCAACGGACCATTAGAATTAAAAAACATATTTATGCAACTTGAAGGCAAAAAAGTAATCGCAATAACGCATCAGGATTTTGAAGACCTTGAACTTTGGTATCCTGTCATGCGCTTGCGTGAAGAAGGCGCTAACGTAGATGTGGCCAGTGAAAAAGCAGGCATCGAAGTGAAGGGGAAACATGGCGTACCCATTCAAACCGTTATGAGTTTCCCTCAGATAACAGCTGAAGATTATGACGCTTTGGTAATTCCCGGTGGATGGGCGCCTGACAAACTCAGAAGATTTGAAGAAGTGCTAAAGCTGGTGCGCAAATTTGATGAAGACAACAAGCCGATTGCCCAGATTTGCCACGCAGGATGGATTTTAGCTTCTGCTTGCATCTTGAAAGGCAGGACGGTTACAAGCACCCCGGGTATCAAAGATGATATGATCAATGCTGGCGCTAATTGGGTTGATGAATCCTCCATAACCGATGGCAACATTATTTCCGCCCAAAGGCCACCCGATTTGCCGAATTTCATGAGAGCATTGATCCACGCAATGGTTCACCAAGAAAAACCTGTAGAAAATGAATAATTTTCCTGAGCGCTCGAAGAGGCACCAGATAAAGTTAATCTAATGAGCGTTCTGCGCTTAAACTTTACCCATGGAAGTCGCTTACTTTCATTCACCCATTGGTTTGATAGAACTAAAAGCTGATGAGAATGGGCTGTGGTCAGCTCAGTTTTTAGAAAGGGACATTCCTTTAGGTAGCAAGGAATCCACCCAGCCTGTTTTGAAACAGGCCATAAATGAGCTTGAGGCTTATTTTGGTGGCCAAATCATGGATTTCAACGTTCCTTTAATTTGGAAGGGCACTTATTTTCAGCGTAAAGTTTGGCATTGTTTGTCCACCATTCCATTTGGATTAACCATAAGCTATGCTGCGCTGGCCAAAAAGATCGGGAATCCAAAAAGCGTAAGGGCCGTGGCCAATGCCAATGGCGCCAATCCTTTATGCATTTTTGTGCCTTGCCACAGGGTTATTCAGAAAAATGGCGGATTAGGGGGCTATTCTGCCGGTACTACCAAAAAAAAGTGGCTTTTGGCACATGAAGCGAAGTACAAATTACCTTAAACTCAACCCTACCACTTGGTTGGTTCTCCACTTTTGATTATTGCTTAATCTTGCTGGGTTTTTAACAAGTCGGAAAACCTTTCTTTCACTTTATTGATCTTAGGCCTTGATACATTTTGTATGTACCGGTCATTGGGATTCTTTTCCTCGTAATCCTGGTGGTAATCTTTTGCCTTATAGAAGGCTTTTAACCGGGATAATTTGGTGACAATTGGGTCGTCAAATTTACCTGCTTCCTCCAGTTGATCGATCATGGCCTTTGCTTGCTGTTGCTGCTTGTTGCCGGTGTGATAAATAGCTGACCGGTATTGCTTACCGACATCCGGGCCTTGCCTGTTCAATTGGGTGGGGTCATGGGCTGTAAAAAATATTTCCAATAAAGTTTCGTAAGTGATCTTTTCAGGGTTGTAAATCACCTGTACGGTCTCAGCATGCCGCGTTTTACCAGAACTTACCTGCCGGTAAGTTGGATTTTTTACTTCACCTCCGGCATACCCTGAGATGGCTTCTTGCACACCTTGAATCTGATCAAATGAAGCTTCTACACACCAAAAACATCCGCCCGCAAAATAAGCAGTATCCATTTTAGCTGGGTCAGCTTCACTTCCAGATGATGAAACGGTTTGTCCTTCTTGAGCACTTGAACCCGAATTTCCTGAACATGCGAACAAGAACAGGCTACTGATTAACAATACAATTTTCATAAAATACCTTTTTGTTTTCAACCATCTTCGTGCGCATTTCAATCAATTAACATAGAAATTTTGCCTTAAAGCAGGTAATAAGGTTTACCTGATCAACGTAGCATTAAATATGAATATTGAGCGCGTTTAAAAATTTAACTTTATAATGGTTACCAATGAGACAAATGGTCGCTTATTTATGTTCTTAAATTTTCTTTTTCATAAATTGCCTTCAAGCATTTAATTCGGAACCACAATAATTGCAGTATTTGGCATCTTCTTCATGTACTATTCTGCTGCAATTAGGGCAGATTTTTTTGTTTTGCTGATTATAAGATGCTTTGGTTATCTCAGATGATACAATGCCCGTAGGAATGGCTAAGATGGCATAGCCAAGGATCATAAGTATGGCTGCCATAGCCCTGCCAAAATCAGTTTTAGCCGTAAGGCTCCCCTCACTAACGGGGGTTATGGTTTGTATGGCCCAATAAACACTTACTGGTATGTTGTTGAAGCCATTTTCTGGCCCTTCTACTATATACATAAAAGCACCGAGCACCACTACAACGGTAATAATAGCCCCTAAAAAAACTGTTATTTTAATCCGGCTGGCTTTGAGGGCATCTTTAATGTTTTCAGCCGCCCGAATGTACCGGGTAAGCTTTAGGATCCTGAACAACCTGAGCAGCCTTAAGGTACGGATCACCATTAAAAAATGAGGACCTGATACAAACAACTCAATATAAGTGGGTAAAATTGCGAGCAAATCGATAATTCCATAAAAGCTCAAGGCATAATTTAACGCATGCCTTGCAAGGTATAACCTTAGCAGGTATTCTATGGTAAATAAAATGGTTATCACCCATTCAATCATATAGAACTCGTACCCATATTGGGCCTTAATGGGTTGAATGGACTCAATGACCACCAAAAGAACACTTAAAAATATGATGATCATTAACGCTATATCAAAAGCCTTAGCAAGCGGTGTGTCTGTTTCGAATATGATCCTTGATAAGCGTTGCTTAAGTGATTTGTTCGATTGCTGCCTCATAAGAGGGGCGGTACTTTTAAGGATTTACGATTTTTAATAGCCAATAATTCGGCTCAATAAAAAGTTCATTACCAGCAATGAAGGAATTCATTTTAATCGAAATTCTTTTTCGTTTGAGGATAAACCATTGCAAATAAACCTAAAAACTTTAGTTATTTGATAAATACGTAACATCATTTAAGATCTGATTTAACCTTACTCGGTTCTTTAATTGTTAACATTGCCTTCAATGAATTGCCAGAACTCGGTAGGTTGATCACCTATTAGTCCTTGCTAATCCGATTTAGGTTGTGGAGTTCTGGTAAAAAAGGACAAAAATTTAAAGGCGGAGATAACCATGACCAAGGGAAGCGGTAAGCTTTCTTGCTTTTTTACCCAAAAACCCAAAGGGTTCGCTTTTCGATCCTTGATGGCCTTACCTAAGACATCTTCAACGTTACCAAATGCACTTACTGCTTTTAAGTTGGTTCAAAAAGCCATAATATAACTTGGTCCCTTTCGGATGAGCAAAAGAAGTTAAGATTGGTTCCTTCCATTGAATTCATTTAAAATTAAGCAGGAAAACTAAGTACAATATTTTTTTGCTTAAATTCGTTTCAAATATTGCGTTTAAAATTTCTTTATTCAATTTATATATTAAAAATTAGGTACTATGTTAAAGCGCATTTTTACTTTTTTAATCGTTTCATCCTTAATATGCTTTTGGGGATGTTCCAGTGAACAACAAGCAAAGCAAAACGACTATACAACAAAATCCAAAACCGACCGGCATGGGAACAAATACAAGACCGTAACCAATGACCCTTACAATGCCAGGATTTACGAATTGGAAAATGGTTTAGAAGTTTACCTAACCCAAGATGAAGAAGAGCCGAGGATTCAAACTTTGATTGCCGTCAGGGCTGGTTCTGCCTCTGAACAGAAAGAAACTACGGGGCTGGCCCATTACCTGGAGCACATGTTATTTAAAGGCACTTCCAGATTGGCTACCAAAAATTGGGAAAAGGAGAAGCCTTTGCTTGAAAAGCTCTCTAATTTATATGAAAAGCGAAAAGCTACAGACGACAGTGCCCAAAAAGCGCGCATTTATAAAACCATTGATAGCCTCTCTCAAGAAGCTGCTAAATATGCCATCCCCAATGAATACGATAAGATTGTATCCAGCATGGGCGGTAAAAATACGAACGCCTTTACCAGTAAGGACAGAACAGTTTATATGAACAACATACCCTCCAATGAAGTAGAAAAATGGGTGCGCTTAGAGCGCGAGCGGTTTAGCAACATGGTGCTGCGGCTTTTCCACACCGAACTGGAAACCGTTTTTGAAGAATTTAACCAAAGCCAGGACAGCGATTTTAGAAGAGCAAGGATGGCCATGAACAAAGCGCTCTTCCAGGAGCATCCTTATCGGTATTCTACTATTGGCAAGCCTGAACACCTCAAAAATCCTTCGATGAAAAATGTCCATGCCTTTAAAAATGAATACTATGCCCCCAATAATATGGCCATTTGTATGTCAGGTGATTTGGACCCGGCTGAAACATTCAAAATGATCAAAAAACATTGGAGCAACATGGAGCCCAATCCCGATCTTCAAGAAGACCGGGAACATGGTGAAGCCAAGCCCTTAGACAGCACCATTGTTAAATCCGTTCAAGGACCAGAAGCCAAACGCGTATATGTGGGTTACCGCTTTCCTGCTACTGATACCGCCCAAATGATGGTTACGCTGATCGATGAATTGCTTTACAATGGGCAGGCTGGCCTTATTGATCTTAACCTTGAGAAAAAGCAAAAAATCCTCAATGGCGGTTGTTATTCCAATTTTTACCGCGAATATGGTCAACTGCGTTTTTACGGCCAGGCCAGAGCCGATCAATCGCTTCAAGAAGTTAAGAACTTGCTCATGGACCAGGTGAAGAAGCTTAAAAAAGGTGATTTCCCGGATTGGATGCTGGAAGCCGTGATCCGTAACAAGAAGAAAGAACGCATTGAGCAGCGCAGTTCCAATTGGAAAGCTTTTGCCTTTGTGGATGCATTTATTAAAGACCAACCGTGGGTTGATCAGGTTAATTACATTGAACAATTGTCCGGTATAACCAAGCAAGACGTGGTCAATTTCGCCAAAGCGAACTTGAATCAAAACCGCGTTCTTGTTTACAAACGCCATGGAGCGGACACTTCATCCGTGGAAATGCCCAAGCCTCCAATTACTTCCGTCAACATTAACCGCAAGGTTCAGTCTGAATTTCACAAGGGCATTGATACCATGAAAACCGAGCGCATCGAACCAGTTTTTATTGATTACGATGAGCGGATCAAAACTCGTAAGCTTAGCAACGACATTAAGCTCAATTACATTGAAAACAAGGAAAATGACTTGTTCAAACTATACTATATCGCAGACATCGGCAGTAAGCATGATCAAAAACTTTCCCTGGCGATCGATTACCTGGAGAAAATCGGTACCGATCAATATACACCTGAAAAACTTGAACAGGAATTTTACAAGCTAGCTTCCAATTTTAACGTATCCGCCAATGATGAGCGATCTTATCTACAGGTAGAAGGCCTGAAGGAAAACCTGGATGAGACGGTTAACCTCCTGGAACACATTTTAGCCAATGCCAAAGCAGATACCGCCGCGTACCGGAAGATGGTGAACAACATCATCGAGAAGCGAAAGAACCGCAAGAAAAATAAACAATGGAACATGCGGGCCCTTTTTAATTATGGCATTTACGGGCCTAATTCCAATTTCACCAATAAAATCCCATCTGAAACCCTTCGCACTATTGAACCAGAGATGCTGGTTAATAAAATCCAAGCGTTGTACAAGCATGATCATTACATGCTTTACCATGGTACCCACGAATTTGACAGCGTCCAAAACCTCTTGGCCAACAAGCATGAAATACCAGAAAACCTTCAATCCATTCCCGCTAAGCGAGAATACAGCAAGCGCAACACCACAGGCGATAGTGTTTTCATGGCCGATTACGACATGGTTCAGGCCATGGTATTACTGGCTTCCAGAGGGCAAGTTCAGGATACCACATTGTTCCCTTATGCCAAAATGTACAACCAATACTACGGCAGGGGCTTATCCTCTATCTTGTTTCAAGAGATCCGTGAATCAAAGGGATTGGCATATTCTGTTTCTGGTAACTATTCCACCCCTGACACCAACGAGCATCATCTGAACCAAACTTATGTAGCGACCCAAATAGACAAACTTACAGACGCCACTAATGCCGTCAAAGAATTACTGAACGAAATGCCTAAAGCTGAAAAACAATTTAAAACATCCAAGACTAACATCCTCAAAAACATCGAAACCAACCGCACCTCTGGAGCTTCGATCTTCTTCAGCTACCTCAATGATAGGGAAAAAGGCTTTAAGCATGATATGGACCGCTACATTTACAACGAAGTGCAATCCATGACCTTAGAAGACATGGAGCAATTCTTCCAAAACCATATTAAGAAAAGTAATTACGACATGATGATCATAAGCGACCTTGACAAACTGGATGAAAGCATGATCAATCAATATGGCAAAACCAAAACCCTCAGCCGTGATGAATTATTTGGCTATGAAGTTGGCGGGGAGGAAGCAGCTATACAATAGTTGGATGGTAACAACATAAGCAATAAATTGGAATAGCTAATTATAGATTGATCGGGAATTCAGGGAATTTGGCTATTTTATGGCATTTTTTAGGCAACCTTGGGTCAATTTACCTGAAAAAATATTTTTAGTTTCTAATAAAAACCGTTAAAGGTTTGCAATTGGCTTTTCCTGATGCTCCTAATACCAATTCAAATTTTCTGGATTGCCTTAATATCTTGGATTTAAATGTACGGTTAATTTTTAAAACCTTTTTCCCGAATGCTTGTATATTTTACAGGGCAATGTTTTAAGAAAATTGGTTCCTATAACGAATTATCAAAATTTTCCAACCTTTTCCACGCAATTTTGGCCCACCCACACACTGTTAAGTTTTTTTATTGAGAAAATTCACCGAATTTTGCACCTTTCTTTGAAGGGCTAAATTCTTTCAAATTACTGATTTTCAAATTATAAAACATTACAAATACGGATTATGAAAGCCAATATTCCCGAAGAAAACCGACCAAGGGTAGTGATCGTAGGAGGTGGATTTGCCGGGCTTGAAATTGCAAAAGGCCTCAAAGACTCCGATTACCAAGTAGTCATGATCGATCGCAACAATTACCACACATTTATTCCCTTGCTTTATCAGGTCGGTACAGCCGGGCTTGAGCCTTCTTCCATTGCTTATCCTATTCGGAAAATATTCAACAATCAAGAGAATTTTCATTTCCGGGTAACGGAAATGCGGGGCGTTAAGCCTTATGAGCAAAATATTGTTACAGATATCGGGCGCATCGATTACGATTATTTGGTGCTTGCCCACGGATCAAGGGCCAATTTTTTTGGAAACGAGGAGGTTAAGAAAAATTGCCTGGGCCTCAAGTCCGTTAACCAAGCAATGAACCTTAGAAGCTTCATCCTTAGGAATTTCGAAAAATCGCTGCTCACCCCCGATCCTAAACAACAGGAAGCTTTAATGAACTTTGTAATAGTAGGAGGCGGCCCAACTGGCGTTGAACTTGCCGGGGCCCTTGGAGAGCTAAAAAACAAAGTTTTGCCTAAGGATTATCCGGAATTGGACCTAAGTAAGATGAACATCGTTTTAATGGAGGGAATGGATCGTTTGCTTCCAGGAATGTCCCAAAAATCCTCTCAAAAGGCCGAGAAATACATAAGGGAATTTGATGTTGATCTCTACAAAAACACTTTTGTCCAAAATTTTGATAGTGAAAAGGTGACCTTCAAACAAAATGGTGAAGAACAAAGCTTGCCTGCGTATACCCTTATTTGGGCAGCAGGTGTAAAAGGTCGGGAAACTGAGGGGCTCAGTGACCAAGCTTTTGGCAAAGGAAACCGCGTGCTTGTCAATCGACAGAACAAGGTTTTAGGGTATGAAAATATTTATGCCATTGGCGATGTAGCACTAATGGAAACACCCAATTATGCGGATGGGCATCCCCAGCTCGCACCCGTTGCTATTCAGCAAGGAACAACACTTGCCAAGAATTTGGAAGCAAAGCGAAAAGGTTGGCCTGAAACGGATTTTGAATATTACCATAAAGGAGCCATGGCTACCGTTGGCCGAAACAGAGCAGTTGCAGACCTGCCTCAAATGCATTTGGGAGGCATTATGGCCTGGCTTGCTTGGATGCTCGTTCATCTCTTAATGCTTGTGGGATTCCGTAACAAGGTGGTCGTATTTTTTGATTGGGTTTGGAATTATTTTAGTTATGATAGAGGCATCCGGCTTATCCTACCCCGATCAAAAGAGTTGAAGTGAATCAAACGAAAGGCCCATTTGTAACGAATCCGTATAAGAATTTCAATATAACAACCGACCAAATTTCCTTATTTCTATTTTCTGCAACGTCACCCTTCCAACCTTTGCTATTAGCTGCCGAAAGATCGCAAATCTATAGAACGCATTAATAGGGGCCTAATGCCTTAGTACTAAATACTGACTACCAAATCTCCTGTCTTGGTGTTTGGTTCTAAGCTCCAAGTTCTATTCAACCTACATCTGTTGAAAACTTATCCTGTTATACATCTGCAACCCTTCGTACCTTTACAGCGTTAATTTTTTTCAAATCCTTAAGCAAAAACCATTTACAATGCCAGATTTTGCGCATTTGCATTGTCATACTCAATATTCGTTGTTAGACGGAGCCTCTGAAATTTCCAAAATGATGCAGAAGGCCAAAGACGATGGCCAGGAGGCCGTGGCCATTACCGACCATGGCAACATGTTCGGGGTATTTGACTTTTACAACCAAGCCCAACAACACGGCCTTAAGCCCCTTATTGGATGTGAGTTTTATGTGGTGGAAGACCGGCATAAAAAGAAATTTGATAAACAAAATAAAGACAAGCGTTACCACCAGCTGATGCTGGCCAAGAATGCCAAAGGCTATCAAAACCTTTCCATGCTCTGCTCGCTGGGTTTCATGGAAGGCTTTTACCAAAAGTGGCCAAGAATCGACAAAGCGCTCATTCGCAAATACAGTGAAGGAATCATTGCCACCACCTGCTGCCTCGCAGCAGAAATCCCCCAAACGTTCATTGCCCAAGGCGAAGAAGCAGCAGAAAAGGTCTTCCTGGAATGGTGGGAGATCTTTGGCGATGATTATTACATCGAAGTCCAAAGGCACGGCCTGCATACCATCAACGAGCAAGGCGTCAATGATTTCCTGATCCGTATGGCACGGAAATATGGCGTTAAAATGATCGCTACCAACGATTCCCACTACATCGACCAGGAAGATTGGAATGCACACGATACCCTGCTATGCATCAACACTGGTGACGACAAAACCACACCCATGGGCGACAAGGGCCAGCAGGTGTACCGTTTTGTAACAGAAGACGGCAATATCATCAACACTACCACTGAGGATATCAAGCAATCGCATGGTAATGATGCCCGTGTCAAGGCCACCCTCAAAAGAATGGAAGAAAAAGGATCTAAGTTCAAACCCCGGTTTGGCTTTGAAAATGACCAATTCTACTTTAAGACCAAGGAAGAAATGGCCGACCTATTTAAAGACATTCCAGAGGCCATTGAAAACACGATGGAGGTTGTGGAAAAAATAGAAACCCCTGAATTAAAGCGGGACATCCTCCTTCCCAATTATACGCTGCCGAAGGAATTCCAAAGCATGAATGAATACCTGCGCCACCTTACTTACGAAAAGGCCAAAGAACGGTATGGCGAACTCAGGCAGGACGTAGTCGAGCGGTTAGAACATGAGCTGAACATCATCACCAGCATGGGCTTTTCCGGTTACTTTCTGATCGTTCAGGATTTCATTGAAGCCGCTAAGCAAAGAAATGTTTGGGTCGGCCCTGGTCGTGGTTCAGCAGCCGGATCGGCTGTAGCTTATGCCATTGGAATCACCAATGTGGATCCGCTTGAATACGACCTTTTGTTTGAGCGGTTTTTGAACCCGGAGCGCGTGAGCATGCCGGATATCGATATTGATTTTGACGATTATGGCCGTCAGGAAGTGATCGACTATGTAGTAGAAGAATATGGCAAAAACCAAGTAGCCCATATAATTACCTATGGTAAAATGGCGGCTCGGAGTGCTGTACGGGACGTGGGCCGCGTATTGGAATACCCGCTTAAAGATACCGACAAGCTTGCCAAAATGATCCCGGAAGGTCCGGGCGTCACGCTTGAAAAGGCTTTTGATGACAACCCCGACCTGAAGCAAATAAAAGAACAGGAAGGCACAGAAGAAAGTGAGCTGCTTAAGATGGCAGCCACCATCGAAGGTTCGATTAGAAACCGTGGACTCCACGCAGCAGGGATCATCATTGCCCCTGATGACATTCGTCAATACATCCCGGTCTGCACTTCCAAAGATTCTGATTTGCTGGTAACGCAGTTTGACGGCAATTACATTGAGGATGCTGGCATGTTAAAAATGGATTTCCTGGGCCTTAAAACCCTGACCATAGCCAAGGATGCCGTGCAAAATATTAAGCTTTCAACCGGAGTAGAAATTGACCTCAACAAAATACCCCTTGACGATGAAAATGCCTTTAAGCTCTTCCAGCGAGGCGAAACCATTGCTACTTTCCAGTTTGAATCCGATGGGATGCGCTCCTACCTCAAACAACTAAAGCCCAACTCCATCAAGGACCTCATTGCCATGAACGCCCTCTACCGGCCAGGCCCCATGGATTACATCCCTACTTTCATCAATCGTAAACACGGCAAAGAAGAAGTGGATTACCCACATCCATGGCTTGAAGACATCTTGAAGCCTACTTATGGCATCATGGTATACCAAGAGCAGATCATGCAGTGTGCTCAGATCATAGGAGGCTTTTCCCTTGGTAAAGCAGACATCCTGCGCAAAGCCATGGGCAAGAAGAAGATGGAAGTGATGCAGAAAATGAAGCAGGAATTCATAGAAGGTGCCAAGGAAAAGGATGTAGATGAACAAAAGGCGGAAGAGATCTTTGGCATCATGGAAAAGTTTGCCTCCTACGGTTTTAACAGGGCCCACTCCACAGCTTACTCTATGGTGGCTTACCAAACCGGGTTTTTGAAAGCCAATTATCCCGCCCAATTTATGGCTGCCGTGCTAACGCATAACATGAGCGACATCGATAAAGTCGTTTTCTTTATTGAGGAATGCAAGCGCATGGGCATTAAGGTATGTGGACCGGATGTCAATGAAAGCAATTATCATTTTAACGTCAACGAAAATGGTGAGATCAGATTTGGGCTTGGCGCCATTAAGGGCGTTGGTGAAGGTGCCATAAAAGCCATCGTTGATGAAAGAAACGCCAATGGGTTTTTCAAGGACATTTTTGATTTAACCAAAAGGGCCAACTTAAAAGCCCTTAACCGAAAAGCGCTGGAAAGTCTGGCCAAAGCGGGAGCTCTGGACAATTTGGACGATTTTTACCGTTCCCAATATTTTTACAAGGAAAGTGAAAAAGACCCAAACCTTATTGAAAAGGCTGTAAGATTTGCCCAGAAATGTAAGGAACTCAAGCAGCAATCCAGCCAATCATTGTTTGGAGACAGGGAAGACTTCCAACCCGAACCACCGAAGGCTCCGCAATGCGAGCCATGGACGTTGATTGAAACCCTTCAGCAGGAAAGGGAACTGATCGGATTTTACGTTTCAGGGCATCCATTGGACGATTACAAAATAGAAATAGACAAGTTTTCCGAATCCTTCGACCATGAGAGCTTAAAGGCCAAATTCGGCAAACAAATTGCCATTGGCGGCATCATTACCAGCGTCATGGAAAAAACGGACAAACGGGGCCGAAAATTTGGCATCTTTACCTTGGAAGATTATGACCACAGCATCGATCTTAAACTTTTCTCGGAAAATTACCTGAAATACCGCCAAATTATTGAGGAAGGCAATGCCGTTTACATCACCGGACAGGTTGAATTGGAGTATAAAAAAGAAGATGAATACACCATCAAGGTTTATGACATTCAGTACCTTGGCAATTTAAGGGAGCAAATCAAAGGCATTACAGTAGACTTGGAGCTTAATGATGTGAATGATGAATTGATCGCTAAACTGGAAGCCATTGCGAACCAAAACAAAGGCAATTGTCATTTAAAGCTTAACATCGTAGACTTGACCGAAAACCTTAGAGTTAACTTGACCTCTAACAGTTATCAAGTAGAACCCTCTGAAGATTTGTTTGAAGCCCTCAATTCCCTCAATGACGTCAGGGATTTTACCCCAGAAATAGTAAACGGTTCATAATTTGGGGTTGGGCCTAATAAAATGACCGTTTAAAGCAAGTAAGGGTCAATCAAAAAGAAGAAAAAAATTCCGGGTGTGTTAAAAGGGTAAGGTATCCATGTTTAAAGATTTTAACGAGCCTTAAGGTAATTTAAATAGAAGCATGCCATTATTAATTATTTGGTTGATAAACAAACAGTCAATTGATTTTTCTTAGAAAATGATAAGCTTCCATCAAAGGAATGGGCTGGAATAAGATTTATAAAACTATTGTACCAGAATTGCAAATAACTGGGAGATGGCCATTAAATCAGGTAAAAGTAAATGGAATTACCATAAAAACTAATTATGGTTGGAAGTTTCGCCCAGATTGGGGCGTAATGATCCCCAATGCTTTAGCATTTAGGTTAAGTAGCCTAAACCTGCATTTTGGTTTTGAGGGTTCAAGTAAGTAGTTGGAACATACTTTGAATGATATCAACTGTCGGATAGGGGCTAAAATTTGCGAATTTTTTACCTTTAAATTTGTTAGATAATTAGACATTCTTAAAACAATAAAAAAATAAGAAATTATGCCTACAGAATTAACTGATCAAAATTTTGAAGAACAGGTATTGAACTCTGATAAGCCCGTATTGGTAGACTTTTGGGCTGAATGGTGTGGACCTTGCTTACAAATCGCACCCATGATTGAAGAATTGGCCAATGATTTTGAAGGCAAAGCAGTAGTGGGCAAGATGAATGTAGACAACAATCCGCAAACACCTGGAAAACATGGGATCAGGAATATTCCCACCTTGTTAATTTTTAAGGATGGCGAAGTAGTTGACAAACAAGTTGGTGCAGCACCGAAAGCTACTTTGGCCAAAAAACTTGAAGCCCAAATGGCTGAACAAGAATAAGTTATTTAAGCGTTTGTGGCAGAAATATTGAACAAAAAAGCCGCCTTCTCTTTTGAAGGGCGGCTTTTTTTTGATCTAACTTAGAAGCTTGGGGTTAGAAATTAGAATAGGTTAAGGCACAAACTTTGTTTTCCTTACCTTCGTATTCTTGGGTAGCAGTAGCTTAGAAATTTCTCATTCCTTCAATGGTAAGCAATTTACTGAACACCCAACAGTAAGTACTGAATACCAAATACTAAGTGCTAAAAAATGGCAGGCATTAACGTAGATCAATTAGACCTCGAAGAAATACAGCGGTTCGAAAATCTTGAACTGCTGGCTAAAGCAGTTGTGGAAGGGTTTATTACAGGCTTACATAAAAGTCCATTTCACGGCTTTTCTGTAGAATTTGCCGAACATAAGCAATACAATCCCGGAGAATCAACACGGCACATAGACTGGAAGCTTTATGCCAGGACTGAGCGGCTTTATACCAAAAGATATGAAGAGGAAACCAACCTAAGGTGCCAAATCTTAATGGACCATTCATCTTCCATGTTCTTTCCTGAAGACCGCTACAACAAGCTTAATTTTTCCATTTATTCGGCTGCAGCCATCATTCGGATGCTTCAAAAACAACGCGATGCAGTAGGCTTATCAGTTTTTTCTGATAAAATTGAGGAATTCCTGGAACCTCGTTCTAAGAATGTCCATGTTCGCTTACTTTACAATAAGCTGGAAAACTTGTTGAAGGGAGGGGTTAAAAACAAAACCACATCAACTGCAGAAACGCTTCACATGATCGCTGACAGTATTCACAAGCGTTCCCTCATAATTTTATTCAGCGATATGTTTGACAATCACCAGGATGAGGAGCACCTTTTCTCAGCCCTTCAGCATCTTAAGTATAACAAGCACGAGGTCATTGTCTTCCACGTTGTTGACAAGGCCAAGGAATTGGAGTTTGCCTACAGCAACCGTCCTTACCAATTTGTAGACCTCGAAACCGGTGAAAAGGTGAAGCTCTTTCCCAATGAAGTTAAGGAAAAATACACCACCGAAATCAATGAATACAGGAACAAGCTGAAGTTGCGTTGCCAACAATTCCAAATAGAATATGTAGAAGCCGATATACAGGAAGGCTTTCGGCAAGTGCTGCAACCCTACCTCGTTAAAAGAAGTAAAATGAAGTAACATTCCATGATCTTATTTCCCAATGCTAAGGTCAATCTTGGGCTGAACATTGTTGAAAAAAGAGCAGACGGTTACCATAACCTGGAAAGCATCTTTTACCCAATACCACTTCACGATGGCTTGGAGACCATTCAAGCAAATCAAACAACCTTCAAATTTGAGGGAAAGCCAATAGCCGGTGAAACAGAAGCGAATTTAGCAGTGAAAGCCTTTCAGCTTGTAAAGCAAGACTACGACCTGCCACCGATCCAAACTTGTCTTTATAAGAAAATCCCCATGGGCAGTGGATTGGGTGGTGGTTCTGCCGATGGAGCTTTCATGCTTAAGCTCTTGAATGAACTGTTTGAACTCAATTTAGGCAGCACCATACTTAAAAGTTATGCAGACCAATTGGGCAGTGATGCACCATTTTTTATTGACAACAGGCCCATGCTTGTATCAGGTACAGGTAATGTCATGGAACCCGTTGATTTATCGCTTAAAGGTTATCACTTGGCCATCGTTTGCCCTCAAGCATCCATTCCTACACCCGAAGCTTACAAGCACATCAAACCTCAAAAGCCCAATTATCCTATTCATGAGATCATCAAGTATCCGATCCAGAATTGGTCTGAGTTGCTTTGCAATGACTTCGAAACCTTTGCCTTCACCCGCCATCCTGAACTTCAAGTGATCAAGGAAAAGCTCTACCAACAAGGGGCTTTGTATGCTTCAATGACGGGCAGCGGTTCCGCCATTTACGGGATCTTCAAAGATGAAGTTGGCTTAACACAAGAATTTTATAATTACGAATACTGGCTCCTTAAGTTGTAACTTTGGTAAAGTAGCATATTCATGGCTACGGTATTGTTTGGTTGACCTCTAAAAATTGTCAGCATCAGCCCATGCGAGCATCCAATAAATTGAACATTAGCAAACCAACACAAATCACAATTATAAGACATTATGATCATCAACCAACCGAGAAGAAGCTTTTTCCAATTACATTATATTTGCCCTAAAAACAGGTATGAACATCGCAGTTTTGTACGGCTCTTTAAGACAAAAACGGCAAGGCATCCGGGTTGCTAAATTTGTGAAAAACAAATTTCAAGAAAGGGGGCACCGTGTAGACTTCATCGATGCCAAGGAACACGACCTGCCCTTCTTGGACAAGATGTACAAAGAATATGAAACAGGAGAAGCCCCTAACAATATTGAACATTTGGCGCAGATCATAAACAATGCCGATGCTTACGCTGTGGTAACCGGGGAATACAACCATAGCCTTCCGCCAGGGCTGAAAAATCTTTTGGATCATTTTCAAAAAGAATACCTTTTTAAACCCGCAGGAATTGCATGTTATTCAGCCGGTATGTTTGGAGGTGTAAGAGCCGCAGTTCATCTAAGAGCGGTTTTAGGAGAATTGGGCATGGCAACTATTTCCACCATCTTTCCCTCTCCACGCGTTGCCAAATCTTACGATGAAGACGGTAATCCTCTGGACGAAGCTTATCATGAACGCATCCAAAAATTCCTGGATGAGCTGGAGTGGTATGGCAATGCCCTTAAAGAAGCTCGCGCCAAAGGAACCCCTTTTTAGAAGTTAAATTTCAGAGCTCAGGTTGTTGATAGAATTTCATTATTCTGCGACCATACAACACCTACAAAGCCATGCTAAGAACATTACAGATTTTTTCTGATGTATTGATGGTCCAAAACGTGCCCGATTGATTAGCCATTTCTAACTTTGTGTTGGTCAACCTAAAATAACAATGTCATCCAATCTTTTAATTTACATCACTCCCACTTTGGTCCTGACTTTCATTGGGGCGTAGCATCATCTGCTTACCAAACAGAAGGTGGGTTTCAAGAAGACGGGAAGGGGTGGTCCATTTGGGATGATTTTGCCAATCGAAGAAAAAAGATCAAAGGACAGCAAACTGGTAACACAGCATGTAACTTCTACCATCTATATGAACAGGACCTTGACCTGCTTCAATGGATGGGCGTTCCTAATTTCAGGTTTTCATTGGCATGGTCGCGTATTTTACCGCAAGGAACAGGTGAAGTCAACCATAAAGGCATTGAATTTTACAACAACCTCATTGATGCTTGCTTAGAACGACAAATAACGCCATGGATCACCCTATACCATTGGGACCTGCCCTTTGCCTTGGAACAGGAAGGTGGTTGGACCAATCGTAAAATAATTGATTGGTTTTCCGAATATGTTAAGACTTGCCTTCACCATTTTGGGGATCGGGTCAACCATTGGATGGTCATGAATGAGCCAACCGTATTTACAGGAGCCGGTTATTTATTAGGCGTCCATGCTCCTGGTAAAAGATGGTTCAACAATTTTTTACCCGCCTTTCACCATGCAGTTTTGGCACAAGCTGAAGGCATCCGTACCATTAAAGCAATGCAACCGCGCGCTGAAGCTGGCATTTCGGTTGCCGCAACACCTATTCATCCTTACCAAAATAAGCCTAACCATCAAAGAAGTGCCGGGAAGGTAGATGCGCTTATTAACCGTTCAACAGTAGAGCCAGCTTTGGGGCTGGGCTACCCCGTTGATACCCTTCCTTTTTTAAAGAAAATTTACAAATACTTCCAATCAGGCGATGAGGAAAAATTGGCCTGTAATTTTGATTACCTGGGCATTCAGAATTACACAAGAGCAGTGATCAGATACAATCCATTCATCCCCTACCTTCAAGCCTGGCCTGTTCAGCCTCAAGATAGCCTTCAATCTGCGATGAACTGGGAAATATACCCGAACGCCTTATTTGAAGCCCTTCAACAATTTAATCAATATGAAGGCATCCCTAACATGATTGTCACTGAAAATGGCCTTGCTATGAACGAAGCACCTGATAAAAAGGAACTTGACGACCAACAAAGACAAATGTTTATCAGGGAAAACGTCCAACAAATTTACCAAGCTCAACAAAAGGGAATTCCCGTCAAAGGCTATTTTATATGGTCATTGACAGATAACCTGGAATGGCGCGAAGGATATGATCCCAGGTTTGGTTTGGTATACGTGGACTACGCCACCCAGAAGCGGCTCGTAAAAAATTCAGGGTATTGGTATAGAGCTTTTTTAACCAATAATAGCTTACAACAAGGATCCTATCTTCATAGCTGATTTGAAATGGAATACCTATTAAAGCGTAATGGTATTCATCTTTTTTCAGTTATTGGAATTTTAAACCAAACCTTCGAAAGCGTTACAAGGGTTAAGCTCGCTACTATTAAGGATTAAAAGCCTAAAAAATAAGGCATTTTGCAGCCACCACAAGCTAATTATTGATAGAATTTCATAGCTCTTGGCCCGGGCGTAAATGAACTTTTCCTATAAACTAAATATTGAAATATTAAGCTTCGCATAAAAAGAAGGGGTTCATTTTTGGTATTAAGGCGTCTAATAAGGCGGAAACGGCAACTTTCACAAGAAATAGGAACGGTGGCCTTGATGATTTTTCGTAGTCAATCAAGTTGAGGTTTTGAGGCAATGGCCTTGTGATTAGCAGATCAGAGAAGTTTCAAGGGGTAAACCCACAATGGCCCTTCATTTCGAAAAAACTCAATAAAGTTTAAAAAATGAAGTTGTTTAAAAACTTCCTTGATCTGCGACAGGGAAAAAGCGGGGTGTATCAAAAGCTAATTAAAGTTTAAAAGCTCCTATAATATTTTTAATAACGCTATTGT
>CAZLQF010000038.1:0-22726 GCA_964561545.1 uncultured Sphingobacteriales bacterium
ATCGCTTTTTTAAGGTAGCAACGGGTCTAAAACCCGTTGTTTAGGAGCCCGAAAAAATCCAACATGGAAATGCTCCAAAGGGGGTGTACCAAAACCTTAAAATCTCCGACTGTTCGCTCATTTTATTAAGCTTTCGATACATGGGAAAGGCCGGGCTGTTGATAATATCTTTGTTGAACGATTGTGGCGAAGCGTCAAATATAAAGTCCCCATCCGCAAGTGATGGATTAGAACTTGATGGTAACCTAAGATCATATTTGTGGCGTTTGAATGAAGAGGATCCGAAGGAAGCCTTAGGTTATCTAAAAGCTAACGAGTATTGTTATGGAAAAGTAGCTTGAAATGATTTTACTGATAAAAGGTAAAAGCAAACTTAATTTTATTCAATACTTGTCCTAAATCAGAGGCCGGTTAAAAGTCCTAAAAATCCGGGCCGATTCATCTGTCAAGATTGGGGAATTTGCGGTAAAGATGCCAGGCCATAAAAAAACATAAAAACGGTAAATTGAGTATGAGTAATTGCCGTGCTCGAGATTTTGTTTAAAGCATCGATACTCCTAATCATTTCCAAAAAGCCGGGTAAAAATCGAAATTAGAGCGTTTCGGGGCACTTCCACTTGTTGCGCTGCCGGCGCGGCTTTGTTCCATGATTTTTCAGCCTTTAAGCCCTTATTAACTACCAAGGGTAAAGCAGTCTGCAGGATTTCGAAAAGATGCTCCTGTTGTTCATGCATGTGTTTGAGTCGGGTCGGATCCGGGATAAAAATACCTTCGTAATCATCAGCCACACCCCTTTTTGCTTGACTTCCATTCAGGTTTTGGTCCAAATTGTTTACAAATTGGTCAAACCAATTTTCCTCATAATGCATGGGGATTTCCGCGTACTTATTGAACCGGTTTTCAATTGTTTTGAGCGAATCCGCAGTCTGAATTAAGTAGCGGTATTTTTGTTCGATCGGATTGAACTGACTTTCCAGGAAAGCTTGCCTGAATTCTTCCGAGACCTGAAAAGCGTTGGTGATGTAATCAAAAAGGAAAATATTTGCCAGGAGCGCTTCCAGGTAAACAGGTGCAGGTTGTTCATCAGCATCTGCTTTGATGATAATCTGGTATTGCCTGACCGTTTCCTTAGTGACTAAGGTTAGCAAGTTCTCCAGTTGGCCTATACATTTTTGATCGCGCTTTTTCATAGATGGGCAAATATAGCAAGCTGAAAGGAAATCAGGCCTTTGATTTCATAAAAGCTAAAATATTTGTATAATTCAACCATGGGACAATAACATACCAAACAGGTAAACAATTGGCAAATAGTAATAGAAATCCAGGAGAAACAAGCTTAACTTGTTGTTTTCCAACACCAGCGCTTTCAGGTTTTCTACCCCGAAAAGCCCTCCTTGCTTGGAGCAGATTTGAGGTTGAACAACCTTAAATAGCTTAACGAAGAACGATTCGTGTTAAGCAAAGGCCTTGCGATCAATTTCTTTTTATTTTAGCAAAATTTTAAAGATCATCAGCAAAGCCGCTCAACACTTACCTGTTAGTGCCTGGAAGTTTATTCATTGTTCATGGGCTACCAGCCCAATCCTAAACTAACCCAATTTTACCACCATCTTGATTACGAATGCCCAGAAACCACAAAGGCATTGCCTTTTTATTACTCGATAGGAAGGGCAAAAAGGATTTGACCCAATATGCTGTTGCCATCGATCAGGTGAAGGAACGGACAGGCATTAACTTCTTCCACCGTTTGCCTGATCGGGTAGAAAAACGGCTGGAAAGGCAAGCCAACGGTCATCAATCGGATTTTGATGCCAAAGTTTAGATACCATCCTCCAATGATCAGCAAAAGTCAGAAGCTAAGCGGTTCAAGGGCCAATTCGATCCAGGAAAGCGCTGCAAACGAACGCCAACCAGTGAGAAGCAATATTGCTGGCAACACAACCACGAACCGTGCGCCCAGCAAAACTTTTACGACCTGTACAACAAGGAAAATCCGAAGCGTTAAGGTGCAAAGGGCGCACCATTGATGGCGACCGATGTAAAAAAACCTAAAATACTTCCGGCTATTGCTGCCAACATTCGTAAACGCTCAGTCAGCGAAGGCCTGAAAGCGAGATCGGCCCATACCAACCTTGACGCACTTGGATTCCAATGAAAAAAGTTTTAACCAAGATGGCAAGGCCATTTATCTTCAGTCCTTAGCTTTTAAATTGGTTGACTTAATGCTCGTTTTCCATGGATTTTGAAGCAGACCAGGAATTATACCCTTTTACCAGCCATTACATGCCTTTGGAGGCAGGTCAAATGCATTATATAGATGAAGGATCAGGCGAGCCAGTGGTAATGGTTCACGGCAACCCGGATTGGTCCTTTTCCTTCCGCAAGGTGATCCAAGGCCTGCAATCCAAGTTTCGGTGCATTGCCCTCGATCATATCGGCTTTGGCCTATCCGATAAACCCAATAATTGGTCTTACCGCGTTGAAGAGCAAGCAGCGAATTTTACAGCCTTCGTCCAATCCCTTGAGTTGCCCCCTTTTCATTTGATGGTCAATGATTGGGGCGGCCCAATCGCCCTACGTTATGCCATTAACCATCCAGCCAACGTAAAAAGCCTCATCATCATGAACAGCTGGGCATGGCCGGTAGGCCATCTCCCTCATTTCTGGCTTTACAGCACGATCATAGGAGGGCCCATCGGTCAATATTTGATCCAAAAGCATCATTTTTTCTCGAATGTGCTTTTGAAGCTTGCCATTCATCAAAAAAAACAATTCACCGAGCCAATCCACCAGCATTATTTAAAGCCGCATCACCATGAAAAGGAGCGCCAAGGCATTTGGACATTCGCCCGGGAAATAAGGCAAGCTACGGATCTCTTGCAATCATTGCACGACCAATTAGGAACAATTGCCCGTTTACCCACCATGCTGGTTTGGGGATTACATGATCCAGCTTTTGGCAAGCATTTCCTTCGGCAATGGCGGCTCAAATTAATGAACCCGGAAGTGGTTGAACTTGAGCAAGCGGGGCATTTTCCCCAGGAGGATCAAGCCCAAAGCGTTATTGCTGCCACGCAAAAGTTCATTGTGAACGTGGATACTTGACATCGATGTTTTTAACCTGTTTGGGCGCCGTTTTTACTTCCCGGGTTTGCACCAACTTACCGGGCGCTTCGATCCTCAAATAATAAACTTCCCTTTCCAGGGATTTAAACTTAACGAAACCGGTTGAATCCACATCGGCCCTGGTGAGGGCATCATCATCACGCTTTAAGTCCAAAGTATCAACAAACAGCCCCACTTCTGCATCTGCAACCGGTTCTAAGATCAAGTGATCGTTAGCGGTCGTATCAATTTCCGTGACCCGCACCTTAATGCCCCGCTCTATGGCAGGATTATCGAGCGATTGCGCATTATCTTCTTTTTCAGTGCATGCAATGCCACCAAACAAGAGTAGGAAAGAAAGAAATTTGCTCAGTGTAGTATGAATTAAAAACTTAAACATTTTTTCTTTTTTGCAACAATATGAAATGAATTATCGTTAAAAATTGCTGTATAATCCAACATTAAATTTATTGTAACTATGGTAGAAGAAAAAAACAACAAAAAGGAATACCTCGAAAAAGCCGAGGCGAAAACCAAAGAGCTGTTCGCCAAATTCTATGAAATTGAAGCCAAAGCCCTGGATGCCAAATCGCAAGCAGAATCTAAAGCTTCAGCACAGTTAGAGAACATTAAAAACAAACAAGAACAAGTTCAGGAAGCTTATGATCAGCTGAAAAATTCAACTGAGAAGAACTTTGAAGAGGCTAAGAAAAAGTTTGAGGAAGTAACGAATTCCATTGAAGAAAATAGCATGAGCTATAAGCAGGTGATGCAAGAACGTTTGAACCAGCTTTCTGAAAAGATCACCGAATATGAGGAGATGGTTAAGGACAGCAATGCTTTTAGCAAAGAATGGCGCCAAGAAAAACTTAAAAATTTAAAACAGAAGAAGGAAAACCTTCAGTCGAGGATGGATGAGGTCAATGATGCTACGGGTGTTGCCTGGCAGGAATTCAAAAAAGGAATTGAGGATGCATCGAGTGCCATCAAAAATTCCTTTAACAAAGCAGTTGATGAATTCAAAGCAGAAAGGGAAAAAAAGAAAAGTAGTGACGACACTGAATAACTTAACCTGATCATTGCCTTACCTTTGCAATGTTAAGCAAAGGAATGTAGCGTTATGATAGATGTTGCTGATCTCTTACTTCAGTTCGATGGCAAACCCATCTTTAAGGATGTTAATTTTCTGATCAATAAAGGAGACCGGATTGGCTTAATAGGAAAGAACGGGGCCGGTAAAACGACCCTGCTCAGAATATTAACTGGCCTTCAACCCTATGATGAAGGTTCCATCAATCATCCTAAAAATTTTAAAATCGGGTATTTGCCCCAAGAACTGGAGGTCACATCCACTGAAACGATCTTCCAGGAAACCAGAAAAGCCTTGGTTGAAGTTACCGAACTCGAAAAGGAGCTTGAACAATTAGAGAAGGAAGTACAGGAAAGAACGGACTACCAATCGGATAATTACCAGCAACTGATCCAAAGGTTGTATGATCAACAAGAGGCATTCAGGCTCAAAGGAGGCTATGATGCAGACGGTCAGGTGGAGAGAATCCTGAAAGGCCTGGGTTTCTTGCCCTCAGATTTTTCAAGACCCTTGCAGGAGTTGAGTGGGGGCTGGAAAATGCGGGTAGAATTGGCCAAATTATTACTCAAGAATCCCGACTTACTTTTATTGGATGAGCCTACCAACCATTTGGACATTGAATCCATTACGTGGCTGGAATCCTTCCTTAAAGATTTAACGGGCGCCTTGGTCCTTGTTTCTCACGACCGCACTTTTTTGGACAACATCACCAATCGGACTTTTGAACTGGTAAAAGGAAGGGTGGACGATTACAAGGCCAATTTTTCAAAATTCCTTGAACTAAGGGAGGAAAGTCGGGAGCAACAGCGAGCCGCCAAAGAACAACAGGATGAAGAGATAGCTCGGATGGAGCGCAACATTGAACGCTTTAGGGGCAAGCCCAACAAAGCAAGCTTTGCCAAATCGCTCATGAAAAAGCTGGAAAAAATTGAGCGGGTGGAAGTTGATCAAGATGACCATTCCTCTATTAACATAACTTTCCCTAAAAGCAGGCGAGAAGGCCAAGTCGTGGTAGCAGGCACAGATGTTTCAAAAAACTTCGATGAAAACCAAGTGATCGAGGGCTTGAATTTTGAAATTGTAAGGGGCGACCGCGTAGCATTCGTAGGCAAAAATGGCATGGGGAAATCCACGCTCTCGCGCATCATTTCCGGCAACATGGACTATGACGGCACCTTGAATTTTGGCCACAATTTGGACCTTGGTTTCTTTGACCAACATGAGCACAAAAATCTGCAACAAGAATTAACCATTCTCGAAGAAATGGAAAGTGCAGCCAGTAATGAAATGCGGCCCAAAGTCCGTGGCATTTTGGGAGCTTTTTTGTTTTCAGGGAATGATGTGTTCAAAAAAGTTAAGGTATTGTCAGGTGGGGAAAAAGCCAGGCTTGCACTTGCCAAAATGCTGCTCGAGCCTATCAATTTCCTGATCCTGGACGAACCCACCAACCACCTGGACATGGTATCTAAGGAAGTGCTTAAAAATGCCCTGCTTCAATTTAAAGGCACCATGATCATCGTATCGCACGATCGCCATTTTATGCAGGGCCTCACCAACAAGGTATTTGAATTTAATGAATACGGCATTCAAATCTATCCCGGTGATATTAACACCTACCTGCATAATCGGCAATTAAAGGATTTCCGCCAACTCGAGCAGGAAAAAACAACCACGGACCAACCTGCCCAACAAGAACAAGCAATTAGCAAGCAACAGCAAAAGGCCCAATTTGAGGAAAAGAAAAACCTTGAAAAGGTTATACGTAAACAAGAAAATCATGTAAAAAAGCTTGAACGTAGCATTGAATCTATAGAGAAAGAGCTAACCACCATGGAGGATCAACTTCAAAATCCCAGTCAATACAAAATTGATGTTAATGATCCTTCTTTCTATAAAAGCTATAATGGAAAAAAGGAAGAACTCGCCAATGCTGAGAAGGATTGGGAAAAAGCCGTGGAAGCCCTGGACCAATACAAAAGCGAAATAGAAGCTTATAAAATAGGGAAAACCTGAAGTTGTTCTAACCTATCGAAGTGCCCAAGCCTCCCATTTTATGATGTTTGCTTTTGCCTTTAGGTGGGAATTGAAGCAATTAAATTTGGGCAAACCCTACCTATTGAGCCTCCTTATTAACAAACGTTAAAATTCAAAACTCCTGACCCTTTCGTAAACCAACTTGTCCTATAAGCCAAGTATTGAAATGTTAAGCTGCGGATAAAAATCAGGGATTTTTGGGTATTGAACCGTCTATGCGGGCTCAATAAATCCTGCCCATAGGAATTAAGCCATACTGGTGCTATGTTCATTTCTTTTGCATGGCAAACAGAACCAAAGAAAAGCCATCCGCTGTTTAAAAACTTCTTTGAGATGCGGGAGGGCAAAAGCAGAATCGCCAGCTGATAAAGCCTCTGGTAAATCCGCTCCAAAACCAGTTATAATACTATTTTGGGCTTGCATTTAATTTGAAAGGGTCTCAATTTATCCGAGCTTTGATATAAGTTGATAACAACAATGTAGTTCAGCATTAATTTAAAACAGACCCAGCAAATGCCCGTTGACCTTTAGATACACCAGCCCTTAAAACTTGACCTATAATATTACAGAAAACATCCCTTATGGGAGGATAACTCCGAGCTTCATTCCGGTAACAAAGGTAGGGCCATTGTAACCAAAAGACCATATATTTTCATTATAGGAAGGCGCATTCGAGTGAGTGGTCGAGGTTTTAGAATATTTCATGGCCACGCCAAAGTAAAAATCAACCATGAGAAGTTCTTTAGGTTTAAATTCAACCCCATTAACAAACACATAATTGTACTGGTCGATGGTCTTCTTTTGGTCGGCCAAGCCAAATTCATAAAAGGTATAGCCAGCTTCTTGGAAAGAAATCCAGTCCAAAGCTCTGAAGGTAATATCAAAATGGCGGTAGCGCGGGCCATGACCAAAATAGAAACCCGTTTGCAAATCCGCAGAAGTGTTGGCATGGTGATAAAAAACCTTGTGCATCAGATCTACGCCATAACCTTCAAACGCTACATTTCGAGGTGGGTTCTCGTCATCAGGCAAGTTCTCCGATTCCGTAGTTCCCAGATAATAGACAGTATTCACCGAAATGGTATTAATTTTATTAACGACCGGAAAAGTTAATCCCAATTTCATCCCACTGCTTAACAGATATTGAGGCGTCACCGATATGGATGTTTCTGCCTTATAAGGAAACTCGGCTTCTTGCTGGGCCATGGTTGGGAAAAAGCTTGCTAAGCTGAAAAAAATCCCCAAAAAAAATATTGATAAGCTTTTTGGCATAATAAGCATTTTAAGCGACATTATTGAATTTGACTAAGCTTTTGAAAAGCACTCGCTGAAGCCCCGTACTGGTATTGCCTTAGGCCACCCTTCCCAATCACTTTTAAAATGCCATTGTCGGCAATCACATCTTTACAATTGATTTGACGTCTGTACTTCAAGTTAAGTTCCGGAGGGCGATTTGGGTTAAAGTCGATATGATAAACTTTAAGGCCATCATCGCATACAAACAATTGATTACCATCAACTCCCAATCCTTCCGGGGATTTCATGGATTGGGTTTTCGCTCGCTCAGGATTGCGCAGGTTGCTTATATCGTATATTTCCAAACGGTTGGAGCCCCTTGCACAATTTTGCCTACCTGAGTTGAGGGTAACGTAGGCATAATTCGAATCGGCCACTACAGGATCACAACTTAAAATATGGGAGGTAAAAGAAAGTTTTTGCGGGTTGGCCGGGTCTTCAATGTCGTAAATGTACATACCATCTCGAGCGCCCATAAACAAAATATCTCCCATTGGAAAGATGGTTTCCATGTTATCACCGAGCGATACTTGTTGTTTTTCGACCGGATTTTCAGCATTTTTTACATTGAACAACTTAAGCTCATCAGGATTGACGGCATACAGGTAATCATTGGCAATGGCAAACCTGGCTAAAGAACCACCCTCACCGGTAGATGAACCGCCATTAACTCCCAAAGGCGTTGTCCGATCACTATGATCACAACCAGTCCATAAAAAGGCCAATAGCCCTGTCATGAGCACCAGGTTGAAAGTTCTATACATTTTGATCTTGCACATACGCTTAATCTTTTTCCCATTTGACAAGTACCGTTCCTTCCGGCCGGTTTTGCTTTTGGTATTTTTCGGGGATCCTACCATCGTCTGGAGGGTTGAATTCTGGAAAAACCTCGGAAATCCGCTTTTTAACATCAATATTCTCTGGGTTAGATACATCAATAGCTATAAGGTCGGTGGCATTGTCAGCATACAACGTACTGCCTTTAACGGCCATATCAAGGCTGCCAGGGATCCGGATAAAGCCCATTTTTTCGGGATTGGATGGATTGTCATTGTTAATGACATGGATCCCTTCAAACCGTTCGCTGATGAACAGGTAATTCCCTTTTTGATAGATTTTCCCTACGGTTTCAATAGGTTGAGGCTCCTCAACATGAAGTTGCCGATCCATTTCATCCCGGTCCATTAAAATAGGCTTGTACTCCGTCAGGGGTTGTTCGGTGATTTCTTTTTCCGGGCAGCCGGTACACAGAAAAACCACACTGATCAACAAAAGCGATTTTAGATAATGCATAAGCAGGGTTTTACTCAACATTTGATGACAACAAAATATTAAATAACAGTTTGGATGCTGTAGAAAAGTTTTTTCAAATAACTATTCGTTAGCTTATATAACTGATGATTTTAATAAATGTAAAGTTGCATTAAGTAAATGACTAAAGGTAATAATAAAGCTTTAAAAAATGGCTAAAGTGTTGCCTATTTTTTAATGTTCTATGTTCTACTAAAAGTTTTCTTGAAACCCCAGTAACCAATACCATTGATGTAAGCAAAAGATCAATTAACTATAAAAATTTTTCTATAGGCTCACATTAGGAAAAAGTAGAATACTGATGGCCTCCTGCTGAGAAAAGGGTATGGTGGGTAAGATTTGCTCAAACGATTTTTTAACATTCTAATGGACGTCAAAGTATTAGGGCCAAAGGACATCCGTACTAGTGGAACCTCTTACTTTAGGATTTAGGGAATAATCTGCCAAACCATAATCCTAATATTGTAGTTAAGGTTCTCACTTGACGCCTTCTTCATTTTCAAAAAATCCTTTTAATACGGATTTGCCTTGATTAATATCGTCCCATTAGTCAATACCAATGGCAAAATCCAGCCTTTGAGTATCTTCGGCTGAGTAGTTAATGATTGAGTTATTCGCGATACCTCCATTGGGAATGACAATTTTTTGGTTTTAGGGCGTATCAATAATGGTGTAAAATACCTAATATGCTGGGCGGGAATGCCTTGTGCAGCAATATATTCACCTACTTTAAAGGGCTTTAAAAGCAAGATAAGCACGCCTCCGGCAAAATTGACAAAGCTCCCCTGTAAAGCAAAAACAACAGCTAAAGCCGTTGCACCAACGACCGCTATAAAAGAAATTGTTTTAATACCAACCATAGAGGCCACGCTAATCTGTAACATGATGGTCAAGATGGCTTTAAGCATCAACTTAAGAAAAGGGATTAGAGTGGAATCTGCCTCGCATTTTTCATACGATTTACCAGTGAGGTTAATGACCCATTGGATCAGCAATAGCCCAATGATCAATACCAGGATCGCCAAGACCAATCTTGGAACGTATGCCATTAATAAAGACGGAAGTGAATTTAGCGCATTTGGTCGTAAATCAGTGTTGATATTTGATTATCAGTGTTGATATTTGATTATTTGAATTCCCTCATTAATGACATAATTTAAAGTTATTGTAAATTGCCCGGTAACAAAAATTGGCCATTGTGTCGCCATAAATTTGTTATAGCAAACTTTTTAAACATGAAAAATGGCATCAAACCTCAAATAAAAGACTTTTCCAATTTCCTAACAAGGCTTAACACTAAGCGCCTCTACAACATATGGAAGGTATTGAGCAGTTATTATTGGTCGCGAATTACCAAGAAGCCAGTTCATACCGGTTACCCCATTAGTATATCCGTGGAGCCGACTACAAGCTGTAATCTTCGCTGCCCGGAATGTCCGAGCGGTTTACGGGATTTTTCCAGACCTACCGGCATGCTTGAACCTGAAACTTTTAAAAGCATCGTGAATCAGGTCAAGGATAAGACTTTCTATTTAACACTCTACTTTCAAGGAGAACCCTACCTCAACAAGGATTTATTCAATTTTGTAGAATATGCGGAAAGCCAAAATATCTATACGTCCACTTCTACCAACGCCCATTACTTGCACGACCTTAATGCACGCAGAACCGTTGAAAGCGGGCTTTCAAGGATGATCATTTCGATTGATGGCACCACGCAGGAGACCTATGAATCCTATCGAAGGGGCGGTAAACTTGAAAAGGTATTAGAAGGCGCCCGCAACATTGAAAAATGGAAAAAGGAATTGGGCTCTTCTAAACCCTATACCATTTTTCAATTCCTGGTTGTACACCCCAATGAACACCAAACGGAAGAAGTAAAAAAACTTGGCAGAGAAATCGGGATCGATGAGGTCAAATTCAAATCGGCTCAGGTTTATGAATATAAAAACGGCAACCCTTTAATTCCAAATAAAGAGCAATATTCACGGTACAAAAAGCAAAATGACGGTACTTTTCAGCTCAAGAATAAATTGCTGAATCACTGCTGGCGCTTATGGCATTCTTGCGTATTTACCTGGGACGGGCAGGTTGTACCATGCTGTTTTGATAAAGATGCCTCTCATGTAATGGGAGATCTGAAGGAAGAAAGTTTTGAAGAATTATGGCAGGGTGAAGCTTACCAGCGTTTCAGAGGTGCCATCCTCAAATCAAGGAAGGAAATCGACATTTGTGCTAACTGTTCCGAAGGAACAAAGGTTTGGATATGAGCACTGGTAGGATGCGATCGTTATAAAGTGGATATAACTTAAATATAGAAAAGCTAAAAGATTGGGCTCATGGGTGTGGTACTTAGTTGAACATGAAGAAAGAAAAGCCTTTATGAAAAATTGTTACAAGATGCACTGGCCTCTGCACTCATTTTGAATGGCCCAATGCCAATGGTTCTTATTAAAATAATTGCTTCCACTTAGATTTAACGTCACCACTCGTAACTCACCCCTCCTGTATAGGTCAATTCATTGCCACCATGCCGGGCCCAAATAGCACCAATGGATGATACGTTCACAGCCCAGTGTTCACTCAGGTAGTGATTGATTTTGATACCCGGGTCAACAAATCCTTCCTCATCCCTGTAAAGCCCGGTTTGCAAACTGTTTCGGTCATCAAAAGTCCCCTCTGTTAAGGGTAGTTCACCACCCATGGTAAAAATAAACCAAGTGGGAGATCCAGATGGCCTTACCCATTGGTAACCAATTTCATTATCAATAACCAAGTCATCGGCATATCCATTGGTTTTATAACGGTAACTCAGCGATGAAGAAAAGTAAGTTTTGCCCCAACTTTTGCCGAATTGAATTTTAGGTGTTAAATACCAAGCATCATAACCAGATCGAAGCCCTGCGGAATGGCGGTAAGATGCGGTTTTCAACCCGACCATCAATTCTATAGACCACAAAAAGCTACCTTGATGGATCAAATACTTGGCACCAACATCAATATTACCTAAAGTATTGAATGAGCCAGCAGCAATGGTATCAGTAGGAGCAAGATCCGGCTCAGTTTTTTGAAGTTCCTCGCTGGTTCCCAACAATTTAAAGGGAACATTGCCAATGGCTGTTAGCCGGTTGGTAATCCCATATTCAAAGTAACCATTCAAGGTATGATCATTGACGGTTCGATGAAGCTTAAGCTTATCGAACCCATCTTTATCGAACAATGAACCATTGATGACTTCGTGGTAGCGCAAATAAGTAAATGATAGCGCCATGTAACCATTTCCTTTTTCCTGAGGCCAAACGCCAGCCTTTACAAACATAGACCCAAAAGCCATCAACATCGTCATTAACAGATATTTCATGGTAACATTTTAAAAAGCAATTTAACTTAAAAAGAGAAATGAGCATGTCGGTTATTCGTCATTTTACTTTCAGATAAGAATATGATAATTGGTTTACGCTTCATATTATGTAAGTTACTTGCTTGTTTAAATGGTAAAATCAGCCTAAAGTTTTTATTTAGAGCCCCTGCCATTCATCAATTTTGCTTTAATCAATAAATTTGACCCTTTAATATTTGGTCATTTATAAATTTATTTTCACCTTCGCACAAGGAATAAATAAAAATGGAAAGTATATGAAAAACCTTCCCTTAGAAAAACACTACTTTCAGATTCTTGATTGCCGTCTATAAGTAGGTCCTTCAGAAATCATGCTTAAATCCTTAACCCTTTGATCTGCTACAAAGCATCAATTTTTAACACATGATTTACAAGGATCTAAATAACTAAAAGGTTGTAACCCTTTGGTTTCGAACTTACTTAACTGGCAAAAAAAGACGCTGAATACACCAATTTAATTTTTTTCAATACACAATAAGTAGATTGATTTTCAATTTTAATTCAAAACTAAAATTTATCACTACTTAAACGAGCGCGTTAGAAAATTGTAATCGGTTAGTAACACTAAATTAAAGGAATATGAAAATGGAAATGAAGCAACAACAAAAACAAAAGCTAAGCCAAAAGAATATTTTAATCTTAATTGGCACCACATCTATTATTGGAATTTTAATAGTAGTGCTAATGGTTACAGGTATGTTCAAATGGGAAGTAAGTACAGGGGGTCCTTCTCAAAATCAAACTGAAAACCTTTCTACTTTTAAGACCGGAAGTTGGAGCAACCACGCAGTTTGGAACAAAGGTTTAAATAAACACTCCACTTCTTCGATATTTAATCCAACCATTCAAGAGTTAGATTTTAACTTGGATCAAGTTAATTTCACCCACAGCACATCGACAAATCCCCGGCCCAAAAGATTTTCATCCTTAAAGAAATGTGGCTCGACCAATTCAAATCCCTGTAAAGGCTTGGGTCAAAAAAACAACCTGGAGTTTGGAGAATCTGTTATTAAAACCAACGATGGTAATTATGCAGTAATAGGTAAAACCAACTCCTTTAACAATAACGGCCAACTTTACGTAGCTAAATTTAAACAAAAGCACAATGGAAAGTTTAATGTCTTATGGGCTACCCAGGTAGGCAATGGGCAACAAACGGCTGCCGGAAAAGCGATTCTTCAAAACAGCAATGATGAATACATCGCAGTAGGAAAGACTAAAAAGAACAACTACGGTGTACAGGCTTACATTGTTAACTTAAATAAGCAGGGCCAGGTGCAATGGCAAAGAACCGTAGGGGGGGATGATGAAGATGTAGCAAATGACATTATTCAAACCCAGAATGGCAACTACTTAATGACAGGTACTTCTAAAAAATGGGGCGGAAATAGCAAGGGTATTTATTGTTTGAATTTCAAACTTAAAACCAATGGCAATGGTATCGTAAAAAACTGGGATCATATTTATGGTGCACCGGGTAAGCTAGACAAGGGAGTGGCAGCTGATCAAATGTCCGGAGGAGATTTTGCCATCACTGGTTATACAGAATACGATCAAAATCCCAACCAATCCAATGGGCAAATATTTGCGACACGAATAGAGAACAATGGCCAAATGAAGTGGAGTAGAACTATTGGCAATCCCGAATCTAATAAACCTTCGGATATCCTTGTAGATCAAAATGATGATATTGTAATAACTGGTCACTCAAAAGCCTCCATTAACGGAAATGATAAAATGTCTACTTACACCTTGAAGCTGGACAATAGTGGCAACTTACAATGGGATAGGGCCATTCGTAAATATGATAACGAAAGCTATGCGGAATCAATTACCCTCACCAATTCCAATAACAACTATGTAATATCAGGCTATTCTGCAACGCCCAACAACAATAAAGATGCCTACTTGGCTAAAATTGGCACCAATGGCAATTTAAAATGGGATCAATTAGGAGGAAGTTCTTCTAATGACAAAGCTTTCGGTATAACTTCACTGCCAAACGGCAAGTTTTTAACGGTTGGAAAAACCCATAGCGTCAACAACAGCAACGGGGATATGCTTGTAAGCATGGTTGATAACAACGGTAATTTATGTACTGGTTGTAAAGGTTCTAAGAAACAAGTAGTTACCAAACAAAATTTAAACAACCTTCAACTCCATAATAACAGAAACTTTCGGTTTGAATCAAAAGTGGTTAGTACTGCGAATCAACAAGTAAATGGTAGTTCAAATACAAGTTCAGACTGTGACCCTTGCACTGGCTTAGATGGTGGAGGAGATGAATGGTTGAATGACGTCATAGAAACAACCAATGGCTATATATATGTAGGTAGAACCAGCTCCTTCGGAAGCGGTTCAAAGAATGCATACGTGGTAAAATTGGATAAGAATTACAACGTGCAGTGGCAGCAAATGATCGGAAGCCCGAACGGCTTAGAAGAAGCCAGTGCAATTGCTGAAACCTCCGTATCTAATGAATACATCATTGCAGGCAGGTCCAAGGTAAATTCCTTTGGCAATAATGACATTTACTTAATCAAAATTAAAGACGGTGGAAACAACGCTTCCGTTCAATGGGAAAGGCTTATTGGCGGCCCGTCTGATGAATCCGCAAGCGATTTGGTGAAGCTAAAAAACGATAATTATATATTGGCTGGCAGAACAACAAGCTTTGTCAATAACTCGGATGGGGTTTTGATCCGTTTTAGTTTGAACAACTTTTCTATTGAATGGCGCAAACTTTTCGGGGATCCGAATACAGATGATAATCCTAAAGCCATCACAAGTTCAAGCCCTAATTCGGTAAGTGTAGTGAGTTATACTGACGCTACTAATAATGGGGGAATTTATTTAACCCAATTTTCAGCTAACGGTAATTTTGAATGGGGAAGATTATTAGGAGGAAATAATACAGACAAGCCATTCGGAATAACAGCTGATCACCAAAATAACTTGATCCTAACCGGTTTTAGTCAAGTCGGTTCAAGCAATGGTGGAACCGGTACTAAAGACCTTTATGCGGCTAAATTTGATAACAATGGCAATAAAAAATGGGATCAGCTTGTAAACAACAACAATGGTGTAGACAAAGGCATGGATGTCCATACCACGCAAAGTGGAGAATACGTTATAACTGGGACCTACGAGGGTCAGAATTCCAAAGAAGTTTCATTTGTTAATTTAGGATCCGATGGAAGCATTCACTTTTCAAGCGCCTTTGGAGGCCAAAGTAAGGATTTGGGCCATGCTATTCTGCAAAATGATAATGGCAATTTTGTAATTGCAGGTAAAACAGAAAGTTCAAAATTCGTGAATAACAACAATGGAGCCCTTGTTTACCGCGTTATGGCAAATGGGGTCCCCACCAAAGCTTCTGGAAATGGCTCATCAGGACCAGGTCAAGGCCCCAGCAATGGTAGCTATAACAATAGCAATAATGAAGTACCAGATAAAGATGACGTTGCACACGTTACCCAGGATGTAGTGGTAAGGAATCAAAACCAAAAGGTTAGGCACTTAAATGTAAAGAAGGATGCCATCGTAAAGATTGATAGTAACAGATCCTTGGAAATTAAGGACACCCTGAACCTTACCGGTGGATACCTAAGCGTGGAACATGGTGGTGAATTAGTACTTGACCATGATGCTACTGTTATCAACATGGATAGTACTAATTTAACAGGTAAATTATCCTTCATAAATAAGAATAATTTTGTTGATAGCGTTGTATTCAGACTTGACAGTGCTAAAGATCTTAAGCGAGCTTCAGTACACGATTTTAATCAGGGCAATAGCTTTAGATCTTACCATATAGAAAAAGACCCTAATAATGAAGTTGGGAATCAAAAGGGCAACAACCTAAACGTTATCTCAGAATCGGAATATTACAATATAAAACGTGATTCGGGTAATGGCAGTTGTAAAGTAACTTTATTCTGGAATCAAAATAACAGCACTCACTTTAAGAATATTGCTAATAAAGATGATCTCATTGTTGCCCACTGGGACGGTTCCAAATGGGTTAATGAAAATAACTCTAACGTTAAAGGTGATTTGGATGGCTCAGGTTACGTAACATCCCAAACAGTAAGTAACTTTAGTGAATGGACTTTTGGTAGTACCGGTTCCAATCCGCTACCTGTGGAGATGACCTATTTCAGAGGTGAAAAAACTGAACAAGGAACTCAATTAAATTGGGCCACAGCTTCTGAAACCAATAATTCACACTTTGAAGTACTCCGTAAACTACCTAACTCGGATTTTAAGCAAATAGGCGAGGTAGAGGGTCACGGACAATCCACCCAAGCCCACCAGTATCAATTCAACGATCCATCAGTAGAAGCTAATGGCACCGTATACTACAAACTTAAACAAGTGGATTTCGATGGCTCTTTTGAACATTCAAAAGTTATTGCGATCAATTTAAAGCAATCCATAAAGGAAGATTTAACAATCCAAAACGTTTATCCCAATCCATTTCAAGGTCGCTTCAATGTATCCTTCCGAAGCAGCAATGCCAAGCCTGTTAAAGTACAGCTTTTAAACATGAATGGTCAAGTCATATTAAACAGAACAATTAAAGCCAATGCCGGACCAAATACGTTTACTTATAATGAAGGCGATCAACTAAACCCAGGTAATTACACCATTATTTTAAAAACTGATGGGAATCAAGCTCATCAAAAAATTGTAAAACGTTAATTAGAATTTAGGTAAGGTTGAATTTTGAGTTAGCAAAAATCTATTTGAGTTAGCATTTTTGCTAACTCAAAAATTTGAACCAACATTGTGCATCGATAAGTGCATCAATGTTCCTCAACCTAAAAAAAAGAATAACAAAGATTAAATATCAATTAACGCCTAAGTGTTAAAAGCACGGAATTTAAGGATGCTTATTAATTGGCTTTTTAAGCACTTAACAATCTTTGAATGCAGCGGGAAATAACGCGCAATTATAAAAGGAGAAAAATAACTTCGCTTTAATTAGCATAAAATCCTGAACTAATAATTACTTCTAAACATTATTGTTCAAAACCACTTAGCTTTTTAAGTTTCCTCAAATCTCATAGCAATTAACAAGGTTCTTCGAAAGCTTCGATAGTTATCAAAAAGCTATTAACGCTTTAAGGATTTACATTTTATATTCATAAAAGTTGCCAATGCTAACAAATTTGAATTGGCAACTTTTTACTACTTTTGTTTATTATGTATGAGGATAAAACAAAATCAAACTTTCCTGTAATAGGGATCGGTGCCTCAGCAGGTGGATTGGATGCACTTGAAGGATTTTTCAGTAAAATTCCTGATGATCTTGATATTGCTTTTGTAGTGATCCAGCATTTAAACCCTGATCATGACAGTATGATGGGATCATTATTGAAAAAATTTACAAGCATGCACATTCAAGTGATAGAAGAGGGACAGGAATTGAAGTCCGGCACGCTTTACCTCAACCCGCCCAATAAAAATGTAGCACTTGTCAATGGAACGTTTCATCTCTCAGAAATTAACGTTGATAATAAAAGTTTTTTCCGAATTGATTATTTTTTTCGCTCACTTGCCAAAGATCTGGGCCGAAATGCAATCTGTATTGTTTTATCGGGTACCGGCTCTGATGGCTCCATAGGTTTGCGAGAAGTAAAAAGTGCTGGGGGCATGACCATGGTGCAGGAAGGAAACCAGGCTGAATATGAAGGAATGCCCCAAAGTGCAATCGACACCGGGCTCGTAGATGTTATAACATCCACCGATGCCATGTCCGAGGAGCTGATACAATACATCCGGCACCCTTATATGGGAACTTCTGACTTATTAGACATCAACTTACGAAAACACCAGGATACCCTTAATGAAATATTCAATTTACTCAAGAAAAGAACCGGTCAGGACTTTTCCAACTATAAGCTCAACACTATTTACCGGCGTATCGAGCGTAGAATGGCAGTGCACCGTATTGAAAAATTAGATGCATACCTTCAGTATTTAAAACAGCACGAATCTGAAATTTACCTCCTGTTCCAAGAGCTTTTAATTACAGTTACCAGCTTTTTCAGAGACGAAGCAACCTTTGAAAAGCTCCGGGAAAAAGTTATTCCCGAATTATTGAAACAATTGCCAACTAATAAGCCTTTGAGGATTTGGGTACCTGGGTGTGCAACGGGTGAAGAAGCCTATAGTATTGCCATGGTGCTCATTGAGGTCATGGAAGCACAGGATAAAATGGTCGATTGCAAAATTTTTGCAAGCGATATTGATAAGAATTCCATTGAAACCGCTCGCCAAGGCCTATACCCCAAAAGTATTACTGCCGATGTGGGCCAAGAACGCTTACACAAATTCTTTAAAGAGGAGGACCATCAATACAGAGTTAAAAAGCGCCTGAGAGATATCGTGGTATTTGCTGAGCAAAACCTGAACAAAGATCCGCCTTTTTCAAAGATCGATTTGATCAGCTGCCGCAATGTCCTGATTTACATGAACCAGGAAATGCATAAGAAACTATTCCCTGTTTTTTATTATGCCCTTAATAATGATGGGATATTATTATTGGGTTCATCTGAATCCATCTCAGGCTTTGAAAAAGCTTTTAAACCCCTGGATAACCATATAAACATTTTCCAAAAGCAAAACGGTGTGCTCGAAAATGTTATTGATTACCCACCCATTCCTCAGTCAGGAGGCAACCCTAAAAGTTATGAGCCACCCAAGGACCGCCCTGTTAAGCAAACCGAAGTTCAGGATATGGTTGAACAAACAATTCTTGATTGCTATACCCATCCATCTGTAATTGTCAATGCCAATTATGACATTTTGTTCCTTTATGGACAAACAGAAATATACTTGTCCTTACCCAAGGGTAAAGCGAGTCTCAACCTGCTTAACGTTGCTGAAAAATCCATTCAATACAAATTATTGGCAACCCTTAAAGAGGCTCTTGAAAAGAAAGAAACGGTTAAAGAATCCAAAATGAAATTATGGTGCGACCATGGTTACTATACATTTGACCTCATCGTACATCCCATTAGAAAACCTGTAGATGGCCAGCAATTACTGCTTGTTGTTTTCAAGGACAACTCACTTAAATCTATCCCCGACAAGCAAGAGACCGAGGACCAATCTGCAAGTAAAGATGACCAGCGTATAAAGGTAATGGAGCAAGAGTTGCAATCTACCATAGAACAATTGGAAATTTCGAATGAGGAATTGCAATCAAAAAATGAGGAGCTTCAAGCAACAAATGAAGAATTACAAAGCAGTATTGAGGAATTGGAAACATCTAAAGAAGAAGCCCAATCAACAAATGAGGAGTTAATTTCTGTTAATGCAGAACTTAAACAAAAAATCAATGACCTGGCCGAAGCCAACAACGATATCAACAATTTACTTGCCAGCACTGAAATCGCTACCATCTTTTTGGATCAGCAATTATGTATCAAGCGATACACACCGGACATGAGCAAAATTTTTAATTTGATCCAATCAGACATTGGTAGGCCTATTAGTGATATTACTTCCAATATCAACTATGCAAACATTTATGAAGATGCCAAACATGTACTCGAAACCCTGGAAAAACAAGAAAAAGAAATCCAAACCGAAGCCGGCGATTGGTATGCCGTAAACCTGATACCGTACCGCACCATGGAAAACATTATAAATGGAATTGTTATTACATTTGTTGATATAACCGAAAATAAGCTTTCTAAAGAAGCCAACCGCCTTGCCGCAGTAGTAAGAGATTCCAATGACGTCATTACGACCATGGATTTGAAGGGCAACATAACTACATGGAACCGAAGTGCAGAAATTATTTATGGTTACACACAGAGTGAGGCTTTAAAAATGAATATTCAAGAATTGTTGCCGCAAGGTAAGAAAAACCAAATACTGGATTTCATCAGTCAAATAAACTTAAGTGAAGCCACTCATTCCATAGAATCGCAACGTATAACCAAAAGTGGGCAAATTATAGACATATGGTTAACAATAACTCCGCTTCTGGATAATACAGGTAAAACTTATGCCCTCGCAACCACTGAAAAGCAATTAAAGGATGGGCAGCTGAAATATCAAGATTCCTCATCAAAGGAATCGAATTAAAATAGAAATGAGATGACGCGCGAAGAATCTTCTAAAAAACAATTTGAGAATCTTAGGCAAAAAGCAGAGGAAAAGCTGCAAAACACCTTCAAGAATATTGGAAAAACACCAGATGAAAATGACGTTATTTCTATAAAAGAACTGATTCATGAACTTCAGGTTCATCAAACAGAACTTGAAATGCAAAACGAGGAGCTTCATCAAATTCAGGAAGACCTAAGGCGGTCGGAAAAGCGATATGAAGAATTGTATGACAAAGCTCCCATCAGTTACCTAACCCTTAACAAGTCTGCCGAAATTCTGGACGTGAACCTTACAGCTGCTGAGAAGTTTGATATGCCAAGGGAATTTTTACTTAATAAAAGCTTCTACGATTTTGTTAACCGGGAAGACCGGGATCAGATATATTTACATTTGGTTAATGTTATGAAGACCAAAACCTTGCAAAATTGTGAATGCAAGATCAATCTTGATCAAGCAAAATCAAAATCGGATATAGAAGCCCAACAACCAAACGCGGAATTTTGGGCTTTATTGGAAAGCATAAGCTTTAAAGATAATGAAGGCAACGATCTGTACAGGACCGTATTGAGTGATATAACTGAGCGAAAAAAGATGGAAGATGAGCTAAAAAAAGCCAAAGAAAAAGCCGAAGAAAATGACCAACTGAAAACTACTTTCTTGGCCAATATGAGCCACGAAATCCGAACACCCATGAATGGTATTCTCGGATTTGCTGACTTGCTCTTAAAAAATTCTTTGGGCAACCAAGAAAGAGAGCAATACCTTGAAATGATTCACAAAAGTGGCCAAAGGTTGGTAAATACCCTTAATGACATCATTGAACTATCAAAGATAGAAGTGGGCATCTCAAATGTAGAACAAGAAGCAACCAATATCAACCAGAATATAGAGGATGTGGTACAATTCTTCAAACCCGAAGCCAAAAACAAAAACTTGGCCCTGCAAATTGACCATTTGCCGGCTGCAAGTACATCAAACATTGTAACAGATAAAAGTAAACTGGAATCGATTCTAACGAATCTCATTAAAAACGCAATCAAATATACGGATAAAGGAAGCATTCATGTGGGTTGCCATATTGAAGGTGGCGATCTTATAATTTATGTTCAGGATACAGGCATTGGCGTCCCGAAAGAACGGCAGCAGGCAATTTTTAATCGGTTTGAGCAAGCGGACATTACGGATCAAAAAGCGTTTGAAGGTTCCGGTTTAGGCCTGGCCCTGATCAAATCTTATGTAGAAATGCTCAATGGAACCATTGAATTGGAATCAAAGGAGGGCAAAGGTTCTACATTTAATGTAACCCTGCCTTATCGACAAGCTGAAAGAACAGAAGCAACCCAATTCGCAACAAGTGAAACCACTAAAACCAATGAAAAAGCCAACCTTAAGGACCAAAACCTTAAAATTTTAGTAGCTGAGGACGATGAGGCCAGTTTCCTCGTGCTATCTATAATCCTCAAGCAAATCAATTGTGAGGTCATCCATGCCCAATCAGGCAAAGAAACACTCAACATGAGTTACCAAAATCCGGATTTAGACATCATCTTCATGGACATTAAAATGCCTGAAATGAATGGATATGAGGTTACTGAACATATAAGGGAGTTCAATTCGAATGTGTACATCATTGCACAAACCTCTTATGCATTAAAAGGTGATAGTCAAAAAGCCTTTCAAGCAGGAATCAATGATTATTTAACAAAACCTATCAAGGAAGAAGAACTCATGAAAGCGCTTATGCAAGCCGTCCAAACTATAAAATGAAAAAGGTCAAGCGATCAATAATAATAAGCAATACCATTTACCTTTTTTTATGCGGTTATTTTAAATAGCAACTTGATATATTCCTCAAATTCTAAAACGTTGTTTACTTTTTAACCCAATTTAGGCAATGGGGAGGAAGCAAAAATAGCTGAACGGATTAATTTCCTTAACCTGTGCCGTACCAAAGGCCAGGAGTGGTTCATGTGGTAGGATGGTTTCTAATGCATGATTTAGGATTAAATTTTTAAGTGTTTACATCTTATTGCTCAAGGATCTTATATAAAACCGCGGATGCAATCATATCGCTTGGCATTGGGGTTATGCACAAAAAGGATCACACTACCAATGCAAAGGAGCCATCACAATGTCCATTGTTCATGAATGTGACAAGACATAATTGTTAAGACCAATGCGTGCCTTTACCTGCATGCTTTTATCCTGACTGATGAGGGCGAATAGACTGTAGTATAACAAGGCTTGAACAATACCATGGGGATGGCCCGGAGGTTTCATTGGTACTCAGCCAATAAAAAGTTTAATGGTAACATCGCATGCATTGTTTTATAAAAAAATCAAGGTCATGCCGCATCCCTTAA
>CAZLQF010000039.1:0-20989 GCA_964561545.1 uncultured Sphingobacteriales bacterium
CAAACCCCCATAGTGGACTTTCACCACCAAGTTATTGACCATACACGGCGCACTATCAAACCGGAAAAATTCGGGGATTTTTCCGGTTTAAAAGTTTTTGTTAAGTCAAATTTAAAGCCTTTAAAACAGCGCTTAAATGAGATTAGGATATTTTACTTCTATTGGTTAAAAAACTTTTGCTACACCCGCATAGAAATCTGGAAAGGGATATTTTTTCGGCAAAATCTACGACTAAGCCATTACCACTGCCACATCAAAAATGAAGTTTCTCAATAATTTTACGCTTGGTGTTTTACCGGACTTTTTGGGGCTTCCTCAATTCATTGCTTTTTTCTAAGGAAACTTCTGTGACATGTTATCCCATAGCCTACACGTCAATAGCTAAGTCTTGTTTGACAGCGAAAAAATCTCCAATGCCACAACCTGAACCGTCAACGCTTCATTCTATAAAAAAATGTAGTAGACCCAAAAAACTTAACAAACCGCAAAAGGCTCATGATTTGCCAAACTACCCTTCAATCGAATCCGGATACTTGATTTGTTTGATCTTTTGAAACCACCGCAATTTAATTTCCTTCTTTTCCACTTCTGCCAACTGCCAGTCAATGTTAGATTTATGAAGCCTTGTAATCAGCCCGTAGAAGGTCAATGCTGCCGATACGGAAATGTTAAAGCTTTGGGTAAAGCCGAACATGGGTATTTTAATCTTGTGGTCTGCCTTGGCTAAAGCTGTATCGGATAAGCCCTCCATTTCAGTACCAAAAAACAATGCTGTTTTTTGGTCGATGGGCAAATCATCAACCAAAGTGTTGGCCTCTGGTACTAAGGTCACAATTTGGTAACCCTTAGCTTTCAGGTCTTCAATACATGTGAGGGTATTGAAGGATGTTTGGTTATAGCGTAGGAGGTCAACCCATTTTTCAGCACCATTCGAAACATCCTTATTGATGTTATATTGATTGGTGTTTTCAATTACATGCACGTCCTGGATACCAAAGCAATCACAGGAGCGAAGGACGGCACTTGCATTTTGAGATTGATAAATGTCTTCAAGGGCCACCACCATATGGCGTGTCCGGTAGTTTAGTACTTCATCAATACGGCTTAATTTATTTTGGGTGATAAATTCTTGGTGAAATTCAAGTTTTTTATCAAGTTCTTCCATAACGTGATGTTTTGCCTTGAAGCACAACTCCAATAATTCTAAACCATTGATAAGAACGCCAAATCTAATTGATGTTTTTTAAATACTTAAGCAAATAAGTAAAAACCTAACCTTTAAATACCCTGCTTCAATTGATCCAAAGCCTTTTCTACACTCGTCACAGGAAGCTTGCAAACCTTATTCTGGCAAACGTAGATGGTGGTTTGGCCCTTTTTCAATTTGTTCTGCAGGAGTGGCAAATTGCCTTCTTGCTTGCCTCCCATTAACATCACTTGCGGTAGGTAGTAACGGTCAATGCGTTTTCTCCGTTCTTTCCAATCTGCGCCTAATACGGCAACTTCGTAAGGTTGATCAATAAAATTGAGGGCAACTTTTAGCCAATTGGAATAGTAGGATGGTTGCTCATCAATTCGGGATTTCATAGTAGCCACCATCTGAGCAGCCGTATCAACATAACCTTGGTGCTCCTTGTAGTAGTAATGGCCAAGTTGAAAGATCCCTTTAGCCATCGAAGAATTGGAAGACGGAATCACCTTGTCCCTGAGCTCTTTTTTGTTGACATACAATGATGCTGTTTTTTTCGACTTGTAATGAAACAGTCCTGTTTCAGGGTCATAAAAGTTTTCCATCCCGTAAGCAGCCAATTTTTTAGCCTTCTTGAGCCAATGCTCATCAAAAGAAGCTTGGTATAAAGCTATAAAAGCTTCAATGGTAAAACTGTAATCATCTAAAAAACCACTGACAGTAGCTTTTCCATCTTTGTAATTCCTGGTTAAACGGCCATTGGCATGCATGGCATTTTGTACAATGAAGTTGGCGTTTTCGATTGCTTTTGCCAAGTATTGCTCATGACCAATGGCCCGGTAAGCATCTACATAACCTCTCAGCATTAAAGCATTCCATGAGGTAAGGATCTTATCATCCAACGGAGGTTGGGTACGGCTTTGCCGGGCTTTAAGTAATTGCTTGCTGGCTTGCTTTTTTATGGAAAGCCATTCATTGAGTTCAATGCTTTGATTTTTAGCAAATACGCTATCTGTCTGGCTTGGATCCAGTACATTCTTACCATTTTCCCAATTTCCCTGTTGCGTTACGTTGTAATATTTTTTAACCAAATCAGAATGGCGCTCTAATATGCTATCAATCTGATCAGGGGTCCAAACGTAATACTTGCCTTCCACTCCATCACTCACGGCAGCTAAGGACGAATAAAATCCTCCATTCTCTGCGGTCATTGATCTTTCAATAAAATCCAATGTTTGCTCCACGATTTTCTTGTAAAACGGATTGCTGGTAAGTTGATAGGCCTTGGAGTAAAGGCTCACAAGTTGGGCATTGTCATAAAGCATCTTTTCAAAATGAGGAACGTGCCAATTTTTGTCTGTTGAATACCTGGCAAATCCACCGCCAATCTGATCATAAATGCCCCCAAGCGCGATTTGATGCAACGTAGTGTTGATGGCTTTTAAAGCTTTTTTATTACCCGTTACATGGTGGTATTGCAGCAGAAAATTGAATGAATTGGGTTTAGGAAATTTAGGCGATCCTTGGTAGCCGCCTTTATTAAAATCAATTTCAGTTTTCCATTGATTAAAGCAGCTGTCCAAATAAGCATGATCCAGATTCAAATCCGGATCCGATTTGGGCATAAATCCGGCTTGCTTTAAATTTTGGGTTAATTGGTTGGCTTGCTTTTTGGCTTGTTCAGGGTTATCATTGTAACGTTTGCTCACTTGTTCCAAAAGTTTTATCCACTGCGCTTTGGGAAAGTAAGTACCCGCAAACAGGGGTTTGCCATTGGGCAAGGCAATTGCATTGAGTGGCCATCCTCCTCTACCGGTGGTTGCATAAGCAGCATCCATGTATACTTGATCCACATCCGGCCTTTGCTCCCTATCTACTTTTACGGATACAAAATGCTCATTCATAAGATTGGCTACGGCAGTGTCCATGAAAGATTTCCTTTCCATAACATGACACCAATGGCAAGCTGTGTAGCCAACGCTAATGATCACAAGCTTATCTTCCTTTTTGGCTTTTTCAAAGGGATCATCATTCCAGGAATACCAATCAACCGGATTATTGGCATGTTGTAAAAGGTAAGGGCTGGACTCATCAGCCAAATGATTGGTGGATTTTTGTTCTGATTGCTGGCCATCGGTGTCATAACATCCTTTATTAAAAAAGGCAACCGAGGTTATAATCAGTATTGATAAAGCTTTCAGCATTTTTAAGTCAATTCTAATTCTAACAATAAGCCATAAAAGCAAGTTAATGGCTGAATTAAATTTTTAACTCAAACCATTGTTTTTAGTTCCCATTTTACTTATTGGATTATTGAACATTTAAAACCGAAATTTTTATTAAGGTAGGAACTTTTTTGTTGATGGCAGTGAGCAAAACCTTAACAAGTAACGAGCCAGTAAATAGCTTTGGCCAAATTATCGATTTGTCTAAATTTGGCAAATACCCTTCTAATTTAACTAAAATAAAGTTACTTAACACAAACTTAACATTCAACAGCATACCCATTACCTTTGCCTTTGAAAGCACAATAAAAAGACTTCCTTATGCCCCTGATTCCTAATTTTTTAAGCCGTTTCAAACTCCAATCTTCTACTTTAAAATTTCTTAACACCATCCTTATTTTTACATTTATTGGTTTCCCTACTTTTGCTCAACAAAATCAACTCACCTTCTATTGGGAAAATGGGTTGAACCTTGAAAGTGAGGACGGTACCATTGACCTTAAATTGGGTGGAAGGATTATGAACGACTGGTCATTTTACAGTGCAACCAATAGAATTGAAGACGCTAAAGGGGCAATTATCAATGGAACAGAGTTCAGAAGATTACGGCTTTTTAATCAAGGAACGCTTCACAACGTTGTTTCCTATAAAATGGAAATTGATTTTGCTGGAGGAAATGCTGATTTTAAGGATGTATTCATTGAAATTAACCACTTGCCTGTAATTAAAAACCTTAAAATAGGTCATTATAAAGAACCATTTGGTCTTGAGCAGCTTACCAGCAGTAAATACATAACTTTAATGGAGCGTTCCCTGACAGAGGCATTTGTACCTGGCCGAAATACAGGGCTCATGATGCACAGAAATTTATTGGGAGCAAGAATGCATTTGGCAGCGGGTACTTTTATCAACACGGGTGATTTTGGAAACGGCTTGATGAACAAGGGCCACATGCATTTTACCGGAAGGGTTACAGGATTGCCGCTATATGGGCCTAACAAGAAGCGTTATATACACATCGGGGCTGCCATAACCCACCGGCAACCCAACCGAGCCAACGTAACTTATAAATCCAAGCCCGAAAGCCATTTGGCACCATCCTTTGTAGATGCAGGTCCTGTTATTGTAGAACGTCAGACCCATTATAGCGGAGAAGTAGCGATTGGTTGGGACCAATTCTCATTTCAAGGGGAATACATGCAAGCTGATTACGAAGAAAAAGACCAATCTGGCAATTACGAAGGATATTACGGAAAAATCGGTTTCTTGCTAACCGGTGAAAACAGGCCTTACGACCTCGTTGATGCTTCTTTTGACCGCTTAAATCCTAAGAACAATTTCAACCCGCAAGAAGGGACCTGGGGTGCATTCGAATTGGCTGGCCGTTATTCAGAGCTTGATCTGACCAGCAGCCTAAAAGAAAATGCTGCTATAAACAACATAACGGCAGGCATGAATTGGTACATGTCGCCATCAGTAAGAATAATGTTCAATTATGTTTTGGCCGACCATCAGAACTACGACCAAACGCACATTTATCAATTAAGATTTCAAGTAGATTTTTAAATACTTAATCAATACAGATTAGACCATTAAATTTGAATTCAAAACAAATCAAAGTTATTATGCAAAAATTCATGTTTTTACTAGCACTTACTTTCTTGATTTCGGGATGCGGAGGAAATTCTAATGAGTCATCCAATGATGCAGATACCACTGAACAAAGTGCTGATCAAGGAAATACCATGGAAATTTTGGCAGGCGGTGCCACTTTTCCTTATCCCCTATATTCGAAAATGTTCGGTGAATACAAACAAAACCATAGCGTAGAGGTTAACTACCAATCTATCGGCTCAGGAGGTGGCATTCGGCAATTGAAAAATAAAACCGTTGACTTTGGAGCCACCGATGCCTTTATGAATCAACAAGAACTGGCAAGCATTGAAGACTCGGTTCTTCATCTGCCTACATGTTTAGGCGCTGTAACCATAAGTTATAACCTTCCCAATAAACCCGATCTCAAATTTACTCCAGGTATTTTGGCTGATATTTCCTTGGGCAATATCACTAAATGGAATAATGAAAAGATCCAGAAGGTTAACCCCGATGTAGATTTGCCCAACCAGAAAATTGTATTTGTGCACCGTTCTGATGGGAGTGGCACTACATTTATTTTTACTGATTATTTGGCCAAAGTTAATGATGAATGGAAGAATCAAGTAGGCAAAGGCAAAAGTGTTAATTGGCCAACTGGCTTGGGTGCTAAAGGCAATTCAGGCGTAGCAGGGTTAATTAAAAAAACGCCCGGAGCCATTGGCTATATAGAATTGGCTTACGCTATTCAAAATGATATGTCCGTAGGTGCCATCAAGAATAAATCTGGTAATTTTGTTGAACCCACCCTTGAAAGTACCAGTAAAGCAGCAGATATAAAATTGCCTAAAGATACCAGAATCACCCTTACCAATACAAATGCTGACCAAGGTTATCCCTTGTCAAGCTTCACTTGGCTAATCTTTTACAAAGACCAAGCCTACAAAAACAAATCAAAAGAAAAGGTTAAAAGCATTGTAAACTTGATGTGGTGGATGATCCATGATGGGCAACAATATACTAAACCACTGCATTATGCGCCGCTCTCTGATAAGGCTGTTAAAAAAGCCGAGGCAATTCTGAAAAGTGTAACCTACAATGGAGAGCCGGTGCTGAAAGATCAAGTAACTGCAAAACAATAAACCACTTAACCCGATATTACTCGAATGGTGAAGACTTCGGGAACAAACCTTAAGCCAGAAGATCAATCGAATAAAGCTAGTTCCTCGTCAAAAAACGGGAAAAAAGCATCTGGTGGAGCTGATGAAGAGCCTTATTTGAAGGTAAGTTCATGGGTCCATTTTTTTGAATCCTTATTCCAAAAATCACTAAAGGGTTCAGGATGGATCATGATCCTTTTATTGGTTGGGATTTTTATTACCCTATTTTACCATTCACTCCCGTCCATTCAGAGCATGGGATTAGAATTCTTTTATAGCAGCACCTGGAATCCGGTCTCTGACAAATACGGTGCCTTACCGTTTCTTGTTGGCACCTTATTAACCTCTTTTTTAGCGTTATTGATCTCTTTACCTTTTTCCATGTCAATTGCTATTTATTTGGGAGAATATGTGAGAAAAGGGATTTTTTCCAATATTTTAAAAAATCTGGTAGAGCTTTTGGCAGCCATCCCTTCGGTGATTTATGGCTTTTGGGGCTTGCTTGTGCTGGTACCCATAATAAGGAAATTTGAAATTGAAATTGGTGTAACGCCTTATGGCGTAAGCATTTTTGCTGCTGCACTTGTTCTGGCCATTATGATCATTCCTTATTCGGCTTCTATTGCCAGGGAAGTGATCAACATGACCCCCTCCACATTGAAAGAAGCGGCTTATTCCTTAGGCGCTACCCGTTTTGAAGTCATTAAAACAGCCATCATACCATATTCCAAATCAGGTATTATGGCCGGAATTTTATTGGCTTTAGGGCGAGCTCTGGGTGAAACAATGGCCGTAACGATGGTGATTGGTAATGCAAATAAGATACCTGAGAGCATATTCAGCCCTGGTAATACAATGGCCAGTGCCATTGCCAATGAATTTACGGAAGCAACTGGTGATTTATACCTATCGGCTCTTATTGAAATCGGTTTACTCTTGTTTGTAGTAACCGCTGTCATCAATATCATTGGCAAAAAAGTGATCCAGTCAATGCGTTTTTAAGTAGTGATTTATGCAACAGCAACTTAAATACAGGTTAATGAAAAATGCAATATTTAAGGTAAGTATTGCATTTGTGGCTTTTTTGACAGCAGTACCCTTGATGTTCATTCTCTATTACATTGTAAGCAAGGGCATTGGTGTTATTAGCTGGGATTTCCTCTTCAACCTTCCAAAACCAACTGGTGAAGGAGTACCAGGAATAGCCAACGCGATCTCAGGCACACTTATTTTAATTTCGCTTTCGTGTATCATAGCCGTTCCCATATCAATTTTCGCAGGGATATTTCTCTCAGAATCCAAAGGCAGTGTCATGACCTATTGGGTGAGGCTTTCCGTAGAAATACTGCAGGGAATCCCTTCTATTGTTATTGGTATCATTGCTTATTTATGGATTGTTGAGCCAATGGGCGGATTTTCAACCATATCTGGCGGCATTGCCCTGGGTATTATGATGATTCCCTTTGTTGTACGTTCCACGGAAGAAACTTTGAAGTTGATACCTTCCTCCTACCGAGAGGCCTCACTTGCCTTGGGTGTTCCTTATTACAAAACCATTTTAAAAGTTATCCTTCCCTCAGGATTGGGAGGCATTGTAACAGGTACCATGATCAGTGTAGCCAGGATCGCGGGGGAAACAGCACCCCTTTTGTTTACGGCGTTTGGAAGCCCTTATTTAAACCTCAACATTAGCGAACCGGTCCATGCATTACCTTTACTTATTTTTAAATATGCAACAAGTCCCTATGATGATTGGGTGGCAATAGCCTGGGGAGCTTCTTTTATATTAATTGTATTTATTTTGTTAATGAACTTAATGGCTAAATTGGTGGTAAAAAGATGGGAAATACAGTTCTAACAACTAACAACTTTTCAGCTTATTTCGGACAGAATGAAGTACTGAAAAACGTAAACCTTGAAATTCCTGAGAAGACCGTAGTGTCGATCATGGGGCCATCAGGCTGTGGCAAAACCACCTACATACGCTGTATCAATCGCATGCATGAGTTAAATCCTGATGCAACTGTTGACGGCAAGATTTACTTATACAACCAGGATGTGTACCAACTCAATCCTATTTTGTTGAGGAAGAAGATCGGGATGGTTTTTCAAAGGCCCAATCCATTCCCTACTATGAATATTTATGACAACGTCATTTCCGGTTATAAGTTGAATGGTTTAAAGATGTCTAAATCTGAGAAAGATGATATTGTAGAGGAATCCCTCAAGCGTGCTGCTTTATGGAATGAGGTAAAAGATCTGCTTCAAAATAGGCCTACCACCCTTTCGGGAGGTCAGCAGCAGCGGTTATGTTTAGCCCGGGCGGTAGCTATGAAGCCCAACATCCTGTTATTGGATGAGCCCACTTCCGACCTTGATCCCATTTCAACTTCAGAAATTGAAGACCTTATAACTGAATTGAAAGCAAAATATACCATCCTAATGGTGACCCATAACATGCACCAAGCTTCTCGGATCAGTGATAGGACAGCTTTCTTTTATATGGGTGAACTGGTTGAATCAGGCGAAACCAAAGAAATCTTTACCAACCCGCAAGAGAAAAGAACCCAAAATTATATAACTGGGCGATTCGGGTAATCACAATAAATTTTTAATTTTATAAGTTTATACAAGCCATGGCTTCAAAAGCCAACTAAGCTTTTGCTGGTCACAAAAAGAAAATAAAGATTCAGTATGTCCCAATTATCAGAAGAGCTCCATTACCTTAAAGAGGATTTATTAAACTTAATCCGGTTGGTCAAAACTCAATTTACCAAATCAAGAGAAGCTATGCTGAACCTTGATAAAAACCTGGCAAAAGAGGTGATTGCAAATGAAAAGCGAGTAAATGCGGAGGAGATTAAAATTGACCGGGATTGTGAAAAAATTCTGGCATTGTACAAACCGGTTGCCATTGATCTCAGGTTTGTATTGGCAACCCTCAAAATGAATGGAGATTTGGAAAGGATTGGGGATAATGCAGAAAGCATTGCCAACTTTATATTAGATGCAGAAGAGCCTTTCAAAGAAGAGGCGATCAAGAATTATCAGTTACTGGAAATGTACGATACGTCCATGTCTATGTTTGACGATAGCATTAATGCATTTGTCAATGAGGACACAAGCCTTGCCAGAAAAGTTTTTCAAAAAGACGATTATCTTGATGAAAGCAACCACCATGCTACCATGCTTACCATGCAATACATGAAAAACAGCCCTGATGAGGAATTTAAGTATTTAACCCTCTTATCTATAGCACGGAAATTAGAAAGAGTTGGAGATCAAACCACCAATCTGGCGGAGGAAATCATATTTTACATTGAAGCCAAAGTACTCAAACATCAAAAGAATAAAGATATAAACGCCTAAATTTGAATAGTTCAAAAAATCAAGGCAAGGCCGTATTCCAACTTTTAAGAGTCCATCAGTGGATCAAAAACGGCTTCTTATTTCTACCGCTTTTCTTTGACCAACAAATAACCAATCTTGAATGCCTGGGTTACACCTTTATAGGGTTTCTGGCCTATTCTTTTACAGCCTCGGCACTTTATGTCCTTAATGATTACCAGGATCGCGAAACCGATCGCGATCACCCAGTTAAAAAGTATAGGCCCATAGCTTCAGGTGTGGTTTCACCAGCATTTGCATTTTCCTTTTTTTTGGCTTTGTTGGTTTTTGCTGTTTTACTAAGCCTGGTTTTACCGATTTATTTTTTACTGATCCTTGCCGGCTATTTTATTTTAAACTTACTATATAGTTACAAGCTTAAGCATATTCCGATTCTCGACATTACCCTTGTTGCCATTGGTTATGTATTGCGCATTTTTGCCGGTGCAGTCATTTGTAGCATAACGCCCTCTGTTTGGATTATCGTAATGACGTTTTTATTGGCTTTGTTCATTGCAATGGCTAAAAGAAGAGACGATGTTTTATTGTTCATGGAAAGTGGCACCAAAAGCAGGAAAGTAATAGATGGGTACAACCTGGCGTTTTTGAACAATGCAATGAGCATCATGGCATCAGTAGTTATAGTGGCATATCTTATGTACACCCTCTCTCCTGAGGTTGAAGCCCGTTTGAATACAGACAAACTTTATTTGAGTTTATTGTTTGTAATTCTGGGTATCATGCGGTATTTGCAGAAAGCTTTGGTGGAGGATGATACAGGAACGCCAACAGAAATTTTGTACCGGGATCCTTTTATGCAATCTACCCTATTGGGCTGGTTCATTTCTATTGGGGTTATCCTTTATATGATTTGAACCATATTTTTCTTGAGGTAGCTTAATAATTTTGCACCTATGAATTACAAGGAGGAATTAGATTTTATTTGTCAAAAAATTGAAAGCTACCAAGCCAGCGGTTTAAAGGTGTTTGCAAGCTCTTCGTTTCAGAGCCACAGCATTCCCATGCTTCACATTTTGTCAAGTATTGATGCTTCGATACCCGTTTATTTTTTAAACACCGGGTATCACTTTCCAGAAACGATCCAATTCAAAGACGAAGTTACCAAGTTGCTTGGCATTAAGGTGATTGACCTTAAATCCAACATTCCCAAAAGCCAACAAAAAGATCATCAAGGAAGGCTGCTTTTTACCTCAGACCCGGACTATTGTTGTTATTTGAACAAAACGCAACCAATGGAGCCCATCTTGGCTGAAAAAGATGTTTGGATCACCGGGGTTAGGAAAGATCAAAGCGCTAATCGCAGCAACATTGATTACGAAGCCAATGCTACCCAAGGTACCATTCGTTTTCACCCGATGTTGAATTTTGATAAAAAAATGATCAATCAGTACATGAAAGATCATCAATTGCCACGCCATCCGCTTGAGCAAAAAGGATATGCCTCAATTGGTTGCGAACCTTGTACCCAAAAGGTAGACCCTGCATTGCTCGAAGATGAGCGCTATGCCCGTTGGATGGGATTGAACAAAACTGAATGTGGGCTACATACGGAGCTGATTGATAAAAATGAGGAATGAGCTGCAAGCTTAAAATTAGAAGTTTGAGCTTCGAGGTTGTTAATAAGGTTCTGTCAAATAATGCCTTGTCAATTCTGAACTTAATAAATCTTAAAGCTTGTCGCTTAAGTCTATTGTTTACTTAACCAATAACATTCCATGAACGTACTAATAACCGGAGGAGCGGGATACATAGGAACTGAGTTGGTCAACCAACTGGCCCACGAAGAAAAAGTTGATAAGCTTTTTATCTACGACAACCTAAGCCGGAAAAATTTCAACCTCTTTTTTCATACCAATCTTCCAAATGATAAAATTTCCTTTATTGAAGGCGATTTATTGGATTCAAGAAAGCTTAAAAACGTATTGAAAGATGTGGATACCGTTATCCATTTGGCAGCCAAAGTGACCACGCCATTTGCCAGCCAGGATCCGCATTTTTTTGAGCAGGTTAATCATTGGGGTACGGCCGAATTGGTATATGCCATTGAGGAAAGCAATGTGCAGCATTTAATTTATGTAAGTAGTACTTCCGTTTATGGTGCCATGGATGAAATGGTTGAAGAAGACCGGATTCCCCAGCCCAAAACTTACTATGGTATTTCAAAAATGCGGGGTGAGGAACATGTTAACCGGTTAAAAGATAAGCTAAAAACACACATTATACGGCTTGGTAATGTATATGGTTTTAGCCCAAGTATGCGTTTTGATGCCGTAATTAACCGTTTCATTTTGGAAGCCAATTTTAAAAACCGCATATCAATTGACGGCAACGGCAAACAACACCGGGCATTCATTCATGTCAATAAAGTGGTCAACGGCTTATCACAAGTGTTGGAAAACCCTATTCCCTCAGGCACCTATCACTTAGTGGATAAAAACCTCTCCGTATTGGACATCGCTTTTACTTTGGAAGCACTTTACCCCTCCCTTGAAAAGCTGTTCATAAATCAGCATTTGACCTTGAAAGAACTCAAGGTTAACCCCAACAGCAGACTCCTGGACTACCTTACGATCCCCAAAAGTGATTTTCAGGCAGAATTAGAGGATTTTAAGCACCACTTTTCATTTCATCCTTTTGCTTAATGATGGGCCTTTTTAGCTTTAATAAAACCATCATCCACCCATTATTTAGCCTGCCTGAATCTTAATAATGGAAAGGCCCAAGTAACATCCATAAAATGGCCATTTTAAACCAAGCAGAAGCGGGGCAACTTACAATTCATTACCTAAAATGCAACGAATTTGTTAACTTTAACGTCTTATAAATGAAAGAACCTCGAGGTGCATCAATAAAATGACGGATTGCCGAGAACTGGTACAAAAATGCATCAAAGGTCACCGCAAGTTCCAAAAGGAGCTGTATGACCGCTATGCCAGTAAAATGCTGGGAATCTGCATGCGCTACGCTAAAGATAAATCCGAAGCTGAAGACTACTTGCAAGAAGGATTTATCAAAGTTTTTAAAAACCTTGAGTATTTAAAAAATCCAGATCATCTTGAGGGATGGATGCGTACCATCATGATCAATACTGCCCTGGAACGTATCAGAAAGGAAAAACATCACGATAACAATGTTGAATTAGGAGATAACACTGATTTTGAAGTAAGTGATGATGCTATCGAACACTTGAATCGAGAGGCATTGTTAAAAATTATTCAATCGCTTCCTTCCGGGTTCAGGGCCGTATTTAACATGTATGCAATTGAAGGGTATTCCCATAAGGAAATTGGATCAATGTTGGGCATTACGGAAGGTACTTCAAAATCTCAGTTTGCCAGGGCTAGGAAGCTTTTACAAGAAAAGGTTAATCAATTGGATCAAGCAGCAATAAAACATTTAGCATGAATTGGAGAGAATTGAGCAATTTTATCAGAAGGCAGTTTGAGGGTTATGAAGCAACCCCATCTTCCAATGTATGGAGCGGCATTGAGGAATCACTGGACCAAGGTGGGCGATCATTCGGCCGCTGGTTGTTGTTAATACCTGCTTTTTTAGGTATTGCAGGCGGTACTTATTTTATGGGTACCTCATTGAATACCGATAAAACCGACCAGCAAGTAAATCAAATCGATCCCAAAAAAGAAGAAAACCAAACAGCAGAAAACAATAAAACTCCATCAAATAAGGCAAGCCCTGCTTCAATCACTATTAAAGATCAGAAAGACAACAGTTCAATAGCTCAGAACCCAGGGCAAGTAGCATCCAATGAACAGCGGCCTGATGAAGACCTGGGAAATAACAATGAAGCGGAAATTAATCAAAAATCTAAATCATCTACCAGTAATAAGACAGCTAAAGAAGCGGTCCATCAAGACGAAAACTCAATCAATCAGGCATCATCAAAGCATCAAAAACAACCGGAAAAGCAAAAGAAATCAGCATTAAAACCCATAGCTACCATCGATGTTCAAATAGAGGACGCTAAGCTTAATCCGGTTTTAAAAACTGAGTCAAATCCAAATTCACCGTCCTTGGATAAATATGAACATTCTATCAATTCATCTAAATGGACCATTGGCATTAATGCAGCTCCTGAGTATTGGATGAACAAAACCGATTATGCTGCCAATGAAGCATTGAAGGCCACCATAGAAGATGCTGAAAAAGATGGAAAAGGGTATAGCATAGAGTTAAACGCACTGTATGAAGTGATGCCAAGGCTTGAATTGCAAAGTGGCCTATGGTTTTCTTATTATTCCCATTCATTTAAGCACCAAGTAAAAGGGCAGATAGAACAACCCAAAAATAATACTGCTGCCGAACCGCTCAGTACCAATTCCGTAAATATTCCACCAGAAGATGGTCCTGAAATTGTTGAACAAAGGCTTGACCATTCTAATAAGTTCTACTATGTTGGTATTCCGATTTTAATGCACTACAAAGTGCTCGACCAGCGATTCTCTTTGAAAGCTGGTGCAGGGGTTGACTTGAACTATTTGACCCAAGTAAATGCCAAATTCATTGGTCGTTCTTCGGGACAGGTTTACGATCTGGATAAAGAACCTGAAGACATAATTCGTACCTATAATGTCAATTATAATTTAAGGCTAACAGCAGCCTACAAAATAAATCACCAATGGAGCCTTACGGCTACTCCCTTGGCAAAAATGAATGCTTTATCGCTTTATAAAGATGATTTTCCTACTTCTAAAAAGCCTATTAAGATGGGACTTGGTTTAGGGGTTGAATATACCCTCTATTGAATTTCATATCCCAGATAGCCAATTGCTTTACCTTTTAGGCAAAATAGAAATTAAGGTTGATCAAACAAGCATTAAGCTTAATAAAATTTGAGTTGATTTATTTTTATAGGACTAAATGTACAACCTTATTACAGAAAACCTCATCTTATTGGTAAGAAAACAAAAAAATTGACTTATGACACGGCTTGTAAGTAACCTAATGGTCATGTTCCTTCTACTACCTTTAAGTAGTTGCGAAGAGAAAACACCCATAACGCCAAATCCTCAACCTAAAACAAGTAGCAAATCCAACGAAAACACTCATTCCCCCATTTGCGAAAAGGTGACTTACCATCCTGTTGATAAGCAGATCACCGGTAATATTGATCAAGCGCAAAACCTTGTCATCACCGATCAACAAGCTTATAATGATTTATCGGAAAGGCTTTACGGTGATGCGGGGCATGTACCTGAAATAGATTTTTCCCAATCGGCCTTATTGGCTGCATTTCAAGGAAAAAAACCAACATATGGTTATGAGATTACCATCGATCATGTATGTAAAACTGATCAAACCGTTAAGGCCCAAATAATTAAAACAAAACCCAAAGATGGTTGTCAGCTAACAATGGCTTCCACGCACCCCTATCATTTAGTAAAGCTAAACAGAAACAACCTTCCAAAAGGCTTCAACACTAATCAAGTCGTATTTGATGAAAAGCACGTTGCCAAAGCCTGCGACCACAATCTTCAAAATTGCAACAATCCACTTGCATTTAAAACCATTAAAGAAGGCGGATATGCCGATGGCATTAAAGAGGCAAAAAACCTTGTGATCAAGGATCCAGCAAAATGGGAAGAAGTATGGAAGCAAATTCATGAAAATGATCCCAATGATGTGAACTTACCAGCTATTGATTTTCAAAATAAAATGATCATCGCTGTATTTAATGGTAAACACAGCACAGGTGGTTTTGATATCAGTATCGACCAGGTTTGCAAAACCAATAATGCGACCCAGGTGGATGTTATTAAAAAAAGCCCGGGAAGGGGTTGTAACGTTACCATGGCCATCACATCGCCCTACCAAATTGTAAAAGTGGATAGACAAGCAGGAGATGTAGATTTTTCAATTATCAACAAAACCCGATCTTGCGATTAGGCTCAAAATTCGACCTACCGTAATTCCAAAAACAACCAAAGGTCAACTTAAGTACCTGGATAACTCAGGTTTGATCAATCCTTTAACTTAGGATCAGTTGCATCCCGAAGTGCATCGCCTATTAAATTAAAGATGGTAACCGTTATAAAAATGGCCAAACCGGGGAATATTACCAACCACCAAGCACTGAACCTTTCCTGGCCTAAATTTAATAAAGAGCCCCAAGTAACAACATCAGCTGGCACCCCAATGCCTAAAAATGAAAGCATGGATTCGGTTAAAATGGCAATGGCAATACCAAATGCAATGGCCACAAAAACTGGGGCAATAGAGTTTGGTAGGGCATGTTTAAAAATCGTTCTTCTTTCCGAATAACCCAAAGCCTTAGAGGCTTCTATATAATCCAGGCTTCTTGTTCTTAAAAATTCAGCCCTTGTAAAACGGGCGATGCCCGTCCAGGAAATAAGACCAATAATGGCCATCATCAAGAACAAGCTTTTTTCCTGAAATAACGATGCAATGGTAATTAGCAAGATCAACCCGGGTATCGAGCGCAGAATTTCTATGGTCCTTAAAACCATTCCATCTATGGGCACGGTTACTTGTTTGCTCAGAAAAGGAATTTTACTCACCGGCCGTCCTATGATTTCAAATAGCTTAATGATGGCAATTAAAATTGCTATGCTCAACAATAATTGCCATAGCGTAGGTAATATGCCAGCTTCAAATCCTTGTGAAATAGCATTACTACGGACTATGAATCCGTAAAAAATGCCCATTATCACTCCTATTAAAATGACATAAAATTTACCACGTGGCGTTGTTAAGCGGTTGTCCCCAAAATAACCGGCTAAAGCACCTAACACAATGCCTATGAGGCCCGCTATGGCCATAGCCACGAGTCCAACGGTCAGTGAGATTCGCGTCCCATGAATTAAACCGGAGGCCACATCCTTGCCGATTTTAGTGGTGCCCAGATGATGCCTGAATCGATTGGGAGCCGATACAATTTCACCATCCGGGTTTTTATAAACCTGTTTACCAAAAGGACTTACATAATTACGGTTGTATGGATCAGGCTCATTGGGCGAGTATGGAATGGGGGCCCAAACTACTTCATCCAGCTTCATTTGCTTCCATTTAGCAATGTCAAACTGGATAATCTCCTGCTTCCCTGTTTCTTTGTTCACGACCGTATCGACTTTAGTGGGATTAAAAATCGATGTAATGGCTGGATAATAAGTAGTTCCTTGATATTTTGCGTAAATAGGATGGTTATTGGCAATGAGGTCAGCAAAAATGAAAATAAACAAAAGGATCCCCAGTATATACATCGATATCAGCGCAGGCTTGTTTTTCTTAAATTGGCGCCATGCGTATTTTCTGAAGGAAAATTCTTGTTTGTTAAAAACTTCTTGCTCTTGCATAGAACCTTTTATGATGATTGCCTAATTTTATTGACCATTTCCCGTACTTAAGCTTACGAAAAATTTGATTTTACCTGTAAGAAATTCTCGGGTCCACTACAGCATACAATATATCAGAAACCAAATAGCCTACCAATGTTAAAAATCCTACAATCGTGAATACCGCTACGATCATGGGATAATCTGAATTAAGGATGGACTGGTAAATTTCAAGCCCCATACCGGGTATAGAAAATATTTTTTCAATTATAACCGACCCACTCAAAGCCAGTGGAAAGATATTGGCAAACAACGTTATAATCGGCAAAAGGCCATTTCTAAGCGCATGTTTTAATACAACGGTACGCTCACTCAATCCTTTCGCCCTTGCTGTTCGAATGTAATCCTGGTTGATAATTTCAAGCATGCCAACCCGCATTTGGCGGCTTAAAAAAGCAAACGAGGAATAGGCGTAAGTAAAGAAAGGAAGGATCAAATAAGGGGCATGATGGCTTATTTTTCGCCATAAGGGCCAATCGTCATTAAAAGTGGCTGCATCCATAACACCGGAAGAGGGGAACCAACTTAAAATATCAGGATTGGCAAAAAGGAACAAGAGCAAAACCCCCACGAAAAAGTTAGGCAACGAGATCAAGGCAAATAAAGTGGTGGCTGAGGCACGGTCGAAAAAGGAATTGCGTTTATAAGCAGCATAAATACCAATGGGAATGCTAACAATGTAGGCAAAAATGATGGACAAGATGGCCAATGAAAAAGACCAGATGAACCGGCTTTTAATCCTGCTAATGACCGGCTGTTGATCGCGGTAAGAAATACCGAAATCCAAACCGGTAACTATGCCAGTGATCCAGTTGTGATATTGATTGTCTAAACCATAAAAATTTATGGCAGGCACATAAGTTTTCCATTTGGCAGTATTGCTAATAACTTCAATGTAGGATTGCTCTACGTCCCTAAAATTTTGAGCAACGGGCTCCAAAAATCCATATTCGTTGAGCAGGTTTTTAACCTTATCAATTTTTTCATTGATGCGCTTGTCTTTGGTTTCTTCCAAAAGAGACAGTAAGGTGAACTTGGCCTTATTGATTACCTCATTAACTTCATTCCTGGGGTAATTTTGATAAGCCACTGAGTCAAGGTTCATTTGCTCCATTTTGTAAACCGTTGATTTGATCTGGTCATAATAGTCAGCAATGTAACCCCAATTACCATATTTCAGGATCATGGTGCTCATAGCGCTGCGTTGATTCCTGTCCGGGATTTTGTACAAAGTATCCGTATCTGCCATGGTGGTTAAACTGAGGTAGAAAATGGGTAAATGCAATCCAAGTTTCTCTCTTATTTGCTGCTTCAATTTTTCATTAGAAGCTGTATTGGCACCAACTGCCCCCTTATTATCTGCTGTATTTACAAGCCGCTCAACAGGATCGCCCGGAGCGTTGATGCTTATCACAAACCCCATCAGCGATATGATGATCAAGGTGGGAATGAAAATCAGGATCCTTCGTATGATGTAGGTCCACATAAGATGGTCAGTATTTAGCGATTTCCTTATTCTTGCCCTTGAAGCGGGGTTTTAGTTCCAGATTGTTCAAAATAACACCCGGCCGTTCTTCATACATATTGCCATTGTTAAACCTTTTATGGATAGCGATTTTTCTTTTTGGTGCATAAAGGAAAACATACGGCTGTTCATGGTAAATCTTAGCCTGCAGCTGACGAATAAGATCCCTACGTTTTTCCAAATCCAAAGTCCGGTTGGCTAATTCAATTAGAGAATCACTCTCAGCATCCCCGAATCCGGTAAAATTATACCCTTTGTTGGCCCAGTTCTTTGTGTGCCATATCTGTTCAGGATCAACAGGGCTTGAACCACTGGACCAAGCGCCCATCATGGCATCAAACTCATGGGTTTGTGCTTTTTTGTAAAATACGGAAAAGTCCATGGGCGTGGGTACTACCTCCACACCAGCTTCGTACATCTGCTCCTTGATCATTAGAGCCGTCTGGTTATTATTACCACTTTTCATGTAATTAAGGTTGAAGCGAAAAGGCACTTTCTTGCCATTGATGGTTTTTTCGCGAATGTTATCACCATTATTATCCTCCCAACCAGCTTCGGTAAGCAACTGCTTGGCTTTTTGAATATTTAGTGGCAGGGGTTCCAGCGTATCATTGTAGGATTCCTTGAGCGGGGAAACAAAAGACACTTGCCGGCTCGCTTTGTTCTTAACCATTACTTCCATGATCTCTTCAACCGGTACCAAATAAGCCATTGCCCGTCTAACTTTGCGATCTACAAAGTAAGGATTGCGACCTGAACCTGGCCGCATGTTAAACCCGATGTACGTATAGCCAAAACGGTTGACGAAATCAGATTTGTAATTTTGATTAAAATATTTCCTTTTCCGGAGCTTAATCAATTCGGTAGTGCTGATGTATGTAGAAACATCAACATCTTGTTTTTTAAGGGCCAAGCCGCTTGCAAAATCTTCTTTGATGACCTCGAAAATGATCTTAGGTGGGTAATTTTTGTTGTAGACAATATCGCTTTCAGCGCCCCACCAATCCTCTTTACGCTCAAGAATAATGGAGTTTCCAACATTCCATTCAGTAACTTGATAAGGGCCTAAGCCCACCAATTTATCAGGAACCCTTCCATTGCTGCCATCATTAAAATTTTGCATGAACTTCTGCAAATCCGGATATTGAGATGGATCAAAATCAGGGTTGTTGAAATCAGCTATCTTAAATTGATCCATGACACCATTGGAGTCCCAATAAGATTTTTGAAGCATGTAAAGCCCTGTTTCAAATATATTTGGGTTGCCATAATATTTTTCATTGCATACCATGGTAAATTTACGCGGACTGTCCGGATAGGTTTTGATGGCCTCTATGCGTTTATAAAAGGAACGTATATTAGTATTGTCCGTTAATGGACATTTATTCACTTTGAGGGTGAAAATAACATCTTCTACCGAAAAGGCTTCGCCATCATCCCACTCAATGCCATCCTTGAGCCGATAAGTGTATTTAAGCCCATCATCAGATATCTCGGGCATGGATTCCACCAATTGGGGTATCGTCTCAAGTTTACGAAGATCTGGCCTTAAAAGCCTTTTTTGGGTATATTGGAAAATATAACTTCGGGTAGCGGCATTTCCATTGGTTGGGTGCAAGTTGTCAGGCTCCGAAGGGATATGGGCCACCACAGCATTTTGCCCAAGATCACGATTCTCAACACAACCAGCCAATAAAAGCAACAAAAAAAGCATTGATAACACAGCAGCAACCCTCATGCGTACAAAATGGTCCATACAATACACGCCCAAATTTTGGTATAAAGATAACACTTTCCACCCTTTTGTCAAGGCCAACCCAAAGAAGTAAAAATTTAATAGAGGTTTTCAGGGTTTTATCACATTTTATAGTTTTGTAAGTGCTTTTTTAAAGCAAATCGGAGAGATGCCGGAGCGGCCGAACGGGGCGGCCTGCTAAGCCGTTGTCCGCCTTGCGCGGACCGAGGGTTCGAATCCCTCTCTCTCCGCAAAGTAGTGAGAGTTTTGAGCAAGTGCAAAAAGTAGATTTGTTTTTATATAATTAAAAACTATGTTTGACTTTGGAAATCTTGATGCATGTAGAGCAGCTAATAACTTAAGCATCAGGGTTATTCAAGGGCTACAAAAGAATAATAAAATCGAGCCATTCCTTAAAGATCAATGGAAAAAAGCATCTACAAGCATTGTTTTAAATCTTGCTGAAGGTAGTGATAGGCGGACTAAAGGAGACAAGAGACATTTTTAAGTGATGGCGAGGGGCTCAGTTTTTGAAAGTATCTCTATCTTAAACGTGGTGAAAGATTTAGGTGGTGGGTGTACTGGTATGCACCAAGAATTTTACACCAAATATGAAGAATTCTCCAAGATGCTTATGGGTTTGAGCAAAGCATTAAAGTAAGAAGATAAAGCTCAAAACCCTCACCCTCGCTCAAAACTCAAAGCCAACCTCGGGGTGTAGCACAGTCCGGTTAGTGTGCCTGCTTTGGGAGCAGGAGGTCGCTGGTTCGAATCCAGCCACCCC
>CAZLQF010000040.1:0-20912 GCA_964561545.1 uncultured Sphingobacteriales bacterium
AGATTACCAAGAAATAAAAAAGACTTTCAAAATCAAAAAATCCGTAATTTTTTGATTTTGATACACCCCCTGAACATAGCACCAGTAAGGCTGAATTCCTTTGGGCAGTAAATATTTAACCCCCTTATTAGAAGCCTTAATACCTAAAACGAACCCCTACTTTTTATCCGAAGCTTAATATTTCAATGTGTAGTTTATAGGACAAGTTCATTTACGCCCGGACCAGGAATTCTGAAATGCTATCAATAATTAGCTTGTAGTGGCTACAAAATCCCTTATTATTAGGCTTTTAATCCTTAATAGGAGCGAGCTTAACCCTTGTAAAACTTTCGAAAGTTTGGTCTATTTATCATACTTCAAGCTTTTAAGCAATAAACACTACCTTGAGCCTGATTAGCCAAAAATATGGAAAATCCTACCATGCTTAACACCGGCTTTCTAAACAATAGCCACCCAACGCTAACTTGCTTTTAACTTATTCCCAAATTCATGTTTGAGTTTATCCAACTTAGGTTTGATCACAGCATCGCAATAAGGCGAATTTTTATGCTTTTGGTAAAAATCCTGATGATAATTTTCAGCCTTGGTGTAATTCTTCAATGGTTCGATCTTGGTCACAATGGGATCTTCCCAAAGACCAGATGCATCAACTTCTTTAAGGGCTTTTTCAGCGATCTTTTTTTGCTCTTCGTTGTGATAAAAGATGGCAGACCGGTACTGCGTCCCAATATCCGCCCCTTCACGGTTCAAAGTGGTGGGATTGTGGCAATGCCAAAAGACCTGTAATAAATCTTCAAATCTAATGACATTGGGATCATAAGTGATCTGTGCTACCTCAGCGTGTCCGGTATTACTACTGCACACCTGTTCGTAAGTAGGGTTTTCCACATCACCACCTGCATACCCTGCATCAACGGCTTTTACTCCATCTAATTGCTGAAATACAGCTTCTACGCACCAGAAACATCCGGCTCCAAAAGTGGCTTTTTCTAAATTATTGTTTGGATACTCCATAACTTCAATTTTTTGAATATTAATGACTTAGACCATGTCAAAGATTAGTTTTCGCCTTACGGGATCTGCTTCCATTACCCTTATCTTTACTTCATCTCCTAACTGAAAAACCTTACCGGTATTCACGCCCCTTAACAAATAATTCTCCTCTTCAAAAAAGTAATAGTCATCAATTAAAGAACTAAGAGGAATGCGGCCTTCGCATTTATTCTCTGTAATTTCTACAAATAAGGTCGAATCAGTTACCCCGGATATAATTGCCTCAAACTCATCACCGATAAACTGCGTCATGTATTCAATTTGCTTGAACTGAATGGAAGCCCTTTCTGCTTCTTCGGCCTTTATTTCCATTTCTGATGAATGCTTACACTGCTGCTCAATGGCTTCTTGCTTAACATCATCATATTGACCGATCAAATATTGTTGAAGCAGGCGATGGGCAATCACATCCGGATACCTCCTTATCGGTGATGTAAAATGCGTATAGTAATCAAATGCCAAGCCATAGTGTCCACCTTTTTTAGTCGTGTAAAAAGCTTTGGACATGGTCCTTATGGCAAGCGATTCCATCATATTCTGTTCGGGCTTGCCCTCAAGGTTTTCCAGCAAAGTATTAAAAGAAGCTGCCAATGTTTTGTTGTTATTGGTGTTGAGTTCATAACCAAAGCGATTGGCAATTTTCACAAAGTTTTCCAGCTTATCAGGAGGTGGAGCATCGTGCACCCTATAAACAAAAGGCGTTTCCTTAAAACTTTCCTGTTTATTAAAGATAAATTCGGCTACTTTACGGTTGGCCAATAACATGAAATCCTCGATTAAAAGATGGGCATCCTTCCTCACCTTTTTAATGATATCGACAGGCTTTCCTTCATCATCCATCTGAAATTTGACTTCTTCTGTTTCGAAGGCAATGGCCCCCTCTTCAAATCTTTGCTTCCGCAAAACCTTGGCCAAATGGTTGAGGGTCTTAAGCTCCTCAGCAAAAGCGCCTTCTTGTTTTTCAATGAGGTCCTGCGCATCCTCATAAGCAAAGCGTTTATCTGAATTGATAATGGTTTTGCCATACCACTCGTTCAGCACGTTGGCATTTCCATCCAAGTGGAATACTGCTGAAAAACTTAACTTATCCTCCTTGGGCCGGAGTGAACAAAGTTTGTTCGATAATTTTTCCGGCAACATTGGTATAACCCGATCTACCAAGTAAACAGAGGTGGCTCGGTTGAAAGCTTCCTCATCCAACTTAGTCCCAATTTGTACGTAGTGCGTTACATCGGCAATATGAATACCGACTTCATAGGTTCCGTCATCGAAAAATTGTAAGGACAATGCATCATCGTAGTCTTTGGCATCTTCCGGATCAATAGTAAAAGTGGTCACATCCCGGAAGTCTTTCCTGTTTTCAATTGTCTCTGGATCAATTTGTTCGCTTATGGCATTGGCTTCTTCTAAAACTTCATCGGGAAAATCTGTTGGCAGGTTAAATTCATAGATGATGGCGTTCATCTCTGTGGTATGGTCCCCAGCTTCCCCTAATATTTCTTTTACTTCTCCATAGGGGCTTTTAGCACCTTCGGGCCAATCGGTGATCTCCGCCATGACTTTTTGGCCGCTTGTTCCATTGTTAAGACTTTTAAGCGGAATAAATATATCAACGTCTATATCACGGGCATCAGGTATTAAAAATGCAAACTTGTCCGAAACCTCAAGCGTGCCCACATATTGGGTTTTATGGCGCTCCAGTACCTCCATTACCTCCCCTTCCTTGCTTTTATCCTTTTTTGATTTAACGATCTTAACCTTGACCTTATCCCCGCTTAGGGCGTTTTTAGTTTTATCGGGAGGAATGAAAACATCCTCATCGAACGCTTCTACATCAACAAAAGCAAAGCCCTGCTTGAGTAAATGAAGGTAACCTTCAACTTCGGACACATTGAGTTTGCTTTTGTATTTGCCTGGTTTTTCTTCTCTCAGATATCCATCTAAGTAAAGCTCTTCAATGATCTTTAATAATTTCTGCCTTTCCTTTTCTGTTTGCAATCCAAGTTTTGAGCTTAATTGCTTGTAATTGAAGCCTTTGCTTTCATGGTCATTAAGAATTTGAATGACTTCACGTTTGATATGCTTCTTTTTCTTGGCGGACTTGTTGTTTCCTTTACTCTTCTTTTGGGTCATCTGTTATGAATGAATTTTTCTTAAAATAGGTTCAATATAGTTGTTATTAAGGGACACCATCTGATTTTTGTTCTTGTTCCGACTCTTGATCTTCATTTTCTTTTCTTAGATTTCCTTCCTGTTCTTGTTGACCATCTTGCGGTTGTTCCTTGTCTGATTCATCTCTTGAAAAGAAATCATCCCAGCTATCAAATTCTTTTTTCCATATAAGGCCAGCCCCCTGTGTTTGAATCTGCTCGTTGATTAGTGGGTTGGTATTACTGCGATTGAAGACCTTAACGCGTACTTTTCCCTCTTGGGTTAATTTATAACTTACTTCCACATTAGGTGTAACAGAGCGGTTGCCATAACTGGTACTTACATTAACGCGGTCATCAAAAAGGGTCGTGCTCAAAGCAACTTCTAATTCCTCGCTGTTGTAGTTCCTTCCTTGTCCATCCGAACTGCCTTCCATTTGGTAATCAACGCCCAATTCAATGTTCTCGAGGTATTTAACGTCCTCTGACATTTCAGAAAGCCAATAGGTTAGCTGGCTTGAGATAAGATCACTTACCCCTGAATTAATGGCAGAGCCGGTAGCTTTAGAGGCACTGAATTTCTGCTGTGAACTTGGGAAAAACTGGCTCATGACCAATAAGCTGGTTACTTGCTTATTCAATTCCTGTTCATCACTTTTTATAGCCCTTACCCTGCTTTGCAGCCTGCTCGTATATTCGTTGTTAACGCCTGAGCCGTCCAATATCTCAAAATCCAAATCAATTTCCGGAGAAAACAAGGAGCCACTCATTGCCAATTGTGCTTCTACGGGTATTTGTTGTGGAACACTTTCCGTCAGTTCATTTTGACTGATAAGCGGCTCTGGGGAAGTGTATACCTTATAACCTGCATCGATATTGACTTGCGCCTCGGTAGGGCTGCCATTCCATTTAATGTAACCGCCCTCTTGGAGCTTGAAATGCTTTTTGATGATATCGAATGCTGTAAAATAATAGTCTCCTTTTTCTATGGTGTAGGTTCCAAACATACTAAAATCACCAGAGGCATCGAGCTCCATTCTTATATTTCCAGTACCACTGCTTTTTAAACGATCCCCAATTGAGGGATCAAATAAAATCTGTACCTCAGCATCAGGGGTGACCTCAAAATCAAGGTTTAAATTAACACCTTTAAGGTCAACATTGTAGTCTCTTTCAAAGTATTGGGCCTTATCCACAAAGCGAATGAAATCGTAACCACTGTAATCCGAATCATCTCCAATGGGTAAGTACACTTTGGTATTGGGCTCTGTTTTTAATTGCATTGATAGGGTTAGGTTATTAGCCGGACCGTCAATGCTAATCGGCCCGGAGGCATAAGCATCACCGTAGAAGGTTTCACCGGTAGTTTTAGAAGTATTAAGCACTGTAAAATTGTTCGCCTTCATGTTTATATCAAACTGGAAATCATTGAAAAACTTATGGGTTATAACACCGCTGGCTACGGTACTCTTAGCTCTTTTATCATACAATACAAGATTATTAATATTAATTTCACGTTCATTAAAATCGATTTGATCGGTAAAGTGGTAACGTGTATTGAGTAAATTCAGGGTAAAATAAGCTTCGTTAAATGATAGACTGCCTGAAATATCAGGTTTGTCAAATGTTCCCCTTATGGCCACATCCGAGCTAAAAGTTCCATCAAGGTCTGAAATATAATCATTAACAAAACCTTCTATCATGGCAAATTGGGACTCTTGGATGTTAACATCCAAATGTAAATTCTCGCGGGCTTTAAAGTTGATATAACCAAACAACTCCATTACTTCTTTTTGATTTTGATCCCTAAGGGAAGCGTTAAGGTCAATGTTATGGTTCTTAGCATGGTAATTTGAATGAAAGCTTAGATGCCCTAATGTATCCTCTTTAAAACTTAAAGGACTTACAAACAATCCAGAGTTGAAATAAGGATCCCCTAACAAGTCATAAGCCATTACCTGCCCATTTAGCTTGCCATTATAATTGGCTAAAGCATCAATACCTAAGTTGCCAAAATTATTAAGCTTAACATTATCCATTAAAACCCGCAAGGGTTGATCGGAAGATTTAGTAACGTTACCCGTTACGGATATTTTTTCATCTTGATGGGTTAAGGCAAGCAAAGGAACCTCAATCAACAAATCATTATGGATCGTTATATTATCAGACCGTACCGTCCAAAACGTATCGTTAAGAGATATTTTGGAATCACAAAACCGCATGCTGGTATTATTTCCATTGTATTTGACCATTGCATTGAGGTCAATGTAGTTTTTCCTTGAAGCTTGGGCAGTATGTAAATTAACTTGAATGCTGTCTTCCATGGTAATGAACTCTACCCGGTTGTCTCTGGTAATCAGGCTGTCTGATTGAAATATTTTGGCTGCCTGGGTTTGTAAAGAAAGCGATTGGCGAGTTCCCGAACCATTAATTCGAATGGCTTTTGCGTAATAATCTTTGTAATAAATACCCGGAAAATTACCATTGATTTTGAGATTGCCCGTCTTGCCATTGATGGTACCGGAGATGGAAGAATTATCGTCCATGAAAAAGTCAGGATGTACGAGATCCATCAAAAACGAAGCATTCTTGATGTCAGCCTTGAAGGTAATTTTCTGGCGCTTGGTTGCTGCATCAATTGAATCCTGGGCAATTAAAGAATCACTAAAGTAACGAGTCCCTGTGTATGTTATAAGTTCTGGTAATTCTGAGATATTGTATTGCCCCTTTAACGAAACGTTAGCTATATCTGATGTGAGCTCAAGTTGTTTGTTTTTATTTTCAATACTTGAAGTAAGTGATAAGCTGTCAAAATCATGGGACTGATCAGACAATTCAAGGTGCGTGTTATTGATCGCCACGTTGCCTTCAATATCATCCATATTATTGGCCTGAAAATTCATTTTGAGCTCACTATCAAGGATTAACGTATCTTGCACTAAATTAAGGGTATAAAAATCTGCACCTTTCACATCGGCAACAAAATCGAATTCTGGTTTTGTTTGATTCAAATCTACTGTTCCTTCAAAATCGAGCCCAATGGCTTCATCTTTGATTTTTAAGTCTCCCTTGAACAGTTTTTTGGCAATATTTCCTTCCACTTCAATGTTGTTGTATTCGTAGTTATTTAGGTCCAGTTTTTGAATATTACCATCAAGATTCGCATCTAAATGTTCAAGTCCTAAACCATCACCATTAATACTGGCATTCATGGAGACTTGGCCTAAAAGGTCTTCCTCCATCAAACGCCCTATATTAAAATCATCAAGTTTTAAGGCTCCGGAATAACTGGCATTTTTATCACTAAAAGAATTCTCCAGGTTAATGTCCGTTTGTATGTGGCCAAGGGCCGTTCGAAAATGACCGTAGGAAACAAAGTCTGAAATGAAGCCAGTAAACTTACCATTGAGCTTCACTTGACCCAGCTTGCCAAGGATTTGAGGTATCTCTGCTTGAGGTGCCAGGTAACTTACATCTTCTTTATTAAATTCAGCTTCCTTAAAAGCAATATCCATGAAGGTTTCCTGAATGTTGGGAAGGCCATTGAAATTAAGGGCTCCTTTAAAATAAGATGAATCCCCAAAAGCTAAGTAAAAGTCCTTACTCTTAAATCCATCGATGCTTCCTTTGATATTCCCGGCAAATTGCACCCTTTTATCATTCCGCTGGATTCCCGCTGCAAAATAGGATAAATCCTTAAAAGACAAATGCGAATTTTTAAACCGGACATTTAAATCCACCTCATGGAGAAAATCCTGAAAAGCCTTTGGGTTATCATAACGCATGGCATAATGATTGGTTATCCTTGAGTAAGGCGTTTTTATCAGTAATTCAGAGAAGCTGAATTTAGTAGGCGTATATTCCAATACTGTTGCCAAACGGTCTACCTGAAAGCCACTTTCGTCTTTAAACCGCAAAGTATCTATCTTGGCACTAATGTTTTCATCGATGACCTGAAGGAAATCCACATGCAAATCAACATTGCTCAAATCCATATGACTAAAATCCATCATACCTTCTTCAGGTGCCTCATCCAAAACTTTGCGCTTAATGGATCCATCACTTAAAACTATGTTCTTAAACAAAAGCCGGTAAAACCCTTCATCCTCGTTGTCATTGCCTACATTACTGAACACGTATGCGTGATTAAAAGCCGTATCGCCCGGATATTTCCTGGCATAAATCTCCGGTTCTTCAAATTCAATGTCCCTAAATATTAAGGAATTCAGCAAAACGCTGTACTTAAAGAAGCCAACTTCCGTTTTTGGTAGTTTAAACATTATTTGATCCCGGTGATCATAAATGGTGGTCTGGTAAAGCCTTACTTTAGCTGGGAATTGATACCTAACGGAATCTATATTCACCTTGGTTTGAAGGGCTGAAGCAACAGTAGTATTGGCTTTATGAGTAAGCCAGGCCTTGCCACTATCACTGGTCATGAACCAGTAAAAGCCAACGCCTGTAATAAGCAACAGCCCAATAAGCACTAAGAAGCTATAAATCGCAAATTTTCTTATTTTTGAGTACCATTGACGCATTATAATATCCTAACAATAAATCAATTAAAATATTTCAAATAATATTTTATGCCCAAAATTTTAGCAATCGAATCATCTTGTGATGATACCTCTGCAGCTGTTTTAAGCAACAGCAATATTCTTTCCAATATTGTATCGGGGCAATCGGTGCACAACCAATATGGTGGTGTCGTACCCGAATTGGCCTCTCGAGCCCACCAGCAAAATATTTTACCTGTTGTAAAACAAGCACTCACCCAGGCAAATGTAAAAAAAGCGGAGCTGGATGCCGTTGCATTTACCCAAGGACCTGGCTTATTGGGCGCGCTTTTGGTAGCGTCATCTTTTGCCAAAGGCTTGTCGCTTTCACTTAACGTTCCATTGATAGGCGTCAATCACTTGCACGCCCATTTATTGTCCCATTTTATCAAATCGCCCCAACCGAATTTTCCATTGCTTGTATTACTGATTTCAGGTGGTCATACGCAATTATTCAAAGTCCATGATTTTTTAGAATACGAAATTATTGGAAAAACCATTGATGACGCAGCCGGTGAAGCCTTGGACAAAGCTGCCAAAATTCTGGATCTGCCTTACCCCGGTGGACCTTATATCGATCAGCATGCTAAAAATGGGGACCCTCAGGCTTTTAATTTTACATTGCCCAAATTAAAAGGCCTCAACTTTAGCTTCAGCGGCTTAAAAACAGCTTTACTGTATTTTATCCGGGACCGCTTAAAAGCAAATGAAAATTTCATACAAGAAAACATGGCTGACATTTGTGCTGCTTACCAGAATACCATTGTACAATACCTCTTAAAGCAATTAAAAAGGGCTAGTGAGCAAACAGGAATTCAGGAAATCGGCATTGCTGGTGGCGTTGCAGCCAACTCGAAATTAAGGGATGGGCTTTACAAAATGGCCAACCAATACAACTGGAATGTTTACATTCCTGATTTTCAATATTGTACCGACAATGCTGGTATGATTGGCTTAACAGCTTACCATAAATACCAAGCCGGCATGATTTCGGATTTGGAAGCAGCGTCATTTCCAAGAGGAGCCGAAATAATGGACGTTTGATCGCAATTTTAATGCTAAAAAATAAAACTTATGCTATCAAAAATTCAAACGGCATGCTGTTTCGTGGTTCTTTTGCTAATTACTTCAGGTACAAATGCTCAAAGCGGTGAAAACTTCTATTCAAACCTTGTTGAGAAAAAGTGGGCAACAAACCAGGCATTAGCCACTCCAGAATCCGTATGTTACGATGCTAATCATGATGTACTTTATGTTTCCAACATTAAAGGATCATCCACTGAAAAGGATGGCAAGGGTTATATATCCCGCCTAACCATGGAAGGCGATATCCTTGACATTAAGTGGATTGAAGGCCTGAATGCTCCTAAGGGAATGGGCATCCATGAAGGCAAACTTTATGTTACCGATATTGATGAGCTGGTGGTAATAGGCATTAAAAAGGGCGAAATTCTTGAAAAATACCCTTATCCGGAAGCTAAATTTCTTAATGATATTGCCGTAGATGAAAAAGGACGGGTTTACATCAGTGATATGCGTCAGGACCTCATTTATCAATTGATGAATGGCCAATCAAATGTGTGGATGGACCATGGCCAATTGAACCAGCCCAATGGCTTGTATTACCAGAATGAGCGTTTATGGATCGGTAATAAAGGCAAGATTCTCGAAGTTAATACAAATACCAAAGATGCCGCCATTTTGGTGAATGGCATTACAGCCGTAGATGGTTTGAAGCCTGCATCCAATGGCTACTGGCTTAAAAGTGATTGGGCTGGTAAAACCCACATGATTCATCCCAAAAAGGAAAATAAGCTACTCATTAACACTACGCCTGCTAAAATACGATCTGCTGACTTTGAATACATTCCTGAACAACAAGTCTTGTTCATTCCAACATTCGGAGACAACCGTATTATTGCATATGAAATCCAAATGCCCTAATGCAATGGAGTTGTGGTTGCTATTTGGTCAAGAAAATTTAAAGTATTGTAGGAATAAGAATAAAAATAAATAACTTTGTAGGTCTTGGATTTCAATTTTTTAAATCAAGGCAACTTAATGGCTTACTATTTCGTAATCAATGGTCGTTATGTTTTTTATTTTAATAACTCAAAAAAGCTTAAATTATGAGGAATTTACTTTACACCGCTTTGCTTTTAACGCTTGCTTTCAGCTTACCTTTTTCAGGGAATACGCAACCCACTAATCTTAATTTTGAGAATTGGACGAACGATCCTAACAACAATGATCCTGTCGATTGGCTTACAATTGATCAGCTCAATTTAACAACCAATAATGGGAACCCAGTTAATTTGAACTCTGAAGGGGTTGTTGAAGAAAATAACAACCCTGGACAAGGGTCAGCTTCAGCCAAGCTAAGGGTTGTAACCAGTGATATTAATGTCAATATTGATGGCTTCATGCGTCAAGATGTTGCATTTACCCAAAGGCCTGATTCTTTTAGCTTTAGTTATAGGCCCAATATCGCCGGCAATGACACCGCTGCTGTCATATTTGAATTAACCCAATGGAGCCCTGCTCAAAACGATGCTATTTTAGTAGGCTCAGGAATCTTATTGATTACAGGGTCCAGTGGAAACTGGCAATCGGTCAAATTGCCGTATAATTACCAAAATAATTTAACACCGGATTCCCTAAGCATGATTGCATTTGCTGATTTTTCAGGAAGCAATATTTCAGATGGAACAATAGGTACTGAATTAGATGTAGATGAATTTGATCCATTTGGCAATACTGTTATTTGTAATTTGAACGCAGGTGAAAGCGACACAGTGGCCAAGTGTAAAACCAATGACCTAATTGATTTAACTTCAGAGTTAAATGGAAACCCAGATGCAGGCGGCACCTGGTATGACGATGACAATACAGGTGCCTTAACCAATGGGCAACTTAACCTCTCACAAGTTCAAAGTGGTCAAACCTACAACTTTACTTACGTTGTATCTAAACAAGGTTGCGATAATGATACGTCGCAATTGGGAATTAACCTTCAGCCAGCCCCCAACCCAGGCCGTGATACCGCCATCTATACTTGTGAATCACAAGGAATTACATCATTAAGCCAATTCCTATCGTCAGATGCAGAGAGTAATGGTACCTGGATTGATGAAGACAATACCAACAATTTGATAGGTGATCAGATATCTCCTCAGACTTTAGATCCCAGCAAGTATGATCAATCCTATGATTTTTCTTACCAATTGGACAATGGGGTTTGTACGCGTAAATCTACCATTAACGTTACTTACAATTCCCTACCCAATGCTGGCCTCGATACTTCGGTATACGCTTGCAACACCCAGAAAGGTGTATATTTACCACCTAACATGAAAGGGAATCCTGATATGAACGGAACTTGGATTGATAGTACTTACATAAAGAATGATAGTTTTGACATCGCTGCTGCTGGAGCAGGCAACTATAATTTAAGATATCTTGCAACAGCTAAAGGTTGTACATCAGATACCAGTACACTGAACCTTCAGGTAAATGAAGATAAATCTGCGGGTACCAGTGATACTACCGTTAAATGCAGTGATAATGGAGCCATTGATTTGCTAAGTCAATTGAATGGGAATCCCGATACGGTCGGGTCATGGTCAGATCTTGACAATACAGGAGCATTGTCTAATGGATCAGTGGATGCTACCATGCTGCAAGCAAGCACCACTTATAATTACAAATACCAAGTAGATGTGGATGGGTGTGCTACTCAAAGTACTACCCTTGGGCTTACCATAGCAGCAGCCCCTCAGGCAGGCAAGGACAGTTTGGTATTAACTTGCAAAACAGGTGGCTCGATAGACCTGCTCCAATCATTGAATGGAAGCCCGGAATCAGGAGGAACATGGTCCGATGATGACAATACAGGGGCCTTGAACAATGGTATGTTTGACCCGGCAAATGTTAGCAATGGCGATTACCAATTTACTTATGAAGTAAGCAACAACCAATGCGGTAAACGGGAGGCCACGGCTACTGTTTCTGTAATTGATCAGCCGGATCCTGGTAATAACGGGACCACAAAAGCTTGTGGTAATGACATGGCCGTTGATTTGTTTGAACAATTACAAGGCAACCCGCAAGAAGGAGGCACTTGGAGTGGCAACCAATCAAACGCCTTAACCAATGGCATCTTTAACCCATCTAAGGTTGCACCGGACGACCAATATCAATTTACCTACACTGTTAGTGCCAATGGCTGTTCCGATCAATCCGCCAATGTGACCGTAACGGTGAATGTAGTGCCCAATCCTGGAATGGATACATCGGTAACTGTATCCGGACAAAGCAGTAATGTCAACCTTCTCAACCAATTAGCAGGCAACCCGGATACCTCTGGCACCTGGAGCGATGACAACAATACAGGCGCTTTGAATGACGGCATTTTGGATGCCACTTCCCTTGAAGATAGTGCCAATTACAGCTTCACCTATACTGCAACGAAAGAAGCATGTGAAGACAGCTCAGCTACCTTATCCGTTTTTGTAGAAAAAGTTTCCGGCATTCGAGAATACAAAAGAGAGGCCATTAAATTTTACCCCAATCCGGCTTCAGATGAAGTGACTTTAGAAGCGCCTTTAGCAGCAAAAGAGGTGCGCATTTACGACCTAACAGGCCGGGCTCAGATGACAAAGCCATTAAAAGGCGATCAAACAAAATTTAATGTGAGCCAATTTGAAGAAGGAATGTATTTTTATCAGGTGCGTAATGGTGAAGGCAATGTAATCTATACAGGAAAGTTTACCATAGCCAGTCACTAATAGTAGCACTTCAGCTAAAGTTAAAAAAAGCCGGTACCTCACCGGCTTTTTTTATGCACTTAGGCCGTTATATTTGTATTCGAACATTGGCTTAATGCCAGAATAAAACCTTTACAGCATTGGAGGAATATGAATTAGTAAAAGAACTGGAGGCCACATTTGATGAGAACTTACAGATTCTGCTTACGACCAACGGAGGCCTGGAAAAGGTCGTTGAAGAAGAGTTAACAGAAAGGTTGGGAACAATAGATCTACAACCTCAAAAAATTAAGACCCGGGCACTGGGGTATGACGGTCATGTGCTAATCGAGCTCAAATCCGGATTATACACGATATGGCCGATCCTCAAGCAATTAAGGTCCATCCATCACATCATATTTTTAATGGACAGTTTTTCATTGCAGCAAACGGACCATTTGGTTCACATTCCATCCAGGCTTGAACAATTAGCGTTTCCTTTTATGAAGGCCGGTAGAACTTTTCGTATAACCTCTAATCGAACAGGCAATCAGCCTTATGGAAGTATGGATGTTCAGAGGGCAGCCGGTCAATTGATAGATGAGCGATTTCCCTGTGCTGTTGATTTGGAGCAGCATGATATCAACATAAGGGTCGATGTGTACAAAGATCAATGCTTAATTGGCCTGCAACTTACCAAAAAATCCTTGGCCAACCGCTACAACCGCAGTTATCGGCCAAGAATCTCCTTAAAACCCCATATAGCTTATGGAATGGTGCATGAAGCCAAATTACCCAATGAATCCCTCAGAATCCTGGATCCATTTTGTGGCTCAGGTAGTATTTTGATGGAAGCAGGCCATGTATACCCTAATTGGAACCTTTATGGTTCAGATCTATATCAAAATGCCATTGAAGGGGCTTACAACAACTTAAAACAGGAAAACCTTGAAGGCAGGGTTGAATTAAAACAAGCAGATGCATTGGAATTGCACCATTATTTCGGAGTTGACTTTTTTGATGCCATCATCACCAACCCACCTTATGGGATCAAATTATCCCGTAACAAAGATTACCCCCTATTTTACAAAAATTTACTCAAGGAAGCTGCAACTGTGCTCAAACCTAACGGAAAATTGGTAATGCTTGCCATGAAATGGTCGCAGCTAAAAAACCTGGTTTTGAACAAATCCCAATTTACCATACGAAAGCTGAGCCGCATGGAAACAGGGGATTTGCATCCTCGCCTATTTATTTTAGAAAAAATTAATTAAGATTTAAAAACGGTAAGCCAACCCTACCATGATGTTGAAAGTACTGAAGGGTTGATCGTATTCTGGATCAATTCTTGTTGGATCATCGCCTGGAACTTCTCTGTTGTATTGCTGATCCAGCGTAGGTTTCGTACTGATAAAGTCAAACTTTAAAGTAGCCCCCAGCTTTTCGCTAAAATAGTAGGTACCACTTGCACCCAAATTTACTGCAAAGCCACTACCAGATGATTCTTTTTGAACAACCTTTTCATCTTCATCTTTGGCTGTTAGTTCTACCTCCGGTGCTGTAACCGACATTAAACCAATCAAAAACTTAAAATCTAACTGTAATTGATCGAATTGCATACCATACTGAGGCCCGACCAAAACATTCAATCCGCTCCAGTTATCTTCTTGGTAGGTATATTCTTCAGTTAGTACTAAATTATTATCATTACTTTCCAGATTATCTATACCAAATTGCTCTTGGTCGTATTGGTATTGACCGTAACCGATGCTTATTCCAACACCAAAATTGTTATAGAAATACATCGCCCCATCAAGGTCAATTTTAAAACCACTTTCTGCATACCCTGCATCACCAAAGTCGCTCCCGGAAGTAGCCCCAAAATCTCCCATGGGCAAACTAATGCCACCATTAAGGCTGACGTAATTGGAAGGCGTTTCCTGGGCAAAGCTTACTCCGCAAAATAAAACAAAAGCAAAAGCAGTTAAAATAGGTTTCATGGCCATTGGTTTTTGGATCGAAATTAGCAAAAAAGCCCCAACCCACCATTATTTTAGAATATGATCTTTAACAATCCTACCATTGATGCATTACGCTAAAACAAGAAGAAAAAAATTAAGCTTGCCAATTGATCCAATATTTAAAGCTGTTATTAGAATATTATCATTGAAGAGAAACTCTTCATCATCACCATCCAATTTTTAATTTTTGAACCTACAAACCTGCCTAAGAGCATTATAAAAAACCCTTTGCTCCCATTTTCACTTTTAACTTGAAAACGCTTTTCATCTTTTTGAAAGCTAAAATTGATTTCAATCTGTAAGCAAATACGAGCTTAATTTGTTAAAATTATTAAATCGTGATATTAAAGAAAGAAAAAAGGTTTGTCATTACTGAGTTTTACCGAAAGCGGTATTTATTGCCAACAAGGCGATTTTTACATTGATCCCTGGCGACCAACCGATAGGGCCATTATCACACATGGACACGCAGACCATGCACGGCCGGGGCACAAATACTACTTATGCCATGATAATGCTTACCCGATCTTGCAATACCGATTGGGTCGAAGTAACAATATTGAAACATTATCCTATGGGAAAACCAAAACCATCAACGGGGTTAAGGTATCCCTGCATCCGGCTGGTCACATCATTGGCTCAGCCCAGGTTCGAGTTGAGTATCAAGGCGAAATATGGGTCGTTTCAGGCGATTACAAAATCCACGATGATGGCTTAACCACCCCTTTTGAAGCGGTTCGATGCCACGCTTTTATCACAGAATGCACGTTTAGCTTACCAGTCTATCGCTGGCCTTCCCAAAACTCAGAAATTCAGCGGGTAAGGGAATGGTGGCAAAAAAACCAAGCGGAAGGGAAAGGAAGTTTACTCATAGCCTACAGCCTGGGCAAAGCCCAAAGAATGCTGCATGCCATAGGCAATGACTTAGGCCCCGTTTTCACCCATGGTTCCGTAGCCAATATTAACCATCAATTCCGCGAGGCCGGTTTTAATTTACCACAAGCCCCCAAATTGGACCAATCAACCCCCAAAGAAGACCTTAAAAAAGCTTTATTCCTGGCACCATCATCCGTTATTGGCACCGGATGGACAAAACGATTTGAACCTTATTCCATAGCCATGGCATCGGGCTGGATGATGCTAAGGGGAGCAAAACGAAGACGATCCGTGGACCGTGGCTTTGTAATTTCTGACCATGTGGATTGGGATGAATTGAATGAAGCCGTGAAGGCTACAGGTGCAGAAACCATTTATACCACACATGGCTATACCGATGTGCCTACACGTTGGTTCCGGGAACAGGGCTATGAAGCATATGAGGTAACCACGCAATTTGAAGGCGAGGCGGATGAACTGGAATGAGATAAAAACAGATTGAAATGAGGGTAAAATACAATAGCAGTATAGCAGTGATTGACCCAAGATTTATTTTCCTCAAGTCTTTTTTCTTGAACCTTGAGTCTTCTGTTTTGATCTTAATACTAATATAAGACCATGAAAGATTTTGCCCAGCTTTTCTACAATTTGGATCAAACCAATAAAACCAACCCCAAGGTTGAGTACCTGACAGCCTATTTCCAAGAGGCCAGTTACCAAGATATATTGTGGACCTTGGCCCTTTTTACGGGCAAACGGCCCAAACGACCGGTTAAAACACCACTTTTACGCCAATGGTGTGCTGATGAAGCGAAAATTCCATTGTGGCTCTTTGAAGAAAGTTACTATGTGGTGGGGGATTTGGCCGAAACCATCGCGCTTTTACTTCCTGATAAGCAAAAAGAATCCGACTACACGCTTACGGACTGGGTCCACTTCATGCAATGGTTGGTAAATCAGCGCGAAGAAGTAAAAGCATCATTCATCAAGGATGCTTGGCGTTGTTTTGCTTACCAGGAATTGTTTGTTTTTACCAAGCTCATGACCGGAGGCTACCGGATTGGGGTTTCCCAACGACTAATGGTTCGAGCCCTTAGCCAGGTGACGAACCTGCCTACCACTGAATTAGCGCATAAACTCATGGGTTACTGGCATCCTGATGAAGTAAGCTTTGAAGAACTATTCTACAGCAATGAAAGCCAAGCCGATATTTCCAGGCCTTACCCATTTTTCCTGGCTCACCAAATAGATGATAAAACAGATGAAATGGGATCCCCCGATGAATGGTACGCGGAATGGAAATGGGATGGGATCCGATCCCAAATTGTTCACCGGAAGGACCAGTTGTTCATCTGGTCCAGGGGTGAAGAACTGGTAACGGATCAATACCCTGAGCTAAAAGTCCTGACCGGGCAATTGCCTGATGGATGTGTTTTAGATGGCGAACTACTTCCATTCCAGGACGGCAAAGTTTTACCATTCAACGTTTTACAACGGCGTTTAGGCCGGAAAAATGTCTCCAAAAAACTCCTCGAAGAAGCGCCCATTGTTTTTATGGCTTATGACATTATGGAGTTTGATGGAGCAGATATTCGTGATTGGCCCATTTCCGAAAGACGTAAAGTATTGAAGCAAATTATTCAAAAAGTTCATCATCAGGTTTTACGCTTTTCGCCGGAAGTACCGTTCGAGGATTGGGAAACCCTTGCTCAATACCGGGAGCAAGCATTGGCCTATTCGGCTGAAGGCCTCATGGTAAAGCGACTTTCTTCATCTTACCAGGTAAACAGGACTAAAGGAGATTGGTGGAAATGGAAAGTCGACCCTTTTACGATAGATGCAGTAATGATCTATGCCCAGCGGGGTCATGGCAGGCGAGCCAACTTGTATTCCGACTATACCTTTGCAGTATGGAATGAAGACCAAACAAGCCTCATCCCGTTTACCAAAGCCTACTCTGGTTTATCAGATCAGGAACTGCGGGAAGTGGATCGATGGGTTAAGCGCAATACGCGGGAACGTTATGGCCCGGTTAGAGCAGTAGAACCTTATTGGGTTTTTGAGCTTGCCTTTGAAGGCATCCAACAATCCAACCGCCATAAATCAGGCATCGCTTTACGGTTTCCAAGAATTCATCGTTGGCGGAAAGATTTAACCATTAACGATGCCGATCACTTAAGCCATTTGTACAAATTATTGGAGCAATATTTTCAATAATACCATGGCCGCCTAAAAGTCTAATTAGTTATTGGCAAGAAAAATTGGTTGCAACCATCATTCATGCTCATAAACTTTACAAGTAATTGTCAAAAAGTAAAATCATGACCTGGAAGCAGGGCAACCAACGAATCCAGCGATGGTTTAAGGAAAAAGGCTGGGAACCTTTTACCTACCAACAAAATACCCTTGAATACCATTTGGCTGGCTACTCAGGCATCGTAAATGCCCCCACGGGTATGGGCAAGACCGAAGCCATTTGGTTGCCCATTTTAGCCAACTGGATGAACCGGTTTCCGAATGCTTACCAAACCTCCGAAAAAAATGGTTTACGGGTATTATGGATCACACCTTTGAGAGCCCTGGCCAAAGATTTAGAGGCGTCTTTACAAGAAATTTGCGATGACTTAGCAATTCCTTGGCGTGTCAGCAGGCGAACAGGTGACACCTCCTCCAATCAACGGGAAAAGCAGAAACGGAACATGCCAGAGTGCTTAGTCATCACACCTGAGAGCTTGCATCTACTGTTAGCCACTAAAAACTATCCCACGCTATTCCAAAACCTTGAAGTGGTGATAGTTGATGAGTGGCACGAACTGATGGGATCAAAGCGTGGCGTGCAAACAGAACTTGCTTTGTCCCGTCTTAGGGCTCTAAACCCTGACCTCCAAACCTGGGGCTTATCAGCCACCATCGGCAACATGGAAGAGTCCCTGGAAATTTTGCTTGGTACGGAGCACGATCAGTCAAAATCTGTAATCGTTAAAGGGCAAACCCACAAGGATACCCATGTAGAAACCATTCTTCCCGATACAATTGAGAAATTTCCCTGGGCGGGCCATTTGGGCACCAAGCTTGTAGAACAGGTGCTTCCGATCATTAGGGAAAGTAAGAGTACGCTTGTTTTTACCAATACCCGCTCCCAGGCCGAAATTTGGTACCAAAATTTATTATTGTTTGATCCTGAACTGGCTGGCCAAATGGCTTTGCATCATGGCTCACTCGATAATCAAATCCGGTATTGGGTAGAAAATGCACTGCATGAAGAAAAACTTAAAGTAGTCGTTTGCACCAGTAGTTTGGATTTAGGAGTGGATTTCAGGCCGGTTGAAACGGTAATTCAAGTTGGCAGCCCAAAAGGTGTGGCCCGTTTTTCTCAAAGAGCAGGACGAAGCGGACATCAACCAGGCGCTAAGAGTAAGATCTACTTTGTACCAACCCATTCCCTCGAAATTATGGAGGGCGCAGCCTTGAAAACTGCCATAGAAGAAGCTGTTTATGAAGAACGCATCCCCTACATTAAGCCTTTCGATGTTTTAATTCAATATTTATTGACTTTGGCCGTATCGGAAGGTTTTCAACCTTGGCAAATATTTAATGAAGTAATTGCTACTTATGCTTATTATGAGCTCGACCAGGAAGAATACCAGTGGATCCTGGATTTCATCGAACATGGGGGCCAAAACCTTCAAAAGTATGATGAATACAACAAAGTAGAGGAGCAAGACGGCTATTACCGGATCCGCAATAAGGGCAAAGCAACCCGACAACGTCTGAATGTGGGTACGATTGTAGGCGACACAGCACTGCGCGTTAAATTTCTTCAGGGTAAACCGCTTGGGACCATAGAAGAAACGTTCCTTTCCAAAATTAAAGAAGGCGAACCCTTTTGGTTTGGCGGTCGAAACCTTGAATTGGTACGTATCAAAGACATGACTGCATGGGTTCGGCTGTCAAAAAAGCAAAAAAGCGGTAAGGTCCCGAACTGGTTAGGCGGCCGGATGCCGCTTTCTTCCCAATTGGCAGCCAAACTCAGGGAGCAAATGCAGGAAGCTAAAACTGGGCAGCCCACTGATCCTGAGCTAAGGCTTTTACATCCCTTGTTTGACCTTCAGAATCAATGGTCCCATTTACCCGGCCAGCATGAACTGTTGATCGAGAAGATCAAAACACGGGAAGGTTGGCACGTCTTTATTTATCCTTTCGAGGGCCGCTATGTGCATGAAGGCATGGCTGCTTTGGTAGCACATCGCGTTTCCCAAATTCAACCCATAACTTTCTCTATGGCTATGAATGACTACGGCTTTGAATTGCTCTCCGATCAAGAAATCCCCATTGAAGAGGCACTGGCGCATAACCTGTTTTCTGACACCAACCTTATGAGCGACATTAATGCCACGCTTAACGCCACAGAAATGGCCAAAAGGAAATTCCGGGACATTGCCAGTATTGCTGGATTGGTTTTCAAAGGGTATCCCGGTCGCCAAAGTACTGAAAAGCACCTTCAATCTTCTTCTCAATTGCTTTTTGAGATTTTCCGGGAATATGAGCCGAACAATCCATTATTGCAGCAGGCTTCAGAAGAGGTCATGCAATTCCAGTTGGAAGAAGTTCGTTTGCGGGGTGCCCTCAAGCGGATCCAAAACCAAAAAATCATGGTCCAGCAACCACCGAAGCCCACTCCCTTTGCTTTCCCCATTATGGTGGACCGCATGCGTGAACGCTTGACTACCGAAAAACTCATGGACCGGATTGAGAAGATGCAAGTCCGGTTGGAGCAAGCAGCGGATAAGGGTTGAATTTTTAAGTTCGAAATCCTTAAAACCCCCTATATCAATTTTAATGATAAAATAAACTTTTGAAAAGTATTTTAAAATCAATTACCCACTTTCCATAGGTTAAGGTTTGGCAAAGAGAACCTTGATTCAAGGTGATAAGTTAACTTTTGGGGAGAAAGTCATTAATTATCTTAGCGAATTCGGCATTGTATAACACTGAATTTTTGATCACCATTTGGACCCTTCATTTTACATCCCAGCTTAAGCTTATCATTTATTTTTTTGACCAATGCCTTTTTAAGCCGAACATTCGAGATACTAAAAGGCTAAATACGCTTTTATAGAGGGAGTTGAAACAAGATTAATGATTGCTGTTTGTTGGCTACCATCATGCCATTTAACACTTAATTTCAAGAATAATTCTGTTAACTGGTTCAGAAAAATAATGAAAACTCAAAGCTCCTCATCATCTCTATAAATTTAAATTTTTGGTAATCAATACTTTACTTAAAAAGGTAGCGTAAACATAAAAGGTCCTGACTTTTACAATAGTTAGTTTAAGCTTTTAAAACTTCCGAATTGGATGGAGTTTGTCTCCTGTTACTTTTTTATAATCGGAACGATGCTGTACCGATAGCGTCAGCAAAGTAACCCTGTGATGATTTTTCTGTCGGGGGTGTATCAAAACAAAAAATTAGCAGCTAATTTTTTGTTTTAAAAGCTAAACACATTAAAT
>CAZLQF010000041.1:0-20705 GCA_964561545.1 uncultured Sphingobacteriales bacterium
GCCCAACGAGCTACCATCTGCTCTACCCCGCAATCTTTATTTTTTATGTGAACTTTTAGAGCTTGAATTACGGTTAAAACTTATATGATAACCCTTAAAAGCGAGTGCAAATATAAGGGTTTACCAAAAAATCCCAAAAATCAGCCTTATTTTTGCAAAAATGATTAACACATGACGGATCAAAACTTTAAAGCAGGATTTGTTAACATAATTGGTTATCCCAATGTAGGAAAGTCAACCTTGATGAACGCCTTTTTGCAGGAGAAGCTCTCTATTGTAACGCCCAAAAAACAAACAACCCGTCATCGCATTTTGGGAATGTTGAATGGCGCTGATTACCAAATTGTATTTTCTGATACACCTGGAATTCTTCAACCAAAGTATTTGATGCATGAGAGCATGATGCGGGCTGTTAATCAAGCTTTAGAAGATGGCGATGTCCTCTTGTATATGGTAGAGCCCACTGATCAATTCCAAAAGCACCAAGATTACTTAGAGAAAATTACCCAAAAAGCCACCCCCCTTTTAATTGTCATTAACAAGGTTGATCTATCAGATCAAGATAAGGTAAAAGAACTCATTAACCAATACAACCATTTAACCAATGAAAACAATATAATACCCATTTCTGCTACAAATGCCTTTAACACGGATACGCTTCTTCAAAGAATTCTTGAGCTTTTACCAAAAAATCCGGCTTTCTTTCCAGAAGATCAATTAACGGATAAGTCAGAACGTTTTATTGTATCAGAAGTGATACGAGAGAAAGCATTTTTTCAATACAAGGAAGAAATACCTTATTCGTTGCAGGTTAACATCCTTCGGTTCAAGGAAGAAGCCAAAATAATTCATATAGATGCTGAGATAGTGGCCAATAAAAAATCCCAAAAACACATCATTATCGGTAAAAATGGTGAAGCCTTAAAAAAAGTGGGGACTAAAGCTCGCAAGGAATTAGAACACTTTTTTGGTAAAAAAATCTACCTTGAACTTTATGTAAAAATAAGGGAAGGTTGGCGTGAAAATGCAACTTACCTCAATGAATATGGATATGATGTTTAAAGAAGTTAAAATCAATACTGGATGGCAGGAATTGTAGCAATAGTAGGCCGCCCCAATGTAGGAAAATCCACCCTTTTTAACAGGTTCACCGAAAAACGTACTGCTATCGTGGATGATGTCAGCGGGGTAACTAGAGACCGGTTATATGATAGCGTTGAATGGGAAGGCAACCACTTTGACCTTATTGACACTGGAGGTTTTGTACCCAATTCTAATGATATTTTTGAGAAGGCCATTAGCGAACAGGTCAAAATTGCTATTGAAGAAGCGGATATTCTTTTATTCATGGTAGATGTAAGAACCGGCATTACAAAGGAAGACGAAGAATTTGCTAAAATTTTAAAGCGATCTACCAAACCTGTCCTGGTTGTTTGTAACAAATCGGACAATGACAATTATATCAACGATAGCTATGAATTTTACAGGCTTGGATTTCAGGAGCTATACCCTGTTTCCTCTACTAATGGTACTGGCACATCCGACCTGCTGGATCAAATCAATGAGATTTTGAAAGACAGCTCTGCTGATCACGAACCTTTTGAAGAAACATCTGATTTGCCTGCATTTGCTATTTTAGGGCGGCCCAATGCCGGTAAATCCACCCTCATCAATGCCTTATTGGATGAAGAACGCAATCTGGTAACTGATATACCCGGGACTACCAGGGATTCTATAAGCTCTTATTATCAAAAGTTTGGAAGAGAATTTAAGATTATTGATACGGCAGGACTCAGAAAAAAATCCAAAATTAACGAAGACCTGGAATATTATTCGGTGGTTAGAGCGCTTAAAGCAATTGAAGAAGCCAATGTTTGTTTTTTACTAATCGATGCCCACCATGGCTTGGAGACTCAGGATCTAAAGATCATCCAACTTGTTATTGAAAGAAAACGGGGTTTGGTCATCTTGATCAATAAGTGGGATGCAGTAGAAAAAGATGAAAAAACCCACCTTGACTATCAAAATTATATTCGCAACAGGTTGTCAGAGATACCTGACGTACCAGTTAAATTCATTTCAGCTTTAAATAAACAAAGGCTTTTTAAAGCAATAGAAAAAGGCTTAGAAGTTCATAAAAACCTCAACCGCAGGGTTTCTACCCACCAACTAAATGAAGAACTGCTACCAGAAATCCACAAAAACCCCCCACCCTCCCATAAAGGCAATTTTGTTAAAATTAACTATGTAAACCAATTCAAGCAGAACCCGCCTGGATTTATATTCTTCTGTAACCATCCCAAAGCCATTCATCAACCTTACAAGAAATTTTTAGAAAATAAGTTAAGAGGGATGTATAGCTTTGAAGGAGTACCAATTCAATTGAAATTTCGGCACAAATAATTTGAATTTATCACGTTTATTTTTACTACTTTTGCCGTGCAAAATTAAATGAAGGCAAAGCGTTGAGAAAGGCAATACCCTTCTTCTTCTTTTCAGTTTTAGCTATCATATTCATCAATTCATGTGGCCCATCTGAAGAAGAAAAGAAAAAAGCAGAGCAAAAAGCTGATAGCATTCGTAACCAGATTATGAAAGAGATCGAGAAAGAAGTAGAACATAAGGAAGACACGGCTAATATCAAAAAGAAAAAATGATGGTAGCTAAATTATAAACTCAGTAAACTCTTTAAAGGAGTGGATTTTTTCTGCTCCTTTTTTATTGAGCAATCAAATCAAAAAAATTAGATTTAAATTTTTTTGAATCTTTAATTTCGTTAAACAAAGAAAAAATCAATTAACATGAATGAAGTTGGATTGCGAGGGCAAAATGCCACTTTAAATTCCATAGGCTTCGATAATGTTAAAAAAGCCTATTGGAACCTTTCTCTTTCTGAACTAATTGAGCACGCTATTGAAAGAGGTGAAGGCAATTTATGCGATAATGGAGCATTTGCTTCTGATACGGGCAAATTTACTGGACGTTCTCCCCAAGATCGTTTCATCGTGGAAGATGAACAAACCAAAGATACTGTTTGGTGGGGAGAGATCAATTTTAAATTTGATCCTGAAAAATTTGACCAACTGTATAATAAGGTTATTAATTACCTTGAAGATAAAGAAGTTTTTGTACGAGATGCTTATGCATGCGCCCATCCCAAGCATAAATTGAATTTAAGAGTGGTTACGGAAACCGCTTATCAAAACCTGTTTGCCAGGAACCTCTTCCTTCGGCCCTCTTATGACGAATTAGACGATATCAGGCCCGATTGGCATATTGTTGCTGCCCCTGGTTTTGAAGCCGATCCGGAGGTTGATGGCACCAGGCAAAAGAATTTTGCCATCATTAACTTTTCCAAAAAAACGATCTTAATTGGCGGAACTGGCTATACCGGAGAGATCAAGAAAGGTGTCTTCTCTGTTTTAAATTATATTCTTCCTCAGGAAGAAGGCGTGCTTCCAATGCACTGCTCTGCTAACAAAACAGATGATGAAGATACAGCCATCTTCTTTGGACTTTCAGGAACGGGTAAAACGACCCTTTCCGCTGATCCAAACCGAAACCTTATTGGAGACGATGAACATGGATGGACCAAGGATGGAGTCTTTAACTTTGAGGGTGGTTGCTATGCGAAGGTTGTCAATCTTAGTTACAAAAAAGAACCTGAAATTTATAAAGCCTTAAAATATGGCGCTTTACTTGAAAATATAAGGTTTCACCCCAAAACGCGTGAGGTAGACTACGACAATACTGAAGTTACGGAAAACACCAGAGCCGCCTATCCAATTTACCATATAGACAATGCCATTCAGCCATCTTTAGGGGGCATTCCACAAAATATTTTCTTCCTAACAGCAGATGCATTTGGGGTACTTCCGCCCATTAGTAAATTAGACAAAGGGCAAGCCATGTACCACTTCATTTCTGGCTACACAGCTAAAGTAGCGGGAACTGAAGCAGGTATTGTTGAGCCTCAACCAGCCTTTTCCGCTTGCTTTGGAGCTCCTTTTCTACCCTTGCATCCAACTAAATATGCTGAAATGCTGGGCAAGAAGATGAATGAAAACAATGTTAACGTATGGCTCATCAATACAGGATGGACAGGTGGTCCTTATGGCGTAGGCCATAGAATTAGTCTAAAGTATACCAGGGCCATGATCCAAGCTGCTTTAAAGCACAAACTTGAAGATATAGCTTATGAAACCGATCCTGTTTTTGGGCTGCACATGCCATCCACTTGCCCCGATGTTCCTTCAGAAGTATTAAATCCCAAGAATACATGGGATGATAAAGATGATTATGATAAAAAAGCTCAAAAATTGGCTGAGTATTTCAATAATAATTTTGAAAAATATGCTGATTTTGCCAATGAAGAAATAAGGGCAGCAGCACCAGTCGTAACTGCTTAATAGAAACATGACATTTAAACAACCAAAAAGCCCTTCTGTTACTAATAAGAAGGGCTTTTTTTATGCGTAAACATTCTTTGGTTTTTAAGGAACGATTTAAAAGATTTATCCTTTTTGGCAAGTGATAAAATAAAACATTGATCGAAAGACTAAATATAAGGTTATGAGTAGAAATGGTAAGGTTTTGGTAGCAATGTCTGGTGGTATTGACAGTACCGTCACCGCTGTTATGCTGAAAGAACAAGGCTATGAGGTAATCGGCATGACCATGAAAACCTGGGATTATGAAACCTCGGGTGGCAACAAAAAAGAAACCGGTTGCTGTAGTCTTGATTCTATCAATGATGCAAGGGCCATAGCTGTAGAAAATGGGATACCTCATTTCATCCTTGATATTAGAAACGAATTTGGCGATGCTGTCATACAAGATTTCGTTAATGAATACATCAATGGTAGAACCCCTAATCCTTGTGTTCTTTGCAACACACACATCAAGTGGCAAGCATTGCTCAGAAGGGCAGATCAATTAAATTGCGACTACATCGCTACAGGTCACTATGCTAAAGTAAGGTATGAAGATGGTCGTTACATCATTTCACGAGGCCGCGATGTTCAAAAAGACCAATCCTATGTACTTTGGGGTCTTAGTCAGAAAAACCTGGCAAGGACAATATTTCCTATGGGTAAATATAAAAAGTCAGAAATTTTTGAACTTGCTAAAGACTGGGGTTACAGCGAATTAGCTAATAAGAGCGAAAGTTACGAGATCTGTTTTATACCGGATAACGACTATCCCAATTTTTTAAGGCGAAAAGTGGATGGCCTTGAAGAAGAGGTAGAAGGTGGTGATATTGTACTCTCGGATGGTACCAAAGTGGGGAGTCATCGTGGCTATCCTTTTTATACGATAGGTCAAAGAAGAGGGCTTGGTGTAGCACTCGGAGAGCCTGTTTATGTTACCGAGATCAAACCAGATACTAATACGTTGGTTGTTGGTACTGGAGACGAACTTCAAAAACGCGGTATGAAGGTTGGCAACGTTAATCTCATCAAATATCCCTTCATTCCTGACAACACAGAAGCTGTTACATCAATTCGGTCCAATGACTACGGTTCCATGAGTAATTTAAAACAAACCAATGATCAGGAGGTAGAAGTAACCTTCCATCACGGTGTGAATGCCATAGCTCCAGGTCAATCGGCCGTTTTTTACGATGGCTATGATGTAATTGGCGGAGGGCATATTCATCAAAGCTTTGATGTCGATCATTCTAACAATTGATAGTCAGATTCTTAAATTTAAAGGGTTTAAATTATTAAGAAACCAATTTTTTAATTGGGTCCTGTTATTAATACCCTAATGGCTCAAAATCTTTTGGTAACATGCTCTGCTTTATTTATTAAAGTTGAAGAAACATCAACTTTTACCCATCAGAGCATCATTCAAAATTTAAATTTAATTATATTTAAGCCATGTTAGAAAGGCTTTTGAAAAATCTGTGCTTCTTTATAGGTGCTTTATTAGTTTTTATAAGCTGTGAAGAGGAACAAGAATTGGCTGAGCCCGTCCCTTATTTTAGCAATTACATCACTATTTCCAAAGGAACCACCTGGTCTTACAGCGTAGATTCTCTCGCTTATAGCGACTTTGATGAAGAAAATAAAATCGACACCTTCCAATACATAATAGAAAATGAAATCATAGACCTTGTTGATTCTTCAGAAGGTGTTAAAGAATACGTGGCCATCAGAAATTATAAGAAGACGGACTCCTCCATTCCCTACAAATCTTTGAAATATAAAATTGAAAAAACCAAAGAGCAATACCGGGTTTTTATTAACAACCGAATGACCGTTAAACTAACCTTTCCTGTTAAAGAAGGTAAAAACTGGGACGCTAATTCATTCAATGCTCAACCCGAAAAAACTTACCGTTTTCAAAACGTTCATGCACCCTTCAGTGATCAAGGAATGCATTTCGACTCAACTTCAACAGTTGTTCAAAAAGATCAAGAAAATCTGATTTCCAGGGATTTTAGTCGAGAAATTTATGGCTTAGGGTCAGGCATGGTGTTTAAAGAAAAATTAGACCTGGAAGTAAGAGATACGGCAACTCCGCCAGCTTCTATACCTTGGGAAGAAAAAGCCAATGTAGGTTATATCCTCCGGTACCATCTAAAAAATTACGAACCGTAAATGATCCGAAAGATCAAAGGAACGCTCCTACTTTTAATGGTGGTGCCCTTATTGGCTCAAACTCAGCAAAAACCCCATAAATATTGGGTTCATTTTCAAGATAAAGCCCATTCGCCTTATTCATTACAAAAACCAAATGAATTTCTCTCTCAACGAGCAATTGATAGACGTGATCAGCAAAACATTCGTTTAGCAAAAAATGACCTGCCTGTTAGCCCAACCTATTTGGATAGCTTAAAAAAAATGGATCTTCCTGTCCACTTTACTTCCAAATGGCTCAACGGGGCTTCACTAACCATAAAGGATTCTCAAAAAGTTCGATCCATTCAACAGTATTCATTTGTACAAAATATTAAGTTGATTAAAGAAGGCTCACTTGAAACAAATGCAATTCAACGTTTTCCTTCTCTTATACCATTTGAATATGGCCGAACTTTAAAACAAGTAGAGCAATTAAACGGGCATTTACTGCATAAGCAAGGACATCTGGGAGCCCAAAAGTATATTGCAGTCCTGGATGCCGGATTCAATCAAGTAAATTCTCTGAAAGGTTTCAGATTTTTAAGGGAATTTGAGCAGATTAAACTTACCAGGGATTTTTACAATGATAAAAAAGCATTTTACAGTAATAGCACGCATGGCATGTATGTGCTTTCTCAAATGGGGGGTTTTATAGATGGTGCTTTTGCGGGAACAGCTCCGCAATCATCGTATTTGCTTATAAGAAGTGAAAACCCTAACAGTGAATTCATACAAGAAGAATATGCATGGGTAGCTGCTGCAGAACTTGCCGATAGTGCGGGAGTTGATATTATCAATTCATCATTGGGCTACACTGATTTTGAAGATTCCACCATGAACCATGCATACCAAGATTTGGATGGAAATACAACGCCCATAACCAGAGCAGCTGACATAGCCGCAAGTAAAGGCATTTTAGTAGTTAGTAGTGCCGGCAATAAAGGAAATGATCCGTGGCAATACATTACAGCCCCTGCCGATGCAGATAGCATCTTAACGGTAGGTGCGGTTGATAAATCAGGTAATTATGCAGAATTCAGCTCTAAAGGCCCAACCTATGATGGCCGTTTAAAACCCGAAGTAGTAGCCATGGGCCACAATAATTATTTAATAGCTGATCAAGAAGGTTCTTTTATCCAAGGAAGTGGGACTTCATTTTCGGCCCCTATGATAGCCGGTATGGCCGGCAGCCTATGGAGCGCATTTCCTAAAGCACAAAATATGCAGGTACGGGAAGCCATCATTAAAAGTGGATCTCAATACAAAAACCCAGATACCCTGCGAGGCTACGGTATACCAGACTTTTACAAAGCCTTCACCATTTTGGATCAAGAAATTAACAATGTAGCTCCATCTACAAAACACTTAGCCACTTACCCCAACCCATTTACTAAGCAAATAAATGTTGACATTTTTAATAAAAGCGGTAGTTATGCTGATGTTATATTGTCAGATATGACTGGCAAAAGCATTATTAATAAGAAGGTCCAGCTGGTAAATAATACAACCACTACCCTTAAAATGGATAATTTAGAAGACCTAAGGCCAGGGATGTACATGCTTAAAGTTATTGTGGATGGTCGCACTTTTATCAAAAAAATAATAAAAAACACCAATAGATAATATAAACATAAAAGCTTCCTAAAAATTATTAACTTAAAAATAGCTCAACTCATTTTTAAAGTTTATATTTTGTTATTGAACTTAATTTTGAAAAATTCCTGAACTTAATGATTTCAATTTGTTACTACTTACAGCGAAAAGTTATTATATTTGCCTAAATTTTAAAAAGCGCATTTGAAAATTTGGTTTCCATTTGAGAGTGGATGACCAGGTTTTAAAAACATAATTTTTGTTGTTTTTAATTGCGTTTTGTTTTCCAAATACCCAAAAATGTTCCTAAATGGAAGCAATGATTAAGGGGGGTGGCGTGAGTGGACTTACCACTGCCTTACTATTGCATAAACAAGGCATTCCTTTTAAAGTTTTAGAACAAAAAGAGAAAATTGGCGACTATCAAAGTGGTCTATTGCTTGGTGCCAATGCGGTAAAAATATTAGCAGAAGAATTTGGAGTTAAGGATAAGTTGCTAGAGCAAGGTCAATCCATCGAAGCTTCCTTTATAACCGACAAAAAATTTAAACCTCGCCACAAGAATTTTATACCTTATATAAAAGACAAAACTGGACACACCCCAATAGTAATTGATAAAAAAGCGCTCCTTGAAATCCTTTTAAACCAACTTCCTCAAGAATCTATCGAAATCGGTACCCATGTTACAGGTTTTTTGCAAAACAAGCAAGGGGTCACTTTAATTTTACCTGAGAACCGACAGGTTAACGGTGACTTTCTAATTTCAACAGATGGGATGCAGTCTGATACCAGGAAGCAGCTACAAAAGCACGAATCTTACCGATTTACTGAGCAGGTTTGGTATCATGGTATATCGGAATATCAACTTACTCCTGATTATGAAAACACTCACATAGAAGCTTGGTGTAATCAATCAAAATTTGGTTACGCAGATTTAGGAAAAGGCAAGGTTTATTGGTATGCCTTAGTACGAGAACAAGATGAAAATCTTGATGAAGAACACACCATGAATCAAAACTTGTTAAGTTCACTTCCGGATTTTTCGGATCCAGTTTCTAAAATCGTTAAAAAAACGCCTGAATCTAAAATTATACGCAACGAGTCAGTTGACTTCAAGCCTATTAACAAATATTTTAAACTAAGAATATGTTTAGTCGGAGATGCGGCTCACACTTCAACTCCGGATCTACAACAAGGTGGTGGACAAGCGATAGAAGACGCTTATGTAATAACACATTGCCTTAATGAAAATGCTAATCCCATTGATGCTTTTAGGCAATTTCAGGAAATAAGAAAGGAGAAAAACGATTTTGTGGTCAATGAATCATGGAAGGAAAGCCAGGCATTTTTGCGTAAAAATTTTATTGCCTCAATTTTTAATAAATTAAAGTGGTCTTTAACACTGAATTCAAAGCTGAAAAAACGCTATGACACTATTTATGATATGAATTATGATTTATGACTTATTTTGCGTAAAATAAAAGGCTGATTCAACATTCCTAATAAAATTCTAATTCATCCTCAAAACCATCTTAGTCTTCATCAAAATTATCTTCCCCTAAATCCTTTTCCAATTCTTCCATAAATACTATTTTCTTTGCTTCGGCAAGGGTTGGTGTAACAGGAATCATATTTTTACCAGCAAATTGTTCCCATGCTGGTTATAAGCGGCAATTATAAACGATTTTTGAAGTGTTTCTAATTTATTAGCTCTTGACAGCAATGATTCAAGGTCAATATCAAGAATTATCGAATTGTGCTCTAAATTTAGGATCAAGTTAGTTTTTGAATCCTAAACCAATTCCACTGGTTTTTATTGAATATAAGGCATTAGTTCTTCAGAAACTTAATCAACTTTAGAAGCAAGAATGATAGGTTTTTCATCTTCCTGAATTTCAAATTCCATAAGGTTTACGTTTATGAAGATGCTTCTTTGTTCATTTCGAGTTCCTTTTCAGCCAAATACCGCTCGGCATCAAGGGCTGCCATACAGCCCGTTCCAGCAGCTGTAACTGCTTGCCTGTAAAAAGCATCCTGTACATCTCCTGAGGCAAAAACCCCTTCTATATTGGTTTTAGTACTTTCCGGATCAGTTATGATATAGCCCTTATCATCCATTTCCACCTGGCCTTTAAAAATATCAGTATTAGGTTTGTGACCAATGGCTACAAAGAAACCTTTAGCATCTAAGGTATATTCTTCATTGGTAATGTTATTGACTACCTCAACGCCTTTAACTTCCTGATCACCAATAATTTCTTTAGTCTCATGATTAAAAAGGATTTCTATATTTTGCGTATTGGCCATCCTTTCCTGCATGATTTTAGATGCTCGCATAACATCTCTCCTCACCAAAACGGTTACTTTGTTGCACATTTTGGATAAAAAAAGCGATTCCTCAGCAGCGGTATCTCCTCCACCTACAACTACAACATCCTGGCCCCTAAAGAAAAAGCCATCACATACAGCACAAGCAGATACACCATGGCCATTCAGCTTTGTTTCGGATTCAAGGCCCAACCATTTAGCGGAAGCACCCGTTGAAATGACAACCGAATCAGCCAACATTTCCTTTTCTTCATCTACTTCAATTTTAAAAGGTCGCTGAGTAAAGTCTACCGCGTTTACCATCCCATAACGCACATCGGTATCAAAACGCAGAGCTTGGTTCTTGAAATCCTCCATCATTTTAGGGCCTAAAACTCCATCGGGATAACCAGGATAGTTTTCTACATCCGTAGTTATCATTAACTGCCCACCCGGTTCAATGCCTACATACATTACCGGATTTAATTCTGCCCTGGCAGCATAAATAGCAGCCGTATAGCCAGCAGGTCCGGACCCTATGATTAAAAGCTTAACGTGTTCGAGATTGTTATTCTCAGCCATGATTTTTGAATTTTCGTATTTGTTGTTTTTTAAAAACTCGCTTATTAAAACAATAAGGTAAAGAAAAAATTCCTATTCTCAGAGGCCATGGATTTAGCATTTAAAGAAAGTCATAGTTAATTAACCTTACTAAATGCATGAAATAGAAAGCATAGCACTCTACCATTAAGGCAAGGTATTTTGAAAATCTGAATATCTGTTCGGAAATTCATCACCCGCTTTGCTTCCCAGTTCTTTCCATTTATCGTTGATATTTTCTACCCTGTTGTCAGGGCTTGGATGCGTACTTAAAAACTGGGGTACGCCACTGGTTTGCCCTTCTTCTTCAAGTTTTTTGAAAAAACCACCTGCAGCCCTTGCATCATATTGCGTAGGATTAAGATAAATCACAGCAAATTCATCGGCTTCGCTTTCATCATCCCGGCTGAATTTTTTGGTGGCCAATCCCGATGCAATATTAACCAAGATGCCTGGATTTTCACCGAGGGTTAGCCCTACCAGCAGTTGAATACCATACTGTTTGGTTAGTTGATCAGTAGAATGCCTTCTATCTGCATGAGCCATCTCATGCCCCATGACTCCAGCAAACTGAGCTTCATTTTCAAGGAATTGAATTAATCCCGTATAAAAATACATGTATCCACCTGGTGTAGCAAAAGCATTCAAAGTACTATCATCTTTGACAATTCGCATGCGCCAAGCAAATTCATCTTTATACTTGATCTCGCCAGAATTCAACAAATTTTCCCTGATTCGGTACAGGTGCTCATAAGGCTCCGGATTAAGCGAAGAATCAAGCACGTCATAATCACTGGTATCAGATTCTATTTGCTCACTTAAATTCTTACCAAGTTCTTTATCTTTTTGTACAGAGAATACATTGAAATCGTCATCTTCATTAGATCCATTATCATCATCCGAAGTGCAATTTGTTACCAATATGGAAAGGGTGATCAAAAGTAAATAGCGCATCTTCAAAGATTTTAATTGATGAAATGTTTTAAAACATTTATAAAAACAATTATCGTTCAAATCTAATCAACATTTTGAATTCTTGTAAGCGAAAAATCGTCCAAATTTAAAGCAACTAACCCATTTAAACCCGGCTTGTTATAAGCACAACCGTTGTCAATATTTAAACGCCCAAAGGGCCTGTTAGCAGTCTCTTTTATACGTTCAAAAGGAATAGGAGTATGACCATGAATCAAAAGTTTGTTATTGGTTTGATTTAAATCAGTTTCATAGTTCCTAATCCAAACCATTGAGTGGTAATCTTTGAAAGGATCAGGTGCCTGGAAATTAAGACCTGCATGTACCAAAATATAATCTTCCAAACTTAGGTACCACTCAAGGTTCTTAAAAAAATTCAAGTATTCATCCGGTATTGATGATGGATGCTCTACTTCAAAACTCATTAAGGTATCGTAACCTCCATTAATCCTGACCCAATGTTCTAAGGCATCTTCACTTTTAAAGGCCTCGAACAACATATCTTCATGGTTGCCCATTAAAGTTTTAACCTGGTAACCAGCTTCTTCTAATTCAAATATCTTGTCAATAACTCCTTTTGAATCAGGTCCGCGATCAATAAAATCTCCCAAAAGAAAAAGCTGATCTGCTTTGTTTAAACTGATTTTATCCAAAAGTGCTTGAAAAGTTTGGTTGCAACCGTGTATATCGGATATGGCTATTCTCCTACCTTCCATCAATAGACAATATTTTGGTGCTTCAGGTCAGCAACCTCTGATTCAGGCATTGCCAATTTGTTTTTTAATATTTCATCTGTGTGCTCACCATGACGTGGCGGTCCTTTTAAAGCTTCCAAGTCAAAACCATTATTTCCTAAATGGAATGCCAGAGAAGAAACGCCCAAATTAAGATTTGATTTTAACAGCATATTTTTAGCTTGGGAGTTTTCAAACACTTCCGCCATGTTATGAATTGAACCGTAAGGAACGTTCGCTTCTTGAAGCGCTAATTGTAATTCCTCACGGCTGAACCCCTTAATGGCTTCATTGAGTACTTGAATTAGATCATTTCTATTTTGAACCCGGTTGTAATTGGACTTAAAACGCTTATCGTGGGGCAATTCTTCAAGGTTCAATATTTGACATAAGCTATCAAATTGAGCATCATTACCAATTGCCAAAACAATTTCTTTTCCTTCTTTACACGTGAAAACCGTACCATAAGGCACAATGTTGGGATGTTCCGATCCTTGCCTTTGCGGAACTTGCCCACCAACCAGCCAATTGGTAGCTTGGTTAACAAGGGATGATACTCCTGATTGAAATAATGAGGCTGTAACTTTGGTCCCTTCACCGGTTTTCAGTTTTTGAAGTAAGGCAATTAAAATTCCCTCTTTAAGTTGATGGGCAGCCAGGACATCCATTAAAGCCACAGGCATCTTAACAGGCTGACCACCGGCTTCCCCGTTTATATAAGTAAATCCAGCTTCGGCTTGAATAATGGCATCGTAACCTGGTCGATGATCTGCTCCGCCAAAACCAATTATTTCACCATAAATGATCTGATCATTCACTTCGGCAACGGTATTATAGTCCATTCCAAACTTTTGGGCATCGCCAGGTTTAAAGCTGGTAATCACAACCTCTGCCTTTTTCAGCAATTCAAAGACCAACCTTTGGCCCTCATTTGTTTTAAAGTTAACGGCTATAGCTTCTTTACCCCAATTGACACTCGTAAAATAAGATGAAATATCAGTTCCTTCATCCTCAGTGGCTAATTTCCACGACCGTGTTACATCGCCTTTATTAACGTTTTCGATTTTAATAACGGTAGCCCCAAGTTCAGCAAAGAACATCCCAACAGATGGGCCAGCAAGCACATTGGCCAACTCAATTACTATTAAATCCTTGAATGATTGATCCACCATGTTTTATACGGTATATTAAAGGGTTTTTGGTTCAAGGTCCAATATTTGAAGTTAAGCGTTATGGGTTATATTTTAGCAATCAGCTAAAAATCCATTTTAAACTGGTAACCGTAAAAAGATGATTATCAAAACTAACCTAAAGCCTTACTTGGTTTCTTCTTTTATCCAGTCCAAAAAAGCTCCATTACCTTTCTTCAAAGGAAAGGCAACTACACAAGGGCAATCATAGCTATGGGTTGATTTTACTTTTTCAACCAACTCATCAACCAAATTTTCTTTGGTTTTGGCAATCATCACCACTTCGTGCTCATGCTGATACGCATTTTCCCAAACAAACATGGACTCCATATTATCAATAATGTTGACACATGCCACTAATTGATCGGCCAATAGGGCCTTCCCAACATTGCGGGCTTCTTCTTTGTTACTTGCAGTCATGTAAACAAAATATGCATCCATTGGTCAATGATTTTGGTTTTTGAAAATTTGCCTTAATTACTTGATCAGGTTTTGATTAACTCAATTATTTTGATAAAATTATTGTTTAAAGGTTCAACGATTAAATACAAATTTAAGATGACTAAAACGAAAAAGGACATTTCAGCGCTTAGACAAGAATATTCCCAAAATGAATTGAATATCGAAGCAACAGCCGATGACCCAATAGAACAGTTTCAAACCTGGTTCGATGAGGCATTGAATGCAGAGCTAATAGAACCCAATGCAATGACCCTTTCCACTGTTGATGAGGATGGCATGCCTACCGCAAGAATCGTTTTACTCAAAGAATTTGATCAGGAAGGGTTTGTGTTTTACACCAACTATAATTCAAGAAAGGGCCATGAATTGGCCTCCAATCCTTATGCCGCACTTACTTTTTTTTGGTTACCCTTAGAAAGGCAAGTAAGAATAAAAGGAAGCGTACAAAAGGTAAGCGATGAGGAAAATGATAACTATTTTTATAAAAGGCCAATTGACAGCCAAAAAGCGGCTATTGCATCAGAGCAAAGCAGACCAATTAAAAACAAAGAGAGCTTATCCGAAAAAATGGATGAACTTAGGAAGCTACATGAGCAATCTATTAAAAGGCCAAAGGTATGGGGTGGATACCAAGTTAAGCCTTACAATATAGAATTTTGGCAGGGAAGGCCTAACAGACTCCATGACCGTATATCTTACTACCTAAAAAATGGTAAATGGGTCAAAACAAGGTTAGCTCCATAACATAAAAGTAGAGGATGTACCCCACTGCATTAATTACAAACTAAATGAAAGTTTGCTAAATGCTTCTTTGATAGACAGTTACAAAATGAACGGCCTAAATTTAAAAACCGAATTCAGAAAAATCATCCTCGGCTTTGGTACACCCTCTACTAAGTATGTAAAAAAATTAATTTACTAATTAACTTTCTTCTCCAGTATCATCCGCTTGATTTTTCCAGTCGTAATATTTCTTAACCCCATATCCCAAACCTGCAGCAACTAAAAAACCAACTCCGCCGCTTACAGGAACATTTTGAGTACCACCGGGATTGGGATTACCACCAGAACCACCGCCACCAGGAACTCCAGAACCTAAAACCTCCGGTAAAACAAACGGTGCTGTTAATAATGCTAATGTCAAGCAAATTGTTAGGAAAGCGTTTAATTGTTTCATAGTCTTTGTTTTTGGATATTAACAAATTTAATAAAGGTAAATTTAGAATACCAAAAATAACAAAAGAAAAATTTACCCTGACTTTTCAATAATATTATTAGATGATTTACTCACAAATAAAAACTTTCTGATTTTCAATGGTTTCACCTTTTATGACCTTAACCATGTAAATACTGTTTGAAAGGTCTCCGAGGTTCATGGTTTGAACACCGCTTTTTGGTACATCCACTTCCTTGACTAAATTCTAAACAGTAATAAGAACCGCACCTACTTTTTCGAACAAGGGTTTAAATTTTGTAAACTAGAAAAACAGGAAATTTTGAAGCAAAATAAGCTTTTCATCCTCATTTTACCCTACATAATCGATTTAATAATATTTATGATAAAAAGCCTCGCAATTGTGACTTTTAGCGGGTATTAAAGAACCTGCCATTTGGGAATAAAGCTTTCCCGCTTGAATAAAAATAATAGCTGGAGTACAAAATATGGCCATCCTGACCTTATCGCCACTTCTTTACGTCAGTACAATTAATGACTTTAAAATATTACTATTGTTGACGTTTTTGTTTTATTAAGCGAAGCTTTTTATAGTAAAATCAACATATCACTTGCACTACTATATAGCAGGTATAAGAAGGGCAATTTTTACTTGAGCCAAAAAACCAATAAAACACCATCATTGGATATTCTTTAGAATTTCCTCAGCACTTCTTAATACTCGATTATGGGGCTTGCATGGCAATGCCAAGATACATGGCCGTTTGGTGATATCTTGTCCCGTATTACTAATGGTCGATAAAAACAAGTCAATGGAAGTCGCAGTCCTTAATTTTTTAAAATAATAAAGCCACCAATATTGACTTTCAAGAAAATTGCAAGAATAAGGATCAGGGCATTAAATTTCCCCAGATAATTGGAAGCAAAGATGAGCAGCGCTGCATTTATACCTACTACAAATCTTTCAATACTTCCAACAAATTCTCAGCCCTTTCATGGTAGTGCCCCTCTTTGTTTTTAAGCCGCACTAAGGTTTGTTTTGCTTCCTTTATCCGATCATCTGCCACATAAGCAAGGGCTAAATACCATTGATTTTTAGGGGCATATTCCTCGCCTAAGTTACCTTGATTCTTTTCAAAAACCTCAATGGCTTTTTGGGGCGTACCATTAGCCAAATAGGCATTACCCAAATAGAATTGAACCCGATCATGATTTTCTTCTTTACTGATGGCCTCCTCCAGTAAAGGTATGGCTTCATCGTAATGTTGTTGGGTATAAAGGTCCATGGCTTTATGAACCTCCTGGTCAAATTCCGAATTTGTGTTACTGCCTCGTTTTTGATCGGTAATGTAATCAGGGTAAGGGTTGTAATATTCTTGAACTATATCCTGCTTGGCAGGTTCTTGGAAGAGCGTTTTATTGGCTACCAAGCCCATCCCTATTAAGACAACTATAGAAGCAGCAAGCCCCAACCATTTCTTGTAATTTATGGATTTGCCGGGTGCTTGATCAGCAGATGGGTTTTGTGCTTCCAGGGCTTTCAAGCGTTCTTTAATGCGCGAACGCACGCTAAGTTCAACGCCTTTGTAAACATCACGCTGAAATTCCACTTCCGCTTTAAATTCTGCGTTTTCTTCCATTTTTTGTTCGAAGGCGCTTACTTCTTCAGGGGTCATTTCACCCCTTAAATAGCGCCTTATTTCATTAAATTGAAATTCTGTAAGTTCCATACTATTGATTTAATAATTGCTTTCTTAAATAATCCAGGCAACGCTTTTTCTTTGATTTGGCTACATTGGCGTTTTTATAACCGATGTATTTAGCAATGCTTTCCATGTTCATGTTGTGCAGGTAAAACTTCTCAAGCATGGACTTGCAGGGCTCGCCCATTTCATTAACAAGTTCGAACACATCTTTTTTATTTTCTTCGAATGGTTCAAAATCCCTTTCCACAGGTTCATCTTCTTCGTAAAAATCAACCACTGAGTCTTTAAGCTGAAATTTATTGTCTTTCCGCATCCTGTGAAACAGGCAGTTCTTGCCTACTGAAAAGAAATATGTTTTGAATGAAGACGTCAAACTTGTTAACTTTCCATTTAATACATTTAAATAAATCTCAACAATGGTATCCTGAAACACATCAACTGCTTGTTCCTCTTTAATGCTAAAATACTTGCAAGCCCAATCAAGAAAAGTTCCTCTATAAGCCTCGTAAATTTCATCGATAACCGATTCATCTCCATTTCTTATCCGATCAAGGACCTCATTTTGCTCATTATTTAATGTTTTTTTCATCCCCTTAATACCATTTCAGTTTGAAAATGTAAACACCTTAGGGTAAAAAAATTAAATTTTTTTTACCAAGATTGAGTTTGCCAATTTACGGGAATTAAATAAGCAATAATCAATCATTGGGCAATAATAAGAAATAAGTAAAGGTATCCAAGTTTAAATAGCCACCAAAAAGGAATTCATCACCGGATCAAAATTAGTCCCTATATTTGTGCAACCTTATTTGATAACTAAGCATCTAATAACCTGATAATCCTTAGAATCCATGATACCATTGGCCAAGATCAAAGACAACAAGGAATTGGTAATCGATAGAATGAAAAAGCGGGGATTGGATTTAAAACAAGAAGTAAATCAATTGCTTGAATTGGACCAACAAAGAGGGCAAGCCCAAAAAGAAAGGGATGATGCCCTGGCTGAATCCAAAAAACTTTCCAAGGAGATCGGAGCTTATTACAAGTCCGGAGAAACGGAAAAAGCAGAATCCATTAAAGCCCAAAGCAGTGAATTAAAGGAAAAATCCAAGCAACTGGCCCAAAAGGTCACCGAAATAGAAGAGCAAATTCGAGCGCTTCAGGTGAACTTGCCCAACATTCCCGTTGGTTCTGTGCCTCAAGGAGATTCAGACCAGGAAAATGAATTGATGCGGCAAGGATCTATGCAACCAAAAGCAAACGCAAATGCCAAGCCTCATTGGGAACTTACAGACCATTTAGGCCTTGTGAATTTTGAAGCAGGCAATAAAATTACAGGAGCGGGATTTCCGGTATATACAAGGCAAGGGGCCCAACTTCAAAGGGCCATGATCAATTTCTTCCTGGACCATGCAGCCGAAGAAGGCTACCAGGAATTTGAACCGCCCATTTTGGTCAATGAAGCAACCGGCTTTGCTACAGGCCAGTTGCCCGATAAAGAAGGCCAAATGTATCATATCCCCAATGAGGACCTTTACCTGATTCCTACTGCTGAAGTACCATTGACCAATTTTTACCGAGATACGATACTCAAGCCCGATGATTTTCCTATTAAGCTAACAGCCTATACGCCATGCTTTAGAAGAGAAGCCGGTTCTTATGGCAAAGAAGTGCGCGGGCTGAACCGCCTGCACCAGTTCGACAAAGTGGAAATTGTACAAATTCAACATCCCGATAAGTCTTATGATACGTTGGAAGCCATGGTCGCCTATGTGGAGCAATTGGTGCAAAAGCTTGAACTTCCCTACCGGGTGATGAAACTATGTGGCGGAGACTTGGGGGCTGCGGCAACCCTTACTTACGACATTGAAGTCTACTCCCCCGCTCAGGATAAATGGCTGGAGGTTAGCTCTATATCCAATTTTGAAGATTATCAATCCAACCGACTTAAATTACGTTTTAAGGATGAAGATAAAAAGACCAAATTGGCACACACCTTGAACGGCAGCGCGCTAGCGTTCCCAAGATTATTGGCAGCCATGTTGGAGAATTACCAAAGCGAGGATGGAACAGCTGTTAAGATACCGGAGGCTTTGGCCAAATATACAGGGTTTGAAGAAATTAGAAGATAGATATTTAACAGTTCAAGGTTCAAAATTCGAGGATCGAAAATAGGAAGTTATATGGTTAAAAAAACATTGATCATTGAACATCGAACCTTAAATGTTAAACATTAACTTTTTGCTAAATGCAAATTAATCATAATTTCGTAAATAAATTCCTAAACAGCTTATAATCGTAAATTTCAATAACTAAAATTTTTCAAAACAAAAAAGTAAAAAGACATGAAACAATTGAATTTTAAACTATTTGGCGTATTGGCCCTTGGCGGATTGCTCTTTCTTGGTGCTTGCAGTGACGATGATGATGACAATGGAGAACCCCAGGTTACAAAACCTTCCTTAGAATTTATCGGTAGTGGTGACTTCATCTCCGGTGATGCAACTGTAGATCAGGGAGATACTGTGAGATTTAAATGGGTCATCCAAAAAGGCGACAATGACTTAAATCGTTTTAACATTACCGGAGGCCAAACCGGAGGCACCATTTATGATTCATCCAATTTATCAGACAACAATGCTGACCGGTATGAAGATCAAATCGGCATTATAATGAGCCAAGCCGGTGATCATCAGTACACTTTTGAAGCATGGGATACGGAAAACAACAAAACTTCCAAATCCATTACCATTACGGTAGAGGAAAGCAACCAAGTTGAATCTTATGAGCAAACCTTACTTGCTGCTCCATTAGGAAGTGAAGATTCAAAATCTTTTTATGCATCATCAGACAATTCTACTTATACCAAAACAGAAGCTGATGGAAATTCGGATATCCAAGGTAAAATTGATTTTGGCTATTGGTACTCACAGGACAATGGAGCAGTTTTAGTTAATACCGAAAATTATCCAGCTTATGACCTTCAGTGGAGCAACACAAGTACTACTCAATTTGGCGTAACAAACCTTTCAGTATCCGAATTTGATGGTATACAAAATTCAGATGAAGTAATTGTTCAAGCTGCCTCTGATCTTTCTTCTAAAAATGCAACCAGTTTGCAAAATGATGTCATTGTTGCATTTGAAACAGATGGCGGTAAAAAAGGACTAATCAAGGTTGTTGAAGTAATTGAAGGTGCTGGAACCGATGGCGAAATCACATTTCAAGTTAAGATTCAAAAATAGCATTTAATCATTTCCGAACTTTAAAAAGCGGTTTCGTTCATTCGGAACCGCTTTTTTTATTTCCTGCAATTTCCTTATTTTACCTGCTATGGTGCA
>CAZLQF010000042.1:0-20201 GCA_964561545.1 uncultured Sphingobacteriales bacterium
TAACTTACGTAAAGCTTCTTTAAAATTTTAGGTAAAGGTACACACATAACACATTAATTTTTGTTTTCAGAATACTTGTTAATATTACACTATTTTCATTTAAACTTTTGCATAATTATTTATAAAAAAGCAGATGGTTTGCTGATTGATGCTGTTTATTTAAAAACACTGGAGCACAATTCAGCCTCAACAAATCTGCTTTCATAAGCGATGTATAAAATTTAAGTCGGTGACTTAAAGCCCTGACTGCTACAAATTTAAAAGATGCTGCGATGGAATTGCAAAGCCCTTTTTCCATAACAATTCACTTGATTTAAATTAACTAATTCCTTTTAAAAGGAATAGAAACCCTTATTTCAAATGCTAAATTAAAAGCTTTAACTGGAACACCAAAAAAATATGGGTATTTTTTGATTTTTTTAACAAAGTTTTGGGTATATTTCTATTATACAATGGTTTAATGTTGAGCAATTAAGCGATAAGATTGATTGGCCTTATGGCTGTAGGCTTGCTTGCTTGTTTCTTTTCCAGATCGGTCGATGAAGCGTTTGTAATGCTCATAACGATTCATAATTTCCCGAACATAATGATAGGGCTCTTCTCCTCGACAGTAGCCATATTTAACAACCGGGTCGGTGTAATATTGCCGGTCGGATTTTTTGCGCAGGTATTCACCAACCACTGCCCATTGATGAGGATCTCCCTCAAATTTTTCAGCAAGCCTTCTTGCATCGGCTACGTGCCCATGCCCTGCATTGTAAGAGGCCAATATAAATTTGACCCGTTCGGTTGAATCTTTAATTTTTTGCTTCCAATAATTCTTCAACCATTCAATTTGTTTGGTCCCGGCTTTTACGCTGAGATCGGGATCGTACAAGTTGTAAATTCCATATTGCTTTGCTGTTTTGGGCATCACCTGCATAAGGCCTTTTGCTCCTGCCCAGGATTTGGCCTTGGGATTAAAATTGGATTCCTGGTACGCCAAGGCAGCTAACAACCGCCAATCCCAGTTTATATCTTTTCCATATTTCTTGATAATTTGATCAAATGGAGAAAGGCTGTTACTGGTAAGTGAAAAATACGCACTTGCCATTCGCTTGTTGGAAGCTTTCCGGTTTTTAAAATACTTATTGTAAATGACGTTGTAAACAGATTTCTTTTTCATGTTATGAACCCAGGCATTGACAGTATCAAGAAGCTTGGGTGCGTTTTTTCGTACCGCCCACGCCAACTTTTGCGGGAAGCTAACGGAAGTTCCTATATGGATGCTTGGATAATGGGTTTGGTTAACAAGGGCAATGTTTTCATCGGATACGGTATATTCAATGTCTCCTTCTGCCACCCTTTTAATTAATGCTTCCGTCCCCTGTTCTTCCGGTGCTTCAACAACGGTAATACCACCGCCTATCTCTTCGTTCAAATTTTGCATCCTTTCGGCATAGGAGGAATTTTTCCTTACATGAACGGTATCGCCTTCTAAATCCGATGGATCCGTTATCAAATGCTTTTCGAGCTCATGCTTACGCATGTACCGCCATTTATTCGGTTTTTTTTGTACAAGTTTTTGACGCACTCTATTCAAAGCAGCAGAAAAATCAACTTGCGCTTTCCTTGGCTGAGTCACCGTTAGTCCATAGGCAATCAGATCACCTTCCCCATTATTAAGCATTTCAAACATCTTTTGAATGTCCTTGGCCACAATGATCTCCAGTTCAAGATCAAGGTAATCAGCAAAACGCTGCAGGAGTTCATATTCATACCCCATGGGCTTACCCCGGTAGATGAAATAACTTGTGGAACTGTAACCTGTGATGGCTTTTAGCTTACCATCTTTTTTAATAGCCTCAAGATCACGTTTAACAAGGGCAGGACCTTGCTGGTCTTTTTCAGTTTTATCGACCGAATCATGCTTGTTACCCTGCTCTCCACAGCCAGAAAGCAGGAAGACCAGGATCAACAATACACCAACACCATTTAAAGATGATTTGTAAAAAACGGTTAGCATAAATTGGCTTTTTACGTTCTTGATAAATATAATAACTTTTTGAGGAAAATGGTTTAAAACTTTTTAGGGGTATACCAACAAAAGAATACAACAAGGTATTCATTATCGAGCATACCAAATTAAGTTACCTAAATGTATTAAAACTTAACAACCATCTTACCGAATTGCTGACCATTCTTCAAATCATCAAAAGAAGAAACAATCTCCGAAAAAGGCCGGATTGAATCCACCGTGGGAATTATCTTTTTTTCCTTTACAAATTCCAGCATATCTGCAAAATTCTTATCACTTCCCATGGTAGAGCCTTGAATGGTCAATTGCTTCCAAAAGATCTTATGAAGATGTAAAGAGCTTGGATGGCCAAGGGTAGCTCCATAAAACACCATTTTCCGCCCAGGTTTTAACAAATCAATCAAGCTGTTCCATTGATCGCCACCTGCGCTATCTATAATCAGGTCCATTTGGCCCCATTCACTCTTGAGTTTTTTATGCCAGGATTCTTCATGGTAATTAACCCCTTCAATGGCCCCCAACTCTTTGGCCTTTTCAATCTTTTCATTGGATCCGGAGGTAACAAATATTTTGGCATGAATCGAACGGGCATATTCCAAAATCAATTGAGCCACACCACCACCCACACCGGTTATTAAAATATTTTGACCGGATTCAGCAGCTCCTTGTACCATTAAAGAACGGTAAGCCGTTAATCCTGCCAATGGCAAGGCAGCAGCTTGCTCAACACTTAAATGGTCAGGCTTCAAATACAATTGACTTGTTGGAATTTTAAAATATTCACTAAAAGTTCCATTGGTAGGCATGCCGAGGACCTCGAAATTTTTGGATTGGGCCCATTCTTCATTGCCCCAATTTAAGCCGGGGTTGATGATGACTTCCTTGCCAATCCAATCAACGTACTGATCGTCTTTTACATGCTCCAGCACCCCACAACCATCCGAACCTAAAATAGATGGATACTTGATGTTGCCATACTGGCCTTCCCTGATCCACTGATCGCGATGATTCAAAGCCGCAGCCTTCATCTTTACAAGGGCTTCGCCTTCTTTTAAATCGGGCATTTCAACTTCTTGTATCCTTAGGCGTTTCGTTTCTTCTTCATTAAGAACGAGTGCTTTGCTTTTAATTCCCATAATGGTATTTTATTATGCGTTTTGAAAATAACAAAAATATTGGATTCACTAATGTAAAATGACTTAAAAGGAACGATTTCATGTAGTAAAAAAGTTTTAAATTGATAGTGTTGGTCTTTGCAATGATACGGTTTTGTATTTATTTCGCCCTGATCAAGTTTAACCCTTAAAACTGTACAACTTACTTTGAAGAAGCTTACTTTACTTATAGGAACCTTTTTGTTAGCGGTGCCCTTATACTTAATTATAAGCTCTAAAAATACTGAACCTGATAGCAACGAGCGTAAGCAAACAGTTCCAAACCAAATAGATACAAGTAAAAGCCGCCAAAAGCCGGATAAGGTCTATGGCATTGACCCAAGCTCTTATGAACTAAAAAAGGGTAAGGTGGAGCGAAATGAGTTTTTGGCCGAGATTCTTAGCGATTATGGAGTGCCTTATCCTAAAATTCATGATTTGGTTCAAAAATCAAAAGAAGTTTTTGATATAAGCAGAATAAAAGCCGGCAATTTTTATTGTGCCTTCAATGGAAAAGATTCCGTGAATCAGTGCAAATATTTTGTATATGAAATTGACCCTGTTAATTATGTGGTTTTTCAATTCCGGGATACCGTCCGTGTTTACAAAGGCCAAAAAGAAGTAACTACCCGGGAAAAAACAGCTTCCGGAATCATTGAAAATTCTTTGTACAGGACGCTTGATGAGCAAGATTTAAGTCCATTGCTTGCTGATAAAATGTCTGAAATTTTTGCCTGGACCGTTGATTTTTACCGAATCAAAGAAAACGATCGCTTTAAGGTGATTTACAATGAAAAGTTTGTTGACGGTGAATCCATTGGTATTGGCAAGGTTCAAGCAGCCTATTTTAACCATTACAATGAATCCTACTATGCCTTTCCTTTTGAGCAAGATGGCGATCGGGAGTTTTACAACAAACAGGGTGAAAACCTAAGGAAACAGTTTTTAAAAGCGCCCCTTGATTTTAAAAGAATTTCTTCCAGGTATACGCGGAAAAGGTATCATCCGGTTTTGAAGCAATACAGGGAGCATTTAGGGACCGATTATGCAGCATCACCCGGAACGCCCATCAAGGCCACAGCTAAAGGAACTATCATTGCCGCCAGGTATGGCAAATACAATGGCAATTTTGTAAAAATTAGGCACAACAGTGTTTATAGTACTCAGTACTTGCACATGTCCAGCATTAAAAATGGTATTACCCCTGGTGCAAGCGTTAGCCAAGGCGATGTAATTGGTTACGTAGGCAGTACAGGATTGGCAACAGGTCCCCATTTATGCTACCGCTTTTGGAAAAATGGAAATCAGGTGGACCCATACCAACAAGATTTCCCCGCTGCTGAACCTGTTAAGGAACAAAACAAGGAAGCATTTAAAGCATCTATTGAATCAATAACCGCTCAACTGGACACCCTTGATTACCCCAACGAACAAACAGCAATGCTTGATAAGTAATATAACTACCAACCAATTCGTACCATGTTGTAACGCATCGTTTATTAAAGAGCGCTTAAATAATAGCAAATTTGACCAAATAAAGACCATAGGGTCATTAAATCCAAATATTTATGACTGATCAACAATGTGGATTAATAGGCTGCCCTGATGATACGGGCGTATTTAACAATGGTGGAAGGCCCGGTTCGGCTGAAGGTCCTGCCATGTTCCGTTCCTTTTTTCAAAAGCCCAAAGGCCAAAACGAAGTTCAAACTAAGGTTCAAGATTTGGGCAATGCCGCAAATTATGGGGTAGCAGTAAGTGATAGCCATGATAGTGCTGCTGAGTTAATAAAGCAAGGCCAACAAACGCACAAACTTTCTTTGATTCTTGGAGGTGGGCATGATTATGCTTATCCCCATTTAAGAGGCATCAAAGAAGCAATTGGCAACTCAACCACATTGGGCTGCATCAACATCGATCCTCATTTTGACCTTAGACCGGATCAAGACAAAATCCTGAGTGGTTCGCCATTTTACATGGCCGTTGACCGCAGCATCGTGCAAGGCCCCAATCTGGTTGAGTTTGGTATCCAAAGGCATTGCAACGCGCGCAACCTTTGGCAATATGCCGCTGACCAAGGAATTAAAACTTACCCTTTTGAAGATTTACGCTTTGGGCGTTCCATTGAAGCTTACCAACAAGCCCTGAATTATTTAGCTCAGCAATGCGATGCCATTGTTGTTAGTCTGGACCTTGATTCCATCAATGCTGCTTATGCGCCGGGTGTTTCTGCACCTGCTACAGAAGGCTTTAATGTATCAGAGGTTCTGGAAATGCTCACCTTAAGTGCCCGGCAAAAGGAAGTTATTTCGCTTGGTATTTACGAGCTCAACCCTAAGTATGATCTTGACCATCATACGGCCAAATTGGCTTCAACAGCAGCTTACCATTTTCTGGATGAAAGGTTGAATGGCATCCAATAAATCAAAAGTCGTCCAAAGCCTTTTCCGCTTTATTGATCCGCGTGTGGAAGAATATTGTTGGTCCGACTCTGGAGGCTCGAACCAGGATTCTGCAGCCTCGAATTATAGGTAGGAAGCCGTTCTAAGTTCTAAAACAAGGTCAATCCTTTAAATTAAGTTTGGGCCATTAAGCTTTTACTGCCACCATAAAATCCGCCAAACTTTCTGCCACCTCTACGGATAAACCTTTCGGCAAGCTTACCATCATCGCTTTACCCTTGATTTCAATGGATAATTGATCGTATTGTTGAATCAAAGCTAAGAATTGCTGGGTAACCTGTTCTTTTAAAAACACTTCATCATTGGCTATTACCCGGTAATGTTTACTAAAATCCTTATCGGCTTGAAACCTTACGTTGGTTGGATAAAACCATTCGATGGCCCTTTCTGTAATCGTTTCGGGGCGAATAAAGACGGAGCCGTAGTCTTTACTTAAATGGGTAAGTCCCAGATAACTAAATGCTGTCAAACCACTTTGCTGACCTTGGTAGGCCGTGAGGTTTTCTTGCTGATAATTGAGACTTACCACCGTAAAATAGCTTGAGCGATGATTATGATTAATACAAGCTGAGCCGTACAGGAAGACATCTTGATAAGATTGAAAGCTTTCGAATTGGGCCAATTGCTTTTGGATGGTCGCTTCATCTTCTTCGGTAACCTGGTTCACGTCATATTTCCGGCCAATAGCCACCAAGGATTCCCTTATAGCTTCTTTATCATCCTCAAAAGTGTTATCATCAAAATGGTAGTTGTTCGTCATTTCAATACCTTTTACTTAGCATTAGCCAATTGTTTCGTCTAAACCTTTAGAACCGCCTTTTGGCCAAAGTTCAGTTTGGATCTATTTAATTTCTGGGGCCAAGTCTGGAGCCTTGGACTATGGACGGCACCTCGGAGGAGTTGGTTAAAAGGTTGGTAAACAAAAAAAGCCCGACCAATGATCGGGCTTTTTTTATTTATGATGGTACAAGTTTAGCTTTAATCTTCTACAGCAGCTTCTTCTTCCTCAGGTTCGTAGTTAAGGTTAGGATTGAGCCATTTTTCTGCTGTTTCAAGGTCCCATCCTTTTCGTTTTGCATAGCTTTCAACTTGATCCTTGGCAATCTTTCCAACCGGGAAGTACTTGGCTTCAGGATTGGCAAAATACCAGCCGCTTACTGCTGAAGGTGGATACATAGCATAACTTTCAGTAAGCTCTATTTGGGTAACCTGCTCTGCATCGATCAGATCAAATAGTTTACCTTTTTCGGTATGTTCAGGACAAGCTGGGTAACCCGGAGCTGGCCTGATACCTTTGTACTTTTCTTTGATCAAGTCTTCGTTGGTAAGGCTTTCATCGGTTGCATAACCCCAGAATTCCTTCCTTACCCTGGCGTGCATTAATTCTGCAAACGCTTCAGCAAACCGGTCGCCCAAGGCTTTTAACAAGATGCTGTTATAGTCATCGTCTTTATCCTCATACTGCTTGGCAATATCTTCAAGACCCAATCCTGAGGTGACGGCAAAGGCGCCCATGTAATCAATTCTTCCACTATCTTTAGGAGCTATGTAATCCGCTAAAGAAAAGTTGTTGGATTTTGCACTCTTCTGGGTTTGCTGCCTCAGGCAATTGATCGTAGTTAAGACTTTATTCCTTGACTCGTCTTCATATATTTCTATATCATCGGCACCAACCCTATTTGCTGGAAACAAACCAATTACGCCATTAGCTGTAATCCATTTTTCGTTGATGATCTTTTCCAACATTTTCTGACCATCGTCAAAAAGCTTCCTGGCTTCTTCTCCATATTTCTCACTTTCAAAAATCTTGGGATATTTTCCTTTTAAGCCCCATGAAAGGAAGAATGGGGTCCAGTCAATATATTCAGCGATCTCTTCAAGTGGATAATTCAAGAATTCGGTTTTGCCTAATTGGTTCGGCCTTGCAATATGCACTTCGTCCCAGTTAAATTCGGGTCCATTGGCAATGGCATCTTCATAGGAGATGTATCGCTTGGTTTCTTTCTTATTGGCATAATCATCCCGAACCCGTTGATTTTCAGTTTCAATTTCCTTAATAAATTCTTCACGAGTGGTTTTGCTTATGAGTTTCCCAACCACGGAAACACTCCTGGATGCATCTAATACGTGAACAGTGGGATTGCTGTATTGAGGTGCTATTTTTACAGCTGTATGAACCTTGGATGTGGTAGCGCCACCTATTAGTAATGGCAATTGAAAATTCTGACGCTCCATTTCTTTGGCTACGTGGACCATTTCATCAAGCGAAGGCGTGATCAGGCCACTTAAGCCCACAGCATCTACATCGTGTTCCTTAGCTTTTTCGAGGATCTCATTAGCAGGCGTCATAACGCCAAGGTCGATCACTTCAAAGTTGTTACAAGCCAATACCACATTAACAATGTTCTTTCCAATATCGTGAACGTCACCTTTCACGGTAGCAAGTAATACTTTGGCCTGCGGCTGAGTATCACCCGATTTTCTCTTTTCTTCTTCAATGTAGGGGATTAGATGACCCACGGCTTGCTTCATCACCCGGGCGCTCTTGACCACCTGTGGCAAGAACATCTTACCAGCTCCAAACAAGTCGCCAACTACGTTCATACCATCCATCAATGGGCCTTCAATAACTTCCAGCGGCTTATCGTATTTTTGGCGGGCCTCTTCCGTATCATCTATCACATGATCTGTGATTCCTTTTACCAAGGCATGCGATAGCCTTTCTTCAACGGTATTATTTCTCCATTCAGTGTCCTTTTCCTTCTTCTTGCCACCGCCTTTGTATTGCTCGGCCAAATCAAGCAACCTTTCGGTGGCATCATCCCTGCGGTCAAGCAGTACATCTTCTACATGTTCCAGCAGGGTCTCATCGATATCGTCATAAACCTCTAACATTCCGGGATTGACAATACCCATATCCATTCCCGATTTAATGGCATGGTAAAGGAATGCTGAGTGCATGGCTTCCCTAACCCTATCGTTACCGCGGAATGAGAAGGAGACATTACTAACACCACCACTTACTTTGGCGTGGGGTAAGTTTTCTTTGACCCATTGCGTAGATTCAAAGAAATCAAGTGCATTGCGCCTGTGCTCCTCAATACCAGTTCCTACAGGGAATATATTGAGGTCAAAAATGATATCTTGTGGCGGCATGCCTACTTTATCTCTTAGGATTTTATAGGCGCGCTCTGCAATTTCAATTCTTCGTTCATAAGTATCAGCCTGACCTTCTTCATCAAATGCCATCACAATAATGGCAGCGCCGTACTGCCTAAGGGTTTGAGCTTCCTTAATAAAAGCTTCCTCGCCACCTTTGAGGCTAATTGAGTTTACAATGGCTTTACCCTGAACAACTTTTAAACCAGCTTCAATGATGTGGAACTTGGAGGAGTCCACCATAATGGGAACCTTAGAGATGTCTGGTTCAGATGCCACCAGCTTAAGGAATTCTACCATTTCCGTATCGCCATCAAGGAGCCCTTCGTCCATGTTGACATCAATCATTTGGCCACCGCCTTCTACCTGGTCTTTACCCACAGCAAGGGCATCATCGTAATTCCCTTCTTTGATAAGCCTTAAGAATTTTTTGGAGCCCGTTACGTTGGTACGCTCCCCAACATTCACAAAATTGGTTTCCGGGGTTAATACCAATGGTTCAAGCCCACTGGTTCTTAAATAAGGCTCCAATTCAGGAATCTCTCTCGGTTCATATTTCTGTGCAACTTCTGCAAAAGCTTGGATATGTTCAGGTGTAGTACCACAGCACCCACCAACCATGTTTACGAAGCCTTCATTGCAATAGGCGTCCAATTGTTCAGCCATGAATTCAGGAGTTTCGGTATATTCTCCTAATTCGTTGGGCAATCCTGCGTTGGGATATAAGGAAGTATTAATATCAGCAACCTTGGCCAATTGTTCAATAAAAGGCCTCATTTGTTCAGAACCTAAAGCACAGTTAAGCCCAATACTCAACAAGTTAGGGCAGTGCATTACTGAGGTCCAGAATGCTTCAGTAGTTTGGCCCGATAAGGTACGACCGCTTTGGTCTACAATGGTACCAGAGATCATCACGGGAATTTCAAGGTCGTTCTCGCGCGAAAATTCATCAATTGCATAAATGGCTGCTTTGGCATTTAAGGTGTCAAAAATCGTTTCGATGAGGATAATGTCAGTTCCACCATCCACCAAGCCTTTTAGCTGTTCGGTATAAGCCTGGACCAAGTCGTCAAAAGTGGCGGCCCGGTAACCGGGGTTGTTCACATCCGGAGAAATGGAAAGGGTTTTATTAGTTGGGCCTAAAGTACCTGCTACAAACCTCGGTTTATCTGGGTTTTTGTCGGTATACTCTTTGGTTGCCTCTTTAGCAACGCGGATTGACTCTTTGTTTAATTCATGAGTCAGATCACTCATTTCATAATCGGCCTGAGAGATCGGGTTGGCATTAAAAGTGTTAGAAATGATAATGTCAGCGCCTGCTTCCAGGAACTCTTTATGAATCCCTTTAATAACCTCGGGTTGAGTGATAGATAGTAAATCATTATTGCCTTGCAAAGCCCGATGGTCGTCTTTAAACCTTTCTCCTCTGAAGTCTTCCTCACTAAGATTTTGATTTTGAATCATGGTACCCATGGCACCATCAATCACTAAAATACGATCTTTAAGAAGTTGTTTTAGTTTGTTTAACATTGTTTATAGCTTTTTTTAGCTTTTCAAAATAAAATGCGAATTTAATAAAATAATTTTTTATCAAAATTTGAGTTGTTTGCTCAATTCCTGGTTTGCGGGATTTTTTATATTTAAACTTCTGTAAATCAACAGTTTTCTATCAAATTCAAATTTGTTGGTTTATCATTTTTTAATCTAAAACCAACCTTTAATTGCTGCAAGTAATAAGAGAGAATCCAAAGGTTTTGTTCCATTAGAAAGGAATTAACCTGTAAAGGCCAGGTTAAGCATTTTAGTATGGCGTAATTCAACATGATATATTTAATGTACACTTTATTTTATTAACACTTTGATTGACAAGGGGTCCAGCTAACATTTATTTGGATTTAGCTTTTAATGGTAAGGGACCGCCTTATTGGCATCAACCCCAAAATACAGAATATTATCGGTCCGGGGTTGAAGACTCGGAACATAGTTCTGGTATACAATTGATCTTTTAGAAGAAGATATAGTTGAAAAGGAACATCATTCCTGCTCCACAATTTTCTAAGATCCTTACCCATCGAATAACTTTCACAGAAAAATGATTGAGCACCGATTAATGTTTTGTTTAGTTAGAATATAGGATTGCATTTTTTAGGTCAACATTTCCTAAATTTCTTGGCTTAAAGGAAAAAGCAAGTTTATGAGTGAATCATTGCTTAGGGCTTTCATGCAATTGTTTGCTCTGGCCTCAGGGGTGGAGGATGTTACCAAAGAAAGCAGAAAAATTGTATCGCAATTTCTAAATCATGAGCTCAACCAGGAAATGGCTGATAGATACCTTGAGTTGTATGATCATTACAAAGAAACCTATCATGAAAAGATCCGTAATGAGGAGGAGGACACAGCTACAATTACAAGCCAAACAACCCTGCAATCAGTAACTGAAGCCATCAACAATGAATTAACCCAACGTCAAAAAATCGTTATCCTCATACGCTTATTGGAATACATCTATGCCGACTTAACAGTATCAGAGTATGAATTCGAGTTCCTTAAAACCATTACCCAGATTTTCCGTGTACCTGATAAGGAAATTCAAAATTGCCTTGCCTTTATAAAAAACAGCCCAGACACCGTTCCCGATCGTTCTGAATTTCTATTGATTAACCAGGAAGCGGAATTAAAAGATCGGGTTGAAAACCATCACCTCAAGGCCGATAACCTTGATGGAACAATCATGGTCCTGTACATAGCAAGCGTTAACATGTTTGCCTTTCGTTATTTTGGTGATTCTGAGCTTAGCCTTAACAGCCAACCGATCGTAGCAACCCAAACCTATATCTTAAACAATGGAGCATCCGTACGCGGCGCCGGGATGGACCCTATTTATTACAGTGACGTGGTTAACCAATTTATAAAATCCAGTGTGACCACGCCCCTTACCTTTACTGCTCAAAACATTGCTTTTCAATTTAAAAATGGCGGATATGGCATTCAAGGTGTTACGTTATCAGAAGAGGCAGGCAATATAGTTGGTATTATGGGGAGTAGTGGCTCCGGCAAAACAACTTTGCTCAATATCCTCAATGGTAATTTACCTCCTAAATCCGGCCAGGTTACCCTCAATGGCGTAGATATTCATCAAAAACGCCGTCAAATTGAAGGCGTAATCGGTTATGTTTCCCAGGATGATTTGCTATTTGAAGGTTTAACCGTCTTTGAAAACCTTTATTACAATGCTCAACTTTGTTTTAAGGATTACTCAAAGCAAGAAATTACCGAAACTGTTAATTCGGTATTGCAAGACCTGGGCTTATACGACATCCGGCATCTAAAAGTAGGCGATCCCATTGATAAAGTCATCAGTGGCGGGCAAAGAAAACGGCTCAACATAGCCCTTGAACTGATCAGGGAACCCAAAGTATTGTTCGTTGATGAACCTACTTCAGGCCTTTCATCTCACGACTCCGAAAACATCATGGACCTGCTTAAAGAATTGGCCCTTAAAGGAAAATTGATTTTTGTGGTTATTCATCAACCTTCCTCGGAGATCTTCAAGATGTTTGACAACCTTTTGCTATTGGATACAGGAGGGTATCCTATTTTTTATGGCAATCCCATTGAAAGTGTCATCTATTTTAAACAAAGCATCAATCACGTAAAAAGTTGGGAGAGCGAATGCCATAATTGTGGCAACGTCAACCCGGAGCAGATCTTCAACATTGTGGAAGCCAAAGTTCTGGATGAATATGGCAACCAAACCCAAAATCGCAAAACCCTCCCCCATGAATGGTACCAACGATACCAAACAAAAATTGGCAATAAGCTTAGGATTAAAGATGAGGAAAATCAAGTCCCTGAGAGTAATTTTAACATAGCTGGCAAGCTCAAACAACTCGGTGTTTTTATCAAGCGGGATGTTTTATCCAAACTTAACAACAAGGAATACCTGTTGATCAATTTATTGGAAACCCCCGTATTAGCATTGATAATGGCTTATTTTGTGAAGTTTTACCCTTCTGAAGCTTCGGCTAAGGCAGGTTATATTTTTTTTCAAAATGACAACCTGCCTGCATTCATATTTATGGCTGTTATTGTAGCGCTTTTTGTAGGTTTAACGGTGAGTGCAGAGGAAATCATTAAAGATCAGAAAATAAGAAAGCGGGAGCAATTCCTTAACCTGAGCACCGGCAGTTACCTGTGGTCCAAAATAATGATCATGTTTGCTTTTTCTATTGTTCAAACCTTGTTGTTTGTCCTTATAGGTAACACCATTTTGGAAATCAAAGGCATGTATTTGGAATACTGGTGGGTTCTATTTTCAGCTGCTTGTTTTGCGAATTTACTTGGCTTAAACATCTCTTCGGCTTTTAATTCAGCAGTAACCATCTATGTCCTCATCCCCTTATTGCTTATCCCGCAGTTATTGTTTAGTGGGGTTTTGATCAAGTTTGACAAACTGAACCCTTCCATTAATTCCCAGGAACACGTCCCTATAATTGGTGAATTAATGGCTGCAAGGTGGGCTTACGAGGCATTAGCAGTACATCAATTCAAAAATAACAAATACCAAAAGCATTTTTATCAATATAACAAGCGCCTTAGCAACATAGAGTACCGGAAAAGCTTCTGGGTACCGGAATTAAAAGGGAGGTTGAATTTTATAAAAAACAATCAGGCCCATGGTCAAAAAGAAAAGAAGGTTAAAGCCGATACAAGGCTCATCAAAAAAGAATTAAAAAAGTATCATCAAAACAGTCCCTTAGCTAAGTTTAGTGATCTGGATGCATTAAACCATCCATTATCAAAAACCATGCAAACCAAACTTAAACAATACCTGGATCATTTAAGAAGAACCTATGTGAAACAATACAACAAGGTCATGAACCAAAAGCAGCAGGAAATTAATAAGCTGAAAGCTAAAACAAATGACCTAAAACAGTTAAAAAACCAATATCAAAATGAGAGCCTTACCAGCTTGGTTAAAAATAAGTCAGACTTAAATAATGTCATTGAAACCAATGGAGAATTGATTGCACAATATGAACCAATATTCAGACCTTCAAATGGTTTACGCGCTCACTTCTTTGCACCCTCAAAAACTGTTATGAGGCCAATCAGTACTTACTGGTTCAATGTTGGGGTATTATGGCTTATGACCGGCATTTTAATCATAAGCCTTTATTTTGATGTTTTGCGAAAGCTTCTTGAAAAACTTAGCATTTGGGGATCCCAATTATTTAAATAACTTCCAAATAGATTTCAATATCAATGGTTACAAGCGGAGAAATTAGCCTTGGCCACAGCTGCAGAAAAACATGCGTTTACATCAAATGAATAATGGGCAAAACCTTGAGCCGCTATTCTTCTTCGTCCCCATTACCACCAAATAAGCTATTTAAAAAGCCTCCTCCGGATTCATCTTCTTGATCAGAAGGGTTGTAGGTTTTAACCTTATAACCGGCCACCATAACCATGCAACCTCTTTCTACAACGTCCAAACTTTTCGATTGAGTAGGAGGAAAAACAAAATCAACATAAAGTTTTTCATACCGTCTGTGGTAAGCCAATCCTTCCATATCTTTGGTTTCGAATTTAATTTCACCCTCTTCTACTGATTTTTTAAATATTGCTTCACGGTTATTTTCCGTTTTAGGCTCATGGTAGATCCAAACTTTAACTTCACCGGGTATACCTTCGGAATTAAAAACAAATCTATACTTAGAATCTCTGTACAAAGGCACCACTACTTCTTTAAATTGCTCATGGGGTTTTAGCTCTACCCTAATTTTATCCTGAGAAGTGTATTTAAAAGGCCTTAATGTCAAAAGGCTCTTTTCTTTTGAATTTTGATACTCGCAATGGTTATTTACCTGTTGAGAAAAGACAGCTCCAACAGAGAAAAAGATCATACAAGCTAAAACAACTAACTGCTTCATCATTGTACTTTTTTATGCCAAATTATATTTATAAGTAACCGCCATTCGTGATCTAAATTCGGGTTAAAGTTATTGGGCTTGAATGATATGCTTTCTGATTCCTTCAATTTCCTTGGAAAGCCCCTCAAGTTCTTTGAATTCTATTGAAATTTCCTGATCAGCTTTGCTTGCCTGCTTTTTTCCTTTTACAAAAGCATCAAAACGTTCGTTCAATTTTTCTAATTGGACAATGAGCTCTTTCAATTCGGCTGATTTGTTTGATTGGGCTTTAAGGTTGCTTAGCAGGTTCTCTAAAATGGTTAGCTGCTCAACCACACGGAACTTTAATTTTTGGTTATCATTGTTTTCAATTGCTTTCATACCAATGTGCATTGCTTCAACCCATGAACCAGCAAAGATAACTGTGGATTGATCCTGTAGTTCATTTTTTTGGATATAAGCATCAATGCTGACTTGAACTTCTTCCATGATTCCTATAATTGAATCCTGATTGCCTGTATTTTGCTCAAATCGCTCAAAATATCTATTAGATTTGAAAACACCCGTCATTCCAACTTTTTCCGTAAGTTTTTTTATGGTCTTTAGGTATTTACCTGCCTTTTGCGATTGGTCGTTTAAAATGCAGTAAGAGAAATCACTTGAATAAACGCCTATGTTGAGCAACCTTGCTGATCTTGAAATATATTCTGAAGCTTTTTCAGGTTTATGGGTTACACCACTTACATAGGACAATCCAGCTTGATGAAATATCGAAGCTATTTGAATTGGTGATGGTGATAACAAGGTGGCTACCCCTTCATTGTCCTGATCAGTAGTCTTAGTGGTATCTTGAACGTTTTTAGCAGTATCAGATTTTTCTTGATCCCCTTCTTGATTATTGCCACTTTGACAACCAGCAATGCCAAAGACGAGAATCAAAAACATTGCAGTGTTTAACAACTTACCTTTCATCAATTTTTATTAATTTTATTAGTGCTTATTTATGCAAACTTATGAATCGTTTTAAAATAATGGCCAATTTTACCGCATCTAAACTTTTAAAACTATTTCCTTAATACGTCTGATTAAAAAGAAACCGACCCAACATAACCTTTTAATCCTATGTGCCTTCATTTAAGCCGCCTAAGTTTTTGATCGCCTCCTGCATCATTAGCGCTACCCATGATCTGTAAGGTATCGTTGTATAGGTGAATAGGGCCCTCCTGTAGGCCAGGCTCCGTATAATTTCCTTTATATTTTACTTGAAGAAACTTTTTGTTTTCAGATGGCTTCACCACTTGATAGCCATACTTAGCTTTTGGATTGCCATTGTGATAAACTATAACGGTATCTTTTTTAAATGTAACTTCCATATCAATGCCAGAAGACTCGGGTGTAAGCTTTTCGCTTTCGGCTCCTTGAATGGTTGAAACAAAGTGAGTTTCGATCCATCTCCAGGAACCTTGAACACCCTTTTCCCTTTTCATCTCCTGAGAATCTTTATGATTTTCATTGGTGGAGGATTCCTGGACTCCACAACCTGAAATGAAGATACTTAAAATAAGCAATTGGATGAAAGCTTTTCCTGGCATTGAATAAAGATTTATCGGGCTTGATTTCAAAAATTGAAGGGAATTTACTCCAATTAAGCTAAAGCCATTGCAAATATGAACAATTCTATTGGTTTCTTAATCAATGTTTTATTGCTATACTTAATTTTGTTTGTGCCGTAATTATCCAAATTTCAATCATTTGTTTTTAGATATCCTGGCTTATGTTCCGTCAACTGAATTGTATCAAATCACTCGTTAAATGGATCGCTTTCTGTCTGGTCTTGGTTCCACTTAACCTTTTTTGCCAGGATTCTACCAATATCACCCTTAATGCATCCTTTTTTAAAATTAGCCCATCTTTGCCTTGGCAAGGGGTTTACCAAGTGTTTCAAGACCCATTTCATCCAGGAGTTTTAGCAGGTGCTACGTATCAATGGAATGAGGATCCCAGGCACCAAATATTTCAAACCCTGCAATTGGGTTATTTTTACCAAGCTAAAAACCAGCATGGAATTTCAATATTTACCGAGTTCAAGTATCAATATCATACAAAGGGTGCATTTCATCCCCACGCCAAATTAGGGCTTGGTTACCTAAGATCCATACCGGATTTCAAATTATATGAATTCAATAAATCCGAAAAAACCTATGAATCTGTTCAAAATCCCGGAAGGGCTCAATTAGTGCCATCTTTAGCATTAGGAGTTGAATGGCATAAATTGAGGTTAAAACCAGTTTCAGCTTTATCGCTGGAATACCGATTTTGGTTTCAAGGGCCTTTTGTAGAAGATTTTGTCCCTTTTTTACCTCAAACCTCTCTGCACCTTGGTTTGCACCTTGACCTCTTACAAAATAACTACCAGAATTGAAGCCATTCATATAAATCAAGATTTTATGCCTGCAATCAATTTAAAAAGGAAAATTGAACATTACCTGTTCCTGATTTACTTGCTCTCAATATTTTTTATGATCGGTTGCAGTAAAGAAGATCCCGAGCCTGTGGCCGATTGCTCTAATCCAGCTTACGATTCCAGTGAGCAACACGCCAAGGGTGCTCAATACCAATCCTTCATTGACAATTATACAGATCAAGGTTTGCCTGGCATCAGCTTATTGGTAAACGATTCCAATGGGGTTTGGGCTGGAGCTTCCGGAATGGCTAATATTGCGGAAAACCGTTCTATGAAAACCTGCCATGTGACAAAAGTCGGTAGCATTACCAAGCTCTTCATGGGGGTCCTTACTTTTCAACTAGTAGAAGAAGGAATGATAAACCTTGAAAATCCCATTCAGGACCATTTACCAGATGAAGTAGTGGAGAAAGTAGCCAATGCCGAAGAAGTAACAATTAGACAGTTGCTCAACCATACCAGCGGTATTTATGATTTTGTAGAAGACCAGGAATATTACCTTGAGGTACTCGACCATCCTGATAAAAATAGAAAAGCCAAAGAGCTTATTGAATACGTTTACAACGAGGATGCAGCATTTGATAATGGTGAAGATGTCGGATATTCCAACACCAATTATTTACTCCTGAGCATGGTAATAGAAAATGCCACAGGCCAGGAACATGGGAAATTAATTGAGCAAAAGATCATTGACCAACTTGGGCTTGAAAATACGTATTATGCCGGCTATGAATCACTGCCACCGAATACAGCACACGGCTATTACGACCTTTACAACAATGGCCAGGTAGGTGACCTTACCCAATACAATCCAGGTAATGGGAATGGCTTCACAGGTATTTACGCTACAGTATGGGATTTAAAAACCTTCATTGAAGCGCTTTTTAAAGAAAAAACCCTTTTGAGTCAGACTTCTCTGGACGCTATGTTAAGGTTCGGACCAAAGCAAGAGGATGGTTTTTCATATGGCCTTGGCGTTTTCAAGGATTTTATCTATATAGGAGATCAAGCTTCGGCCTATGGGCACGATGGAAGGGACCTCGCCTACAGCGCCGGGGTTTATTATTTTCCCGATCATAATGTAACCTACGCGACCATCGTTAATTACGGCACCAACGGAACAAGCGATCTGAAATCAGTTTACGATGAATACAAGGACAAGCTTGCACGAAAAATTGTTAACAAGGATTAATTTTTAAGAGGCACCCTTCATGTTGGCATGATTTAAACCGACTTTGCCAGGTTATTAGGGGTTAGAATTGGTTCCAATTCCTATCAGTGAAATGTAGCATAAGCAATAAACCTAACCTCCACCCTTCGCGTTGACTTCCAATATTGTAGGATAAAGTCGACATTTGCCCACCATAAAAAACCCTTATCATGAATAATCAACAAACACCGCTTGAGTCCATATCGCAGCGACTAAAAACATTGGAAGAGGTTTCAAGAAAACTTGATTATACTGCGGAAGCAAGATCAAAACTCAATCAAAAGGTCAATGATTACGCAGATCAATTCCTAAACGAAATTGAACATTCAAAAGCTTACTATAATCAGGATGTGGTTAATAAAGATGGTTTTAAGCCAAGATTTCCTGAAGAAGGGACTTCCATTGAAGAGTTGCTTGAATTTTACGAAAACAATGTCAACCAAACCGGCTTGAACCCTGCTTCAGGAGGCCACTTAGGCTACATTCCCGGAGGTGGTGTTTATCCCAGTGCTATGGGTGATTATTTGGCGGATGTAACCAATCGATATGGCGGTGTTTTCTTTGCCAATCCCGGGGCTGTGCGCATGGAAAATATGTGTATTAATTGGATGCGGGATATGGTAGGCTTTGCTGAAACAACGGCAGGAAATTTAGCTTCGGGTGGCTCCATAGCCAACCTCATTGCCATTGTAACAGCTCGCGATGCCTATGGCATCAAAGGCAAGCATTTTGAACATACGGTTGTTTATTTGTCAGATCAAGTCCATCATTGTGTTGACAAAGCCCTAAGGATAGCTGGCATGGGGGAAGCCGTCCAACGTTTCATACCCATGGATTCCTGTTTTAGCATGCAGGCGGATCACCTTAAAGAACAAATCAGACAGGATCAAGCACAAGGCTTGATACCCTGGATGGTGGTGGCATCAGCTGGTACTACGGATGCAGGTGCCATTGATCCCCTTGAAAACATTGCTACGATTTGTCAGGATCAAAATTTATGGTTTCACATAGACGGAGCTTATGGCGCTTTTTTCATGCTCTGTGAAGAAGAACAGGAAAAGTTTAAGGGCATCGACCAAGCTGATTCCGTAGTTATGGATCCGCATAAGGGATTGTTCCTGCCCTATGGAATTGGCGCAGTTTTGATAAGCCATGGCCAATATTTATACCAATCCCATTACTACCAGGCCAATTACATGCAGGATGCAACCAACGAATCGGGAGAAGCCTCGCCATCTGAATTATCTCCTGAGCTAACCAAACACTTCCGGGGGCTTCGAATGTGGCTGCCCATGATGCTGTATGGCTTGAAACCATTTAAAGCAGCATTGCAGGAAAAACTTGAGCTGGCACGTTATTTTTACCATCAAATAGCCACTCGTGAGGACTTTGAAGTGGGTCCTTTTCCACAATTGTCGGTAGTGCTTTTTAGATACAAGCCTGAAAATGGAGATCCTGACGAGATGAACAAAAAGCTAATTGAACTCATCAAAGAAGATGGCAGGGTCTTCATTTCCTCAACCAAGATCAATGAGCAATTTTGGCTTAGGGTTGCAATTCTTTCATTTAGGACTCATAAAAGGACCATCGATCTATTTTTGGAGTTGTTGACAGAGAAGTTAAATCACATCTAAGTTAATTTTTTGAATCAGCGGTCGCAGGCTTAATACAAATAAACAGCGGAGGATTTTAATAAGCGATGAAAGGCCTTGAATCAGCAAGTTTTAAATATAAAAATCAAACTTATATGTACCAGTTAAAAAAGAAGCATACATTAAAGCTTAAAAATCCTGTATAGGGGCAGGCAGGGCTAGCCCTGCCTG
>CAZLQF010000043.1:0-20106 GCA_964561545.1 uncultured Sphingobacteriales bacterium
CTTTATGCTCCATAAACCTGAAAAATCGGTATAGCCCATCCCGGTAGGTTTCGATTGTTTTTTCACTGTATCGCTTATTCCGCATCCAGTCAATAAAAGGGTCAATCGACTTTTTAATTTCGGGGTGCTCGGCCTTTTCATGGGGCCGGGCTGAATGTTCCGGTTGCTTTTCATTAGCCTTAATATGCTGGTAATCTACCCAGGCCTTGCCCTTAAATGCATTAAATACCTGGCTTACCATGCCTTTGGTATAAGGCAAGTACCAGCATTGCTTCGTTTGGCTCCATTTTGCGCCCCTTGATCTGGCCACTCGTATCAATTCCTGGTCATAGGAAAAGTCAAGTCTTAAAATGGTATTGCTACGATGCTGGTCTATTTGAAGTGAAATCACTTTCATGTTCCAAAGATAATAATTGCTTGAAAATGTGTAACAATGAACCTCATGTAATATTTACTTAAAATCCTTGTTTAACTTATTGGTAATTGTAATACAATAAGCCGGTTAAGAGGCTGAAATAGTATGATAAGCATTCACAATTGACCAGGCTTGGCTACGTGAAAGTTTGAACTTGTTGAAGGTTGGCGGGAACCCATTCCTCCAATAGACCTTCCCAACAAGCGGAAGCGCTATTTACACAGCCTAAAGAAACCTTGTGCTTGAGTAAAAGCTAAAAAAAACAATTAGCTGTATAAATATGCCTTATAAGCACCGGGAAATTTACCAAAAGCAGTGCCCATTTTATATACCAAAGGCATGCATAACAATTAAACTTAAATGACTCGTTATTGTAGGCAGCCACGTGCTGCAATTGAGTAAGTGTTGGTTATTTCGGAATCCCTTATGGCGTAAGCAACGTCAAATTGATTGGCAACTGCGCAAGCATGGTTGGGGATGATCCGTACCTTATCGCCAACCCGAAGGTGGGCATCCCTGGATTGGGTTAAAAATCCATGCTCTTCAGAAAGTTTGGCCATGTGGCCGCTGCCTTCCATTGCCCGGCCAAATCCTTGCAGGGCATCGCTGCCGTGGGCGCCCTTATCAGCGGTTAAAGTCTTACTACCCGCATCTACAATGGCTTGTTGGCCATTCACACTGATCACGGTCGTTAAAACACTTAGGGCACATTCGTTTATACCAGCTACGCCTAAGTGGACCTGTGTCAAGTCGTTGAATACGTAGTTGCCGGTTCTCAATTCATTGATGTAGCGGCCCTTAACACAATAAGGCGCGGTAGGCGTGGCTCCTACGCTTACGGTGGCCGGTGGATGCCCTGCTTGGTGCAGCATGCTTGCTACTTCATCCATTTTAGCGGCTTCCTGGTGGCCAATGTTAGCTACTTGGTGGAGGTCCCGGGCACCATAAGCATGGCCGCCATGCGTCATAATACCATGCCATTCAAGGCCTGGCAGGTTTTCTAAGTGTTGAACGAGTTTAAGTACCGCCTCATGCTCTGCCAATCCGCAACGTTGCAAGCCGCTATCAATTTCCACCAATACTTTGGCTTGGGCACCATTTTGCTCAAAATATTCGGAAATTTGGGAAGCACCCGCATGGGAGTCTACCGCACAGGTGATATCAATTTGCCGGTGCAGCTTCAGAAGCCTTGCCAGCTTAGGATGCCCAATGAGCTCGTTGGCCACCTGGATGTCATTGATTCCTGCTTGGGCCATTGCCTCAGCTTCACTGATTTTGGATACAGCTATGCCCTGGGCTCCCAATGTTAATTGGTTTTGCGCCAAAACAGGCATTTTATGGGTTTTAACGTGGGGTCTTAACCTTACGTTGTGATCTTCTGCCAAGCCTTGCATAGCACCAAGATTGGCATCCAGCAATGGTTCTTCAATCAATAGGGCAGGGGTGTCAAGGTTTTGAAAGGTAGCCATAGGGAAAGTTTTTTAGTTGTGGTAACGCCAGACCCTCCATTGGCAATTGTTGATGGGCAACCGTTAAAACATCAATTGATCGTTGTTAACCAATGGCCAACAGCCAATGGTTCAATCAAACAACATTGACCAAATCCAGCGAGTCAACAGCAACAAAGCTTGCAACCTGATGCCAGCAACAAAACGCTAATTTTTCAGGAATTTTTGCTTGAAAAGGATTTCCTGCCCTTGCTGGGCGATTACAAAATAAACGCCCGGATCCAATGGTTCCAATGAAAAGCTGAGCTCATTCACCCCGGGCTTGGTAAGCGCTTTGATCAAATGCTTGACAGTTTTTCCTTGCAGGTTCACGATCTTGTAGTTGTAAATGCCGCCTTGCTCTATGGAAAAATCCACGTTAAGCTTTTCATCAGCAGGATTGGGATAAACTTTGGGCTCTGGGTTGGTGTTGCCGGCTTGCTCCGCACTTGCTCCCCAATCCACTTTAATTTTCGAGATCCAGGTGCTATTGGCATGCACGAAGTCCTTGTAAACGCCATAATAACCCGCAGCCCAGAACGTTTTGGCTTCATTGTATTTGCGCTGCAAGCCCGTATAATCGCCCCAACGCTCAGAGGTTTCCGCATAGGTATTGACGTAAGAGTCGCCTTTCTTGATCATAAAGGGCCCAAAGTATTGCCCTTCTTCATAGAACAGCGCCGAATTGCCCGCATTGGTTGAATCCCCGGTATGGTTGAAGAACAGGATGCTTTTATCCTCATTAGAACCCTTAGCACCGGCATAAGCAATGGAAGGATAACCATACTCGAGGTTGGGGCGTTCCACTAAGTTTAAATCAATGGAAGGATTTTGGTCGGGATTTTCAAGAATGCCATGAAAAATAGTGGCCTTGTTGTTGTTAAGGTTTCGGGTATTTCCCGCAAACTGGATTTGGCCATTCTCGTAAAATGCTGACAGCACCCGTGCGTCATTGGTCTGAAACTTGTGCTGTTTCCTTTGGTTGGCATCTGGCGATACGCCATAATCATTGTTGGCCATAATGCTTTCCACGGTTAAGGTAGCAGGCGCATTATCAAGGCTTCCAGTCAGGGTCACCAGGAAAAATTCGTTATCCTGTAATGCAAAGCTGTTGTTGGATATGAATTGCATGCCTGATGCGGTAAGGCCGCTGCCTCCTTGAACGGGCCTCAAGTTCCGGATGTTCTCATTATCTAAAGCGATGTCTTTGTAAAGCTCGGTGGTTAATTGTTGACCTTGGTAACCATTTTGCTTATCCACTTGCCATATGATGGTTTGCTGAAAACCTTCCTGCCAACTCGAGTCTGTGTAAATCAGGTTAAGGGTCAGGTAAAATTCTTCTTCGTTAACTGCCATCATGGGGAAATCGGACCAGGTTTGGTTGTTAACCGGAGAGCCGTCAAGGGAATAGAGGTTCCAATCCTTGGTTGGGTCATTGGTTTTTGAAAATGCAACGGTAACCTGGCTGGTTGAATCCGTATTACCATTTAAGAAAACCAAAATGAAGCGGTCTTCCGAAGGGTCATACAAGACGCGTGGGTCATACTTACGGGCTTGTATGTTAAGTGTGTCGGCAAATTTATTGAGGGAAACCTTTTGTTTTTGCGTTCCGTCTTCGTCAAACATGTAGATCATAGAATTGGTCACGGAAACAATATCCCCATCATTAGAAATGGCCAGATCATTATCGTTGGGAATGCCATCTGGTTGATTGCCCTCAAAGCTTTGGGCAACAAATGGCTGCTCTTGAGGCTTGGTACTTTGCTTTTTTAAATTTCCTCCGTCCTTTTTGGGTGGCAACTCAGATTTGATGGCTTCCAGTTGATCTTTGGCTTCTTTACCACCCGGTAACGGGGCAGCTTCCACGCGCTCTAATTGGGGCATAAAGTCTCCTTTCAGTGATTGCACGTTTACCGAGCCAGCTTTTTTCAGGGCACGGGATTCAGTATTATAAGTAACCTGCGCCACTGAAATGATCGGTAAGCTTAACCATAAAAACGTGAAAGCAGCAACTGTGAGGCTTCGCATGATTGCTAAATATTTGGTTATTGATTGATAACAAAACAAAATTAAAAGAATTCGAGGCCTTTGGTGCAAATTACTAATTTAAGAGTTTTCAATCCTTAGCGCCTGCTTTGATGCCTTGCTGATGGCAAAGCGTTGATCAACCCGGTCGCCTACTATACAGGCAATGTACCCATTTGTTTCTACAACCAATGTAGCTGCTTTTTTGGGCAAGGCATATTTTTCATCCACAAAGTAATCGCTAAGCTTTTTGGGATGGCTCATGCCATAAGGTACAAAGCGATCGCCTTCCTGCCAATGCCGAATGACCAATGGAAATTCAAGTTCTTCAAGGTCAACGTAGGCCACAGAAGGATCTTTCAGGTCAGCAGGTGGTGGATCCGTACTTACTGAAATGACGTTCCAATGAAGGCGCTTACCCGCTAAACGGCCATTACCTTCATAAGTGTTGATTTGCATCTGATCTTGTTGAGCGGCTTGGTTGGGGTGCAAGATCAGATATTGCCGGTCTTTTTCCAGTACATAGCCCTCGCTAAAGAATTGCTTGCCAGGCTGCGCATCAAGGCTTTGCATGATATTACCGACTGTGTCGGCATTGAAGCCGTATGGACTGAGCCATTCAAACAAATAGGGCTGAAGCGGATTAAGCTTTTGCAGGGCCTCAATGTGGAGGTAAAGCCAATTCCCTTTTCTGGTAAAAATTTTTGCTCCAGCCGTTTCCAATGCCTGTTGCCATACTTGTTCTACCTGCTTAACCCTTGCTGCATTATCGTCAAAAGTTTGCTCGAGCGAAGGATTGATCTTTTTGAGGGTTGGAATAACCTCATGGCGAACCAGATTGCGCTGATATTTCGTGCTTTGATTCGAAGTGTCTTCGCGCCAATGAATTTCGGCCTGATTGGCGTATTCAAGAATGGAAGCCCGGTCCGTAAACATCAAAGGCCTAATTACATGGCCGGACGTCACCGGAATGCCATGTAAACCTTTCAGGCCGGTGCCCTTGGTCAGGTTCAGGAGGATGGTCTCTACCTGGTCATCAAGGTGGTGTGCTGTAGCAATGGCATCGAAGCTTTCCGCTTGCCGAACATGTTCCAGCCACTCGTAACGAAGTTCCCGGGCAGCCATTTGAATGGATTGGTCTTTATTGGCGGCTGCTTCCTCTGTGTTGAACCTTTTAACAAAAACCGGAAGGTCATGGGCTAATCCGAATTCCCGGATCATCTTTTCATCTGCATCCGCTTCTGCTGCCCGCAGGCCAAAATTGCCATGGGCCAATCCAATGGAAAAACCGGTTTGGAAGAGCAAATCCGTCAATACCATTGAATCCACGCCGCCACTGACCGCTATCAATACGTGTTGATGCGGTTTCAGCAATTGCTGAGCCTGAATGAAATCTTTAAAATTACGGATGAATGATGCCTGATCCATAAGGAACAAGGTAAACAATTTTAGCTATAAGGAAAAATAATTTGAAACCACTAAGTTTCATATTCAAGCATGGTGCTTTTTTTAATAAGAAGAGCGGCCTGAAAGCGTTCGCTAACGATAAAAAAAGGTATAAGAGCTATAAATTTACAACAGGAAAGTTAAAGTAAAGAGGCTTGGCTGGGCAACAGGGTTTAAGCTTTAGCGATAGGTCTAAAACCCATCGCTAAAGATAAAATTGCTATATTACTAAATTACTAAATAGCACAAGCCTTTATGAATGTGCAAAAAATTTACTTATGCTTGTTAATAGATAGATTAACGTCATTGCCTTCAAATAATGACCCATTAATAAAAGCCTGAATAGATACGTCTTAATACTAAATATTGCATCTTAGATACTTGTGAATAGCTGTCTTGCATGCAATGGTTGATATCCAATCTACATTTGCTTAATGTTATCGATAATAGCATCGCCAAACTCAGAACATTTGAGCTGGGTGGCATTGTCCATCTGACGAGCAAAGTCGTAAGTTACCTTTCCGGAATTGATGGCCTGCTCCATGCCGTATTGCACCAGATCACGAGCTTCATACCAGCCAAGGTATTCCAGCATCAATGAGCCAGATAGGAGTAGTGAACCTGGGTTAACCTTGTCCATGCCGGCATATTTGGGCGCTGTTCCGTGCGTGGCCTCAAAAATGGCATGGCCGGATTCGTAGTTGATGTTGGCGCCTGGTGCAATGCCAATTCCACCAACCATGGCCGCTAAGGCATCAGAGATGTAGTCGCCATTGAGGTTCATGGTAGCAATAACGGAATATTCCTTGGGTCGTAAAAGGATCTGTTGCAAGAAAGCATCAGCAATGGCATCTTTCAGAATGATCTTACCTTCGGCCTTGGCCTTGTCTTCTGCTTCATTGGCGGCATCCTTGCCTTTTTCTTCTACAATGCGGTCATATTCGGCCCAGGTAAACACCTCATTGCTATATTCGCGCTCAGCCATTTCGTAGCCCCATTGTTTGAAGGCACCTTCGGTGTATTTCATGATGTTGCCTTTGTGAACCAATGTGACCGAGGGCAGGTTTTTCATTTTGGCATATTCAATGGCAGCACGAACCAAGCGCTCAGAGCCTTCTTTGGAAATGGGTTTGATGCCAATGGAAGACGTATCCGGGAAACGGATGTTGTCGGCTCCCATCTCGTTGATGATGAAATTCTTCATCTTTTCATTTTCCTCGCTGCCATGCATGTATTCAATCCCAGCATAAATGTCTTCCGTATTTTCCCGGAAAATTTGCATGTTGACTGCTTCCGGATCTTTGACTGGTGTAGGTGTGCCCTTGTACCAAGTAACTGGACGCAGGCAGACGAACAGATCCAATTCCTGCCTAAGGGCTACATTGAGGGAGCGAATGCCGCCTCCAACAGGCGTTGTCAAAGGACCCTTGATGCCCACGCGGTATTCCCTGAAAGCCTCCAAGGTTTCTTCCGGTAGCCATTCGCCAGTTTTATCATGGGATTTGCCACCAGCCAGCACTTCCTTCCATTCGATCTTCTTTTGGCCGCTGTAGGCTTTTTCCACGGCTGCATCCATTACGCGGCTTGCGGAGGCCCATATATCCGGCCCGGTACCATCGCCCTCTATAAATGGAACGATGGGTTGATCGGGTACTTGAAGTTGTCCGTTCTCGAGGGTTATTTTTTGTCCTGCCATAATTTTCGTGTTTAAATAGATTACAAATTTGAGTAAATCGCAAAAATAGTAAATCCTTAGAGTTTTAATCCTTGTTGCAATTTGGCGTGTTAATGGTTGGAATTGTTTAAACGCTATGCCATCCAATCCCTGTTGAATTGTTGTTGCGATCAAACCAAAAGCTAAAAATTGAAACCTGAGTTCAATCGATCTGCAAGCCCAATCGCTTCTGCAATTCTTTCAGATCGGGATTTTTTTCGGCCATGGCATTGAAGATGTCCCGTGGATTGACGAGGTATTGCTTTTTGGCTTCTTCTGAGGATTCTTCCACTACAAGATTGAAGCGAATAGCGGGGTGGTCCAGCTTTTGCTCCAGGAATTCATTGATCCTGATCTTTTCCTGGTTGAAGGTGTCTATCAGCGATTTGTTTTCAAACACCAGCTTTACAGTCCATTCATCTTCGAATGTAATGGCCTTGTCTTTTAAGGAATTGTATAGAGCCGGTTTGTTCTTGAGTTCGTTTTCAATGTACTCCTGAAAGACCTGCTTAAAGGATTCCGGATTGACTTTTTTCCTTGTGGCCCAGTCATCGTCCTCTTCATCGGTTGTTTCAAAAGGTTGTGCTTGTTTTTTTTGTTCCTTAACCTGAGCCTTTATTTTCTCAAGGCTTCCAAGTTTTGTAGGGGTATCCTGGGTAGTGCCGTTGCTTGGTGCGTTGGTTGATTTTTCGGATTCCTGATCGGGATGCGTAGTTGTGGATGAATCCTGACTTTCGGTAGTTGGCTGTTCAGCTACTTTTTTTTTAGAAGGTGCTGCTTCCTGGCCATTGGCCCCGATTTCCAATGCATCCTGGATGTGGCAAAGCTTCATTAGGGCAAGCTCTGTGTGGAGTCGAGGGTTTTTGCTGGCTTTGTAGTTCTGCTCAAATTGGTTAAGGATGTTCAAGCCCGAGAGTAAAAAAGATTTTGAGGCTTTTTTGGATTGCTCAAGGTACCGTTCCTGGGTATTTTCTGTCAATTCAAGCAGTGAAATGGTTTTGGGGTCCTGGCATACCAGTAAGTTCCTAAAATGTTCGCTGAGGCCGTTCATAAAATTGGCCCCATCAAAGCCATTGCTGATGATCTCATTGAACATGAGCAAGGCATCGGCTAAGTTGCCTTCCAGCACGTGATCCGTGGCTTTAAAAAAATATTCGTAATCCAGGATGTTAAGGTTGTCAATCACATCCTGGTAAGTGATCTGCTCGCCTGAAAAGCTTACAATCCGGTCATAAAGAGATAATGCATCCCTCAGCGCGCCATCGGCTTTTTGGGCCAAAATGTGAAGGGCTTCATCTTCGGCTTCTATGCCTTCCTTTCCAGCTATTTCTTTTAAATATTCAAAAATATCCTTGACCTGGATGCGGTTAAAATCAAAGATTTGGCAACGGGACAAGATGGTGGGCAATATGCGGTGCTTTTCAGTGGTAGCCAGAATGAAAATGGCGTAGGGTGGTGGTTCTTCCAGGGTTTTTAAAAAGGCATTAAAAGCGTTTTGCGAAAGCATGTGCACCTCGTCAATGATGTAGATCTTATATTTACCGGCCTGTGGTGCAAACCGCACCTGGTCCACCAGGTTGCGAATGTCTTCTACGGAGTTGTTAGAGGCAGCGTCCAGCTCATAAATGTTGAGGGATTGGTTGTTGATGAAGATCTTGCAGGATTCGCATTCATTGCAGGCCTCACCCTCAGGCGTAAGGTTTTCGCAATTAATGGTTTTAGCAAGGATCCGCGCACATGTGGTTTTGCCAATGCCCCGTGGCCCGCAAAACAAAAAAGAATGGGCCAGGTGGTTGTTTTTAATGGCATTTTTGAGCGTATTGGTAATGTGGTCTTGCCCCACTACCGATTTAAACGTATCCGGTCTGTATTTTCTGGCCGAAACCGTATAACTTCCCATTCGAGCGCAATTTAAGCTTCTCTAACAGTAATTCGCAGGTTACTTCTCCGAACCAACAAATTTAGCCAAAGCAAGTAAAGAATGGTAATCAAATTTTTTTCAGGTGCCTCTGTTGATGTTATGGTTCCTTACTTCACTTTTGATAACGTTTTAACCGGTTATAAAACCATTTCGGAGGCATTAAATAATTAAAACCACCGATTCACCAGTTTGGGGCCTTTTAATAATGTTTTACCCCCTTTCATGTTGGTTCATGAGTTTTTGAAAAATTATAACCAACAAGTCAAAGAACTAAATTTAAAAGGGGTTAATTTCTTGCTCTATTTTATATCTCTTATTTAAAAGTTTTTTAAGCTTAACTTATTAGTAAATCAAATTTAGTAAGTTTATTCATAGCTTTTATAAATAAATTACAGTTATTAAATTTCGCGCTCAATTTAAAAACCGTTTAAAATGCATCTAAAGCCAAATCCTTTATTCTATTTAGTCCTAATGGTTTTTACGTTTAGCAATGCCTTCGGGACCTTATTCAAAGCAGAAGAAACCGTTACCATCAACCAGAAACAGGAGGCAGACCTTTATATGGCTGGCGAAACGCTTCGAATCATGGCTCCGGTGAATGGTGATGTTATTGGAGCAGGTGCAAAGGTAATTTTAGCGGATTCTATATATGAAGACGTTATGGTTGCTGGGGGCGATCTCGAAATCAACGGTTGGATAGGAGATGACGTAAGGATTACCGGAGGGAATATTTACATCAACGGACAAATTCAGGGGGATTTGGTGATGGCTGGAGGAAATTTGCACGTTGGGCCGTCAGCTGAAATTAATGGAACGGCTGTAGTTTCAGGTGGCAAAATAAAATTTGAGGGTACTGCCTTGGATAAAACCTTGTTAACCTGTGGATCGATAAAATTTTTAGGAACCATTAAAGGTCCTGCTAATCTGAAAAGTGAGGATATTAAATTCAATGGAACGGCAAGCGAACCAATAAAATTGGCTGCTGAATCCATTAAAATAGGAGATAATGCCACATTTTATAGGGACGTAAATTATTGGCAAAAAGGGGGTCAAATGGACCTATCGCCTTATCTTAAAGAAGGAGCGAATGCTCAGTTTGATACGAATTTATCCAGCGATCGATCTGAAGATGTATTAAAATTTTTAGGCTTAGGTTTGGCGGGAATGGTTATTTATTGGTTTTTGTCCCTGTTGGGCGGTTTTGTACTTGTTCTTTTCTTTACATTGGTTTTCAGACCAAATTTTGCTCAACTTGGAATGTTTATAGGCAATCATTTGGGCAGTAGTATATTAGCAGGATTGATATACTTAGTTGTTACACCGGTTTTGGTGATTGTTCTATTTGCTACTATAATTGGAATCCCTTTAGGTTTACTGGGATTAGCTTTATACGCCTTTAGTATTGGTTTTGCAAAGGCTATTACAGCCATTATTCTGGCATATTGGTTAAAGCAAAGGAACAATTATCAATGGACCACAAGCATTACGATTCTTATTTCATTGGTAATTTTCCTCATTCTTAAAATTTTAAGCTTCATCCCGTTTTTAGGATGGTTGGTCAATTTCGTAGTAATATTGGGCGGCCTTGGCTCTATTGTTTATTACATTTTTAAGCAAACACAAGAAAAACAAGCTTTAAACAAGGGTTAAAAAATCAAATTATGGGAATAGCATGTAATTGATCATAAATAAATTTTTAAGGAGTGAAAGACAGTACTTTAACTTGTTCAAATTCTACGATTCATTTAGGAAGTTTTGAATACTGGTATGTGGTTAGTATTTAACCAAAACTATTTTTTTAAAGCTGTTAGGGGAGTTTGTTATGAAATACATGACTTTCCTTCTAAGCAGGCCAAGAATAACCTTTATATAGGCTAAGGCTACTAACAAAATAACGTTTAGAACCTCCATCAATTCAAAAGTGAATTGTTTAAAAGCTTCTTTGATCTGCAGCATGTCAAAAGATGTGGAGTGTATCAAAACAAAAAATTAGCCGCTAAATTTTTGTTTTGATACACTCCTTACAGAAAAATCATCATAGGGTTACTTTGCTGACCCTATTGGTACAGCATCGTTCCGATATTAAAAAAATGAAAGGAGACAAGTTCACTCCCCATTCGCAAGGCTTAAAAGCCTTAACCAACCATTGTAAAAATCAGAGCAATTTACGTTTACGCTACTTTTGTAATGAAGCAATTGAACACCAATAATTTAGATGTAGAAAGGCCCTGGACCTCTCAAATTCTATAAATAATTAGCTTGTAATGGCTACTAAATGGCTTATTTATTGGGGTTTTATCCTTAACAGTAATAAGCTTAACCCTTATAACGCTTTCGAAAGTTTGGGTTAAAAACTTTGCAGATTAATTTTTTACACAGACCAGCAAGGATACATGTAAGCATATTGGGCTGGCCCCTTCATTTTTCTAATTTAAATTTAGAAATCCGCTTTAGTTTTTGAGGAGCTTATGAGTTTAGAGCCTGGTGTATTACCTGTCATCAATCTTTTGGATCTACTTGAGGAGAAAGCCCAATCATAGAATTTTAGCTGTTTTCCTGAATATAGCTCAAAACCTCACCTGGATTAGCCTTTGGATTCACGCCTTTAAAGATTTTTTCTATTGTTCCTTGAGGATTAATAAGAACCGTGTCCCGGGAGCACATCCCAAAAACAATCTTTACACCAAATTTTTGGGCGATCTCGCCTCCCGGATCGGTTAGCAGGCGAACTTTTACTTCTTTTTTATCACGGAATTTTTGATGGCTTTCTTCCGAATCAGTACTGATACCAATTACTTCAGCGTTGGCCTTATGAAATTCATCAAGCATGGAGGAAAAGGTTTGAGCCTGTGCTGAACATCCAGGTGTGTTGTCCTTGGGATAAAAGTAAAGCACCATCCATTGCCCTATGAATTGATCAAACGTTAAGGGTTGCCCGTTTTCGTCATTAAGGGTTAATTTTGATACGTCATCCCCTTCTTCCAGCTCTCCTTTTTTAAAGCTGAACAATACGCCAAAAATGCCGAATGGTTGCATATACTTAAATTTATTATTACCGTAACATTTGTTTAAAACGATTGTTTACAGCTTGCCTTCATCTGCAAAGCTGTAATAGGTATCTTCAGCAAATATGATATGATCCAACACTTTGATGTCCAATAATTCCCCGGCCGATTTTATTTTATGGGTAAGTTCTTCGTCCGGCTTGCTGGGGGTTTTATTGCCCGAAGGATGGTTGTGACAAAGGATAATAGAAGAAGCCATTTGATCAAGTGCTGCTTTGAAGACGATCTTAGGATCTACAGTAGTACCGGAAATTCCTCCTTGACTGATCTGATGATGACCGATCACATCATTGGCACGGTTCAATAAGACCACATAAAAGCTTTCATGCGCGAGGTCAGCAAAGTAAGGATAAATGTATTCATAGACCATATCGGAGCTGGTGATCTTAGGCTTTTCATTTACCATTTCAGCAGATTTTCTTCTGCGTCCAAGTTCAAGCGCTGCACTAACTGAAACAGCTTTAGCATTCCCAATGCCATTGATTTTAACCAATTGGTGGACCGAAAATTTGCCTAACTTATTAAGATCATTGCTGGCTTGATGGAGTAAACGTTTGCCTACATCAACTGCAGAGTGCTCTCGAGTTCCAGAACCTATGAGGATAGCCACTAATTCAGCATTAGATAAGGCTTGGCTGCCTTGTTGAACCATCTTTTCCCTCGGTCGATCCTCTTCTGACCAAGACTTGATGCCTAAATATTTGGAGGATTGATCCGTCAAGGGTCAAGTATTTAAACCACTAATAAGCAGCCTAAGATAAGCTATTGACGTGCTTTGAAAGCTTAGATTTAAGGTTTGCTGCTTTGTTCTTGTGGATGATGTTCTTTTTAGCCAAACGATCTATCCGCGATGACACCCTGTTGTAGAAACGTTTGGCTTCTTCTTTATCATTGATATTTCGCAGCTTCTTTGCACTATTTCTGGCAGTTTTTGCGTAATAGTGGTTGTGGGCTTTCTTTTGACGATCCCTACGTATTCGCTTTTCGGTATTCCTGTAATTTGCCATTATTTGATTTACTTTATTACAATTACAAAATTAGCGCATTTTGTTGAAAATTAAAACCCTTTTAATTCGGGTTTTTAGCGGTAAAAATCCCATTTATTTTACATTTGGTAGAACCGGCTCTTTAGGATTTAAAGCAATATAATTAAATTCCTCTTTGATCTATTTATATTTTACTTATGTTACTTTAAATGACCCTTTGCCCTTCATAATGTAGTAATCGTCACCTGACCTTTGGACACATCTAAGAATACAGTCCGTGTTTATCTTATTTGATATGCCTATTGTTGACTTACAAGTTTTGGCTTCTTTGCCTTCGTTATTGTCAATGACAAAAAAATTATCCTCAGTGGATTTATTAAAAAGCGTAACCGATAGGCCTGAAGGCTTGTCTTTTCTAGATCCCGTTACTTCATTAGGTGGGTATGTCATCTAAAGCTTGAAAAACTGCCCTGTTGCCTTTTAGATTTAAATCAGCATTTCCGGTTGTGCTAATTTTAAATCCTGGCTCAGCTTCCTGCTTCAGAGCATTGTTTTTATTACCGTCACTATTTTCATTGTTGGTGCCGTTACAACCCTCATCTTTACTACATGACGCCAACACTACCATGCTAATTACCAATAGAGACCAAAATTGATTAAGTTGTAAATTGAATATTACAACATGTGTATTTTTACCTTAGCTTGGTACCTTTTAATTTTTGGCTCCTGTAAATTCTCCTTTAAGAGAAGTGGTTTCAAACCCAGATGCTTCTGCTTTAAAAACCATGACATTCTCAAATGAACCGGAAATTTTATTATTAGTCACTTTATTGATTTTTATACTTCCAGATCCGTTACCAGAATTATAACCGCTCTTTCCATTTGGTAAGACTGAAATCCTGGCGCCGCTTTGCATGCCACTGGAGCCAGAAAGGCATTGATAAGTAGTGTCTTTAATGCCCTTGTTGTAATCATCTTGCAGAATAAATATTTGGATCTTGCCTTTACCGTCTTCATCTTTTAACTTTAGCTTAACCCCTGAATCTTCCTCTTTTTCATATCCATCCACAATATTTTCAAAAAGCTCTACAGACTCAAAATCCTTAAAAGTAGCTTTGCCTTTCATATCCAAGTTAAGACTATCCGGGAAGTTGGCTGTGAAGGTATTTTGAGCAGTGTTATTGTTGTTATTGCCATTGTTATTGCTGTTGTTGTTGGTTGAATTTGAAGGAGAACCGTTATCGTCATCATCTTTATTACATCCCGTAAAAGCAAACATACCAACCATTAATATGGCTAAAATAGCCGAGGGAAATACTTTAAAATTCATAAATTTCATTTTTATTGGGTTAACGAAAGGCAAAGCTAACAAATGAAATATAAAACTTAAAATTTTTTATTAAATGGGTTCGTTAGTTGTTAGAATATTTGATGTATAATCAAAATGTGAGGCAAAAACAATCTGCCAAGGTTACTTTTACTTATTATTTAAAGCCTTGAGCTTGTCTTCCATTTCGTACTCATCGCCCTCATAATAACCCGAGTGTTGGTAAGTGATTTCACCTTTTTCATTAACGATGAGTGAATAGGGGATGGTCGAGTAATTTAATTTTCGCTTGGTGTCTTTATTCGTATCCAATAGCACATTAAAATCCCAACCTTTTCCATTTACATACGGTTCAACTTTACTTGAATTGCGGGCATCATCAATAGAAATGGCCAGTAATTCTGCATTGTATCGCTCACGCCAGGTTGGTAAAAGTTCATTCAAGTTGGTCAGTTCCTTTTTACATGGTTTACACCAAGTTGCCCAAAAGGAAATGATGGTTTTTTTGCCATTGTCTGCATATTTACTCAAACTAACTTCTTGACCATTCATGTTTTTCAGGGTTATATCAGGAAGTTGCCTTTTTTCATTTTCTTGCGCTTGGGAAAATTGAAAGGCAAAAAGGCCTACCATCAAAATACCAATTGTTTTCATCATACTTAAATTAAACATTTAGGATTTCGTTAGTAAAACCAAAAATAAAAAAAGCCCGGAAACTGAACCGGACTTTTTATAACTTTTTTGACCTTTAACTTTTTACAAATTACCTCGTTTCTTTTGTTCACGTTCAATCGCTTCAAAAAGGGCTTTGAAATTACCTTTGCCAAATGACTTGGCACCTTTTCGCTGGATGACTTCAAAAAACAAGGTAGGCCTGGGTTCTACCGGCAGTGTAAATATCTGTAACATGTAGCCCTCATCATCACGGTCTACCAAAATCCCTTCTTCCTGAAGATCCTTAACGCGTTCATCAATATGGCCAACCCGGTCTAGCAGGTCATCATAATAGGTATCGGGTACCCGGATAAATTCAACACCGCGTTGTTTCATTTCTTTTACGGTACCGAGGATGTCATTGGTAGCAAGGGCAATGTGCTGTACGCCCGGCCCGTTGTTAAACTCAAGGTATTCATCTATCTGGGACTTTTTCTTACCTTCAGCGGGCTCATTGATAGGGAATTTTACAAACCCGTTGCCATTGGTCATGACCTTACTCATCAGGGCGGAATATTCTGTTGAAATGTCCTGATCATCAAAAGACAGAAGATTCGTAAAGCCCATAACATCGGCATAAAAATCCACCCATTGGTCCATGTAGCCGAGGGGTACGTTTCCAACACAATGGTCTACATGCTTAAAGCCAACATCATCAGGCTTATAAACCGGGTTCCATTCCTGAAAGCCTGGCATAAAAACACCCTCGTAATCATTCCGCTCAACGAAAACGTGAACGATGTCGCCATAAGTATGAATTCCTGAAAGCTTGACCTTACCACTATCATCCTCAATGGTCCTGGGTTCCATATAGCGCTCGGCACCGCGTTTGGTGGTTTCATTGAATGAATACTCCGCATCATCAACCGATAGTGCATATGCCTTTACGGAATCGCCATGAACACGAATGTGCTCGGAAATTTGGCTGTCAGCTTCCAAGGGGGACGTTAGAATTAACGTAACATTTCTTTGCTTCAACACGTAAGATACACGGTCACGAACACCCGTTTCTGGACCACTATAAGCCAAAGGCTGAAAGCCAAATGCTGTTTGGTAATAATGAGCTGATTGTTTACAATTGCTCACATAAAACTCAATGTAGTCGGTCCCGTTTATAGGAAGGAAATCTACATCTTGTCCTTCCTTGGCCACTAATTGTTCCATAGTATTTTTGATTTTTATTATTAGACGTTAGCTATTTAATGTTAACAATTTCTTTTCATAATTCCTAATGGTAAAGATGATTAGGTTTCTTTACTTCATATTTGTTCCAGTTTTGATAAGGTTGGAAAGCCTTTTTACTATCTTAAATAACCAAAAGTCAGTAATTGAAGCCTGCACCAGCCTATGACCATAATTATTGGTTACTACTGTTATTAACCATGTTTTCTTCAGCCAGCCAACTAAGGTAATATTCCTTAAATTCTGTACTCAATACTTCTTCTGTTAGCCAAAGCGGTTTGAAGGTATCGATCATGACAGCCAGTTCTTCGGTGCCTTCTTTGCCAATACTGGCTTCAGCTGTTCCTGGATGCGGACCGTGAGGAATGCCCTGTGGATGCAGAGTAATCATGCCTTTTTCTACATGTTTGCGGCTCATAAAATTGCCTGCTACATAATAAAGCAATTCTTCCGAATCCACATTGCTATGGGTATAAGGGGCCGGAATGGATTCCGGATGGTAATCGTATTTACGGGGGCAGAATGAACAAATCACATATTGATCACCTTCAAAAGTTTGGTGTACAGGCGGTGGCTGATGAATCCGACCGGTAATGGGTTCAAAATCGTGAATGGAAAAACCATAGGGATAAGCATAACCATCCCAACCAACCACATCAAATGGATGGGTGGCATAAATGTAAGGATAAATTTCATCATATTTGCGGATCTTGATCTCAAATTCCCCTACTTCATCATGGGTTTCAAGATCCCGCGGCTTTTTGATGTCCCTTTCGCAGTAAGGGGAATGCTCCATGAATTGCCCAAATTCATTTAAATACTTTTTAGGAGGTCGGATATGGCTGGCAGATTCCATAAATAAAATCCGGTTGTCCTCATCCTCAAATTCCATTTGATAAATCGTGCCCCTTGGAATAATCAGATAATCTCCATATTCAAAAGGAATTTTACCAAAGAAGGAATGCAAAGTTCCGGAGCCTTTGTGGATGAATAGCATCTCGTCATCATTGCCATTCTTGTAAAAATAATCCTTCATGGATTTACGAGGAGCCGCAACCCCTATTTTCACATCATTGTTCACCAACATGGTCTTGCGGCTTTCCAGAAAATCATCCGTTGGTTCCACATCCCAGGTCATAAAGGCCCGGTGTTGCATATTATTTCTTACAGCCACATTCGGGCTAACGTCAACCGGATCTTTAATGGCCCTGACTTGGGTGGGCCGATGGGTATGGTAGGTTAACGAACTAACACTTGAAAACCCATGGGTTGATATTAATTGCTCGGGATAAAGGTCGCCATTGGGTTTTTTAAAAATCGTGTGTCTTTTATGGGGTATTTTTCCTAATTGATAGTAATGCATAGAAAATTTTCTTTTGGTACTTCAAAGTTAACGAATAAACCCTAATCTTTTGTTTTATCCATGCCCTTAAAATAAAAATCATTGGGAACATTCCCAAATAAAGAGCAAACCATCCAAAAAGGGGACCACCCTGATTCAATCAATAGCCCAATTGATGTTAATCCAATCATATTAATTGATTTCCTCAAACAAGCCATAATCATTGTTCTTCCTAACATTGTCCCAGGTGAAATAGCGGCCATTCATAGCAATGTAGACTCCTGCCGGCAAAGCCTGTACAAAAGCCAGGGCACTTCCTAAATTAAACAAACCATCAGAACTACCAAATTTATAGGGGATCATGGCTCCGGTTAAAACAACAGTTTTATCTTTTAACTGCTTGCCTAACAACTCAGCAGTATCCGTCATGGTATCCGTTCCATGGGTGATTAAAATCCGGTCTTCAGAACTTTCCCGGCATTGATCCAGAATAAGATTCCTATCATCTTCACTCATATCGAGGCTGTCCTTTAACATAAGGGTTTCCAATACCGTATCTACCCTTGATCTTCCCAAATCGAGCATGTCGGGCAAGTGGGTAGCCTTAAAAAACAACTGACCGGTAAGTTCATTGTATTCTTTATCAAAAGTACCTCCGGTAATATATATTCTGACTTTCATTGGATAAGCAAGTATTTTATCAATCGCAAAATAGGTAAAAATTTCAGGGAAATATAGCATAATAGGTATGCTACTAATAATACCACTTAGAAACTGAGCATTGGATGACTTGATCATTACCAAATAAAGCCATAATTACCAATTAGGTCATTAAATCTCCATTACCTGTGTAAAAAAAGCCCACAACTCCATTAAGAATTGCGGGCTTTTAAAATTTAGTTACGAAATAAAAGAACTATTTGAGTCGCATCAATTCTTTGTTATGTATTTGATCGTTGATCTTCAACCTAATAATGTACAAGCTTGAAGCGGATTCGATTTCGCTGGTGTTAAACTTGTATTCGTATTGACCGCTGTTTTGTTCACCTTCTGCCAATACTTGTACCTGCTTGCCAAAGCTATTGTAGATCTCCAGCTTAACATTGGACTGTTTTAGCAAGCGGTACTTGATCCTTGCTTCATCTTTAAATGGATTGGGATAAGTTTCAAAACTTCCTCGAATCATTCCGCTTTCATCCAAAGCTGTAATGTTGAATACGGGGACTGTATCAATATTGATGCGGTTACATCCATTAGTTTTGGTGGCTTTAAGTTCTACATAATAAACCCCTTCTTGACTGTACTGATGATCTGGAGTTGCAACACTTGCTGTATTGCCATCGTCAAAATCCCACTGGTAATCACTAAGGGTGGTATCATTAGCTTTAAATTGAACCAAACCGCCAGATTGCTTGGTATAGTCAAAATCTGCAGTTGGACTTTGAGCTAAGGCAATTTGTGCAGTTGTTGAATCGACACAATTACGATTGGAAGTAACGATCAGTTTGGTAGTAAAGGTATCAGCTGCTTCGTAAACATGCGTAGGATTTAAGGTATTGGATTGCGCTCCATCGCCAAACTCCCAATTATAACCCATTTGTCCTTTATCAATACTGGATTGATTATTGAATTGCACAGGATCGTGCGAGCAATTGGCATTGGATGCTATTTGAAAATCGGCCGTTGGTTTATCCCGCAGGTGAACCACCTTAGCAATTGAATCATGGCAGCCATTAGAAGTATTGGCAACCAATGACGGAGTGAAAACATCACCGGAGGTATAGAGGTGTTTGGGAGCCTTTTGAGTGGACGTATTGTTGTCGTCAAAATTCCATTGATAAGTGATATCGTTATCACTGTATTGGGTATTGTTGACAAATTGAGTGGAATCGCCTTCACACGCAACCGGAGCAGCAAAATCAACCTCAGGTGTTTCAAAGTTTGCTACCTGCTTCGATGCTGTGTCAACGCACCCGCTATCTGATACAACAGCTAGTTGCACCTGATAGGTACCAGGATTATCAAACAGATAAGCCGGTTCTTTTGTCTGAAGTGTGTCCTCATTGCCAACATACCATTTGTAATTGATATCAGAACCGGTATAGGTAGATTCATTGGTAAACCTTGCACTGTCACCCTCACAAACGTCATTGACCGAGAATTGAGCAATAGGTTGTTCATGAATATTGAGGGTTTTAACTAAGGTATCCGCACAATTCTGGTTGGTTTCCGCGACCAGTTCAACCTGGTAATTGCCAAATGTATCGTAAACATGATCAGGAGCTACTTTTGACGTGGTATCGCCATCACCAAAATCCCATTTGTAGCTTAATCCCGAATTGGAGAAAGTCGTATTGTTAACAACAACAACCGTATCCTGACTGCATTCATTGGAAGCCGTAAAAGCTACTTCAGGCGATGGTCTTACTGTCATTGGTTGGGTTACTGAGTCCTGGCAATTGGCATTCGAAGTAGCCACCAA
>CAZLQF010000044.1:0-19576 GCA_964561545.1 uncultured Sphingobacteriales bacterium
TACCATGTACCCGCATTTTCATCATTACACCCTCCATGAGAATAAGCAACTTTCGAATCCGGACCTTTTTGTTTGGCCGGGCCTTTCTGGGGGGATGCACCTTTTTCCTGCTCAGAACAGGAGATTACGAACATACAGCACAAAATGCTGAGAGAGAGAGAGATTTAAAAAGATTTTCACGTAACATAATAATAGGATTTTGTTGCTGGCAATATTGCCATTATTCCAAATATAATAAAATGTTCTTTAATAAAAAATAAAGATCAAGATTTGTTTTAAATTGCCTAATACAGGATTTTTTAGAATATAAGCCTTTAAAAAATTTCCCGGCCCGCCCACTTCCAATCATCCCTAATGGTAATTGAAAATCATGACCTTCCATTGGCGGTTGTTAACTGTTATTGTACTCCTTATAAATCGCTTCAATCACATCCTTGTACTTTTCCAGCACTACATCGCGTTTGATCTTCATGGTGGGCGTTAGTTCTCCAGTATCTACGGACCAGGGATCGGCTACGAGCTTGAATTGTTTTATCTGCTGCACGTGCCCAAGTTTTTTGTTGTAGTGGTCAATGATGGCCTGGTATTTTTGATGAATCTCGGGTTTTTGGATCACCGCTTCTTTCGACTCAAATTGAATTTGCTTTTCTTTACACCAGCTTTCAAGCTCTTCAAAATCGGGCAGGATCAAAGCTGAGACAAATTTCCTGTCCTTCCCGATTACCATGATCTGCTCTACAAACATGGATTGCTTGAACATATTCTCTATGGGAAGCGGGGCAACGTATTTACCACCAGAGGTCTTAAACAGGCTGTCTTTGCGATCATTCACTTGCAGGAATTTGCCTTCTACCCACTCGCCTACATCTCCTGTGTAAAACCAGCCATCTGCATCCAAGACTTTGTTGGTTGCTTCTTCATTCTTGTAATAACCCTTCATTACATTCGGCCCTCTGCAGGCTATTTCATCTTCTTCCGTAATTTTTACTTCTACCCCTTCAATGGGTGGCCCTACTGTACCAAATTGCCGGTTTTCTTTTTCCATTCGATTGACAGCAATAACGGGGGAGGTTTCCGTGAGTCCATATCCCTGAAGCATGGTGACACCAGCTGCTGTAAAAGTACGGGATAGGTGAGGAGATAAAGCAGCTCCGCCTGAAACAATGGCTTTAACATTGCCGCCAAGGGCTTCGCGCCATTTTTTAAATACCGGTTGGTCCAGCATTTTAAGCTGCTGATGGTACCACCAGCTTTTGCCTTTCACTTCATATTGGGCGGCAAGTTTAACTGCCCTGAAGAAAATCTTTTTCTTCAGGCCGGATAGTTCTCTCCCTTTGTTGATGATGCGGTCGTAAACCTTTTCTAAAAGGCGCGGCACCGTAGTGAATATATGCGGTTGAATTTCCCGGATGTTTTCGCCTATTTTATCCATGTGCTCAGCAAAATAGATGGAAACTCCGCATGACATGTAAAGGTAGGTAAGCATGCGTTCAAAAACGTGGTTCATTGGCAGAAAGCTAATGGCCCGGTGATGGTAATCGACTGGCAATAATGGAGCACAGGATAATACGTTGCTTACAATGTTTTTGTGCGTGAGCATTACGCCTTTGGGATTGCCTGTTGTACCAGAGGTATAGATAATGGTTGCCAGGTCATCTTCGGTAACTTGCTCACGAACTTTAACCAGTTCATTGAGGTCCCGCTTTTCACCCATTTCAATTAACTCCTTCCAGTGGGAAGCGCCTTCTATCTCATCAAAGGTGAAGACGTTTTTGAGGGTAGAAACGGCATGTTGGGCTGAGATGGCTTTGTTGTACAATTCTTGGTTAGAGGCAAAGGCATATTTAACTTCTGCTTCTTCAAATATGTACTTGTAGTCATCTTCACTGATGGTGGGGTAAACAGGTACGTTGACCGCTCCAAGCTGTAGCAGGGCCATGTCAATAAAAACCCACTCGGGCCTGTTTTCTGATACTATTGCTATTTTATCGCCAGGTTGGATCCCAAGTTCAAGCAGGCCTTTGCTTACTTTGTTAATGTAATCCATGCATTTTAAAGAGCTAAATTGGTCCCATTGGCCTTCTTCATCTTGGTTCAAATAAACCTTATAAGCAAGGGCGTCCTCTTGAGGAAAGTGTTTTAGTTGATAGGGTAAAATATCAATTAGGGTCTGGATAGCAGCCATTTGCATTTTTATGCGATGTTAAGTTCTGGATTGTCTAAAATAGGAAAAATTCAGAACTTGCCCAATGACACAATTGGAAATTGTTACAAATTATAGCAGCCCAATAATTTTGACCCACGATGGGCATGTGGCACCAAAAGGTTAACCCACCAATTCAGTTTTCAGCATGGACCTAAATTAGTAAAGTAAAATAAAATAACCTCTACCTCCTCAAGCACTTACCACAATTCACATCATGAGCATAAAAAAACCCCATCCTGAAACAGAATGGGGTTTTTTACTATGATGAGGGGAAAAGGGCTTTTACATCATGCCGCCCATTCCACCCATGCCGCCCATGTCTGGGGCGCCACCGCCACCTTGTCCTTCGCCTTCTTCTTCTTCTTCAGCGAGGACGCATTCGGTGGTCAGTAACATGCCGGCGACAGAAGCGGCATTTTCAATAGCTACGCGCGCAACTTTGGTTGGGTCGATAACACCAGCTTGGAGCAAGTTGTCATATTGCTCATTGCGTGCATTGTAACCGTAATCGTCCTTACCGTCCTTGACTTTTTCAAGTACAATGGAGCCATCGTGCCCAGCGTTTTGAACAATTAAACGCAAGGGTTCATGCAATGCGGTTCGGACAATGTTAATTCCGGTATTTTGGTCGGTATTTTCACCTTTTAGTTCGTCCAATGCTTTGATGGCACGTACATAGGCGGTACCACCTCCAGGTAAAATGCCTTCTTCTACAGCAGCCCTGGTTGCATTAAGCGCATCATCTACACGGTCTTTCTTTTCTTTCATTTCAACTTCAGAGGCTGCACCAACGTAAATGACAGCAACACCGCCGGCCAATTTAGCCAATCGCTCTTGTAACTTCTCCTTATCGTAATCAGAAGTACTTTCTTCTATTTGAGCTTTGATTTGGTTGGTGCGAGCTTTAATGTCTTCTTGGTCACCTTTGCCGTTAACAATAGTGGTGTTGTCCTTGTCAATGGTAACCTTTTCAGCTTGTCCAAGGAAGCTGATGTCTGCATTTTCAAGCGTGTATCCTCTATCTTCGGTAATGACAGTACCACCTGTAAGAACAGCAAGGTCTTCTAACATGGCTTTCCTGCGGTCTCCAAATCCAGGTGCTTTAACTGAAGCTACCTTGAAAGTACCACGGATTTTGTTGACAACCAAAGTAGCCAAGGCTTCGCCTTCTACTTCTTCACCAATGATGAGGATGGGTTTACCAGCTTGAACAACTTTTTCAAGTAAAGGTGTGATATCCTTCATGTTGGATATCTTCTTATCACAAATCAGGATGTAAGGATCTTCAAGATCGGCTTGCATCTTTTCGGTATCGGTAACAAAATAGGGTGACAAATAGCCGCGGTCAAATTGCATTCCTTCTACGATGTCGACATTGGTGTCTGTTCCTCTTGCTTCCTCTACGGTGATGACGCCTTCTTTTTTGACCTTGTCCATGGATTGTGCAATAAGGTCGCCAATTTCTTCATCATTGTTGGCAGAAATGCTTGCAATTTGCTTGATCTTTTCATTGTCATCACCTACTTCTATGGTTTGTTCTTTCAAGCTTTGAACAACACTTTTTGTAGCTAAATCGATGCCCCTTTTTAGTTCAGTTGGATTGGCGCCAGCTGTTACATTTTTGAGTCCTGCATGGATGATAGCACGGGCAAGAACTGTTGCAGTGGTAGTACCATCACCTGCATTGTCAGAAGTTTTGGAAGAAACTTCTTTTACCATTTGGGCGCCCATGTTTTCCATTGGATCTTTCAATTCAATCTCCTTAGCAACGGTTACTCCGTCCTTGGTAGTGTTAGGCGATCCAAATTTTTTATCAATTACTACGTTTCGGCCTTTCGGGCCTAATGTTACGTTAACAGCATCCGCAAGTTTGTCCACGCCGTTTTTTAAACCTTCTCTTCCTTTGGTATCAAATTCAATTAACTTAGCCATAATATTTTAGTTTTTTTCGGTTTTTTAAAAAGTTGTTTTAGTCTTCAATTATACCCAGAATGTCTGATTCTCTCATGATTAGGTATTCTTCACCGTCTACCGTGATCTCACTTCCGGCAAACTTTCCATAAAGCACATGATTGCCTTCTTGAACTGTAGTTGGCTCATCTTTTTTGCCAGGCCCTACTGCTATTACACTACCTCTTTGAGGTTTTTCTTGAGCAGTATCAGGAATAATAATACCGCTTTTGGTCTTTTCTTCAGCTTCAGCTTGTTTTACAATTACTCTGTCTGCTAAAGGTTTGATGTTTGTTGCCATTTTTTATTGTTTTTTTTAAAGGTTAAACATTTTACTTCTATTCGCTTTTTGACATATCCCGTGCCAAAGATGATTAGCGTCAAATTTTCTTATCAAGGGTTTCAATAAGGCAGTCAAAAGGTCATTTTGTCAGTACTGAAGAAGTTATTGGCGCAAGCCAGGTGAGGGGTCAAGAAAGTTTGCTTTTTCCAGTCTCGTAAATCTGGTCAGATGATTTTAAAAATTTCATATCCGGGTTGTGAATAATTGAGAAATATTCAACGCATACTGCTTGAAAGGCATGCGTAATGAAAGCAAATAAGAAATTGCCGGTAAAATAAGTCCCCAAACATAGAACAATACCAAACGGAAGCGCACCAATGACCTCCCGCTTCCCCTTGGGGATGTGTACAAGGGAGTAAATAAACACATTGACAAAAATGGCTTGCCACAATGCCATTGCTTCAATAGAGCTGAAGAAAAGCAATCCACGAAATAACAATTCATAAGCCCCCATGTATAAGATCCAAAATAAAGCATTTAAAATAAAAAGACTGGGTGCCCAATATGTGATGCGCATTTGGGGATAAACGGCCTGGGTCGATTTATGCTGAGCCATCTTTTTACTAAGGGGCCAAATGAGGGCCATCAACCCCAACGACCATAAGATAGTTGTTTCAGGGTCCTGGATGATTAAGCTGGATTTTAGCAATCGTTCAGGTAAATACCACCAAGCCAGTACCAAGGGGATTAGCCCGAATAAAAGGATGCCCAGTGTTTTATGGTAAAAAATAAAATTGACTTTGTTACGCTCTTTCTTCCAAGTTGGAAACAATTGCTTCTGGCCCCAATAATAGAGGAGCCAAAAGCTCATAAATGCGAAAATTGTATATGCAAGCGTGGTGAAAAACATGCTTTAGCTTAAGATGGTCCAACAAAGTTTAAAAAATCCCTGCTGTTTTTAGCCTTGTTTTATCAAAATTCCCATCGATCCTGATCTAATTTTATATCCCCATCAATCATTCTTTCTTTAATCCCTAAAGAAGCATGCGGTAATACATTGGGTAATTGATTAAGAAATGCCTATAAAGGTTAAAAGTTCATGCACCAAGGGTTACTAAGGTTAAATAAATAATAAGTCAATGGCTATGATAACTTTCTGCTCTATTGTGAAACCACCCAGTGCCCCTTGCTGGTGGTCTTGCGGTTTTGTTTCTAATCAACAATAATTCGTTTTATTAAAGATGTGATTAGTATGGTTACCATAAGCAAAGCTCCCTAACCATCAACAAACTTTGAATGGCAAATCACTTCTTCTGCAATTTAAGGCATTAAACCTCAGAGCTGAAATGAAAAGTGAGCTTATCATATTCATCTTGGGCCACTTTAAGCATCCATTGAGATTTAGCCAGGAATACGTCCCTTCCTTCTTTGTCAACGGCCATGTCTTGTCGTTTACGTTTTCGGAAATCCTCAAGTTGGTGTTTTTCTCCTGTGATCCAAACAGCTTTGTAAACATTGAGCGGTTCAAACTTGCATGAAGCACCGTATTCATGCTTTAAGCGGTGGGCAATGACCTCAAATTGTAGCTCTCCTACCGTTCCAATGATCTTTCGTTGATTGTAAGTAGCAATGAACAATTGAGCGACCCCCTCTTCCATCAACTGATCGACTCCTTTGTTCAGTTGCTTGGCTTTCATGGGATCGGCATTTTCGATATACCTGAATTTTTCGGGCGAAAAATTGGGAATCCCTTTAAAGTTGATCGATTCGCCTTCTGTCAGGGTATCGCCAATTTTAAATTTACCCGTATCAGGAATGCCCACGATGTCACCAGGATAAGCTTCTTCAAGGACTTCTTTCTTTTGGGCCATGAATCCCGTAGGAGCGCTAATCTTCATCTTCTTGCCCTGCCTAACGTGAAGATAAGGCTTATTACGTTCAAATTTACCTGAACAAACCTTGACGAAAGCTATTCGGTTGCGGTGTTTGGGATCCATATTGGCATGGATCTTAAATACAAATCCAGTGAATTCATCCTCGGCCGGTTGAATGTCGCGAACTTCTGTATGCCCGGCTTGAGGCGGAGGAGCAATGTCCAAGAAACAATCGAACAATTCGTGAACCCCAAAATTATTGATGGCACTTCCAAAAAAGACGGGCGCTATTGCTGCTTTTTGGTAAGCCTCCTTGTCAAATTCCGGGTACACCATGTTAATCAATTCGGTATCTTCCCTTAATTGACTGGCTTGATTGCCAATATAATGTTCCAGGGTTGGATCGTTCAAATTTTTAAAAGTTGCTGCCTCCTCGTCCGTATGTTTGCCATGCGGATCGAAGAGGTTTAGTTTTTGTTGGTAAAGGTTGTAAACGCCTTTAAAATCCCTTCCCATGCCAATAGGCCAGGTTAAGGGCTGCACTTTAATGTTGAGCTTTTTTTCTATTTCATCCAATAGATCAAAAGCCTCCTGGCCTTCCCGGTCCAGTTTATTGATAAAGATCAATACAGGTGTGTTACGCATTCGGCAAACTTCAGCTAACTTTTCTGTTTGTTCTTCTACGCCATTTGCTGCGTCAATGACGATGATAACACTGTCGGCTGCCGTTAAAGTGCGGTAGGTATCCTCTGCAAAATCTTTGTGCCCGGGTGTGTCTAAAATGTTGATCTTGTAGTCATTGTATTCAAAACCCATTACGGAAGTAGCTACAGAAATTCCCCGCTGCCGCTCAATTTCCATAAAATCCGAAGTGGCGGTTTTTTTGATCTTATTGGATTTAACTGCCCCAGCTGTTTGAATGGCACCACCGAATAGCAGGAGTTTTTCTGTCAAGGTTGTTTTACCGGCATCCGGATGGCTGATCACTGCAAATGTCCTTCTTCTGCTTACTTCTTTTTTTATATTCATATTTTTTGAGGTCTAAGGCTTTAGTTACATTTAGGTTGCAGGTTCCGTACCTGGTTTAGGAGTTTAGGATTCCGAGTTGAATTGTGCCATTTTTCAGTATGGCAACAGCCGACAGTGAAAGCCAAAGTCCAAAAATTTTCTTCAAACATCTTACTTTGAGTTACGTACAGGTCAAACAATCACCCCTGCCAATTCTTACAAAAGTGCGAATTTCATGATTTCACCCTAATTGAAGAAATAATGTTTGAAGATGGTTCCAAATCTACGAACCTTAAAAATATGGCCTATTAGCTGGAATAATTTAGATTTGGAAATAAGCAAGGATACCATCAATTGCCGGTACCCTGCATCGCTTAAACAATGAGTACTATTAAGGATTAGATTTGTACCTTTGTAACCATGCAAATTGAAATGGAACAAAAGTCCTCCAATTGGTTTGAAGAATGGTTTAACTCTCCTTACTACGATTTGTTGTACCATTACAGGGATGAAGAAGAGGCCTTTGCTTTGATGGACAACATTGTCCAGCATTTGGATACCCCTCCAAATTCGAAAATGCTTGATTTAGCTTGCGGGAAAGGCAGGCATTCCATTTTCCTTGCAGAGAAGGGTTATGATGTAACAGGCTTGGATCTTTCAGATGAAATGGTACGCATAGCCAAATCCTATGAAAAGTCCAACCTAAAATTTTACCAGCATGACATGCGGGAGCCCTTTGATCTATGTGGGTTTGATTATATATTCAACTTATTTACAAGTTTCGGGTACTTTGATCACGAGCGAGATAACTACAAAATTGTGCATAATGTTGCCAATTGTTTGAAAGATAACGGTATTTTCGTGATCGATTTTATGAATGTACCCCGTGTGATAGAAAATTTGGTATCGTTTGAAACTGTCTACAGGAATGAAATTAGGTTTGAAATAAACCGCTACGTGGATCGTGGTTTTATTAAAAAAGACATCCGAGTTGAAGACAGAGGGGAGGTCCATTATTATCAGGAAAGGGTTCAGGCTTTACAGAAAGAGGATTTCGAGCGATACTTGGCCAATGCTAATTTTCAAATAAAAGAAGTGATGGGTAGTTACAAAATGGATAGTTATGACCCTATTAACGCTTCAAGGTTAATCATAATAGCCCAAATTTAACTCAATGCTTGAACAAATTGTCCAATTTGACCAATGGATCTTTCAGCTGATCAACCAGCAATGGAGCAACAGCTTTTTTGATGCCGTTCTGCCTGTTTTAAGGGAAAAATACTTTTGGATCCCCGTTTACATTTTTTTCCTGGCTTTTATGCTAATCAATTATAGGTTAAAGGGTGCGGGAGCATTTCTTTTCGTTATATTAACCATCGTGATTACTGACCAGGTGAGTAGCCAAGTAATCAAACATGCCGTAGAAAGGTTACGGCCTTGCAATGATCCACAGTTCAAGGAACAGGTAAGGCTATTGGTCGATTGCGGACCGGGTTTTAGTTTCACTTCTTCCCATGCCACTAATCATTTTGGTCTGTCTACGATTCTTGCTGTATTGTTGGGCCAAAAATTCTCCAGGGTTGTACCTTATATATTGATTTTTTGGGCCTTTGCAGTGAGTTATGCGCAGGTTTACGTAGGCGTTCACTATCCCATAGATATAGTTACAGGTGGTATTTTAGGGACTCTTATTGGTCTTATAACCGGAATTGCGGCCAAATTTTTTATCAAATTTGAACCTTAATGCTCTATTTCCAGCTTGCGATTTTATTTCTACTTACAGCAGGTGCCAGCTTTTTAGCTTTTATCATCCATCAACCAATTAAGAAGTATTTAAACCCGGTTTTGACCTTTAGTGGTGCTTATTTACTGGGCATTACTATTCTTCATTTTTTACCAGAATTGTTCAATTCCCAAGTTGGCAATCCTGCCCTGTTCATTTTGCTCGGGTTCGCCCTTCAAATCGTGCTTGAAATGTTTTCTAAAGGCATTGAACATGGTCATTTGCATGTGCACGATCCGGGTAGGTTTTTTCCATATTCTGTAGCAATTGGATTAGGCGTCCACGCTTTTATTGAAGGAATACCACTTACTACGGTTTTTTTAGATAAAAACCCGGTTGGTATTGAAGCCCTTTATTTCGGGATCCTGATTCACAAATTACCGGCTGCTTTTGTTTTACTGGCGGTTATGCTCAATTTTAACGTATCCAGTAAAAAAGCGCTTACCATCTTGTTGTTATTTGCTGCCATGACGCCACTGGGCGCCATCATGAGCCAGTTATTTTATACGCCTTTGATGGGCCATCAAACGATTGTTTTTAATACGATTCTTGCTATGGTGGTAGGCGCCTTCCTGCACATATCCACCACCATTCTTTTTGAAACCGGAGAAAAGCACCAATATTCCAACAATAAAATAGCAGGAATTCTGGTGGGCTTTTTTGTTGCATTTTTGACCACCTACCTTTAATCGTATTAGGTGATTAGCAGTAGGCTACTAATAATCAATATCCTAACAAAGTCTTAATATGGTTGCGCTAAATAATTATTATTTATAGTGTCTTGAACCTTTTGGCTTGGTTCTTCTACATATTTTTGTGTTTTTTGAGGTAAAATTAAAAACCAAAAGATTATGGCTGAAAATAACTACATATTAGTAGAACCCCAGTATGAGAAGCATGTGGCATTGGTAAGGCTTAACAGGCCCAAAGCAATGAATGCCCTGAAGCCTGAATTGATGCAGGAATTAAGCGAAACTTTGAAAGAACTGGACAACAATGATGAGGTTCGCTGCATCGTGTTGACCGGCAATGAAAAAGCCTTTGCAGCAGGGGCTGATATCAAGAACATGGCTGATAAAAACCCCGTGGATATGCTAAAGGATGACCAATTCAGCACCTGGGACCAGATCTACAAAACCAAGAAGCCTATTGTGGCGGCTGTATCAGGTTTTGCGCTTGGAGGCGGTTGTGAGCTTTCTATGTCTTGCGATATGATCGTTGCCTCGGAATCGGCCAAATTTGGACAGCCTGAGATCAAAATCGGTGTAATGCCCGGAGCCGGAGGTACCCAGCGGTTAACGCGGGCTGTTGGAAAGGCCCGAGCAATGGAAATGGTTTTGACGGGTAAATTTATTTCGGCTGATGAAGCCAAAGATGCAGGGTTGATCAACAAGGTTACGCCCGTGGAAGTCTACCTTAAAGAAGCAGTTAAGCTGGCACAGGAAGTAGCTCAAAATTCCCCTATTGCCCTGGAAGTTGCTAAAAGTAGTGTAAATAACGCCTTTGAAACTGGGCTGCAGGATGGCTTGTATTACGAACGGAAAAACTTTTACCTCCTCTTCGCTTCAGAAGACCAAAAGGAAGGTATGAAGGCATTTATTGAAAAACGGGATGCTGAATTTAAAGGAAAGTGAGATATATGGTCTGGTTTCATTGTGTGTGTTTTGCTTTTAGGTTGGTAATGTGGTAGGAATACAATGGCAATAGATAGATCGTAATAAGTACTTGTTACAACTTGGGGCTTGGAGTTATAAATATCAGCTTATTTAAACCAAGTTTAAAGTAAATGATTCAGCATCCAAGCCTTTATACTATTTACTGTAATACGATGAGATTAGGACGATAGAATAAAGTGGATATGTTTTCAACTGGGGGGTTAAGTATTCACTTAACAATGAAAGCTAATTTGCTTTAAAAGTTTTATTCAGCTCCCTGCTACCGGGAAATATAGCAACATCAAACCTTTCATTTTTAACCTATTAAGCCTCTTCCTGCTCCCAATTCACTACCTCGTCTATGGTATCCCTTGAAATGGTATGATACCCAGGCCTTGCTTCTTGGTAAATTTGAATGGCCATGTCTTTGAGGTTCGATTCCATCATGGCGGTGTAAAGCGGTGTCAGGAATTTACGCCTTCCCACTTTTACCAGGAATTGTTCGATGGAGTCGTAAGCTTTTTCATAGTGGTTGTTAATGGCATGCTCATACCAAGCTGCTTGAATTTCTGAATTGTTGGAATTGGTAAAGTTAAATTGCTGGTCAAGGTTGGCCATTTTTGTGGTGCTCATGGTATCCGGTAAATGACGGAGGAAATGCAGCCATTCGTGCGTGGTCCAATGGCTTGTTTTAAGATCGGCTGGCTTGGTGCCGTTTTTCCATTGTTTGAGCATCTTTTCAACCTGGGCAAAGCGCTTGGAGTTGATCTTAGGCGCATTATCAGGAATGCCTGGTTCATAAACCCATTCTTCGATATTGATATCCTTAGCCAAAGTCGTGTCTCCATCAATCAAGTGTTCCCGGTAGTAATCAAGGAAACCTTCTGTGCTAATGGTTTTAAAAGCATATTCGTCAAAATAGTTGTTGAGGAACTGGTCAAATTGCTTACGGCCCACTTTATTTTCAATCATTCTTAACAAGGAATAGCCTTTTTCGTAAGGAATATAAGTAACGGCATCGTCCGGATTTTCTCCTTTTAAGTCAAGTTTGAGTTTGGTAGCCGGATTTTCTTTCCCCAAACTTGCTACTTCCTTTTTGAGGTCTTGATAGCCCAATTGGGCTAACATATTGGCATAAGGCTTCCCATAAAGCTTTTCCATAATTCTACGCTCAAAGTAGACGGTAAATCCTTCATTGATCCAGAAATCATTCCAAGTGGCATTGGTTACCAGGTTACCCGACCAGGAGTGAGCCATTTCGTGGGCTATAAGGCTGGTAAGCGAGCGGTCTCCGGCAATGATGGTTGGGGTAATGAAGCTCAGCCTGGGATTTTCCATACCGCCAAACGGGAAGCTGGGCGGAAGAATGATGATGTCATAGCGATCCCATTTGTACTTGCCATACAATGCTTTAGAGGCAGTAAGCATGCTATCCATGTTGGCAAACTCATAAGCCGCATCTTCGATAACAGAAGGTTCTGCATAAACACCTGTTCGTTCACTAACGGATTTAAAATCAATATCGCCTACAGCCATGGCCATTAAATAGGCCGGAATGGGCTGCTCCATTTTGAAGTGGTAAACGCCTGTATCATTCTTTTCCTGGGGATTGCTTGCACTCATCAAAGCCAATAAATTATCAGGTACTTTTACCTTGGCATCATAGGTAAACCGCATGCCCGGTCCATCCTGAATGGGAATCCAGGTTCTTGCCAGAATGGCTTGTGATTGGGTGTATAAAAAAGGATGATCGCCTCCAGCAGTTTGATGAGGCTTAACCCATTGCAGCGCCCCGGCATTCGGTGAGGTTTTATACTGGATGTTGATCCATTGGGTTTCAGGTTTGATGGCAATTGCCAAAGGTTGGCCCATGTGCTTTCGATCTTTACCCAGGCTGTATCCTGTTGCTTCTTCACCGTCTTTTCCAAGGGTAACTTTGTCAATGGTCAAATCGTGTGCATCAAGATAAATACTGTCAACATCCTGCTTATTTTTGATTTTGTAGGAAGCAGTGCCTGCTATTTGCTGATCATCAAAATCTACATCCACATCAAGATCAAGGTGATTGATAGCAGCTTCTGAAGGTTTGGCATAGGAATGTGGGTCATTAATCTTGGTGCTTGCTTCCTGATCAGTTGTATCAGATTTTTGAGCTTTTTGATCAGAAGTTTGATTTTGACAGGAAATGGTTAATAAAATAGCAAGGCAGCTAAAGATGGTATTTAGGTACTGGTACATAGGTTACTATTTTTTTCAAAATTAAATATTTCTTTCAGCTCTTAACAAATAAAAACTTTATTTGAAGGCTCGCGCAATTATAAAATCTTTAGATCGAGTTTTTTTCCAAAAGCCAAATGTGCTTTAGATATCACCATATTTTTCATCGACTATATACAACGGTTTATCTCTTATTTCATCGTGGATTCGCCATAGATATTCACCTATAACCCCAAGCATGAACATGATCAAACCTCCAATGATAAGATTGACCACGATCAATGATGCCCAGCCAGGATAGGGGTCCTCTTGTGCGAAACGGTTGTAAATGGCGAGAATCACACCTATAAATCCCAAAAAAGAAGTAAATATGCCTAAAAAAGACATAACACGTATCGGAAGATAGGAGGCATCAATTATTCCGCTGATGAAATAAAAGATGCGCGTTGAGAATTTTTGCTGAGAAACCCCGATTGTGCGTTTAAGGCGTTTGTAGGGCAGGTATTTAATATTGAATCCAACCCACAGTACATCACCTTGCAAAAAGCGGTTTCTGTAATTCATTTGGTTGATGTGGTGTATTGCTTTACGATCCAATAGAAAGTAGTCAAAGCCGCCTTTTGGGTACTTGGGGTTTGACAATTTCAGCAATCCATAGAAAATATTAGAGAAAAGACTGTCTTTAAAGGAATCCTGGCGTTCTTTCCTGTAGGCCAGAACAATTTCATTGCCTTCTTCCCATCCTTGTACAAATTCCGGGATCATATCTACCGGGTCCTGCAAATCGGAAGACATCTTAACCACCGCATCGCCCGTAGCATGCTTGAATCCACAAAAAACAGCGGGCCGTTGCCCGAAGTTACGCGAAAGTTTAATTACTTTTACATTCGCATCTTTTTCATGTATGGCAAGTAATTTGTCCAGTGAGTTATCATCAGAACCATCATCTACAAATACGATTTCATACTCATATCCCTTTAATTCATTTTGAAAAAGAGCAGATAGCTGCTCATAGGTCGGATCAAGGGTTCCTTCACTGCGGAAGACTGGTATTACAAATGAAATTTTCTTAGCCATGAAGCTACCTTTAGGGCTTGATCAATAGCCGAGTTTTTTCAACATTGAGCCTGCTATGTTCTCAAATTCATACAATTCTGGCTCGCTCAGTTCACGCTTGTACTTACCAACGGATGAAGGATCAGGTTTTTGAGTGATTTTTGCTTTCCATTGCAGGAATTCCTTAGGCTCGTCATTGATTTCATTGTAATTAAGCATCTGAGTGCTATAAGGCTCTCCAACGAAATTACAGATCCTTTTTGCTTCTTGCTCCGTATTTTGAACCAAATCTTCGTAATAACAAGTGAGCAATTGGTTTTCAGGTATTTTTTCAAATGATTTTAATGCTGCCTCATTGTTATTAACCCAATGATTGGCGATCTCTGAGGCATTGGAGGGTAGGTTAGGGGCGTATTGCCCGCTGATTTTTTTGTTGCTCAATGCTTTGTAAGAGCAAGCAACATCCCGACCATCCCTAATAAAATATAGAAAATAGGCATCGGGGTATAGTTCGTATAAAGTGTCTATATGTTTGATTAAAAAGTTGTTTTTATCACCCCAGGTATGTAAGTTGTTTTGGGTTTTTTTACCATAGGCAAGATAAGCACAGGCACTTAGAGCGGCATAATTATCAGGCTCCAATTCATGGATCATTTGTAAAACATCTTCCTTAGCTAAATGCCAGGTGTCAATTTTTTTGGTGCTGAGGAGGTCATCCACATATTGGCGGACTCTGTTGGATTGAAGGTCTTTTTTCGCCCAATCCTTGTATTTATCGTACCAATAAATAATGGCACCTCCGTTTTCAGGAGGGATCAATAGGTTGGGATGCGCATTGATCATGATCCGCACCAATGTAGTGCCTGAGCGGGGGCTACCAATTACGAAGAGGGGTTTGTTGAGTAATTTGCCTTCCATTAAAGCACCCTTCCCTTATGTTTGATCTCCTCTATACGCTTACTCCACTCAATTAAAGATTTATACCACTGTACGGTAAAGAAGGTTGGATCATCAGGCCTAACCTCAAAGTTTTCCAGCGCTTGTTTGATCTCTACAATACCTTCGTGCACTTTCGTTTTGGTGTTATATCCGAGGGTTTCATTGATCTTTTTAAAGCTCACATTGTAATCCCTCTTATCCGCTTGTTCTGGTACTTGGTGCACCTCAACATTGGGTATAACGTCCAGGACGAATGAAGCCAATTGCTTGATCTGGTAGTTCTGCTCATCCGACCCAACATTGAATACCTCCCCATTTACTTTTTCAGAAGAAGCTTCTAAGGCTTTAACAAATGCCCTTACCACATCATGTATGTGAACAAAAGGCCTCCATTGCTCCCCACCTCCCATGATGTAGATAACGCGGTCTCGCCAAGCCCGCATGGTCATAATGTTAATGGCAAGGTCAAACCGCATTCTTTCAGCCAATCCAAAAATCGTGGCATTACGCAACAATACAACTTCAAAATTTTCATCCTGAAGCTCCATTAAATCATTTTCCATCGCCACTTTGCTTTTGGCATATTCGGTTAGGGGGGCCAATTCGTCTCCTTCTTGTAATGCTTTTTTGCCGCCTGCCCCATATACACTTGCGGAGCTTGAATAAATGTAACGTTTTACGCCATATTCTTTAGCTGCTTTAGCCAACCTGGTAGAACCTTCGTAATTGATCTCCTTAGTGAGCTGAGCATCAATCTCACCAGAAGCATCATTGCTTAACCCTGCGAGGTCAATTACAGCGTCTACGTCTTTTAATATGGTGGTGTCACAATCTCTTAAGTCATCCTGGAGTATTGTAGCATTGGGATTGTCTTCTACTTCTTTTACTTTTTCGCGCCCAAAGAAATAACGATCCAGTGCTATAACACTGTAACCCCTGTTTAATAGTTCTTTGCAAATAGGAATGCCTACATAGCCCCCTGCGCCTGTTACTAATACTTGTTTCATGGTTAATTTTTTTTGAAATAATCAGCTACTACAGAAAAAAGGTGATCCATTTCGGATTGGTCCATTATGGTGTGAATCGGCAAAGCTACAATTTTACCTGTAATGGCATTTGTAAAACTAAGGTCGAGTTCATGGTATTTGTTTTTGTAATATTTTAATGTGTGAACCGAGGTATAGTATCTTCTTACCGCAATCCCATGTTCCTCCATGAATTGGATAAAATCGGAAGCTTCTTCGTTTAGGATGACGGGGAAATATAGGTAAGGGCAAAAAACTTCATCCCTTACTTTCATGGTTTGCAGGTATCCCTTTTCCTCCAGATCCTCAAAGAAAGCTTTGTACCGATCAACATTCTGGCTTCTTTTTTCAAGGATCTCTTCAATATGATCCAGGTTTTTCAAACCTGTTATAGCAGATATTTCCTGCATTTTACTATTGAGCCCTGGAATGTCAACATCGCCAATGGTTTTCTCGTACTGCCCGAAGTTTCGCAGCCGTGCTAAAAAGCTTTGGATGGTTTCATCATGAGAAATAGCGGCCCCGCCCTCCATGGATGTGAATATTTTGGTAGCATGGAAGCTGTAAACTTCTTCCAGGTTGTAATTGGCAGGATAATAACCTTTGAAAGTAGATCCAAAAGCAGGAGCATTATCAAATAGCAATACCAGGTTGTGGTCGTTGGCAAATTTCTTGACTTGATCTAAATCGGGTAAGTTGCCGTAAACACCTACTGCAACGATCATTTTGGTATTGGAGCCTACGCTGGCTATCTTGTTGACATCAATGGTCAATGTTTCATCAATGTCACAAAAAATGGGGTTCAAGTTATTCATGACAATGGCATTGAGCGTACCTGAAAATGTAAAGGAGGGTACCAGTACATCAAAATTATCGTGAGCGCTGTAGCCCATTTTTGTCTTCCAGGCATGGATCAAGCTAAAAAGGCCCATTTCTCCATTGCAGTAGCATACAGGCGTAGAATCAGTATTAAAAAAACTTTTTAATGCATGTTCAAATTTGGGGGTGTAATAAGGATTGTTGGTAACCAATCCGGTGGATAAACATTCTTTAAATTCTTTCTCAATTTCATTAAAATCAGGCAAAAACGGCCTTACAATGTTAATTTTCATAAGTTGCTGATGTTAGAAAAATCTTAAATCCTATAGTTTGAATGTTAATAAAAAGGCATTAACACTTGGTGATTTTAGGTCAACAAGTAACTACCTGCAAAATAGGTCCATCATCCAATGAAGCAAATATATACTTTCGAGGTCAATTTTAAAACAATGGCCTGCTAAAAATGGCTGTTATGGAAGTAATCCTCAAGTGGTGTTGTAGAGCTTCCATTGCTTTATGCTAAAGATTCATACACAAGCTTTTATAAAACTGTCTAATACAATTTAGGTAATAACCTAAGTAAATTTGGAAAAGTTTAAGCCTGTCAATAATTTTACCCGCCTTCCAAGGAAGTATTAATACACCTAAAAATCCATTCGATCAATGACGTTGAACAAGGTTGTTGAAACGCTAAAGCAGCCCAAATCGATCTTCTGGTTATGTGTAATTTTCATGTTGATATTACCTTTCAACAGTTCAAATATTGGGTTCTCAAGTGATGAATTGAACCAGTGGGATTACGGCCGAGGTGCTTTGAAATATTACAAAACATTTGGAGAAGACACCACCTCCTACCAGAGTTACCAGCGGTATGACAACATGTTCCGCAAAAAAGGTATGATCAATTACGGTTCGTTTTTCTTCGTTGCTTATTCCTATACTGCTCAACTATTTCCTCAATTATCCCCGCATGATGTTCGTCACTTTTTAACGGCTTTGGTAGGGCTTTTATGCATTTTATTTACCGGCCTTATTACAAAGGAGGTGTCGGGCTCTTGGCGGGCTGGTACCATAGCGATATGGTTGATGTTCCTAACGCCCTTTTTTGTGGGGCATAGTTTGGTCAATGACAAAGACATCCCTGCTGCAACTACCATGGCCATGGGTACCTATTTTATCATTCGCTTAGTAAAAGACCTCCCCACCTTTAGCTATGGGAACCTGATCGGGTTTGTTGTGGCAACAGGTTTGGCCATTGGCGTCCGTATGGGCGGATTGTTGCTGATCCCTTACCTGTTCCTTTTCATTGGTATTGCTTATTTGGCAAACAAAGAATTTCGCAGGAAATATCTGTTCTACAACCAAAACCTTCTGTACAAGAACATCGGTTGGTTGGTTTTGATCAGTATCCTGGGATATTTATTGGGCATATTTTGGTATCCCTACATCATGACTGGCAATATAATCCAAAGAACGGTTGAGGTATTCAAGGCAATCAGTGACCACCATTTGAATGTAATGCAGGTTTTTGAAGGCGAATTGATGCGGTCCAATGATTTCCCCTGGTATTACCAAATTAAGTACATGGCCATTACCATACCGGTTATTATATTGGTATTGTTTGTCACCTTTTTGCCTTCTTATTTATACACCGCGAAAAGGAAAATTAAACCCATTTATGTTTTTATCCTTCTTTTTGCCACGATTTTTCCGGTAGCTTACATTGTTTACACCGATGCCAACGTTTACGGCCAATGGCGCCATATATTATTTGTGTATCCTACTTTTATTGCCCTTTGTGCGCTTAACGTGCATTACCTTAGCAACTATTTCCAACATAAGTACGTGAAATATGGAATCATAGGTGTTGTTGCGCTTTCATTGGTGAAGCCTGCTATTTGGATGATCCAAAACCATCCCTATCAATACATTTACAGGAACATGACCGTAGGTGGGTTTGATGGTAGCTATACCGAGTATGTTGGCGAGAGTTACCGGTTGGCAACTTTAGATTCCTACCAATGGCTCAAACAAAACGTTACCAATCATAGTGATGAATTACCGGTGGATGTGGTGAGCAACGATGGTTTCATTATGCGGTATTTAGCCAATGATGAAGATGATACATTTAGCGTATCCAATTCCGGATACAAAGCCCTTTGCTTCAAGGAGTGGGATTATGCAGTAATGAGTACGATTTTCCTAAAGCCCGAACTGAAGGAGAGCATGTACCCACCTCCTGAAACCATTTATAGCGTAGATGTAGAAGGCAGGCCTGTATCAGCGGTTATTAAAAAGCCGAAAAATGCGAAATTGGGCTATCAATATTACAGACAGCAAAACATTGATAAGGCTCTGGAGCATTTTCAAAAAGCGTACAACAACCATCCCGATTACATGTGTAACTGGTTTTATTTGGGCCAGATCTACCTCAATAAAGGTCAATTCGATCAAGCCATCCAGTTTCTCAACAAATACAGTGAGTATTTCCCCAGTAATATGCATACAAAAGCAGGATTGGCAGATGCCCATTACCGGAAAGGTAATTACACGGAAGCCAGGCGGCTTTATTACATCCTTTTAAAGAATAATGTAGAGTTTATAAAGAAGTTTAAGCTGAATTATGTAATTGGTGATTGCTTCTTCAAGACCAAGAATTACCAAAGGGCAGCGAAATTTGTAAATCGGGCGCTAAAACACAATAGCAATTTTCAGCCGGCACGGAGGTTGAAAAAACGCTTGCAACAGCAGGGCTATTGAA
>CAZLQF010000045.1:0-19001 GCA_964561545.1 uncultured Sphingobacteriales bacterium
ATGATTCGGGTAGTGATTGGAAAGTTCAGTGGGGCACCAGTGGTTTTAGCTTAGGACAAGGCGATTCCACCTTTACGTCAAACAACCCTTATTCCCTTACCGGGTTAATGAGCAATACCCAATACGATGTATACGTAGCCGAAATTTGCGGGGCTGGAGATACCAGTGATTATGCAGGCCCCATTACTTTTTCAACTGCTTGCAACCCATTTACAGCTACCTACACTAAGAATTTTGATGGGGTAAGCGCTCCTGCCATACCCAGTTGCTGGAGCACGGCCGGCAACCAGGCCAGTGCGGTAACAACGGTAGAAAACTCCTTCGGAACCGATGCGCCACCCTCATCCCCTAACGAAGTTGAATTTGATGATAACTTTGATTTAAGAGGTGGCGATACGGCCATTTTGGTTTCTCCTCAGTTCTCAGACCTTACAGACTATGATAAGCGAATTCGATTTAAGGCGGCATTTGAAGACGGGGATGCCAATGATCATAAGCTATACGTTGGCGTTATGGCCAACCAAACCGATGCAAGCACTTTTGTTTTATTAGATTCGGCTACTTCAAGTACGGATGGCACTTATAATGAGTACACCATTAATTTGGACAATGGAGCATTGATTGGCAGTAATGAATATATTGCCATCGCCGGTGGTTCAGTGTCCAGTTTTGATGAACTCACCCTGGATGATTTTGTATATGAAGACATTCCATCATGCTTCAGACCCACAAATCTTCAAGTAGGTAGTATAGGCAGTAATTCCGCTAATTTAAGCTGGACTTCCAACGACGCTGGATCTTCATGGATTGTTGAATATGGCCAAGCTGGCTTTAGTTTAGGCAATGGTACCAAAGATACAGTTGGAAGTACTTCTTATACCCTTACTGGCTTAATGAGCAATACGGATTATGATGTTTATGTGCAAGAAGTTTGCGGAGCTGGAAACAATAGCAAATTTGAAGGCCCCGTAAGCTTTTCAACTAAATGTCAGCCTTCTTCAGCCCCCTATACTGAAAATTTTGACGATGCATCTTCAGGGTGGACTTCACCCAATCCTAATGATTTTGACAATGATCAGAATACCATCAATACTTGCTGGAGCAGGACGCCCGATCCGGTAGCTCAGAATAATTACGATATTTATCATTGGGGTCCTATAGATCAGGGTACTTCTTCCAGCAGTACCGGGCCCAATAGCGATCACACTACGGGCAATGGCAATTTTATTTATGCAGAAGGATCCAACCATGATGCAGGAGATACAGCAGCTATAACCTCGCCAATTGTAGACTTGAGTACCATTAGCAATCCAACTGCCAATTTCTGGTATTACATGTATGGCAGTGCCATAGGTACTTTAATAATGGAGGTTTCTACTGATAATGGCGCTACCTGGAACAAAGAGTTCAGCATTAGTGGAGAGCAACAAACATCAGCCAATAGTTTCTGGGCTAGGCAACTTGTTGATTTAAGTGCTTATGCCAATCAAACGGTTCTTTTTAGGTTCCGTGCGGCTGATGCTGGTATCAGTGGGGACATTGCTGTTGATGATTTGAGTGTTATGGACATGAATGCTACCATGTGGACCGGTGAAATGAGCAATACCTGGAATACGGCTGGTAATTGGACCAACGGCATACCTGATAACAGTACCAAAGGTATTATTGCATGGAATGCCAGCGGCCAATATCCTTCAGTATCAAACAATAGCGATGTACAAGGCCTTGAGATAGATCCCGGGGCTTCGCTTGACATTACATCTGGTAACACCTTATCCGTTTATGGTGATTTGATGAACAATGGCATGATGGATGTTGGTGATGGCATGTTGAGCTTTGAAGGCTCCAGCAATACCAATGTTTATGGTATGACGCAAGTTGGATCCGGCCAAGTTGATAAATCAGGAGATGTAGCCTTGCAGGGTAATTTGGCTGTAGAAAATAATTTTGATGCCGTAAGTGGCACCGTTAGCAGCTCGGGAGGTATGCTAAGGTTATTGGCAGACATGAACGGTGTAGCCTACCTCGATGACTTCAGCACTGGTCATAACGGTTCGGTCAATGGAATGATCGAAATGGAACAAGTTGCCACGGGCAGCTCGGGCTGGCGTTACATAAGCAGTCCTGTAACCAATGCTGATGTAGGTGAGATGCACGATGACTTTGCTATAAGTGCTGGACAATCTGGTAATACCTATTACTTCGATGAGCCTAATAGCGGATCCAGTTTCAAAGATGGCTGGACTTCGGTATCAAGCCGTTCCGAAAGCATGGACATCATGCAGGGCTTTGATGTGTTCTTCTGGCAAGAGAGCAATGCCAAAGGAAGGGTAAGCTATCCTGAAACTTTTGACATTTCGGGTACACCTACAACAGGATCACAATCAAGGACGCTTACGGCAAGTGGAAGCCAGTGGAACCTGGTAGGCAATCCTTATCCATCTGTGTTAAACTGGGACAGCGTGAACCTTCCCAATAATAACAGCATTTTTGATGGTGTTTACATCTGGAATGCCAATAACAGTCAATTTGAGACCTATGTCAACGGCATGGGTACCAATGGTGGTGATGAGAAGATTGCTCCGATGCAGGCCTTCTTTGTTTTTGCCAATAGCGGTCCAACCACGTTGACGTTAGACAACAGTGCACGGTCAACCGGAACGGATGAATTTGTAGGCAAGCGGGAAGAAGATCAGAAGAGCAAGATCAGCCTAAAAGTCTCGGATGAGGAAGGTGCTTCGGATGAAATGATCGTCTACTTCGACCAAGCTGCTACCCATGATTTTGACGGCAATTATGATGCTTACGAATTCAAGTCGAAAAAGGATCACATGCCAAACATGTATAGCAAAATAGGTGATGAAAATGCTTCGATCAATGGTTTACCTGAGATCAGGGATGGCTTGACCGTACCTGTTAGGTTAGAGAGTGGCAAAGATGCCAATTACAAGATTGATGCAAGCATTGAGAACCTTGAAGCTGGTGTAGAGGTCTACTTAGAAGACAAGGCTACGGGCAGGATGTACGATCTGCAATATGCAGAAGTAGAAGTAGACCACAATGAAGGCGAAAAAGACCGATTTGCCTTAAGGTTCATGAAGGATGAGGCTACCAGTAAGGATCAAATAGTTGAGAATTCTGATTTCACACTATTTTCCCAAGGAAAGCAGGTAGTAGTAGACTTCGGCCAATCTTATGAAGGCGCTGAATCGGCCAAGGTTAAGTTAACCGATGTGACGGGCAAAGAAGTTATAAATGAACGAGAAGTTGTAACGGAAGGCCGTCATAAGATCAACATAGGCAAACGATCAGAAGGCGTATACTTAGTAGAGGTTATTACGGAAGATGAAGTTAAGACGGAAAAGGTATTCGTTCGGTAACTGATCGGTAAAGCCAATCAATAAAAAGCCCCGGTTAGCAAAATGCTTTCCGGGGTTTTTTTTATGTGATAACATAAATTGGATTGGAAATCTGTTGTAGTCGTTAATTTCGAGGTACAACCCCTTTCATCAAAAAACGTCAGGTTGATTAAATGAAGATTTTAAATAAGCAACAGATCCAGCAAGCCGATGGGTATACGATAGAAAATGAACCCATAGCTTCCATTGATCTGATGGAGCGAGCATCCACTGAGTTTGTTAATTCATTTACTAAAAAATTCAGGACCGCTCATCGAGTTGTTGTTTTTGCCGGGAAAGGCAACAATGGAGGTGATGGCCTGGCTATTAGCAGGTTGCTCTTGGAGTGGGATTATGAAGTGGTTACTTATGTTGTTAATTTTACCCAAAAGGTTTCGGAAGATTTTCAGGAAAACAGGAATCACTTAACGCAAATGCCGAAAGCTTCAGTTGTCGATCTTTGGGGTATTCAAGATCTACCAGAAATCAAAGATACAGATGTTGTTATTGATGCCGTGTTAGGAAGTGGTTTATCCAGGCCTATAGAAGGCTTCACAAGGGAATTGGTCTTTAAAATTAATAACAGCTTGGCCTACACAGTGGCTGTGGACATCCCGTCCGGCTTGTTCTGTGATGCCTACAATGCGGATGAAGCCATTATTCAGGCAGATTATACCCTCACGTTCCAAATGCCCAAGTATGCTTTTTTAATGCCTGAAAGTCAGCATTACACTGGAAAATTTGAGGTGCTTGATATTGGGCTAAGTGCTGAATTTTTGGAATTGGCAGAGACCTTCAATTTTTTTATAAATGAGGGCTCCGTTCTTCCATTACTCAAGTTGCGCAATAAATTTGACCATAAAGGCACATTCGGCCATGCTTTGATCATAGCAGGATCTTATGGGAAAATCGGTGCGGCAAAAATGGCTGCCAATGCTTGTTTGAGTTCTGGTGCAGGCCTTGTTAGTGCTTATGTGCCTGCATGTGGATATGCTCCACTTCAAACAAGCCTTCCGGAAGTAATGGTTATGACCGATCAGGATCAAACAATATGGAGTGAACCCCCTGAAGCTCAGATGTTTGATGTCTATGGCATTGGCCCCGGATTGGGTAGGGAAGCCTTTACCCTTGATGCATTTAGGAAGTTACTGGAAAGCCAACCCAAGCCTTGTGTTATTGATGCTGATGGCATCAACATGATGGCAGATGAACCGGCTTTGCAAGGTAAAATACCGCCTTATAGCATATTAACCCCTCATCCTGGTGAATTTGCCCGTCTTGCTGGAAAAGCCTCCAATGGGTATGAAAGGGTTGAACAATTGCGAGCCATGAGCCATAAACTTAATTCGGTTATTGTTTTAAAAGGAGGCCATTCGGCCGTAGGATTGCCCAATGGTGAGGTTCACTTTAATTCAACCGGCAATCCCGGTATGGCAACAGGGGGCAGTGGCGATGTATTGACGGGCCTACTTACGGGGCTCTTAAGTCAAGGATATGAAGCTGATCAAGCCGCCATTTTGGGCACTTATGTTCATGGATTAGCCGGGGATCAGGCGGCTTGCAAAAAAGGCTTTGAGGGTTTGATCGCATCGGATATCATTGAGCATCTACCCGAAGCTTTTAAGCAACTTCATTTGAAGCGCAGTCCTTTGAAGTTGTAGTTTAAAAAAATGTCCAAAAATGTTTGAAAACTGGATCGATCAAATTATCAATGAAGCTTACCGCAAAGGAGCATTTAATGATTTGTCCTATCAAGGCAAGCCCATTGATAACAGCGATTATTTCAATGCGCCTGCCGAGGATCGCCTGGCTTACCACATCATGAAGAACAACAATTTTTACCCTGAGGAAGTGAGGTTGAACAAGGAAATTCAGGAATTAAAAGCCAAAATTAACAAAACAGCTGATCCAGAGGAAGCTCAAGCACTTAAAAAGGAACTTGGTAAGCTTCGATCCATTTATCGGCAAAAATTGGAGTCGAGAAAGCGGTAAGTAATTTCAATAGCCCGAATTCTATAACCTATAAACTCTGCGAAATACAAACAATCATGCTGAATGTTGGATTGATGTACGGAAAGGTTCAACAAAAACTTCAACTTGAATGACAAGGAAAAATCCAAAATGCTGTACCTTAATTTTTAGGAGAGCTGAAAACTATTCACCAAGTTAGGTTCATGCAGGTTTTTGAATCAATGATTGATTCCCGCTAAATTAAGCTTTGCCAACTCATTTCTTCTCCATTGTAGTATGGACCATAAAGCATTGAGCCAAATGTTGAACTTCCAGCAACAAGTAAGTTCAAACATTTGAACGATTCTGGTTTTCGAACCGGTCATCGATTGATCTCCATAAAACGCTGAATGTCTTTTCGCTTACCCATGAGAAAAATCGTATCCCCTTCAAAAATCACCGTTTCGGCTTTTGGAACTCCTACCAAGTGAGAGCTTTGGACCACCTCATTGTCCTGCATTTCTTCAAAATCCCTTTGAACCGTGATCAGGTTGAGGTTATAACGGTCCCTTAATTTAATATCTTCGAGCGTTTTATTTTTGACGGCAACAGGCGCCTTAATTTCTGCTATTTCATAATCGTCCGGCAGGTCAAGGAAGGTAAGTATATCAGGGTTGATGAGCCTTTGAGCCATGGCACTTCCCACCTCATCTTCTGGTGATAGGATGTCTCTTGTTGCAATGCCCAACTTTTTTAGGATCTGTTGCTGTGCATCTGTAGAAGCCCTTGTAATGATCTTGTTAACCTTCAAATCCTGGAGAATTACAGTGCAGAGCAACAATGATTCAAAATCTTCTCCTATGGCTACAACCACCGCATCCATTTCCTGAATGTTCTGTGCTTTCAGCGCTTTAACGTCCGTTGCATCCAGCGTAACGGCATAGGCAACCTCATCACTGATGTACTCCACTTTTTCCTGGCTATTGTCGATGGCCAATACCTCCGCTCCTTTGTTGGCCAAAGTGCGACCAATGGTAATACCAAACCGGCCTAAACCTATGACTGCAAATTTGTTTTCCATTCAATTACTGCTTTTATGTGATCATTTAAAAGCTCAATGCCTTTTTGATAATTGTGATGATTGGTTATGATGAGGTCGGCATCATCCCGGTAGGGTAAAAGATAATGCTTATAAGCTGGGTGTACGTGATAATGCCATTGGTACAAAATCGTATTCTCATGTATTCCTCTTTCTTCTTTATCGCGTTTGAGCCTTCGCGAAAACCTAATGTCCTCGCGTGCATCCATAAAAATTTTAAGGTCCAATTCTTTGGCAACAGCCTCAAAGTAAAACAAAAATAAGCCTTCTATCAATAAAATGGGTGATGGATGAATGGTTTTTTCCGTGGGTTTGATGCCTGGTTGGTTGAAGGTATATTCCCTAACCGTAACACGGTTCCCTTGTTTTAGCTGTTGTATGTCCTGGATCAGTTGATCGGCTTCAATGGCTTCCGGTAAGTCAAAGTTGACGGTTTCATTTTCATCTTTTTTTTGAAGTTCAATGGGTTTGTGGTAATCGTCCTGGGATAGTACGCTTACTTCTTTGGTTTTAAAACGCCCGTGCAATTGATGCAGGAGTTCAGTTTTACCGGACGCACTTCCACCAACGATGCCGATGATATAGGGGTTGGTGTATGAATCGGGTAGCTCCAAATTTTTTCGGCACAAATTTAATAGATCATAAATTTTGTAAGTTTGCCGCAATCTTAAAAAGTAAAAAAAATAATATGAAAAGCTTTACCAGCATTTGTATTGTATTCCTCATTGTACTTCAATCCATGAGTACTCATGCCGGAGAAGGTATGTGGCTCCCCTTGTACATCAAGAAGCATGAAAGCAAAATGAAGGAAATGGGCTTAAAGATATCGCCCGAGGATGTATACAGTGTTAATAACTCCAGTATGAAGGATGCGATCGTCTCATTGGGGGGATTTTGCACAGCAGAGTTTGTTTCTGAAAGTGGTTTGTTGTTTACCAACCATCATTGCGCTTACGACCGCATAGCGGAGCAAAGTAGTGTTAAAAATGATTACCTGGAGGATGGCTTTTGGGCTTCATCACAAGATGAAGAATTGGCTAATCCCGGCCTTACTGCCACAAGGCTGGTGAGAATGGAAGACGTCACTAAGGACGTAAAAAGTGCGCTGGATACGGTTGAAAAGGAAATGACCAAACAAAAGGTGAAGCAAAAGGTGTTTAGCCGCTTAAAGGAAGAAGCAACCGAGGACACGCATTATGATGCTGAAATTAAAAGCATGTACCATGGCAATGAATATTACATGATGATCCACGAGACTTTTAAGGACGTACGTTTGGTAGGAGCACCACCTGAGGACATCGGTAAATTCGGAGGCGATACCGACAATTGGATGTGGCCAAGGCATACGAGTGATTTTGCTGTATTTCGCGTTTATACCGGGCCCGATGGTAAGCCTGCTGAGTACAGTGAAGACAACATTCCATACGAGCCCAAGGAACATTTAGAAATTTCCTTAAATGGTTATGCCAAGGACAGCTTTTCCATGATCTTTGGCTTCCCAGGCTCTACAGAACGTTACCTTACTTCTTATGACATTAAGCATAAAATGGACATTGAGCAGCCAACTTTGATTGACATTTTTGATCGGACCCTCAATACCATGAAAGCTAAGATGGATGCCGATAAAGAAGCAGAAATCGAAATGGCCTCAGATTATGCCAGCTTGTCCAATTACCACAAATATTTAAAAGGCCAGCTAAAAGGACTCCGGGATTACGACCTCGTGGGAACCAAGGAAGACCTTGAAAAGAACTTTATGAAATGGGTGAATCAAAAACCTGATAAGCGGAAACAATACGCTGAAATTTTACCCAAAATGAAAGAGGCTTACAAGCAACAAAGAACAATTACACCCGGATTTTATTACTTGGCCTACAGCATACTCAATTCAGATTTGTTTGAATATGCCTATCAATTTTCAAAATTGGAGAGCAGTTTAAAAAATGCTGAAGAAGCTGAAGACGGAGAAGATGCTGAGGATGCTCAGATGGCACTTGATAAAACGTTAGCCAAAACAAAGGAGCAAGCCGATCAATTTTTTAGCAACAGCTTTCCAAAGATGGAGCGAAAGATCTTTCGAGAAATTTTGACAATGTACGCCAAAGATGCACCAGCTAATCAAAGGCCCGAGTTTATCAACAACCTTATAAGGGATATGGATGGCCAGGATACGGCAAAGGCTGTGAGGTCTTACTTGGCCGATATTTATAACAAGTCTTTCATTTTTGACAACAAAACATTTTTGATGGATAGTATTGAAGTTGATGCGTTTCTTGATGATCCCCAAGCCAAGGATATAGAAAAGGATCCCCTTGTCAATTTATATGGAAAACTGCTTCAACATTATAGAAGTAGTTACATTCCTAAATACCGACAAGCTCAGTCACAAAAAAGTGATCAGCTTCAATTGTACATGGAGGGCCTGCGTAAATGGAAGGAGGATCAAAAGTTTTATCCCAATGCCAACTCAACCATGCGGATATCCTATGGGAAAATAGATCCCTACCGGCCAGAGGATGCGGTTTACTATGACTATTTCACCACCCATAAAGGCATTATGCAGAAAAAAGATCCCAACGATGAAGAATTCGATATTCCTGACAAACTTGATCGGATGATCCAGGCCAAAAAGTTTGGAAGGTATGGTGAAGGGGATACGCTTAAGTTATGCTTCCTAACCGATAATGACATTACAGGTGGTAATTCAGGAAGTCCTGTTTTAAATGGCAAGGGCAATCTTATCGGAATCGCTTTTGATGGAAATTGGGAATCCATGACAGGAGATCTTGTAATTGACCCTAAGGTAAACAGGACCATCAATGTGGACATTCGCTATGTGCTTTGGGTCATCGATGAGTTTGCCAATGCGGAATACATTATGCAAGAATTGGATATTGTGGAAGATGAAGGCCCAAATAAGCAAGGGTAATCAAAAGGAGGTAAAGCTTCAAACCATAATTTTAACGGACCAAACTCAGACTTACCCATCACCTTTTAATTATATGCTTTTGCTGTAAATTGTTGAGCCTCACGCTTTAAGGGTGGGGCTCAACTATTAGGTAGCTTTTACCTTTGTTTAAGCCCATACTTAAGCACTTATGCAACCTTTTAAAATTTCTAATTCCAAAACTGCAGCCCTCCCTTTATTGAAGCATCCAATAAGAAGACGGCATAAACTATTTGCTATCAAACATTTGTTGATATCGCAATAAGGTGTTAAATTTCAAGGTATATAAGTATTCCAATGTTAATAAAATATAAACCCTTCATAGGAATTCTTCTTTGCTTTATTTTAGGCGGTTTTCAATTGAATGGTCAGTCCTTTACCGCTTCAGGCACAATCAATAGTTACTACAAGGTAAGTCAGGTTTTGCCAGGTCAACATCAGGTATTGCTCAACAATAACCAACAGCTCGCTGCTGGGGATCGAATATTGCTAATTCAGATGAAAGGAGCGGTGATAGATGATACTAACAATCCTTCTTTTGGTACCATTCTTAACTACAACCATGCTGGAAGGTTTGAGTTAGGAACCATCTGTTCCACCAATGCAGATACGGTTACCCTAAAGCATGAATTGGTGAACCAATATGATGCTTCTGGTAAATTGCAGCTCATCAAAGTACCGAGCCATTCCAACATTACCATTAATGATACAGTAACAGCACCGGCCTGGGACAATGATACAGGCGGCGTTGTGGTGCTTGAAGCTGAAAAACTCAACTTGAATGCCCCTATTGATGTGGATGGAAAAGGGTTCAGAGGCGGTTATATATTTGGTCCTGACACAAGTTGTAATTTCTTAACCACTGATGATGATTATTTTTACTCCATTTCTTCAACCGCCAATGGTATGAAAGGGGAGGGCATTGCCGATTACACCAATGGAAAAAAAGGTGGACGAGGGGCACTTGCCAATGGTGGAGGGGGTGGAAACAACCATAATTCCGGAGGGGCTGGTGGAGGAAATCTCAGCAAAGGAGGCAAGGGAGGAGAATACCAAAACAATAGTTTATTTCAATGCAATGGGCCATATCCTGGTGTTGGAGGTAAGGCCTTAGATTCCAGTGGTTCACGGTTATTTTTTGGAGGTGGCGGTGGTGCTGGCCACGAAAACAACAACCCTGTCCAAAGTGCAGGGGCCAATGGTGGAGGCATTGTTATTTTAAAAGCCGATACCTTGGTAGGGAACAGCCAACATGTTTCTGCTAACGGACTGGATGCCAATACAGAAGTGAGTGATGGTGCTGGCGGTGGTGGTGCTGGCGGATCAGTTTTAGTGGAATCTAATTGGTTTAACGGCAATATTGAAATTCAAGCTAAGGGGGGTGATGGAGGTGATGTGGATAATGGTGGAGACGATAGGGTAGTGGGCCCTGGAGGCGGAGGTAGTGGCGGGGCCATTATGATACCTACCCAAAATTTATCTACACCCAATCAATTGCCTTCTGTTATCGACACCAATTTGGCAGGTGGTAATGCAGGCATTTCTTTCAATTCAAATCATAGTCAAGCCAATACATCTGTTAATGGCCAGGATGGCACTTATGGGCATGTTAATCTTAATAAAACCATACCGGAATCCCAGTCATTGAATTTTGTTACTTGCTGCAATCAATTGAACCTAACCCCGGACCAGGATACCTCCATTTGTCAAACTGATTCTTTAAACCTTAACATCACTTCAGGTTATAACGATTATTTATGGTCTACGGGAGATACTACTACTTCAATCAACGTAAGCAGCACCGGATCTTATTGGGTTGAAGCAACGGATAACTTTTGTGTTTTTAACGATACCGTCAATATTGATATAGACTCCATTCCTCAAATCAATTTGGGGCAAGACACCACACTTTGTCAAGGTGATACATTGTTAATTGAGGCAGGTGATTCGGCCCAGGTTTACAATTGGTCAAATGGAGGTTCTGCTTTTTCTGCTGCTATCACTCAATCGGGAACTTACTCCTTAGAAGCTTCCAATGGCAATTGTTATGCCTATGATACGATCCAGGTCAATTTTGATCCTACCCCGCAGGTTGATTTAGGCAATGATACCTCCTTGTGCATTGGCGATTCAATCATTTTAGATGCGGGTAATGCCAGCAGCTATCAGTGGTCTACGGGGGATACTACAAGGAAAATCACGGTTGATTCATCGGGTAGCTATAACGTTCAAGTTGGAAACGGTACTTGCGAAGCTTCAGATACCATACTACTGCAGTTCAATGCTCAAAAGCAAGTGGACCTGGGGCCAGACTCAACGTTTTGTTACGGTGATTCGGTTGTTTTATTGGGTACCAGTTCCAATTATCAGCATGCGTGGTCAACTGGCTCATCTGATACTGCCATTAAAGTAGGCCAATCCGGGGCCTATTGGCTTACGGTAGGCAGTGGTGATTGCCAAGCATCGGACACCGTTAACCTCGATACACTTGCTACGCCCAATGTAAACCTTGGGCAGGATACTAGTCTGTGTTCTGGAGATTCGATTACATTGGATGCTGGTATTGCCAACAATTACCAGTGGTCTACTGGAGATACCAAAAGGAAAATCACGGTTGATTCATCGGGTAGCTATAACGTTCAAGTTGGAAACGGTACTTGCGAAGCTTCAGATACCATACTGCTCCAGTTCAATACGCAAAAGCAAGTGGACCTGGGGCCGGATACTACGATTTGTGAGGGCGATACCATTCAGTTATCCTCAGGGATTGTGGGTCAATACACATGGTCCAACGGTTCGAATGCCTCTTCCATACCCGTTTATCAATCAGGTTTGTACTGGGTGGATGTTACGCAAAACAATTGCACTTACACAGATTCGGTCATTATCTCTTCAAAAACGCCTCCAAGTGTCAATTTGGGAAAGGATACGACCATTTGTGGTCAAGACTCGCTGGTTTTAAACGCTGGGTCAACGGGCAATAATTATCAATGGTCAACCGGTGCGAGTGGCTCAAGCACTACTGTTAAGCAATCCGGAACTTATTGGGTTCAGGCAGCGGGTCAATTATGCAATAGCTCAGATACCATCGAAGTGAACCTTCAAGAATTAGCGGTTAATTTACCTCCTGATACTTTATTGTGCGATGCTAACCAATTTACTTTGGATGCCGGGAATTTACAGGCCAACCATCAGTGGTCTACGGGCGCTAACAATTCATCCATTACCGTAAGCCAAACGGGTAATTATTGGGTAGAGGTAGAAAAAGCAGATTGTAAAAGTAGTGATACTACTTTTGTTCAATTTGCATCCATTCCTAAACCAGATTTTAAGGAAGTTTACTCGATTTGCTCAGGTGAAGCTTTAACGCTTAATTATGGCAATTCTAATTACGACCTTGAATGGTCTTCAGGTGACACGAGTTCTCAAACCCAATTCATTAACCAAGGGGTCCATTACCTTGAGGTATCTAAAGGATCCTGTCGTGTAAGGGATTCTTTTAAGGTTAATACAGTTGATTTAGCTCCTCTCGATTTGGGACCGGATACTACCGCATGCATTGGAGATTCCATTAAGTTAAAGGTCAAACCTCCGAATGCCAATTATCTTTGGTCCAATGGCTCAATCTCAAGATCAATCAAAGTTGATGTACCTGGCCTCTATCAAGTAACCGTAACACGGGATGGTTGTGAAAGAACAGATGAGGTTGATATCTCATATGAATATTGTGCTGAAACCATCAATGTCTATTTGCCCAATGCCTTTACCCCCAATGATGATGGCTTGAATGATGAATTTAAAGTTCGCGGTGATTCTTTGGGGGATTTTGAACTCAAGATCTACAATCGTTGGGGAGAACAAGTCTACAAAACAACGGACCCTCAAGAAGGATGGGATGGCACTCATAAAGGAGAAATAGCCCCGCAGGGTACTTATATATGGATGCTCAAAGCATTTCAGGGCAATCTTTTCAAAAAAGGCCGCTTATTTTTGCTACGCTAAATGCATTTAAAAACGGTGTTTGCAGCCGGTTTTTTCTCCAACTTAATAGGCCCGGATTTTTACTTAACCAATCAATCGATTGTCATTAACATTAGCAATGCTGTTGTTTTAGTAATGCTTTCCTCAGGTTATCAATACGTTATTGATTATTTCCGTGAACAAAGGAAGTAGCGCGAATTTGAACGCAAGCAAACGGAGACTGAACTTCAACTGCTCCGCATTAAGCTAAATCCTCATTTTTTTCAATACCCTCAATATCCTTTATGACCTTGCCCTTACCAAATCAGATCGATTTCCAGGAAATGATGAAAATGAATCGATGTAGGGGAACAATTAGATTTTATATTCGTAAAAACTGAAGACAAGACCTGGAAGGTCCCCATCCATGAGATCCTGTATCTACAGGCTTACGTCAACTACGTTAAAATCCATACCCGATCCAAAACCTATTTATCGAGCAAAAACCTTCAGTACTTTGCTGAAGCCCTCACTGAGCAAGCCTTCATAAGGATTCACCGTTCTTACTTGGTTCTGTTTTCAAGCATTCAAGCTTTACAGGGCAACCAGTTCATAATTGGTCAAGAAAAACTCCCGGTAGGTCAGCGCTATAAGCAGAAATTGTTGCGCTGGATGCAAGAATGAATAGGGGGTGAAGGGCCAAAAAAGCTTATTTGGAATTACAGCTTTAAATTAGCAAGAAATTTTGCATGAGCTTGATAAGTATGTGTTAATTTTTCTACTGATTTAAGATAAAGCTTAAGGTTTAATGAGCTATGAAGCAATAATAACGAGTTTAAGAAGCCAGGAATTAATAATGCTTCGGGATTTGGTCAAAGTTTCGGGTGACGCCATTTGTGCCGGCTCTACCAAATTTATTCGTGGTAAATCGGCTTATTACGTGCTTTGGTGGACTGGAGATAAAAATTTCTTGCATGATGCTTGGCAAACCTACCAACAAAACCATCCTGAAGAAGCTAAAATTGCCAATGATGCTTGCTTGAATGATGGCCATCAGCATTTAAACAATAGCCAGTACAAGCCACTTTTTGCTGGCTTGACGGAAAACTTATCAAAACGTATCAGTACGCACATGAAACTCGGCATGGATGGAAGATTGTCAAATAAGATCACAGGTCAACAAGCAAAACACCACCATCAACTGAGACTTGGTCTTGAAGCCTTATTCCCTCATGAGTTTGAACCCAAACAGCTGATTTTTCATCACGTAGGGGTCACTTACAGCATTGCTACACAATCAAATTTGGACCGTGAAGGGCTGAAATTTAGCAAAGAAGTGCATCAAGTTTTAAAGCCAGTGTTTGTAAATATTCCTGCCTGAAGCATCAATATAACACTCATCGCTGCCAAGCATGCATGGGATTCAGGGATTTCCAAAAAGTCTCTTTTTAGGTAGTTTTAAAACTTCATTTTAATGTTGAATGAAATAATGAAAAGCTCAAAAATTTTTAACTCTTGTATGGCTTAGTTTCTATGCCTTTGATCATATTAGTATAAGCAACATTTCAATTTAAACTTAAAAGTTTTTTAGCTTAAGCCCCAATATTGGGTTTCGATAATCATGTAAACGCAATTTCAATTAAATGGTCCTGGCTATTGCCAAGTAATAAAAGAATGCTTAACTATGAAATTGATCCTACTAACCGATCCGGAGCCTATTAAAGGAGAATTGAGCTTCCTTCAAAAGCTATTTGAAGCAGGATTGTCCGATTTGCATGTGCGCAAACACGGTTATAGCTATGAAACCCTCAAGGCTTATATAGAAACTTTGCCATCCCATCATTTCGATAAGCTCGTTTTACATCAGCATTACGATTTGGCTCACCAATATCAATTGAAAGGCATTCACTTTGCTGACCAACCTGACTTCAAGTCCTCTTTCCCAAAAAATGGTTTAGTTTTTTCCAAAGCAATCCATCAATTAGCAAAACTTAGTCAGATCCCTTCTGAAATGGACCGGCTTCTCTTAAGCCCTGTTTTTAACTCCATTTCTAAGGAAAGCCATCCAGCCAATTTTGCATTGGAAGAAGTTCAGCAATACCTAAAAACTCATACTTTTGATTTTGAGGTGATCGCCTTAGGCGGTATTGATGCCAGCAATATTCACTTACTAAAACAAACGGGATTTGATGGGGTAGCTGTTTTGGGCGGTGTTTGGGAGGTATTTAAAGCGGAAGGGGAATTGCAGGCTCTCAAAGTTTTTAAGGATATGATGGGAAAGATCGGATAAGCGAGGGGATGGGTTTGACTTTTCTCCGGTAAATTATCGTTCTTGTTACAATTAACAAGGTATACAATCAATAATTTCAAGCTATTCTCCTATAAAAATCGAAACAATAAAGCCTTATGTTTTTAATCAGCATTAACCGGTAAAATTTAGAGTAATGGTTAAAATCCGGCTCAAATTTATTGAAAGGCTGATCTTTTCTTTTTACACCTTCTTGCCTTCATTGACCAAACAAGTTATTTTACCATGTAAAATCCCGTTTTATTCCCTGATAAGCTTTTTCCAGATTAAAAAGGAAGTTTTATACACACCTATTGGAGCATTACCATAAGTCCTTTATATACCGGTTTGTAAATGTAAGTATAGGAAAAATGCTTTGATGCCTTTCAATAAATCACCATGAAGTGATGAAGGTAGCTGATAACTTGTAAATTTGTGTTTTCGATTGAATGACCATCCTATGCCGCAAATATCAGTAGTCATCCCGATAATGAATGAAGAAGAAAACATTGATCCGCTTTTAAACCAACTTAGGAGAGCTTTGGTAGGTATAGACCATGAGGTGATTTTGGTGGATGATGGCAGTAGTGATAAAACGGTGCAAGTCATAAAAGATCATGCAGATGAAAAGACCCGGTTATTAGAGCTTCGGATGAATTATGGCCAAAGTTCCGCCATGGCAGCTGGTATTGATTATGCCAATGGGCAATACGTAGTAACCATAGATGGCGACCTTCAAAATGACCCAAATGATATTCCGCTACTTTTAAATAAAATTGAAAGCGAAAATTGGGATATGGTGGCCGGTTACCGAAAGAATCGGAAGGATAACATGCTTTTCCGTAAAGTGCCCAGTAATATTGCCAATTACATCATACGGAAGATGACCGGGGTTAAAATCAGGGATTATGGATGTACTTTAAAAATCATAAAAAGTGAGATTGCCCAAGATATAGGGCTGTACGGCGAATTGCACAGGTTTATTCCTGCTTTGGCTAAGCAAGCAGGAGCCAGGATTGCCCAGATTGATGTCAATCATTATGAGCGTTATGCAGGTAAAACCAAATATGGCCTTGGCCGATCTTTTAAAGTCATTAGTGACCTATTATTGATTTTGTTTCTCCAACGGTTTATGCAAAAGCCCATGCACATCTTTGGTTTTATTGGTTTGGCTGCATTTTCCATTGGTGCTTTGATAAACTTCTATTTATTGGGGTTGAAGATTGCCGGGATGGATATTTGGGGCAAGCCCCTTTTGATTTTGGGGGTCATGCTCCTTATAGGGGGTATTCAATTCCTGACCATTGGGATATTCCTCGAGGTTCTTGTGCGTACCTATTACGAATCTCAAAATAAGAAAACCTATCGGGTAAGGAACATTTTTAGTGGAAGCGAAAAACAAATGGAGCATCAAAATGGGTAAGGCCTCCGAAGTTCCGTCATTGTTTTTTATCCTGGGGAGAGGCCGTTCCGGGACTACTTTAATTACAAGGATCCTTTCGGAGCATCCCCAAATTAATGTGGCGCCCGAGGGGTTTTTTATTTTAAGTCTTTGGCCCACATACCGCTCAAAAATATGGACCAATCGAACTATTAAAAACTTTTGCAAGGATCTCTTTAAGGAAAACAGAATTAAGACCTGGCAACTTAATTACCAAACCTTAAAAGATGAATTATACCATGCGGCTCAAAATGAGCACCTTAACTTTCCTCGTGTTTGCCAATTAGTTTATAAGGTTCATGCTTTGGAAAATGGAGGACCGGTTGCATGGGTTGGCGATAAAAATCCTCATTATGCATTGTTTGTTAAGGAAATTCTTAAGATTTTCCCAGATGCGCCTGTTATCTATTTAACCCGTGACTACCGAACCAACATCCAATCCTATCAGCATGTACCTTTTGATCTTCAAGATACAGCAGCCCTTGCCTATCGATGGAAGATCTATAATGAGGCAATCCTGAACGTTAGCCAAAACAACACAACTAATTTCTATCACTTGCCCTTTGAATCGTTGTTACAAAATCCTGAAAAGGAACTTAAAGAAGTTTGTCATTTTTTGAATGTTGCTTTCCAAAAAGAAATGATGAATTTTTATAACAAAGAACCAAATAATTTTTATGGCCGGGGCAGCCCGTGGTTTGATAAAATCAACCAACCTTTGAATCCTGATGAAGCCAACAAAGAAGTTCAGCTTTCAGAGTCTGCTCTGAGGCTTGCTCATGATATTTGCCAACCTACAGGTCAAAAACTTGGATATGCAACCGATCATTATCATTCAAGTTTAACCCTATCAAATCAATTAGGAAAATTGGTAGGTTTTCTTAAGGCCTCAACCATGGTATTACTTGAAAACATATTGTTTTATTACCTTCCTTTTTCCTTAAAAATACTAATCATCAACAAATACCGGCAAAGTACGGGTAACAGGATATGAAAAGAATCCCTGAAAAGTTCAAGAGCATTGGTAAGGTAATTGTTGGGGTAGGGCTTATCATATGGTTGATATCAAGCGTTGATTTTAATAAGGTTTTGACCTTATTTAACAAGGGTGATTTGCAATATTTATTAGGGGGGGTAGGTGTTTTACTAATTGGGTTCATAGGTGTTCAGGCTTTTCGGTTTCATTGGTGCATCAAAGATATTTCTGAGAATTACGGTACTTCTATTAAGTTATTTTTCCTTGGATTTTTGTTCAACAACATGCTGCCTACGAATTTTGGAGGGGATGCAGTTCGTGTCATGTACCTTCAGCAAATGAAGGGTAAAAGCCTTGGTAAGGCTACGGGCTTATTGCTTATTTACAGGATAGGCGGATTAGTCACTTTGATTACAGGGGGTGTAGTATATTTATTATTTAATTTAGGCGTGATTAGCCAGGCCTTGGGCGAGTTGGTTCAGGTTTCATTCAAGCCTGGCTTAAAGGCAGGTTTTTTGGTTGCTGTCCTTGCAGCAGGAGGGCTTTTATTGATCTTCAATACTAAATTGAGAAATAAAATATTTGATGTAATTAAAGAAGCCAGTCAAACGCGCCATTTATTCCGGGTCAGGGATTATTTTGGTATCCTTGCTTTGGCACTTACTTTTCATTTTTTAAGAATGGTTGGTTTTTACTATTTAATCTCTTTTTTTGGAGCCTCTATAGGATTTGTTCATTTGATTTTTGTCCTGTGTTTTACGGTTGTAATTGCCTTAATTCCTATTAGCATTGGGGCCCTTGGATTAATGGAGGGAGCCATCACCAGTTCACTCCTTTTATTTGATGTACCTACTGCAGCGGCTACAGGTGTTGCCTTAATCAATAGATTGGTTTTGATCATTATCGCATCCATTGGTGGTTTAATTTACCTGTTTGGTTCAGC
>CAZLQF010000046.1:0-18251 GCA_964561545.1 uncultured Sphingobacteriales bacterium
TCGGAACCGCTTTTTTTATTTCCTGCAATTTCCTTATTTTACCTGCTATGGTGCAGCCAATAGACATCCTCAAGCAATATTGGAATTTTTCTCAATTCCGGCCATTGCAGGAGGAGATCATTCAATCCATTACAAGCGGCCATGATACGTTAGCACTACTTCCCACGGGTGGCGGCAAGTCCATTTGCTACCAGGTGCCGGCTCTGATGCAGGACGGGATTTGCATTGTGGTCTCTCCGCTCATTGCTTTAATGAAAGACCAGCTCGAGGCCCTCAAAAACAAAGGCATTAAGGCAACCATTGTGTATTCCGGCCTTACCAAACGTGAAATTGACATTGCCCTTGACAATTGCATTTACGGGGGCTACAAATTCCTTTTCCTATCACCCGAGCGGTTAGAAACCGATATCTTCCAAGAGCGCGTTCAACAAATGAAGGTAAATTTATTGGCGGTAGATGAGGCCCACTGCATCTCAGAATGGGGCTATGATTTCCGTCCGGCTTATTTACAAATTGGCACCTTAAGGCCCTTAATTCCTAACACCCCGGTCCTTGCGCTTACCGCAACAGCCACTCAAACCGTCAAAAAGGATATTCGTGAAAAACTTGCGTTTCCTTTAAATGCGAAAACTTTCCAAAAAAGCTTCGACCGGCCCAATTTAATTTATGGCGTAGCATACCAGGAAGACAAGAGGCGCAAATTACTGGACATCCTCAGCAAGGTCAAAGGCACCGGCATCATTTACGTAAGAACCCGTAAAGCAACCCGTGATATCGCCACTTTTTTAAAGCAAAATAAGGTTAGTGCTGATTACTACAATGGGGGGCTGAGCCATGAAGAGCGCAATCAAAAGCAAGAAGGCTGGATGCGCAATCGTACGAGGATCATGGTGGCTACCAATGCTTTTGGCATGGGCATTGACAAGCCGGATGTACGCATGGTGATCCATATGAACCTTCCCGATACGCTTGAGGCCTATTACCAAGAAGCCGGAAGGGCCGGAAGGGATGAAAAAAAGGCTTATGCTGTGGCATTGGTTTATGAAACCGACCGTAAAGATCTTGAGCAAAGGCGGGAAACTACCTTTCCTTCGCTGGATGAAATACGCAACATCTACCAGGCTTTGGGCAACTATTTTCAGATCCCAGCTGGAGCAGGAGCCAACCAAAATTATGATTTTGACATCAAGGACTTCAGCAGGCATTACGATTTGCCCCCATTTAAAGTCCACAACGCCCTCAAAATTTTGGAACAGGAAGGCTACATTGCTACCACGGATTCGGTGTTCACACCTTCAAGGCTTATGATGAGCATGAATTACAGCGACCTCTATAAGTTCCAGGTAGAAAACAAAACCTATGAAGCGCTTTTAAAAGGCATTTTAAGATCTTATGAAGGCGTTTTTGATCAATACGTTAAGGTCAATGAGCAAGACCTTGGAAAAATGACAGGGCTAAGCCTGCAAAAGCTCCAAAAACAATTGGCTCAACTCAAAAAAATGGAAGTGCTGGATTATGCTCCCAAAAAACAGGAGCCCCAGATCACTTACCTTACCCAAAGGCTTGACCGCAATAGGCTGCAATTAGATCATGAGCACATCAACTACCGCAAACAGATTTTTGAGGAAAAATTGAATTACGTGATCCAATATGCCTTCGACCACCAAGGTTGCCGGAGTCAATTTTTACTCAGCTATTTTGGGGAAACCCTTGAACAAGGATGCGGGCATTGCGATAATTGTATTCGAAAAAATAACAAAGCACAGGAACCGGACTTCGATGCCATTAAGCAAAGGATCCTGCAGGAGCTTGGAAATCAACAATTGTCGCTGGATCAAATTAAAAGCCAAGTTAAAGAAGCATCAGAAGTTCATGTGTTAGAGGTGCTGCGATGGCTCCATGATCATGATCAAGTGGTGTACAAAGATCAGAAGATTTCTTTGAAGTGATGTTAAAAAAGGCATGGCTTACTAAAAGAAGTTGTCATATAAATTCACATTTTTTAACCCTATGAAGAAAATCCGTGGAATGTTTCAGGTCAAGTTTTTAATAACTGATTGGGATACCGATTGGGTTTGATGGTTGACGTTCGAAGTTGTTCGTTACTGAGGTTGCTGGTTTGATGTTTCATTTGACTAATAGGTGAGTGGACAAACTTGAGATCATAAATTGTGATCTTAAATTTGAATTAGGATGGAACCCGATTTAGCCCTTGTTTTGCGCCTCAGACAAAACCATTTCAACTTAATTCACCTTGGATCAATTTTGAAGGTAAGAAGCATTTAATAACGCTTAAACAAGTATTAAAACCATTGAACAAGAAGATCCTTTTCACGGTCATCAACGACCTTACCTATGATCAGCGCATGCAGCGCATTTGCAGGAGCTTATCCAAAGCTGGTTATGATGTTACGCTTGTAGGGCGCCAATTACCACATTCCATTGCCCTGCCCATTGAACCTTATAAACAGGTGAGGCTCAAATGCCTTTTCAATAAAGGCAAATTTTTTTACATCGAATACAACCTTCGCCTGCTTTTTTTCATCATAGCAAAAAAATTAGAGGTTATAGGAGCTGTGGATGCCGATACTTTAATGGGCTGCACGATGGCAGGAAAAATGAAGCAAATAAAACTTGTGCTGGATGCTCACGAATATTTTCCTTATGTACCGGAACTTAACAACAGGCCCTTGGCAAGCAACATATGGAAAATGGTAGAGCGCATGTGCATCCCGGCTATGGATCAATGTTATACGGTAGGCCAAAAGCTTGCTGAGCAATATAGCAAGGAATATGGTAAGCCATTTCAGGTAATCCGGAATTTGCCATATAAACAGACGTCCGGATCTTTAACGGAAAAAACTGAAAAATTCATCCTCTACCAAGGCGCCCTCAATGAAGGAAGAGGGCTTGAGGAATTGTTGGAAGCGATTGAAATCATGGACGTAAAATTAAAAATAGCGGGAGAAGGCGATTTGAGTAATAAACTGAGGCAAAAAACCAGGCAACTTGGCATAACCCATAAAGTGGAATTCTTAGGTTATTTAAAGCCAGCGGAATTACGCGAGCTAACAGCAAAAGCCTTTATTGGCTACAATCTATTGAATGCTGCAAGCTGGAGCTATTATTACTCCTTATCCAACAAGTTCTTTGAATACATCCAGGCTGGTATTCCTTGTATAACAAATAGCTTCCCGGAATACGAAGCCATCAATGAAGAACATGAGGTGGCATGGCTAACGGAGTTGAAAGTTGAAAAGATACAAGAAGCCATTGAAGAACTTTTTAACAATTCATCATTATACCAACGGCTGCAAAATAATTGTAAAGCGGCAGCTGAAGTCTACAATTGGGAGCAAGAAGAACAGCAACTATTAAAAGTATACGAATCACTTTGAAGCCAAAGAAACTTCATATCATCGCTTTCAATGTACCCTACCCTGCAGATTATGGAGGTGTCATAGATATATATTACAAAATCAAGGCATTAAAAGAAGCAGGGATTGGTATCTACTTGCATGCTTACAAGTATGGACGAGCTGAGGCGCAACAGCTTGAAGCCCTTTGCGAGCAAGTTTATTATTACGAGCGGAAAACTTTAAAAAATCCTTTTTACGGTAGGCTTCCTTATATTGTTAAAACCAGGAATTCCAATGAAATATTAAACAACCTTTTAAAGGATGAAAATCCCATCTTATTTGAAGGGTTGCATTCTTGTTATTACCTCGACCACCCTGCCCTGAAAGATCGCAAGAAAATTGTGCGGATGCACAACATTGAATACCTTTATTATTGGAACCTGGCCAAAGTGGAAAACAATCCGCTAAAGCGCATATTTTTCTACAGGGAGGCCCAAAAGCTGCAAGAATTTCATAGGGTTCTCAGGCATGCCGACAAAATTGCTGCGATATCCCCGGAAGAACATCTTCATTTGGATGTCAAATTCAACAACTGCTTTTATTTGCCAGTTTATCATCCCAACGATCAATTAAAGAGCAAAAACGGAAAAGGCGATTTTGTTTTTTACCATGGCAATTTAGCCGTACCCGAAAACAATGAAGCCGGCTTGTATTTAATCAATCAAGTGTTTGATGACATGGATAAACCATTGGTAATAGCAGGCATGAACCCAAGCCGGGCTTTAAGAAAAGCCGCTGAAAAGAACCCCAATGTTACCTTGATAGAAAATGTTGATAGCAAAAAAATATTTGAGTTAATCGAAGAAGCTCAGATCAATATCCTGCCTACTTTCCAAACCACTGGTATTAAGATCAAATTGATCAATGTGCTATACAGGGGACGTCATTGTATTACGGTCCCAGAAATGGTGAAAGGAACCGGCCTGGAATCGCTCGTCAAAATAGGCCGAAACCCTCAAGAATTGAAATCTTTGATCAATCAATACTTCCAAAAGCCTTTCAATGGAGATTCCATGGAGTGCAGGGAAGAAATTTTAAGCAAACATTTCTGTACGCAGAACAACACGCAAAAATTGCTGCACGAGGTCTTTAGTTCATAGTTAGTTCAATATTAAGGTTGATGTAACGGGCATGGGTTTTAATCCGGAACATTAAGTAAAAATGGGGCTGCAATGAATTGGAAGTCAAATTAAATAGAAAAGCTTGTTGTTCAACTTGGAACGTTAAACTTCGAGAGATCAACTTTGAATTTTTCTATATCAATATCAATACTTCCCTAACAACTGCCGACTTGACCTGGTCTTTAGCTCACCAATACCTTTAACAACTACATTTCAATTTTCACCCACTTATCAAGAATTATCAAGCTTCCACATAATCTTTGATGGTACCCTCTTCAACCTGTAGCACCTTGGATGGAAATTGTTCGATCACGCGATAATCGTGCGTGGCCATTAGCACCGCAGCACCTTCTTTTTCCTTAACCTTAAACAACAATTCGAGAATTTCCTTGGAAGTTTCCGGGTCCAAATTGCCGGTGGGTTCGTCCGCTATTATTAATTGGGGATCATTAACAAGGGCACGGGCTATGGCAAGTCGTTGCTGCTCACCCCCAGATAATTCATGGGGCATTTTAAAATCCTTACTTCCAAGATTGACAAGGTTCAAAACCTGTTCCATGCGTTGGTCTATCAGCTCTTTGTTTTTCCAGCCGGTAGCCCGCATTACAAAGTAAAGGTTCTCAGCCACAGAGCGGTCAGTAAGAAGTTGAAAATCCTGAAAAACAATACCCAACCTTCTCCTTAATTGCGGAATTTGCTTTTTGGATAAATACTTAAGGTCAAAATCAGCTACTTTACCTTCGCCACGTTTGAGCTTTAGTTCACCATATAATGTTTTTAATAAGCTTGTTTTGCCACTACCTGTTTTGCCGATCAAGTATACAAATTCACCAGGAAGCGTTTTTAAGTAAACTTGGTTTAATACAAGGTAATCCTGTTGAAATATCTGGGCGTTCTTTAGTTCAACGATGGGATCTGTCATTCGAGATGTAATTTTTGCATTTTGCCAAATTGCAATTCTTCAATAATTGATTTGATCTTTGTTTCATGCTCACTCAAGCCAATTTTTTTAAGTGCTTTCTCAGGCCTGTCGGCTCTAAAGTACGATATTAAAGTAAAATTTTCATCTCTTATTTGGATGTAATCTGGAATTTTGGCGGTACCTTTAATTTTCATAATATACATAAAGTGAAAATTTTCTAATGGCTTGTTTGAATAATGGCATTTTTATTAGTTTTGCGAAAGTCTAAAGATCAACAATTGGGCAAATTTAACCTAAACGCCATTACGATGAAAAACAAAATTAGTTTAGCTTTTCTCACCCTAATTTCATTTGCATTCATATTTAATGGATGCAGCGGTATTAAACAAATGAAACAAGATTATAATTCTGTTGAAGTTTATACAGAACCAGAAGTTTTAGAAGTTCACGGGGACACTGTACAATTTACCATTAAGGGTAATTTTCCGCCTAAATACTTTGATAAAAAAGGCATGATCAAATTCACACCTTCTATTCGTTACCAGGGAGGATCAAAAAACTTTGATGGTTTTTATCTAAAAGGGGAAAAAGTAGAGTTAGCCGATGATAAAAAAAACACTTACAATGTTATAAAGACCATTTCTTACCAGGATGGCGGTTCTTTTGAAAGGGATTACAAAATCCCATACAAAAAGGGAATGGAAAACAGTTTAGTTGAAAGTGCCATTGATTATAAGATCGATTCTGAATTCGATGAATTAGACAAATGCATGTCCAAAGAAGAGTCTGACAGCATTACTGCTGGCACGATTACTACGCCTTTATCAGTTAAACTTAAAGAAAGAATGTACCTTGGTGGTGTATCAGAAAAGGATAAAACCGCCAAAGAGCAAGAGATGGAAGAAAAGTATGGGCCCCAGGCTAATAAACAAAGCGATGCTGGTAAAGACCTTTACCGCCCCAAATCAGGTGTAAGAAAACCTTACGATGGGGTTGTAAAGCCTGCTGATAAAATGGTAACTGCAACCATCTTTTTTGAGATCAATGACTCCCGGATAAGGCAATCGGAAAAGGAAGGTGAAGCAATGGAAAAGGTAGAATCGTTTACAGAAACCTCGCAATTAAGACTCAACAATATCTTTATTAAGTCTTACGCTTCGCCCGATGGTGAATTAGAATTGAATGAAAATTTAACCCAGGAAAGGGCCAATAGTACCCATGATTACCTCTCATCATTCCTAAAGCAAAAAGGATTTGAAAGTGTACACGATACGGACTTCAATAAGCGTGCTACAACTGAGGAAGATTGGAGTGGCTTTAAAAAAATGATTCAGCAATCCGATTTGGACGCTAAAGGAAAGATATTGGACATAGCAAATTCAAATTTGCCGCTGGACGAAAAAGAATCTTCGATAAGGGAATTAGATGCTTGGGAACCTTACATTACGGAAGAAATTATGCCAGAATTAAGGCGGTCACACATTAAGGTTAAAGGCTTCATAGAGGTACAATCTTTGGAGGACATCAGGCAACTTGCAGAAGATCATGGATTGGACACCCTGAACAAACAAGAAAAAATCAAGCTGGCATACCATAGCAATGACATCAATAGGAAAAGGGAAATCTATCAACACTACACTGAAGAATATCCTGATGATTGGGTAGGTTACAATAATTTAGGGGTGCTGTTATTATACGAAGCTCGTTATGAAGAAGCCAGGGAGTCATTTTTGCAATATGCCAAAAGGTTTCCTGAAGTTCCTGAAATTCAAAACAATTTGGGCGTTGCCAACAGTAACCTCAAACATTATGATTCAGCCCGGGATAATTACATGGCTGCCCAGCAAGGAGGCCTAAGCGTTGGTAATAATTTAGGCATCCTTGACATCAAAGTAGGCGATTATGAATCTGCTATTAACAACTTTCCCCAAAATCAATGTGATTACAATGTAGCCCTTGCCTATACCCTTAACGAAAATTATGAAATGGCAAAGAATAAAATAGAATGTATCGTTGATAAAAAGGCTGATCATTTTTATTTAAGAGCTATTGTGGCAGCTCGCAACGATAACACTGAACTCATGACTACAAGCCTTACAAGAGCTGTGGAACTTAAAGAAGACTATAGAAGCAAAGCCAAAAATGATATTGAATTTCGTGATTATCACGGAACTCCGAAGTTTAAAAATGCCTTGCGTTGATACGCACTTTAATTGAAAACTAAAACTCATTTATTATGAAAAAATTATTCTACATTTTTAGCATTGGCCTTTTGGGCAGTTTGCTCACATTATCGAGTTGTAGTGACGATGATGACGACAACGGTAACAACAACAATAGTGGCAATGGAGGCGGACAAGCTTCTAAGCCAAAAATGGAGTTTCCGCAGGATCCACAGGGTTTTGCAACAATTGGTAACGATTTAACTTACCAAGTGAAAGTATCAAGCGCTAGCCTAAACATTGACAACGTTAGCATCAAAGCTTCAGTTAAAGACACTGGTGCTACTACCTATCAAAATATTCCAGAGCATACAGAAACCCAGGATTTCTCAGGTAATAGTAAAGAAGAAACTTATACTTGGAAAATGCCTATTGAGGACGAAAATTACAATGCCTTCGACTCACTTAAAATTGAATTTACCGGTGCTGATAAAGGAGGTCAAGAAACTACCATCACCAAGCGCGTTGTAGTGGGCGCTTTATTGGATGAACTAATTGAAGGCAGGGATCCTCTAATCGATAATGAAAAAGCTTGGCCTATTTTCCACCGCAGCAAAGGATCAAAATTTGGTTTGACCTTAGATTACAAAACCGATCAATTTGGCACTACCGGTCAAAAGGGGAAGGCTGATTTCTTTGATAATAGCAGAGGCCTTGATACGTTAAGTAATGAATGGGTTGTTAACAACGAAACAAAACTGGCACGACCCAACAGCGATAATTATACTTTTGAATCCACCACCGATGGTATGGCGGAGGCACTCTTTGCAGGCGGCAAAGGAGTGGATACGCTTTCCAACATTGCTGAGGGTGACATTATTGTAGCCAAGATTAGAAATAAAAGGTTTTACGCTTTGATGAAGATTGACAAGGTGGTTAATGTTAGCAACACTGATAACAATGAGACGCGAGAAGCCAATATTCAAACCCTTCTTAAATATAAAAATAAGCCTTAATTAGAAATTCATAAATGACAAGGCTGGCTTTTTTGAGCCAGCCTTTTTTGGTACTTTTACAACGCATCAAAAAGAAGCAGTGAATCCCTGAATGAAATTCCTCCATCCACAATTTCTTTATGCCTTTTTTACACTGCTTATTCCCATTCTCATACATCTTTTTTATTTCAGGAGGTTTAAAACCATTTACTTTAGTAACGTAAGGTTCTTATCCCAACTTCAGGAAGAAAGAAATACCAGCAACCGACTGAGGCATTTAATCACCCTACTTACCCGCATGCTGATCCTTTCAGCCCTTATTCTGGCATTTGCCCAACCATATATACCAGGAGAAAACTCAAACGAAAAAGCTGGTAAGAATGCTGTAAGCATTTACATTGATAATTCCTTTAGCATGCACAATGTAGGGCAAGAAGGAGATCTGATTGAGCTTGGCAAGAGAAAGACCTCCCAGATTCTGAACAGGTACCGTGAAGCGGATCAATTTCAGTTATTGACCAATGATTTTAAAGTAGAGCGCCAATCTTTTGTTAATAAAGCCGACTTTTCCGACCAATTAAGCAATGTTGAAGTAAGCCCTGTTTCAAGAAATTTAGACCAGGTACTCCAACGGCAATCAGCCATATTTGACAATACACAAGCAGGTAATAAAACTGCTTTTATACTGAGTGATTTCCAAAAATCCACAACGCAGTTGAATAAAATCAACAGTTTGGACTCCTCCATTAACTATTACTTTTTACCCTTAAAAGGCAATCAAGAAGGCAATATATTTATTGACAGCGCCTGGTTAACATCCCCTATCCTTAAAGTCAATCAAACCAATACCATTCAATTCAAAGTGGTTAACGAATCAGACGAATCCATCAATGATTTTACAGCCAAACTGAAATTAAACGGCAGACAGAAGGGTATGGCTTCTTTTGACCTCGAAGCCAATGAGAGTAAGACAGCCGAAATAGCATTTAACATTACTGAAACGGGATGGAATACCGGTAAAATAAGCATATCAGATTACCCCATAACCTTTGATGACACTTACAACATTAGCTTCCCTGTTCAAGAAACCTCTCATATCCTATCCATCAATGGCAATCAACCCAATGCCTTTTTAAATGCTGTATTTAAAACGGATCCCTATTTTAATGTAACCAATCAGCAAACCGGTAATATCAATTTTTCAGAGTTCAATCGGTACAGTTTGATCATAGTCAACGAAGTTAATCAATTGTCATCTGGCCTCAAGGCTGAGTTAATAGATTTTACCAGTAAAGGGGGCAATATCCTTTTGCTGCCCCCTTCAGATACAACGGGCAAGTCCGGTAATTACAATTCCCTTCTTCGCCAAATGCAGGCTGATCCTCTTCAGTCGACAACCAAAAGGGTGAATGACATTCAAAACCTTAACCTGGAACATCCATTTTTCCAAAATGTATTTGAAGATGTACCAGACAATGTGCAGCTACCCCAAGTCAATAAATATTACAACATGACTTCCATGGCCCAAACCAGGAAGCGCAACCTCTTAAAGCTTAAAAATGGCAACAACATATTGAACCTTTATCCTTATGAACAGGGTAATTTATTTTTATCAGCCGTTCCTTTTAATGACAACTGGACCAACTTGCCCAAACATGCGATTTTTGTTCCGGTTCTTTATAAAATTGCGCTATACAGCAGCAATCCCTACAATCTTGCTTATACGATTGGTGAAGACCAAGCCATTCAAATTCAAAAAACTTTAATTTCAACCGATGAGGTGTTTAAGTTAAAAAAGAACAACTTTGAGGTAATTCCTCCTCAAGAGGTCAAAGGTGGTAAACTAACGATGTATTTATCAGGCCAGATCGAGGAGGCTGGTTTTTACAAGCTGGTTTCTAACCAAAGAGAACAAGAAGATGTAGCCATGCAACCTGTTTACGCTTTTAACCATAATAGGCAAGAATCTCATTTAAATACTTACCCCAATGAAACATTGACCAATTTTGCTGCTAACAGCCGGGTTAGATTGATGGAAGACCCTTATGGCAACGTGGAACGACAAGTAGCAAGTTTGAGCAAGGGTACAAGCTTGTGGAAATATTTAATTTGGATTGCATTGGGTTTATTATTACTGGAAACCGTTTTGCTAAAATATTGGCTTAGATGAAGATCCTGATCAAAAATGCTTATGTCTTTGATGATCGATCTCCTTATCACAGGACCCGTCAAGCCTTATTAATTAACAATGGCACCATTCAACAAATTGATCAAGCCATTGAACCATCCGAAGACATGCACCTTATTGAAGGGGATGTGAATGTGTCAAATGGTTTGTTCGACATGCGGGTAGATTTTGCAGACCCGGGCTATGAATACCGAGAAGACCTAAACTCCGGAATCAATGCTGCCATTGCAGGAGGTTTTACAAGCGTTGGTTTACTACCCTCTACCGCTCCCCTTTTATCTACCAAATCGCAAATTGAATACATCAAAGCAAGAACCGCTCAACAAACGTTAAATGTATTGCCTTATGCTACCATATCCAAAGACCTAAAAAGCAAGGAAATTACCGAAATGGTGGACCTTCAGCAGGCAGGTGCTGTTGCTTTTACGGAGGGCAATCAACCAATTGCGGATTCAGGCCTTTTAAAACGCGCCATGCTGTACACATTGAGCTTTGATGGATTGATCATCCTTTATTCGGAAGATGCATCTCTTTCAGAATACGGGCTTATCAACGAAGGTTTGGTTAACGTGGCACTTGGTTTGGAAGGAAGGCCATCCATTTCAGAGCATATTTCGATAGCCAAAGATCTGGAACTTTGCAGGTATACAGGAGCGCGCATTCATTTTTCAAAGCTATCTACTGCAAGGTCTGTAGAGCTTATCAGAGCAGCCAAAAATGAAGGTTTGCCGGTAACAGCTGATGTATCAGCTTTCCATTTGTATTTCCAAGAAGATGCACTTCAGGATTTTAATAGCAATTTTAAATTTTTACCACCTTTAAGAACAGGTCAGGATGTAGCGGCCCTTAAAAATGGCGTTATTGATGGAACCATTGATGCAATTGTTTCAGACCACATGCCCTTAGAGGAAGAACAAAAGAAATGTGAGTTCCAAAATGCCGGCTACGGAGCCATCGGTATTCAAACCATGCTGCCCATTATCCAGCAAGTTTTTCAAGAAGAACAGGCTTTTGATCAAGCAATAAAAGCCCTAACGGAAGGGCCACGAAGAGTTTTGAAAATTGTCCCTCCTAAAATCGAGGTAGGTCAGCAAGCGGAACTTACCGTTTTTAGTTCTGATCAGACCTGGACCATGAACACCAATACCAACAGGTCCAAATCGAGGAATTCACCGGTATGGAACGAAACCCTGACTGGGCAGGCATTAGCCATTATCAATGGCAATGCTTTTGAAAAGGTTCGTGCAAATTCGTAACCTTTGCCCTTATTTTGAAGTAACCTAATTATGGATTTAAAGGAAAAATTAACATTAGACAATCCCTACATGAAGCATGGCCTAACGGGTGGTTTAATGGTGATCGTTATCGTAACCGTATTTTACCTGGTAGGCACCAAAACTTTTGTAGACCCTTTTTTCAGTGTAGTGAGGTTCTTGTTATTGTTTGTGACTGTTATTGCATTGGGCGTGGTTGCCGGACGTGAACAAAAATCTTTGAACAATAACCTGTTGCCATTTCATGAGGCCTTTACCATGGTTTTCCTTACTTTCATGGTAATTGGGGTTGTTTACAATTTATACAACTACCTGTTGTTCAATTTAATAGATCCAGGCCTGAGTGAAAGGGTTAAGGTCGCTGTTATTGAAAACATGTCCAACACTTTAACAGATTCAGACATGGATGGTGATCGCGCAGATAAGATCATAGAAGCTGCTAAAAAACAGAATTACAACGTTTCCATTGGTAAAACCATGTTGGGTATTTTAATTTGGGGGGCCATTAGTTTTTTAGTGGCATTAATTGTAAGCGCCATTATGAAAAAAGAACCACCGAAGCCTGATAGTGAGTAAAATGGACTTATCCATCATCATACCTTTCTTTAATGAAGAAGATTCGATTCATAAGCTAAAGGAATGGATCGATCAGGTAATGGTGCGTGAAGGCTACCAATATGAGCTAATTTTTATAGATGATGGAAGCACCGATCGATCCTGGCCCATCGTTAAAGAACTCTCTGATACAGATGAACGGATACGAGGCATCAGTTTTAGGCGTAATTATGGCAAATCAGCAGCCCTGAATGAAGGTTTTAAAACGGCTAATGGAGATGTGGTTGTTACCATGGATGCAGACATGCAGGACAGTCCTGAGGAAATACCAACCTTGTATAAATTGATCATAGAAGATGAGTACGACCTGATCTCGGGCTGGAAAAAGAAGAGACAAGACCCCATTACCAAAACAATCCCTACCCGGTTTTTCAATTACGTTACCCGATTATTAACTGGCATCCATCTGCATGATTTCAATTGTGGCCTGAAAGCATATAGAAAGGAGTTGGTTCACAGCATTGAGGTATATGGTGAAATGCACCGTTACATTCCAGTTATCGCAAACTGGGTTGGTTTTACGAAGATCGGTGAGAAAGTGGTGCAACACCATTCCAGAAAATTTGGTACCACCAAATTTGGCTTAGAGCGCTTCATCAATGGCTTCCTCGACTTACTCTCCATTCTTTTTGTTTCAAAATTTGGTAAAAGGCCCATGCACCTTTTTGGCACTATGGGTACGTTTACCTTTATCATCGGAGCAATCATAACCTTATGGGTGATTGGTGAAAAGGTTGTGGCTTCTATTTACCATTACGAAGTAAGAGAAGTAGTGGACCAGCCCTTATTTTTCTTAGCCCTTGTAGCTGTGGTAATCGGAACCCAATTGTTCTTAACCGGCTTCATTGCAGAATTGATCTCCAGGAATGCTTACGATAGGAATTATTACCATAAGAAAGATAGCGTAAGGATTGAATAAATAGTTATTGGACCAGGTAATCAAGTACTGATAAGCAATTAACAATATAAGCACTTAAATGCTTGGCCTCAGAAAACCCACATTCTTCAATGCTTGAAACTTGAAAATGAATGATTAACAGTAATTTTTATTAAAACTAAGTAGGATTTATTTTGCAAAAAGCTATTACCAAGGTTACTATTAACAATTATACCTTTATACAGTGAATACCATGCCGAAAAGAACACACAAACCCTAAAAGGTACTTGTATTAAACCAAACTACTTTGACTAATTTTTCCAAATACAAAACTTACCTCTTCAACTTCCTCAAGGTTCTCATTTTTGTATTTACGGTTTATTACATCTACTACCAGGTTTGGCTTACCGATAATTTTGACCAGTTCTGGGAGCAAACCAACCAGCTTCAGAACCGCCAAATTTGGTTTTTGTTATTGGCTACATTGCTACTCACCCTTAATTGGGGTTTGGAAACCTTTAAGTGGCAAATCCTGATTTCCAAGATTGAAAAGATTACCTTCAGCAAAGCTTTTAAGGCCGTTTTAAGCGGGGTTACCATTAGTACCCTGATGCCAAATAGGCTGGCAGATTACCTGGGCAGGGTCCTTTACCTCTCTCCTACCAAGCGTTTGAAAGCCATTTTTGCAACGTTGGTGGGTAGCTTTGCTCAAATTTTAATAACAGTATTATCCGGTTCAGTCGCGTTTTTGTTTTACATCCAGGGTTTTGATGACAGCCAATACTTCTTTTACGTTATATTATTTTTCGTTTTGGGCCTCAATATTTTACTGATTTTGTTATTTTACAACATTGGCCTCCTAAACCGCTTACTGCCTAACAAAGGTTTCTATAAAAAAATACGCCAATATGTTAAGGTTTTTGATTATTACCATTCCAGGGGATTAACGCATATTTTATTGATCTCACTTCTTCGCTACAGCGTTTTTATTAGCCAATATGTGCTTTTAATCTGGACCTTCAGTGTTGACATTGCATTTTGGCAAGCCATTAGTGCTATAGCCCTGGTGTTCCTGGTTCAGTCAATTGTACCTTCCATAGCTTTGGCTGATCTGGGCATCAGAGGTACTGCCGCCATTCACTTCATCGGGCAATACAGCAAAAATTACACAGGCATCATCACGGGTGCCTATTCCCTTTGGATCATTAATTTAGTGCTACCAGCCATTGTGGGAGCCGTTTTCATTTTATTGATCAAGGTTAACGGTAACAATGCAAAATCATAAATTCGAAATAAAATGGCTTTGCCCTTGATCGTTGAACTGGTCCTATTTTGCTTAACCTTGGGTTACCTGGTTTTGATCCTTTACCTGATCAGGGGATGGTGGCAACTTCCGTATTACCATAATTCCCAAACAAACACTTCGGACCATGTTTACAGCATCATCATTCCTGCCCGGAACGAAGCTGATAACATCCTTAAATGCCTGAAAGACCTCGATAACCAGAATTTTAATGCTGCAAGGTTTGAGGTTATTGTGGTGGATGATCATTCTGAAGATACTACAGCTGCCCTCGTTCAGGATTTCATGAGTAAGCTTACCCCTCAGCAACCATCCATTCAATTACTAACAGCCAAACAAGTAGAGGACCCCAGTTTTCAAGCATATAAGAAAAAAGCCATTGAAACGGGTATAGAACATGCAAATGGGAATTGGATCCTAACAACAGATGCGGATTGCAGAAGAGATGTTAATTGGCTTAGAACACTGGATGCATTTATTGCCCACAAAAAGCCCTGTTTCGTATCTGGCCCGGTGGCTTTTGAGGAGAACAACACATTTTTGCAAAAACTTCAATCCCTTGAATTTATGGGTTTAATAGGGATCGGAGCAGCCTCTATGCACAATAAGCAGCCCAACATGTGCAATGGTGCCAATTTAGGCTACCTTAAACATGTATTTTATGAGGTAGGCGGCTATACAGGCGTGGACCATATTGCCTCAGGAGATGATGAGCTATTGATGCACAAAATTGCCGCTCAATATCCTGCTCAAGTCCAATTTATAAAAAACAGGAATGCAACCGTTTATACAGATCCTCAACCCTCAACCCAAGCCTTATTACAACAACGAAAACGCTGGGTATCCAAAAGTCGCAATTATACAAGATTTTCTGTCAGCTTGGTGGTATATTTTGTTTATTTATTCCACTTAACCCTATTCCTTACAGGGATAGGATGGTTAATGGGTTGGCTGGATTGGTTTCATTTCGTGATTCCATTATCGGCTAAGGTCATCCCTGAATTTTTATTTTTGCTGCCTGTTAGCCGGTTTTTTCAAAAAACCCGTTTGTTAAATTATTATCCGGTAGCCGCCATCATATACATTATTTACGTTTTATGGATTGGCATTTATGCCAATATGGGTACTTACTACTGGAAAGGAAGACAAGTGAAATGAGCCAATTAACCAAAACTGAATACGAGATATTGGATTGCCTGTTTTTCATTGAATCATTGGAAAACATTTTTGAAGAAGTCCATGAACCAAAAAACGTGATAAAAGATACTTTAAAATCTCTTATTGACAGGGATCTGGTAGCATCCTATCAATTTAGTGAAGCCAAAAAGAATTATGAACGTACGTTCATGTATGATGGCGATAACCTGGAAAACTATTATTATTGCATCACCGGGCAGGGATTAACACTTCATGCCAAAGGGTCATCAGAAGATGAGTAAGCAAAAAGGAAAATCTCCCGGCTATTATGCCTGGCTCCGTTTCAAAAGGAATCCCACTTCGCTTGCGGGTGGTGTTTTTTTAATCATTTGCTTGATCGTTGCTATATTGGGGCCTGCCATCCTGCCCGATCCTTCCACCAATGCCAACAACATGAGCCTGGAGATTGAAATGAAAAAACCAGGTTTCCAGGTAGACATGCTTAAAATCACCAAGAATGAGGAACCCCCTAATAACAATATACTTAAAACCATCATTTGGGGGAAAAACTTAAAGCACAAAACCATACCGCTTACTTCCTACAGCATTAAGGGGAACTACCTTTATTACAAAATATACTCAGAAGGCAACCAAGCAGACATACCAGAAGAACGCGTTCATTTAGCCGATGTGGTTAACAGGGTAAATACCCGCGATCCTGATTACCAATCTACAAATGGACAAATTATTTTTACCAACTACCAAGGCAAGCGCAAAAGACTTGAAAAAGGAAATGTGATCGAGACCATCAAAAACGATCATGTAGCCCAAAAAACCTATTTACTCGGCACTGACCGTTTCGGAAGAGGCCTTTTCAGCCGGTTGATGCTTGGAACACGGATCTCTTTAACGGTGGGTTTTATTGCAGTTTTTATATCGGTATTTGTTGGATTGTTCATTGGCTCATTGGGCGGCTTTTTCCGGGGATGGGTGGATGATGTGGTTATATGGCTCATCAATGTGGTTTGGTCGATCCCTACCTTATTGCTTGTCATATCCTTGAGCATGGCCCTGGGTAAAGGAATCTGGCAGGTTTTTGTGGCAGTAGGGTTAACCATGTGGGTGGAAGTTGCACGTGTTGTCAGGGGCCAGATCATTAGCGTTCGAGAGAAAGATTTCGTAGAAGCAGGCATCGCCCTTGGTTTTAGAAATTTACGCATCATCGTCAATCACATTATTCCCAACATTATAGGCCCAGTTATTGTGATTGCAGCGGCTAATTTTGCTACCGCCATTCTTTTGGAGGCCGGCTTGAGTTTTCTTGGCATTGGTGTTCAACCTCCAACGCCTTCCTGGGGCTTTATGATCAATGATCACCGCGGTTTCATCATCATGGATGCAGCTTATCTGGCCATCCTGCCCGGGCTTGCTATTATGTTAATGGTACTGGCCTTTTATTTGGTAGGCAATGGTTTGAGGGATGCCTTGGATGTTAAGTTGTAGCTTATGCCGGATTCCTCAAAACTATTTTTATCTTTTTAAAATCATCCATCCTAATGATTGCTATCACCTATCACTTATTAAAACATAGAAAGTAAAATGGAGGAATTACAATTTAGTAAAACCAATGGTGGTTTTTCAATGATCTCAAGTATTTGTATCCCTCCGGCGAGTTACCTTTTGAATGTTAAGAAAAGGCGAGCCAATTTTGCTCCAAAAATTGGTTGCTATGGCTGGATCAAAGAAAGCTCATCGTCAAGAGCAGATGTTTAAACTAGTTGCGGCCTGTTATGAAAGCGGGCTTACCAAAAAAGCTTTTTGCCAACAAGAAGGATTGCATCCTCAAGTCTTTTATTATTGGCAGCGTAAATACCGTCAGGCAAACTCAACCACCCATGTATCTAATGGCACTTGCCTCATGCCTCTTGAACTAAAAGAAACGCCAAAGTCGGTTAATCCAGCCCTTGAAATTCACTATCCCAATGGGTAAAAGTCATTTAACACAATGAGCCCTCCCCTGCTCAACTTGCCAACCTTATAAAAGTTGTTTGAGCCATGTTTCTCCTCACCTAAGCCAATCGCTATTACCTTTACCTGGGAGTAACAGATATGGGCAAAAGTTTTGACGGTTTATGTGGGCTTGTCCAGGATAAGCTTCAACGTAATCCTTTTTCAGGCGAGGTGTTGTATTTGAGCTTTTGCCCTGGACTATTGAGCATTTTTAAAGGTTTAGTACTT
>CAZLQF010000047.1:0-17616 GCA_964561545.1 uncultured Sphingobacteriales bacterium
TATATAGGACATGCCTTTCCAATTCCACTATAAAACACTTCCTTAAGTTTTCATCATAATTAACTTCCATTTAAATACTTAAACCCTTCTGTCTTGATCTGTTGTTGCTTTGTTTTTTTATGCCTCTCATACGCAGGTTCCAAATGGCCATCCTATTAATAGCCGTTCGCCTTTTACCATGGTATTAGCCCCAATTAGTCATTCACATCATTTATTATCAATACAAGCTTATCGATTTTTAATAATTGTGGATTATTATTACATAATAATTGGCTACATATTGCAATTTAAATGCTCAAATTTCCCTCCAGCCAATAGTTCAAACCAAATCCCTTGCCTTTCAGTTATTTATCAATCCTCCACCTCTGAGTAAGAATTTGTCCACAACCCTTGTTTTTCATTATGATTTTTTTAAAAATTTGTGGAGTAAAGTGGAGTAAAGTGGGAAAAACCAATATTATTTTTTATAATTGTTTCTGAATGACACAACTACTGGGTGAATATAACTGCAAATTAGACGCCAAGGGGCGTTTTATTCTACCTTCGGGACTTCAAAAACAAGTTCCCGCAGAGGCAGGCAACCAGTTTGTTGTAAATCGAGGTTTTGAACAATGCCTCGTGCTTTATCCCAGGAATGAGTGGGATAAGATCGCAGCGGAAATCAATAAGCTCAACAAATTCATGAAGAAAAACCGCGATTTCATCCGGTACTTTTTCCGCGGCGCTACCGAAATAACGTTGGATGGTTCAGACCGTATCCTTTTGCCCAAGCATCTCCTGACTTATGCCGGCATCCAAAAGCATATCGTCCTCTTTGCCCATACCAACAAAATAGAAATATGGGACCAGGAAACCTATAACAACCTGCTAAGCGATGAACCGGAAGATTTCGCAAATCTGGCCGAACAGGTAATGGGTAATGCAATTCAAAATGATGAAAATCAAACGAGTGAATCTTAAAAATCAATGATGGTTACGAGCTACCACATACCTGTTTTATTAGAAGAAGCCATTGAAGGTTTGGCCATTCAACCCGAGGGTATTTACGTAGATACCACTTTTGGGGGTGGTGGCCATGCCCGGGCCATTTTAAACAAATTAGAAAATGGCCATTTGGTAGCCTTTGATAAAGATGAGGAAACAAAAGCCAATGAAATTCAGGATCAAGGGCTCACCTTAATCCAGCACGATTTTATCTTCATGAAGAATTTCTTGGAGTACCTTGAATTGGTACCGGTTCATGGCATCCTGGCCGACCTTGGCGTAGCTTCCCATCAGTTTGATGAAGAAAGCAGGGGCTTTACTTACCGTTCAGATGCTAAGCTTGACATGCGGATGGATGCAGACCATGCCTTAACGGCAGCATACATTCTTAACCACTATGATCCACAATTGCTCCAAACCATTTTGGGTCAGTATGGAGAGATCAAAAACGCCAAGCAACTGGCTTTAGCCATCACACAACAAAGACAAACAAAACCCTTTGAGACAACAAACGACCTTGTCAAGGTAGTGAATGAAGTCCGTCACGGTCAGGATAAAGAACGGAAGTACCTGAGTCAGGTGTTTCAGGCGCTCCGAATAGAAGTCAATGGCGAGTTAGAAGCCCTTGAAAAGCTGCTTAGACAATCCACCGAAGTAATGATCGAGGGTGGCAGATTGGTGATAATTACTTACCATTCCCTTGAAGACCGTTTGGTTAAAAACTTCCTGAGAACCGGTAATTTTAAAGGGAAAACCTCCAAAGACCTCTACGGAAATATTCGAAAGCCCTTTGAACCGGTAAATAGAAAACCCATTCAACCAAGTGAGGAAGAAATAAGCCATAACAGAAGAGCCAAAAGCGCAAAACTCAGAATAGGGAGAAAAATAAAACAAAGCAATGACAGAAACTAAAAACAAGATCAAATCTAAACAGAAAGAGCCTTCAAAAGACCATCCGCTTAAAAAAGTAGCGGACGTCAATTTGACGGTTAGTAAACATGATGCCCGCAAATGGGTCCCCTTCATCATTTACTTAACATTTTGGGCTGTGGTATATATAGCCAATCGACATTATGCCGAACAAAACGAACTAAAGATCAAGGAATTAGACAATGAAATAAAAGAATACAGGGCTGAATACCTGACCCTCAAATCCGAACTAATGTTTAAGAGTAAGCAATCAGAAGTTGCCAAACTGGTAAAGCCCATCGGGCTAAAGGAACTCACCAGTCCACCTAATAAACTAAGAATTGAAAAAGAAGTAGAATAATGAGTTTAATTGAAAATTTATACACCGACACTTCAGCATGCGCTCTAAAACCCCATGCTTACGGTAGGCAAACTAATATGGTTATCGATGAGCCTTTAAACCCATCGTTTTGTAATCGAAATCACCTCATGGGAGTAGCAGAGCATGTAACTAAAACATACAACAATCATGTAAATGGTAATCTGGCAGGTTGGTTTCCTCCAATCCAAAGCCTAACACCCAAAATTAAGGATATAAAACATCGTTAACGATAGAATTTCATCGCGAATAAAGATTTAGAAGCAAACAGAATAAAAACTGATTAGTAAATAAAAGCAATGAACATTAAAAAGGACATACTATGGCGAGTTTACGTTACCTTCTTCCTGGTAATGTTAATGGTAGGGGCCATTGTAGTCCGAATGATTGATATACAAGCTTATGAGGGTGACAAATGGCGAAGCATGGCAGACAGCTTAACCACCACCTATGTTACCATCGAACCCACAAGGGGCAATATATATGCAGCAGATGGCAGCTTAATGTCCACCTCCCTGCCTATTTACGATATAAGGCTTGACCTCAATACAGAAGCATTAACCGATGAAGTATTCTACAACAATATTGATTCTTTAAGTAAACGCCTTGCCAATTATTTTGGAGACAAAAGTGCTTATCAATATAAACGCCTATTGATAAGGAAAAGAAAGGAAGGAGCACGCTATTTTTTATTAAAACGTAACATTAACCACAACCAACTCAAAGCCATTAAAAAATTTCCGCTGTTCAGACGAGGACAGTTCAAAGGAGGCTTCATTGCTAAGCAGAAAAGCAAGCGCATCCGTCCTTTTGGCCAGCTTGCGCGAAGAACAATAGGCTACAAGGTTAAAAATGTTACAGGCGTGGGATTGGAAGGAGCTTACAACGAATATTTAAGTGGGCAAAGCGGTAAGCGCCTCATGCAAAAAGTGCGTGGTGGCGAATGGATTCCGATTAATGAGGTGAACGAATTGGAGCCAAAGGACGGCAAAGATATCGCCAGCACAATTGATGTAAACATTCAAGATGTCACCCAAGATGCCCTTCATGAAAGCCTCAAAAAGCATCAAGCCAACCACGGATGTGCCATCGTTATGGATGTAAAATCTGGTAATGTTAAAGCAATTGCCAACCTTGAAAGAAATGCTGACGGCACTTATACGGAGAATTACAATTATGCCATAGGAGAAAGCCTTGAGCCCGGTTCAACCTTCAAATTGGCTTCAGCATTGGTATTGCTCAAAAACAACCTTTTAGATACCGGAGATACCCTGGATGCCGAAGATGGCACCCATGATTTTTATGATCGCACCATGCGGGACGCAAAAAAAGATGGTTATGGGAAGATCACGCTTAAAAGAGCATTGGAGGTCTCTTCTAATATAGCCTTTTCCAAAGCAGTCTCTCAGAACTTTTCCGATAATCCCAAACGCTTTATTAAAGAACTTAAAGAGCTCCACTTAAACAAACCGCTTAATTTGCGGATTGCAGGCGAAGGGAAGCCTGTTATCAAAGATCCTTCTGAGGAAGATTGGAGTGGCACAACGTTGCCCTGGATGGCCATTGGCTACGAATTAAGGCTTACGCCTTTACAACTTTTAACCCTTTACAATGCGGTTGCCAACGATGGGAAGATGGTTAAGCCAAGATTGGCCACAAAAATTAAGGATGTAGGTAAGACAATAGATGAATTTGATAAGGAGGTCATCGATAATCGAATTGCTTCTCAAACGAACATTCAAGACCTCAAAGCAATGTTGAAGGGAGTGGTTCAAAAGGGAACAGCCCAAAATTTAAATGCGGAATCTTACCAAATAGCAGGCAAAACTGGAACAGCCCAAATTGCGAAGGATGGTGGCTATACCGAGGGTAAAACGAAATATCAGGCTTCTTTTGTTGGATTTTTCCCAGCCGAAAATCCGCAATATTCATGCATTGTAGTAGTAAACAATCCTACTGAAGGCATTTATTATGGTTCGTGGGTGGCAGGACCGGTTTTCCGGGAAATATCAGATAAGATTTATGCCAATAACTTGAAGATGCATCAATCTTTTGCTAAAAAATACGAGCTAAGCAACCGGCATTTACCACCCGTAAAAAAAGCCCATTCGAAAGATTTAAAAGCCATTTGCCAAACGCTCGACATCACCCCTTCCAAAAATGGAGAGCTTATAGATTGGGCCAATGTTAAACCGGCCGATAGCTCTTTACGGGTTTCCAACATGGAAATTGGAAAAGAAACAACCCCGGATGTAAGAGGGATGGTTTTGACAGATGCCCTTTATTTACTTGAAAACCGTGGGTTGAAAGTAGAAGTCAAAGGACAAGGCAAAGTGGTTTATCAGTCGATCAAACCGGGTAAACCCATTGGTTCAAAACGACAAATAACGATCAGGTTAAAATAAAGAATGGAAGCATTAACTGACATATTGATCGGTATTGATCACCAAGTGCTAAAAGGTGATACAGGGCTTGAAGTGGCCAACCTCGTCTTTGACTCAAGAAAGGTACAGGAAAATGATGCTTTTGTAGCCGTAAAAGGTACCAACTTAGATGGCCATAAATTTATTCAGCAAGCAATTGAAAAAGGGGCTAGGGCCATAATCCTTGAAGAGGAACCTCAAGAACTGGCCGATCAGGTTGGTTACGTTCAAGTGCATGATTCAGCCAATGCATTGGGCATCATGGCCCATAATTTTTACCACCAGCCTTCTCACCAACTCAGGCTTGTTGGAGTGACAGGCACCAATGGCAAAACTACGACCACATATTTGCTTTACAACCTTTTTACCAACCTTGAATACAAAGCTGGCCTGATCTCTACAATCAATACCAAATATAATGGCAAGCAAATAGATGGGGCCCTTACAACCCCTGATCCTGTTACAATCAATGCTACCCTTTCAGACATGGTTAACCATAATGTATCTCATGTATTTATGGAAGTTAGTTCTCATGCATTGGATCAAGAACGCGTAGCTGGCCTCAATTTCACGGGTGGCATCTTTACCAATATTTCGCATGAACATCTTGATTACCATAACACTTTTAACGAATACCTTCAAGCCAAGCAAAAACTTTTTAACAACCTGGATGAAGAAGCTTTTGCCTTAACGAATTTGGATGATAAGCGTGCCATGGTAATGGTTCAAAACACCAAAGCCCGTAAAAGGACCTATTCACTTAAAAAACTTTCAGATTACAAGGGTAAAATTCTGGAAAATGATGTAAATGGCATGCGGCTCTTAATAGATGAGGAAGAGCTCTATGCACCACTATCAGGAAGGTTCAATGCTTACAATTTAGTAGCTGCGTATGCATGTGGAATAGAGCTTGGTTTAACCAAGGCTCAGGTATTACAAAGCTTAAGCATGGCAAAAGGCGCGGAAGGTCGTTTTGAGATTGTACAAAATTCAAGCGGTATTGTTGGGATCCTTGACTATGCCCATTCACCCGATGCCCTTGAGAATGTACTGCTCAACATCAAAGAGGTCAATCAACATCAAGGCAGGATCTTTACAGTTATAGGATGCGGTGGCAATCGAGATAGAGAAAAGCGGCCTGTTATGGCTAAAACAGCCATTCAACACTCCGACCAAGTGATCTTTACTTCCGACAATCCGAGGGATGAAGACCCTGACGAGATCATTAATGAAATGGAAGAAGGCGTTGCTGCGGATAAAAAGAATAAATCGCTATCCATTACTAAAAGGGACCAAGCTATTAAAACCACATGTCAAATGGCCGGATCTGGCGATATAATTCTGGTAGCAGGTAAAGGACATGAAAAATATCAAGAAATCAATGGCAAACGCTATGATTTCGATGATAGAGCTTTATTAAATCAATATTTAAATGCAGTAGCAGGTTAAATGTTTTACCATTTATTTAAATATTTAGACCAAACCATCAATCTTCCGGGAGCCGGTGTATTCCAGTTTATCTCCTTTAGGACTGCTATGGCTGTTCTTGTTTCCCTGGTAATTTCTACGATCATAGGAAAATGGATTATCAAGCTTTTGCGAAAAATGCAAATTGGGGAGAATGTGCGAGACCTGGGTTTAAAAGGGCAGCTTTCTAAAGAGGGAACCCCCACGATGGGAGGAATTATCATTTTACTTTCCATTTTTATTCCTACCCTCCTCTTTGCCAGTCTGGATAACATTTACGTTATCCTTGCCCTTGTATCCACCGTTTGGCTGGGCATCATCGGCTACCTGGATGATTATATAAAAATCTTCCGAAAAGAAAAAGAAGGCCTGGCAGGCAAATTTAAATTGCTTGGGCAAATAGGATTGGGCCTTATTGTAGGCATTACCATTTACTTTCACGATGATGCAGTGATCCGAGAGAATATTTCAAAAGAAAAATACCAATCCATTGAACAGGTTTACCAGCAGCAACACACCCATATTGATACCATACAGCAAGAGGAAACCCTGTATCGGATAGACCACAAATCCACGAAAACAACAATTCCTTTTGCTAAAGGGAATGAATTTAATTATGCCGATATCCTGGCTTGGATAGGCCAGGGATACGAGCAATGGGCTTGGCTGATCTACATACCCATTGTCATTTTCATTATTAGTGCAGTTTCCAATGGCGTTAACCTGACAGATGGCCTGGACGGGTTAGCCGCAGGTATATCCGCGATCATAGTAGTAACCCTCGCAGCTTTCGCTTATGTTTCTGGCAATACCATTTTTGCGGATTATTTGGGAATCATGTACATCCCCAATCTTGGAGAATTGGTCATATTTTCAGGAGCCATGACAGGGGCATGTATTGGCTTCCTATGGTACAACGCATACCCCGCACAGGTATTCATGGGTGATACCGGTAGTCTCTCACTCGGAGGCCTTATTGCAGTATTAGCCATCATGGTCAGGAAGGAGTTATTGCTTCCGCTCTTATGCGGAGTTTTATTAATAGAAAATTTATCAGTGATCATACAAGTGGTTTATTTTAAATACACTAAGCGCAATTTGGGAGAAGGTAAAAGGGTGTTCTTAATGTCACCCTTACATCACCACTATCAAAAAGCAGGATTGCCAGAGCCCAAGATCGTAACAAGGTTCTGGATTGTCGGTATATCATTGGCTTTGCTAAGCATCATTACACTAAAATTAAGGTAATCAACGGATTGATTGATCAAGTACAACATATCTGCATTTTAGGCGCTGGCGAGAGTGGAACAGGCGCAGCACGATTAGCAAAAGCTAAGGGCTATGACGTGTTTGTTTCTGATGCTGGGTCCATACAAGGAGCCTATAAACAAGAGCTTCAAGAGGCTGACCTTAGCTTTGAAGAAAATCAACATTCCTCTAATAAAATACTCCAATCAGATCTTGTGATCAAAAGCCCGGGAATACCAGATGATGCTCCAATGATCCAAGAAATTAACAATACTGGTATCCCTATTATTTCCGAAATTGAATTTGCCAATTATTTTACATCTGGCTACAAAATTGGAATCACCGGTACCAATGGGAAAACTACAACAGCCGCACTTACTTATGACATGCTGCAAAATGCAGGTTTGGATGTTGCTTTGGCAGGAAATATTGGCCAAAGCTTTTCCCGTAAACTCGAAAAACGCGATTACAAATATTGGGTCTTGGAAATCAGCAGTTTTCAACTAGACCATCTTTACGAGTATAAAAACGACATAGCCGTTTTACTTACCATCACCGCTGATCATTTAGACCGCTACGGCAATAGCTTTCAACATTATGTTGATTCAAAGTTCAGGATCACCCTGAATCAATCGAATCATGATTATTTCATTTACAACCACGATGATCCGGTAATTATGGAAAATTTACCGTATCATGAATTAACAAGTAAAATGCTGCCCATCTCTGTTAATGCTGGGCTGGAGGAAGGTGCTTATATCCGGGATGATCAAATACATGTAAAAATTGACAAACAAGAAACTGAAATGACATTGGAAAAGGACGATTTGGCTTTATACGGTACTCACAACAAATACAACTCAATGGCAGCTACCGTAATAGGACGGGCTTTAGAATTAAGAAAAACAGTGATAAGAGATAGCCTCAGTAACTTTCAAACCATTGAGCACCGGCTCGAAAAGGTTATGGAAATCCGTGGCGTAGAATTCGTTAATGACTCAAAAGCTACCAACATTAACGCCGCATGGTATGCCCTTGAAAGTATGGATAAACCCATCATTTGGATAGCAGGAGGCCAGGACAAAGGCAATGACTACAGTTCTTTATTACCTGTAATACAGGACAAAGTAAAAGCCATCGTTTGTTTGGGCACTGATAACGAAAAGATCAACAATGCATTCAAGGGGGCGATTTTTGATATCTACAATTCCCAGGATGTAAATGAAACAGTAGAACTGGCCTATAAGCTTGCTTCTAACGGCGATGTAGTTTTACTTGCCCCAGGGTGTGCGAGTTTTGATTTGTTTGAAAATTATGAAGACCGCGGAAGGCAATTTAAAAAAGCGATCAAAGAATTATAAAGCATGAGTTGAGAATTATGAAGATTTACATGGGCAACAATAAAAATCGGGTATAAAATGAACATTTGGCTTGCAAAAATTCTTCTGAGCGAGGGTTTCACAAACCCTTGGCTCATAATAAAACAAGCCTGCTGTTTAAGAGGCTCTAAAGTAATAGCAAGCTTAAAGCGACTTGTTTGATAAGCATGCAGAAGATGGTTGATATGAATTGGTTACTAAATAAAACAAAAGGCGATGTGGTCATTTGGATGATAATTTTCATCCTTTCTGCTTTTTCTCTGCTGGCGGTGTATAGTTCCACGGGCACTTTGGCCTATCGCTACAATGGAGGTAATACCGAATATTACCTTTTTAAGCATTTGCTTTTGTTAATATTTGGATTAACCACCATTTATTTATGCCATCGGATTGATTACCGTTATTATTCCAGGATCGCCCAAATATTATTATTCCTCTCCATCCCGCTTTTAATCCTAACCTATTTTCTTGGCCTTGACGTTAACCAAGCCAAAAGATGGCTTGTAGTACCTGGCATTAACATTACTTTCCAAACTTCTGACCTAGCCAAATTGGCTTTGATAATGTTTACCGCTCGAATGCTTAGTAAACGACAAGGTGTTATCAAAGATTTTAAAAGAGCCTTCTTACCCATAATGGGGTCGATTATACTTGTTTGTGGGTTAATAGCGCCAGCCGATTTTTCAACGGCATCCATCCTTTTTACCGTTTGTTTCTTTTTGCTCTTTATAGGAAGGGTCAATTTTAAATACCTTGCCCTTTTATTAGGATCTGGCATGCTTTTAATGACCCTCTACATCTCCATTATTAGCTTTACGAGTGCAGAAGCGCGCGTTATTACTTGGAAGAACCGGGTTGAAAAGTTTGTGAATGACAATGAAGGATCGTACCAAACCCAGCAAGCCAAGATTGCTATTGCTTCAGGGGGATTGTTAGGCAAGGGCCCTGGCAACAGCACTCAGCGCAATTTCCTCCCGAATCCATATTCTGACTTTATCTATGCCATTATTGTTGAAGAATATGGAATCGTAGGAGGTCTATTCATATTATTCCTCTACTTACTATTGCTTTACCGCAGCATAAGGATCGTTATGAAAAGCCCGCGGGCATTTGGAGCCCTATTAGCGGTAGGTTTAAGTTTGAGCCTGGTTTTGCAGGCCATGATCAATATGAGCGTCACTGTTCACCTATTGCCTGTAACAGGTTTAACGTTGCCATTTGTAAGTATGGGGGGTACCTCATTGTTGTTTACCAGTATTTCGCTTGGCATCATATTAAGTGTAAGCAAAAACATTGAGGAGGAAGAAGAGGTGGCTGAACAAGAAGAAAATGAAACTTTGTCAAAGACAAGATACCAAGAAGCATCATGAACGCCAATGAGCGAAATAAACAGCCCAATGCGCCGATAAAAGCCATCCTGAGTGGTGGCGGCACGGGTGGACACCTGTACCCAGCTCTTGCCATTGCTGATCAAATGGTGAAAGATCAACCTAAATCCAGCCTATTATTTGTAGGTGCTCAAGGTAAAATGGAAATGGAAAAAGTGCCGCAATCAGGTTATTCGATTAAAGGATTATGGATCAGTGGATACCAAAGGGGAAAGTTGATTTCCAACTTATTATTACCCTTCAAGATTCTATTCAGCTTGTTAAAATCCTGGTCCATACTTCAAAAATTCAAACCTCAAATAGCTATAGGAACCGGAGGTTATGCCAGTGCACCATTACTCTACGTAGCCGCTAAGATTGGCCTCCCAACACTCATTCAAGAGCAGAATTTTTATCCTGGCTTAACCAATCGGTTCCTTGGGAAATATGTAGATAAGATTTGTGTAGTTTACCAAAACATGGAGCAGCATTTTCCACCTGATAAAATGGTGGTAACCGGAAATCCGGTTCGCTCGTCTATATTTGAAAATGAACATTCAGTAGAACAAGCTAAAAAGCAATTTCAACTTGACCCGTACCAACCTACGATCCTTATCATTGGTGGAAGTTTGGGTGCAAGAACCATTAACGAGGCTATTCTGGCCAATCATGAACAATTAGGCAATGAGGGCTATCAATTGATTTGGCAAACCGGAAAGCTCTACTACGAGGAGATGATGGAACGAATGGTAGATGGTAGCCGAGCTCATATCCAAGTTCAAGCATTTATAGATAACATGCCTTTGGCTTACAAAGCTTCCGATTTGATCATTTCCCGGGCCGGAGCCATTACTTTAGCCGAATTGGCATTACTAAAAAAGCCGGCCATTCTTACACCGTCACCCAATGTGGCCGATGATCACCAAAAGAAAAATGCACAGGCGTTGGTAAGCGAGAACGCTGCCTCAATGATCGAAGATCAAGCATTAAAAGAAGAATTGGCTGATGAAGCCATCAAAATACTACAAGACCAAGCTTGGCAGCAGGAATTAGCAGAAAACATCGGTAGATTTGCTAAACCCAATGCCGCTCAAGTCATCGTAGATGAAGCATTTAACCTGATCCAAGAAAAAGAGATGGCCGCATGAACCTGGCTCAAAAACATACCGTCTATTTCCTTGGCATAGGTGGCATTGGTATGAGTGCCATTGCCAGGTACTTTAAATCAAGAGGTATTTGGGTTGGTGGTTATGACCTTACTCCTTCTCCTATAACTGATGCCCTTCAAGAAGAGGACATTCCAGTCCATTTTGAAGATACTGAGGAGCAAATCCCGCGAGAGGTTAAGAATAGCCCACCGGAGAAAGTATTAATTGTCCTAACGCCTGCTATACCTGAGGAGAACAAAGAATACAACTACTTGCTCACCCACAATTATGAAATAATCAAGCGGGCAAGTGTCATTGGCGAAATTAGTAAAAATAAATTCACCATTGCGGTAGCTGGAGCCCATGGCAAAACTTCCACTTGTGCTGTTATTGTACATTTATTAAAGCAAGCAGGCATTCCATTTTATGGATTTCTTGGAGGCATTGCTACCAATTACAATACCAACTATTTTCAACCTCCAAAAGGACAAAATGCATCTGTTACAGTTTTAGAGGCTGATGAATATGATCGGTCATTCCTCCAATTGGAGCCAGATGTTGCTGTTATTACCTCCATTGATGCTGACCACCTTGACATCTATGGGAACCCGGAAAATCTCTTCAATGCTTACCATCAATTTGCCAATAACATAAAGCAGGATGGCATGCTCGTATCCAGAAATGGATTAAATATCGCAAAGCCTGAACAAGCAAAAGCCCATGTTCAATTCGATCTTAATAATGGTGTTGACCTTTTTGCAGAGAACATCAGGATTCAAGACCGCACCTACAGTTTCGATTTACATGCATGGGATCAATCAATTGCCTCAATAAAGATTGGAACCCCTGGCGATCATAACATCCTTAATGCCTTAGCAGCAATGGCGGCTACGGTTGATTCTATAGGAAATTGGAAAAAGGTTAGCAAAGCCCTTCATTCTTTTAAAGGCGTTAAAAGGAGATTTGAATACATTCTTGATACCCCTGAGGTGGTTTTTATCGATGATTATGCGCATCACCCACGAGAGCTTGATTGGACCATCCAAACCCTACAAAATTTATATCCGGAAGAAAAAATTACCGGGATTTTTCAACCCCATCTTTACTCCAGGACCAAAGATTTTTACAAAGAATTCGCCCAAGCTTTGGATCAACTTGACCGCGTGATCCTGCTTGATATTTACCCAGCCAGGGAAAAACCCATGAAAGGCGTATCGTCCAAATTGATCTTAGAAGAGATGCAGAATGCAGACAACCAACTTGTCTCTAAAGAAGGTTTGGTAGAACAGATTGAAGCCAATGACCATCAAGTGATCGCTACTTTAGGGGCGGGTGATATAGACCGTTTGGTTGAACCCATCAAAGAAAAATTGATGGAAAGCAGAATGAGTGCATGAAAATATTAAAAAACATAGAACAAAAGCTTTTTAAAGCTTATAACCGTATTGAGAAATACCTTGGGTTAGGAATTGCGATCGTTGGTTTTTGCCTATTTGTGGGCTTTGCTGAATCAAGTTACAACAAAAAAACCATTAAAGATATTGCTGTCATAATCAATTCGCCAGAAAATCATCGCTTCTTGGTTAAAAAGGACATTTATTTCATGATTAGAGACCACTATAACAATGAGCTGAAAGGCAAAGCAGTTACGCAATTATCAATGGACTCCTTGGAGCATCAATTTACCCAAAACCCATTTGTGGAAAATGTAGAGGTGTATAATAACATTAAAGGCCAGTTGTTCATCAATGTTGACCAAAGGAATCCAGTCCTAAGGGTTTTTACCGAAAACAATGAAAGCTTTTACCTGGATGAAGATGGGCAAAAAATGCCTACTTCCTATCAATACACCGCTCGCGTCCATACAGCAAGGGGATCAATACCCGACAAAACAGCCAATATTGAACAAGATACCTCTAAAATTCTGAGTGACTTGTATAAATTGGTCAATTTTATCAAGGATGACCAGTTTTTGAATTCACTAATTGGAGAGATTCAAGTTAGTTCAGACAAGGAAGTTACTTTAATACCAAGGATTGGTAAGCAGGAAATTATACTTGGAGAAGTGGAAGAACTGGATTACAGGTTCAGGAACCTGAAAGCCTTTTACAGGAAAGTATTGCCCAAGAAAGGTTGGTATCATTACAAAAGCATTAGTTTGAAATTTGAAGATCAAATAATAGCAAAAAAATAGTACAATGGAAAAATCAGAGATCGTAGTAGGATTAGACATCGGTACAACCAAAATCTGCACCATTGTTGGCAGGCAAAATGAACATGGTAAAATAGACATCCTTGGCCTCGGTAAAACCCATTCAGATGGAGTTTCCCGTGGTGTGGTTACCAATATTGACAAAACTGTCAACGCCATTCGTGAGGCCATTAACCAAGCTTCCACCAAATCTGATGTCGTAATTAAAGTTGCCAACATTGGCATTGCTGGCCAGCACATTAAAAGCCTCCAACACCGGGGTATTATTGTTCGTAACAACCCGGATGAGGAAATTGATCAGAATGACATCAACCGTTTGGTTAATGACATGTACAAATTGGTAATGCAGCCTGGTGAGGAGATTATACATGTGATACCTCAGGAATTTATCGTTGACAGTGAACATGGCATCAAAGATCCCATTGGAATGGCCGGAGTAAGGCTGGAAGGCAACTTTCACATCATTACCGGCCAGGTTACAGCTGCTAAAAACCTTTATCGCTGTGTTCAAAAATCCGGCCTGCAGGTTTCTGATCTCAACCTTGAACCCATTGCTTCTTCTGAAAGTGTATTACTTGATGATGAAAAAGAAGCAGGCGTAGCCCTTGTGGACATTGGCGGAGGTACTACAGACATTGCCATTTTCAAGGAAGGTATTATTAGGCATACAGCCGTAGTACCATTAGGGGGTAACATTATTACAGAAGATATTAAACAAGGATGTAATGTAATGACCAAACAAGCAGAATCATTAAAGGTAAAACATGGCAGCTCCCTGGCTGATGAAACCAAAGAAAATGAAATCATAGTAATCCCTGGAATTAAAGGAAAAGAACCCAAGGAGATTTCTAAGAAAAACCTTGCTTACATCATTCAATCGAGGATGGAAGAAATTTTTGAACATGTCTACTACGAGATCAAGAGTTCAGGCTACCAAAAAGGTCTGATTGGTGGCATTGTACTAACTGGAGGAGGAGCTCAATTACAACACATAGCTCAGCTTGTAGAATATGTAACAGGCATGGACACACGTGTAGGTCATCCTACAGATCACTTGGCAAAGGGGATGGCTGAAGAAGTAAAAAGCCCCATGTATGCGACTGGAATTGGACTTGTACTGAAGGGATTAGAAAAGGGTAGTGCCGTAACAGGAACACAATTCAACAAGAATACTAAAGATCAACAAGAAACCAAGAAAAGAGGATGGCTCAACACCCTTTATCACCGAAGTAAGAAATGGTTAGAAGATGATGATGATATAGAAGACTTTTCTTGACAATAAATTTTATCTTAAAATTAAAAAGTTTATATTATGGATTTAAAATTTGACCTTCCCAAAATAGAATCTTCCATCATTAAAGTGTTGGGAGTTGGTGGTGGCGGAAGTAATGCCGTAAACCACATGTACGATCAAGGGATCAAAGGAGTCGACTTTATTATTTGCAACACAGACCGTCAAGCTTTAGAACAGAGCCCAATTCCTAACAAAATGCAGATTGGCGGTAATATGACAGAGGGACGTGGGGCAGGCTCAAGTCCGGAAATTGGGAAAAAAGCAGCACTTGAAAACATTGACGAGATCAAAAAAGCCCTTGATACCGATACCAAAATGCTGTTTATCACTGCTGGAATGGGTGGCGGAACCGGCACGGGAGCCACGCCCATCATTGCTCAGGCAGCCAAGGAAATGGGCATATTAACTGTAGGTATCGTTACTACCCCTTTTAAGTTTGAAGGGCCTAAAAGAGGCAAAAGGGCCAATGAAGGCCTTGAACAACTTGGCAAAAATGTCGATACTTTATTGGTTATCAGTAATGAGAAACTTAAAGGGATGTTTGGCAATTTAACCCTGTCTACGGCTTTTTGCAGTGCTGATAATATTTTGACCACGGCTGCTAAAGGGATTGCTGAAATTATTACAGTTCCTGGCTACATTAACGTAGACTTTGAGGATGTAAAAACTGTGATGGCCAACAGCGGTGGCGCCATCATGGGTTCTGCCACTGCAGAAGGTGAAGGCCGTGACAAAAAAGCGGTGGAAGAAGCACTTCATTCACCACTCTTAAGTGAAAATGAAATCAAAGGCGCTAAATACATTCTTTTGAACATTACCTCAGGGCAGCAGGAAGTATTAATGGATGAGATTACTACTATTACGGATTACATCCATGAAGCAGCTGGTAATGAGGTAGACATGATCTGGGGTACTTGTGTAGACGAGAATTTAGGTGAGGAACTATCGGTCACCATTATTGCTACCGCATTTGACCAAAATCCTGGAGAAACCCTAACCAAGGAGACCGATCATGAAGAACAAGAACCAACAGAGCAAAAGGATCAAGTTGATTTTATTACCAGAAAAGAATCACCCAAGGAACATAAGGAAGGAACCACTGAACCTTCTAACTCTGGTCAGATGACGTTTGAGTTCGATCATTCCAGAGAATCATCCAACCACCAAGAAGGTGTTGAGACAACTCAGTTTGAAGCAAAACAAAATGAGTATGAAACAAAGAATGGCAAGCAGGAAAGCCAACAGCCCTTGTTTGAAAACAGCCCAAAAAGTAAAAGCTTCTCCTCCGAAGAACTGGAAAAGTTGGAAAATGAACCCGCTTATGTGCGTAAGCAAATAAAGTTTATGGATGTCCCTCATTCTTCAGAAACTGAAATATCCAAGTTAACTTTGGGTGAAGAAGATAAAAAAGGAAAAGAAAATAATAAGCCTGAGATAAAGGAAAACAATTCATTTTTAAATAATAATGTGGATTAAGATCGCTTAATCACCCAAACAACTGCAACCTTCATTCCCTGCTTGCCACTGGTAAAATTACGGGTGCTCCAAATACCAACAAAAAAAGCGCAAAAATTTAGCAACCTTGCATAGGATCGGAGAGCATCAGTGGTTCAGGGATATTGAATAAAACAGATAGATTGTTAAATCCTTTAACCGGAGAATTTTAAAGAGCTTACCCGCAAAAACTTAAGAATAATTTAAGAATTACTATTTCAAGCTGTATGAAGGCTTGATTATGATTTTGAGTAGTTAAAAAATCAGAACGGTTATTTCATGCTTTAAACGGAATCATTGATCGTCCGGGTTTAACCCAACATCATCAGCGGACTAGCCCATTCATAGTGAACTTGCAAAGGATTATCAATAGCGAACACATCAAAAGGTTATGGCACCGCTTTCGGCATGGGCTTTTCAATCCTCCTTTTATTTTCAAATCTCTTGAACTCGCCTGTTTCCCTTTGCACCATCACCCAAAATGGAAAAAGCCATTCATAATGCTGAACAATTAAAAACTAAATAAGGGAAGGAAGATAAAATTTAGTCAGGAAATACCAACCCAATTTTGAATATGTTAAAAATAGCATCGAATAACAAAATTTAAACGAAATAATAGCCAATAAAACCATTACAGCAAATGATAATGAGATTGGACACCTTTAATTTGAAGCAATAGACCCAATTTACAAACCATTTATAAGTTAATTACGCTATTAAAGTTGGTTTAAAGATTAAACCCCATATAAAACAACAAGAAGTAATATTATAGGTACAAATCAAAAAAAAACCCCAAGCCTCCATAGAGAGCGTTGGGGTTATTAAAATAAACTGGCAGTGACGTACTCTCCCACCTTGTTGGCAGTACCATCCGCGCTGATGTGCTTAACTTCTCTGTTCGGAATGGGAAGAGGTGATCCACATCGCTATAACCACCAGTAAGCCTTAATCCTGTGTTTAGGATATAACTTATCGACACATTGGCATTAATTAAAAGTTTTTAGCAAACTTACAGACAATTAGTACTGCTCGGCTGAAGGCATCTCTGCCCTTACACCTGCAGCCTATCAACGTCATCATCTATAACGGTCTTTAATCAGAAGTCTAATCTTGAGGTGAGCTTCGCACTTAGATGCTTTCAGTGCTTATCTCTTCCGAACATAGCTACCCTGCAATGCAACTGGCGTCACAACAGGTAAACCAGAGGTCCGTCCAACCCGGTCCTCTCGTACTAGGGTCAGCTCCTCTCAAGCTTCTAGCGCCCGCAACAGATAGGGACCGAACTGTCTCACGACGTTCTGAACCCAGCTCG
>CAZLQF010000048.1:0-17357 GCA_964561545.1 uncultured Sphingobacteriales bacterium
AAACTCCACCCCATTCGGAAGTCTTAAAAGCTTGACCTAACTATTGTAAAAGTCAAGACATTTTACATTTACGCTACCTTTTTAAGTACAGTATTGATTACCAAAAATTTAAATGTGTAGAGATGAGGAGCTTTGAGTTTTCATTATTTTTGCTAAACCAGTTAACAGAATTATTCTTGAAATTAAGTGTTAAATGGCATGATGGTAGTCAACAAATAGCAATCATTAGTCTTGTTTCAACTCCCTAAATGAAAAAGTATTTAGCCTTTTAGTATCTCGAAAGTTCGGTTTAAAAATTGAGGACATTTGGTATTTACCCTTCAATTTTAGTTAGGCCAAGACCATCAATAAAGTAATTTTCAAAAGGCAGGGTGTTGGAGTTTAAGCACCAAATTACTTCAACATCGTCACATTCCCCTCAACCGTCTTCTTTGTACCATCCCACCCGGTGTAGGTAATGATGTAGATGAAGACGCGGTCACTAGCAGGTTCATTACCTTGATTGTGGACCCAGCCTGACCAATCCTGATCCTTGTCTTTGCTGTCAAAAACCTTCGTCCCCCATCTATTGAACACCTGTATATGAATGTTTTTCACAAAAACAGGCCGAATTCCCCAGCTATCATTAATACCATCTCCGTTGTTGGTAAAGGCATTGGGCACATGTAGGAGTGGTGATTGCACGAGGTAGATTTCATTGGATTGGCTTTCTGAGGTTGTTTTGTTTTTGGGTTTTTGTTTTTCGGTGGCCTTTACTTGGTACCAATAAGCCCCTACTTCATAATTGAGCTCCTCATCCAGGTATTGGGTCTGGTTGCCATCAACCCTGGCAATGGGCTTGAAGGTGGTATCCATCAAGGGATCCCTCCGATAGATAGTGTATTCCTCAACCCCAACCGGCCACTTCCGGTAATCATTCCACGCAAGGTTGTGTTCAAAAGGTTCGGATTCTCCTTGCAAAAGGATGGTACACCCTTCATTTCCGGGATCGCTGTAGAAACCACATAAATCAGCCACCAGCACCCGGTAGCAATAGGAATGTTCATCAACATTTAACTTCCTATCCATAAATACCGAATCGGTTTGCTCGCTTATAACCTCATAATCTTGCCAGGCCTGATCGGTATTGTTGCGCTTACGCTGAAGAATGTAATAGGAAAAATCCTTAGCCTTGGAAGGCTCCCATTTTACTTTTACATACTGGTCGTTGATAACCGTTGCGTAAAGCATGTCCACCTCCGTAGGTTCTTGCTGGTAATCGGGGCCGGTGCAAATTTGATAAGTAGAATCCCCCGTCTTACCACAAGCATTGACCGTGCGGAGGTAATAACAGTAGGTTTCTTGTTGCAAATTTGTTGCTTCATAATCAGTAAAGGTGCCCACTGAGGGATCAAAAATGGAATCAAGAATTTCCTTACGACCGTCCGGATGTGCACGTACCACCTCGTAGTGGCTTAAATAGGGGCCGGTAGCAATATTGCTCCAGGTTAGTTCAAAGGTGTTTTCATCAATGATCTCAGAACAAAAAGCTTCCGGTGCATCGTATTTGGGAGGCGGTTCTACAACAATTTGAATGATTGCTTCATTTCGCTTGGGTTGAGGGCATCCATTATCATTCAATTCAATGTTCACCGTAAAAGTGTCCTGCCTTGCATGTTCACATACAGTTTGCCAGTTCAACTCGGCATTGAACTGACCTTTTCCGGTTTTTCTTTCAATCGAAGCCGTTTGGCCTGAAATTTCGGTGCTGTCAAAAATCCTACCAGTGTAATTCAAGTTGATGGAATCCCATGGTTGAGGATCATTGACCGGCAATGGATAATTAATTTCATCAGTAGCGATTACGGTAATGGTGGTATCCGGGGTTTTGGGAGCTGCGTTGGCTACATCCAATTCCAGCTTAAAAAAGGCATTGTTGCAATTGCTACTGTTGTTCGTTTCAGACCAGGCATTGCTGGTTACCGGAAAATCCGAATTACCGCCACATCCTCCACAAACAGATTGATAGACTACGCCCGATTTTTTGAATCGGCTGGTCCCGCCATCAACATGTTCATCACTTTTTCCACCTCCTAAATAGGTAGCATAAAGCAATGTATCCAAGCCCCGCCTAAACGTAGCTACGTAAAAATCGGAACCATCGGTATTAGATTGAAAGGCATTGGGCGTAACCGGCAATCCTTGAGTAGAAGTACCCTCCCCCCTGGAGCCGTTATTGGTTCGGCCGCCCCATCCGGAAAAGTATACATTACCACAAATGTCAACCATAAAAGCGGATGGTGCCAAATCAGGACTGCCTTTAGAAGTACCGAAAACCGTAGAGACCAACAGCTTATCCAATGTAGGCGATAACTTGCTTATGAACTGGCCGCTGTTGGGATCTTGATACGCGGCATCGGTTACCGGGTAATCTCCTTCCGTTTGCCCTGTAATGTATACTTCTCCTTTTTGGTTTGTCTTAACAAAAAAGGACTGATCGTAATCTTGGGTTCCGATATACGTTCCATAATTTACCTTAGTGCCGTCCGAGCGGAGCTGAATGACATAACCATCCGCATTACCTCCCAAAAAACTGTTATTCAATCCATTGTTGATACCCCCAAAATCAGAACTTCTTGTTCCACCCGTCACATAGACGTTTTCATTGGCATCCAAAACAAGGGAATAAGCTGCATCATGATTACTTCCTCCTAAATAGGTGCCCCAAATGACATTGGATAGATCCGGGTTGAGTTTAAATACACATCCATCCTGATAGCCTCCCTGATAACTGGAATATGCCGCATTGGGAGTAGCAATCAAACCAGACCGCGTGGAAGAAGCAATGTAAACGTTGTTCATACTATCGGTAATGATCTCCCCGCGATAGAGGTCTCCATAATTGTAGCCCAGCGGGGTCAAGTTAAAATAATCCCCATAGGCGTCACCCCTGTATTCACCATTCAGCCCATCATCATCACCACCGCCAAGAAAGGTAGCATTTAATAGGGTACTACCATCAGCCGATAATTTGCTGATGAAAATATCAGCATTTCCATTTTTACTTGTATCGTGGGCATTACCGGTAACGGGAAAATCTTCAGATAATGTAGAACCATAGATCAACAATTCCCCATTATTGTTGACCACCATGCTATGAGGTTGTTCATTGCTACTGCCCCCTAAATAAGTGGCGTACAGCAATTGACTGCCATCCGGGCTGTATTTCAATATCCCGGCATCCCTTTCTATATCTCCTATCCGGGCATTAATACTGTCTCCACCGGCAAAATCCAGTTGATAGGAGCCTGTGGTTGTTGGAAATTCCTTTGAATAAACGGTTCCTCCTGAATAAGCATGGCCCTGATCATCATGGGTTCCGGTGAATCCAAAATTGTCAGCCTGAGAACCGGAATAGGTGGCGAAAATTACTTTGGGATCAATAACCAATTTTTGATTGGGATCATATTCTTGTGGGAAACCAAAACTAACAGTGGAATCAACCAATTCAAATTGAACAGGAATTTCTTGGCCATTTTGGTAAGCCACTGGTTTTTGTTCAACCAAAGTATTCAAAGCGGTCTTGATATGAAGGTTCCCTTCTTGGAGGTACATGCTATCAGCGCCTTCATACTGGATTTTGGCATTTTTAGGATTACTGCCCGGTTCAACATTGAAACTGTACTTTAATCCTTTAGCGGTTCCTTTAACCTCCAAGTGAATGCCCGGGTAAAGCGAAGTTAGCTCAAGCTTTTGATAAGCCCGAACGTTGGTGGCCCACCGGTTGGGATTTGATCCTTTGAAATAATTGTATTTGACCGGGCTTGGATAAGAACGATTAATTGTTTTTGCGCTTTTTGCACCAGGAAAAGCCATTTTTAGGGCATGTGCTTGCAATTGGCCGGGTGGCCGTTTTTTATGATGATAATCGGCAAGTTTTTGTTTTTCCCAGAAATGGTAGGTAATGGCATCTTCCTGGATATATACGCGGCCGCCTTTAAAATATGCGCTGTATTCAAAAGGTCCCTTCCATTGGCCTTCGTTTTCAATAAAAGCCAATGCAGCGGTATTTTTATGGGCATTGGATGGACCAGAAAAAGCGAAAAAACTTACCATTAAAGCGAGGAGCCATTTCAATGGCCTGGTGTTTTTTTGCTCAATGCAACAGATCCTCCTGAACCAATTCAAAACCCGTTGCCAATGATTGGTGGCCCAATCGCAAGGAAATTTCCTTTTTCGGAGGTCCAATGCCATGTTTAAAAAGTTCGGATTTAGCACTTAATCCCTTTTGTCGATTCCTACTCATTTAATCTTATTAAACTTAATGAATCGGCCATCAGTTCATTTTTTGACGTAAAGCTTGCTTAAGCGGTTGCATATTTTATAAAATAAAAGGTCCTGTAACTCATTGTTAAATTAGTAAATTTCGCAAAAATTTGACTTTATGTACAAGAGTTATGTTAATGATCAATATGAGTTTGATGTAGAAGTTGGTCATGAAGGTTTTCAAGTCAATGAAACCAATCGCAATCCTGACATAGTCCGTATATCTGACCATAATTTTCATGTCATCTACAATGGTAAATCTCACCGGGTTACTTTCATAGAGCGCAACAGTAAGGAGTTTAAGTTCAAGATCAATGGTAATCCTTATACAGTAAATGTAGATGACCCTTATGATCTATTGCTTCAAAAATTGGGGATGGATATGGGAGCCATTGGATTGCTTGAAGATCTTCAAGCTCCGATGCCGGGTTTAGTTGTAGACATTAAGGTCAATGAGGGTGATCAAGTGGCCAAAGATCAACCCATAGTAGTGCTTGAAGCCATGAAAATGGAAAATGTGCTTAAAGCACCTGCCGATGCCACCATATCAAAGATTCACGTAGATAAGCAGGACAAAGTAGAGAAAAATCAACTGATCATCAATTTTGAATAACAATTCGAAGATTGCCAGAATTCATTTAATAACTGATGATCTGCAGGAAGCCATGCATGCCCAATTGGCCAAAGATGCTTGCCGAGCGGGTGTTAGATGGATTCAGTTAAGAACTAAAGCAGCAAGCGAACAGGCTAAGAGGGAAGCTGCACTTGCTACGCAGGAAGTTTGCCAGGCATACAATGCTACGCTAATTATAGATGACTATGTAGGTATAGCCAAGGATATAGAAGCTGATGGGGTCCATTTGGGTAAGGAAGACATGCATCCTGGAAAAGCCAGGTCCATTCTTGGAGATCATGCCATTATTGGCGGGACCGCCAATACGTTTGAAGACATCCAAAACCTTTCACATCAACCCATTGATTACATTGGATGCGGCCCATACAGGATTACTCAGACTAAGCAAAAATTAAGTCCTATTATTGGTTTGGAAGGCTACCAAAAGCTCATGCAACAATGCCATGAGGCCAATATTCAATTGCCTATAATAGCCATTGGTGGGATTCAGGTTGAAGATGTTGGTCCTTTGTTAGGAACCGGTCTGCAAGGTGTGGCTATTGCATCGGCTATTAATAAAAGCCAGGATCGGGTTGAGGCGGCAACAAAATTTGTTCAAGCTATTCAAGTGGGTAGCAAATAATTATGCTTTAATCACCAATAAAGCGTTGAGCCCCAAACTAAATGATTGATTCCGTCACAGTTTCCAAATGTTATCGAATTAGAGTAAAACTGCCTTTTTGGGCCTTTACTTCCCCGGTGATAGATTTGGCTTTAACCCGGTAAAAATACGTTTCCTGGTTCTGCACTGTTCCCCGGTATTTGCCATCCCATCCCTCTTCCAGGTTGGTAGTTTCAAACATTAGTTCCCCCCAGCGGTTGTAAATCTTAAAATAAATCAAGTCTTTTATGGCCCAGCCTCTTACGAAAATTTGATCATTGTTGCCGTCATTATTGGGCGTAAAAGCACCCGGTACATCCAGGGTCATGTTGTCTTCTACTTTGACTAAAACAGCATCCTTTACTACAAAGCAATCGGCTGTGTCTTCTACTTGCAACTTGTACGTGGTATTTTTGGCTGGATGGACCCGGGTATTTTGACAAGTATCACAAACCAAGCTATCCGCTGGTTGCCAACGGTAGTTTTTAACCCTATAATCTGTGGAAGCGCGTAAATCGGCCGAATCGCCAATAACAATAGTGGTGTCCGAGAAAATTGTTAATTTGGGACGCTCCTGGACGGTAACTTGCACTTTTTCTGATTCATTCTGGCAGTTGTTTTCATCGGTAACCTGAACCTGGTATTGGGTGCTTGAATCTGGTGCTGCAATCGGATAAGGTAATTGAGGGTCGTTCAGGCCTCTTTTAGGTTGCCAGCTATACTGATAATCAGGGTCATCAGTAGCATTTAATTGCAGGCTATCACCTTCACAAACAAACCCACCCCCGCTTGCTTGAATGCTGGGAATTGGATTGACCCGGACTTCTTTTTCGGTGGAATCCTTGCAACCTTTATTAGTAGTTACTTTTAACTGAATTGAATAATTGCCAAAGGAGTCGTATTTAAAAGGACCCGGGCTTTTGCTGCTAAAGGTAGAATCTTGATCCAATTGCCATTCCCTTGATTGGATAGCACCAACTTCTTGATTGGTAAGCGAAACTGTTTCCTGTTCACAAATACTGTCACTTGACAAGGTAAAATTCGCATCAACTGTATCAATAACAATGGTAGAATCAAGGGGTAAGCCATATTCGCATTCCAGGTTGCCCTGTCGGTTATTGCTTAAGATCATGGTGGGTTCAAATTCCCCATAATTTTGATAATTGTGAACCACAGTATCCCCTATTTGGGTCTTTCCATCGCCAAAATCCCAAGTAGTGGTTTCCACATCTTTTTGGTTAAAATTGTTGAATTGGACTTTTAATGGCTTACAACCCTGGGTAGGGGTAACGGTGTAGTCAGCATCCGGTCCGCCAATTTGAATGTAATCTTTTTTGGTCAACGTATCAGCACAACCACTTTTGTTACTGGTTATTAGACTTACATCATAAGAGCCGGGTCTTGTGTAGTTGTGAGTTGGATCGTTCAACACCGATCCGCTTTTATCTCCAAATTTCCATTTGGCATCGAAATTCTGGCCCTTGGTTCTATTTTCAAAATTAACCAAAAAGGGCGGGCAAGCGGCATTTAACGTATCGGCTATAAATTGGCTTACAGGGTCATTAATCCTAATGTAATCTTTCCTTGTAAAGGTATCCTTACATTGATTGTTATCCGTTATAACCAAGTCTACATCGAATGTATCCGAATAATTGTAGGAATGGAAAGGCAATTTACCCGTGGCTGTTGTGGTATCTCCAAAATACCATTCAAGCTGAAGCGAGTTGCCCGATGATGAGCTTACGAATCGGATTTCCTCACCCTGGCAAGCATCCTGGGAAGTAGCAAAGAAAAACGCGCTGGGGCTTGTTATGGTAACTTCCCGGGTGGCTGTATCTTTACAATTCAAAGTATCTTCTGTTATCAGGGTAACCGGGTAAGTGCCTGTAGAATTATAATTATAGCTGGGTTTATTAACGCTACTACTATCGCCAGTGCCAAATTGCCACTCCCGGCTTGTAATGGTGGTGTCTGTCACTGTTTGGTCTTCAAAATCAACCTCGAGCGAGTCACAACCGCGAAAAGCGTTGGCCCCAATTTTGGTATCATGGTTGAAAACCTGGATGGATTTTGTAGCTGTATCCGGACACCCTTTCAAATCCAACACTACTAACTGAATATCATAAATGCCTCCGGTGTCATAATTCGGAGAAGGTGGTTGCTTAAGCAGGCTACGGTCATTGGTGTCGAGAGGCCCCCATTTTTGCCCATTGCCATATTCCCAAAAATAGCTTAAACCAGCCACATCTACTGAACTATCCGCATCCAGCTGTAAATTTTTGAAAGGCGGGCAGCTCAAGCTGTCCGAAGCTGTAAATTTTGCACGAGGCTCGGAGATCACTACATCCTTGCTTACTGAAGTTGTGCAACCAGTTGAAACATTAGAGACGGTTAATGTAACAGGATAGGAGCCCCTTTGACCGTACGAATGGGTTGGGTTGGGAATAAATGCACTATCCCCGTCTCCGAATTTCCATTTCAGGGTATCGGCCAATATAGAGGTATCGGTGAAGCTGGGTGCGTAATGATTGTCACAATTTTGATTCGTTACAAATCCGGCCCTGGGGCCTTCGATCTTGATGTAGTTCTCTTTAATGATGGTATCGCCCTGACAGCCATTATGGGATAAGTAAAGGGTGACGTCATAATTGCCGGTGTCCCTATATTGGTAATCAGGGATGTTAACCTTCAGGGGAGCGTTCTTGCGAAATTTCCATTTTCTTTTGTCAGCAAAATCCGTTGTTGGGTTTAAAGTCAGGGATTCACCAACACAGCCTGTATCTGGGTTGATCGAAAAATCCCCTGTTGGTGGATTACCAACTTGGATCTCCCGTTCCTCAGTAGCCTCACATCCTAAATTCGTAGTCGCTTTTAAGGTTACTTGATAAACACCGGTATCCTGAAAAACTTTACTGGTATCTGGAGTAGTAGCGGTATCCCCTTCGCCAAGATCCCATAGGGTCCCTTTTACTTGACCAATGGCTTGAATAGAGGATTGGAGGTTGGTTTGCAGTGGGGCACATCCTTCTTCCTTATCGGTAAATATAGAAGCTGTGGGCTCTTGGATGACTACTTTTCGTTTCTGAATACTATCAATGCAACCGCTTGGGTTGGTAACTACTAAACTGATATCGTATTCGCCAAAGCTATTAAACGTTTGGGAGGGATTTTGCTGGTTGCTGGTGTTGCCATTATCAAAATTCCATTGCCAAGAATCAGCATTAAAGGATTTATCACTAAAATTAACGGTTAGAGGGGGCTTACAGGCCTTGAGTGTATCCAAATTGTAATCGGCTGTTACTTGTTGAACATGAACAGAATCTACAAGCGTGTCCTTGCAGCTTTGATTGCCGGTAATTAGCGTCACTTGGTAATTGCCTGGACTGTTATAGGTGTGGGTGATGTAATTACCATTTACTTGAAAGCCATCTCCAAAATTCCAAGAGTGCATGTTAGCATGGGGCATTGTACTGTCTATAAACTGGAATTCGGTGATATTAGGTTTTAAACAACCATTTTTTTGGCTTATGTACATGTTAGGTTCCAAGGTGTCCACTATAATGAAATTGGTCTTAGTTATGGTATCTCCGCATCCACCATTGCTGGTTGCAATCAGTTCAACGTCAAATTGACCATAGTTTTGATAGGTATGGCTTGGATTTTTATTGGAGGACGATTGGCCATCCCCAAACTTCCATTCATAGTTGACATTACTTCCACCGGTTGATTGATTTGAAAAATTAACTTCAAAAGGTGGTTCGCAACCAAATTTGATATCAGAAGTAAAATCAGTTTGGGGTGCCTGTTGAACATCTATCAAATCGGTTTTTGAGACAACATCTTTGCACCCGTTTTGGTCTTCTACTTCCAATGAGACGGAATAGGTACCTTCAATTTGATAGGTATGACCGGGATTGTTTTGATTGGAAGTGGTGCCGTCACCAAAATCCCATAGCCAATTGCTAATGGCTGCATCGCCTAAATTTGTTTGATCTTGAAAATTAACCGAAAGGGGAACACATCCCCCATTTTGATCGACAGTGAACGCTGCAGTTGGGTTTTCAAAAACGGTTATAAAATCTTCTTTGGTAATAGAATCTTGCCCTTGGGCATTGGAAACAACAAGACTAACATCGTAGGTACCCGGATTTACATAAGAAGCAATAGGAGTGGTAGTATCGGAGGTACCTCCATTACCAAAATACCATTGCCGGTTGTTTACGTTGCCGCTGGATTGGTCTGTAAAAGTAACAAGGTGCGGGCTGCATCCCTGAGCTTTATTGACCGCAAAATCAGCTTGAGGTTGGGCGCTGCCCCATAATGGAATAAAAGCCAATATGACTGGCAAACCGCGTATACATAAATGTAATAAAATGTACATAGTTTTCTTTATTCTCTACAATTTTAATAAATTTTGCGCAAATTATCTCATTGGTTGGTCATGATTGACACTCGTATATTATTGATCTTGCTTTTGGTAAGTAGTATACCTTATTTAGGCAAAGGGCAAGATGTTCATTTTTCCCAATACCAGCTGAACCCGCTTATGTTGTCCTCTGCTAAGACCGGCCAAATGGAAGGTGATCTGCAAGCGGGTTTTATGTACAGGAATCAGTGGCGTAAGGCTTCAAGGCATCCTTTTAAAACGTTTTCAGCTTATGCTGAAAAAAAATTCTACCGAAAAATGGACCATATAGGGGGTGGTTTGGTAATAGTGGGTGATCGATCAGGGCCCGCTAACTATACCTCGAATCGTATATATTTTTCTGGTGCTTATCATAAAAAATTTGGGTATCACAAATTAGTAGTTGGCATTCAACCCGGTATTGTTAGCAATGGCATTGGCAACACCACATTTCCCGCTCAATTTGATTATTCCATCGGACAATTCAATTCCGATTTACCGGCATTAGAACCCAACCTTAAGGATGCTCAAACATTTTTGGATTTTAATACCGGTCTGCTTTACCATTACCAAAAAGAAGGCTTGTCGGTCTCGGTGGGGCAGGCTTTTGCTCATGTTTTTTCTCCTAATGCTTCTTTGGTAAAAGATCATACTTACGAATTGCCGGTCCGTTACATTAGCCACGCCAATGCCCATATTAACTTGACTTCAAAAATTGCTTTAAAGCCCAACTTTCTTTACATGCACCAAAATGAAGCTACCGAAGTCAATGCGGCTTCTCTTGTTCAATACCGCTTCAATAATGCGCATGATTTGGCAATGCGTTTGGGTTTGGGTTACCGGAACAACACCAACGGATTTGAATCCAATCAATTATTTAAAAATGACGATGCTTTATCAATTTTATCAGGATTTCGCTATAAATTTCTGGATTTGGGACTTGCTTATGACCTTACCGTTTCTGACTTTAATGAGGCCAATAATGGGAATGGAGCTTGGGAAATAGCCCTCACCTACATATACCCTTTGAGCTCCCAGCCTCGCCAAAGAAGAATACCTTGTCAACGTTATTAAAATTGGACCCATGAAAGTTTTCCTAAGCATTTCATGCTGCTTAATTATTTGCTTCAATGCCTTTACGCAGGACCTTTTACCTCCAGAAAAAACCAAAAAACTCACTAAAAAAGCTGAACAAGCTCAGCAAATGGGCGATCCATTTACAGCCATTGATTACTATGAAAAATTATTGACGCATGTTGAGGAGGATGAAAAGCAAGCAGACGTTTATTTCCATACCGCTTACCAACTGGGTCATTTATACCGGGAAATTCGCAATTATTCCAAAGCTGCTGATAAGTATAAGGAGGTATGGAACAACCGGAAAGGCAGCTATGCAAAATCTCGATTTCATTATGCACAAATGCTTCAAATGCAAGGCGCATATAAGTCAGCGAAATCTATTTTTAAGAAGTTGAAGGACAACTATAGGGGTGATGATTTAAGGGAAGTAAGAAAAAGGTCTGAAGCTGGATTCAAGGGTTGTAAAATGGCCCTGAAAGAACCTGCTGATACCAATCAATGGAAAATCCGCCATTTGGGCAAGGATGTGAATAGCTCTTACTCAGAATACAGCCCTTTATTGGTTAAAGACAGCATGCTCATTTATGCTTCGAGGAAATTGGACAGCTTGGTGACCCTCCCAACAGGTAAAAAGCTGGGTAATGAACACACTGCCCGATTTTATAAGGCCCGAAAAAAAGGCGATCAATGGGAAACAATTGGTGAATTTGGGGCAAAATTCAATCATCCCAGGAAACCTACGGGGAATGGCGCTATTTCCCCGGATGGCAAGCGGTTCTACTTTACTCGGTGTAAATTGAACCAAGCAAGCAAGATGGTCTGCCATATATACTTTAGCCGCAAAGAAAACAGGCAATGGCAGGAACCGAAAAAGCTTGAAGAGCCCATTAACCTGGAAAATTATACAACTACCCAGCCTACAGTAGGTAAGTATGAAAAAAGCAATCAGGAGATCCTTTATTTTGCTTCGGATCGACCACGGGGTAAAGGTGGTATGGATATATGGTACGTGCCTTATGATAAATCCAATCAGGAATTTGGTAGGCCCAAAAATGCAGGAAGAAAGGTCAACACCGCGCGTGATGAAATGACGCCTTATTATTACCTGCCGGAAAATGCGCTTTATTTCAGTTCGGATTACCATCCTGGCTTTGGGGGGCTCGATGTTTTTAAAATAAAAGGCAACCGGTTCCGATGGAACTCGGCCCCTAAGAATGTTGGTCGTCCCATCAATTCAAGCGCAGATGACTTGTATTTTACAAAATATAAATACGTCCGTAAGTCGTTTTTAGTATCAAACCGTCAAGGCAGTCTGGGGATCAAGCATGCCACTTGCTGTGATGACGTTTATGCGGTGATTCCTAAAAAGGAACCGCTCATAACGATGAAGAGCAAGGTTGTACAGCGATTGGATACCGTGCCTACCCCAAAACCGTTGGATGGTTCGGCCATAACGCTTTACAAAATCGATCACGATCAACAAGGTGAAAACATCATTGTAAGGCAAGATACCACTGGCAAAAAAGGTCGTTTTCAATTTAGGTTGAAAGAAGAAGGCCTGTATTTTCTGAAAGTTCAAAAGTCCGGTTTTATGGCCTATTTAAGTGACACCCTGAGTATCGATCCATCCCTTAATGATACAGCGGGCATAAGCCAGCGCATTGAAATGGATTCCATTCCCAAAGAACCGGTAATTTTAAAGAACATTTATTATAAATTTGACAAAGCCAAATTAACCCAGGAATCCAGGACGATATTGGATACCACTTTGGCTACTCTTTTAAAAGCGAATCCCAGTCTCATCGTTCAGATCAATTCCCATACGGATGCCAAAGGGTCGGATGAATACAATAAAGAACTTTCCCAGGAAAGGGCTGAAAGCGTGGTTGACTACTTAGTAGGCAAGGGCATGGATTCAACGCGGCTTAAAGCCAAAGGTTTTGGCGAAAGCCAACCCATTGCACCTAACTTTAAACCTGATGGTTCCGATAATCCTGAAGGGAGGCGTAAAAACAGGCGCACTGAATTTAAGATTATTGGGGAAATGAGGGGCAATAAGAAGCTGATCTACAAGGAGTAGCTTGGTTTATTATAAAGCATCGTTAGCAATTATTAAGGGCATCTTCCATATTTTGAATATTGTTATTTACAACCAGAACTTCTTGCAGGATAGAGAATTATGTTATTTTCTGAGCTCCTTTCTCATACATACAAATTTTTATCAAACAAGCCTTCAGGGCAGGGCACTAAAAAATTATCGAAAGATCAAGAGATGGAAGACGCGTTTTGAGCAATAAACACTCCTTTTAGAGCCAATAACTTCAACACTCATGTAATTTTCACTGAATGGAGAATCATGACCAAATTGCCATATTTTGTTCAAAACCTGGACTTTTAAAACCAAACTTTCCACTCGAAGATTTTGCTATAATTCTTATTTGCGTTGGGTTCAAGGGCAATGTTTTATTTGCGTTTTTGACTACATAAAAACTCCCATGCAGCTTTTAGTTTTATAAGAATCCCCATATTCAGATACTTGATTGCCTTGTACCATTAATTATTTCTAATATACAAAATACCAATTACGAAAAGTATAGTCAACACGATACCTTAATACAGGGATAGCCCGAAATAACGGTTGGTTTTAATGGCAATTATTTAACCATTTTGATGCAGTAAAGCATGCTTTTTGTCCACTTTGTACAATACTTTTAACTCAACGTTTTTTGCTTTAAACGAACTTTTCATAAGGAATTTTGCCATTTTGAATGGGCATCTCTCATCCGAAGGAATTGTACAAATTGCCTTTCGATGCTTGCCAAATCATAAGGGAAGAGTTTCGGGTAAGCCTTGTTACCAAAAACCCCGGCACCCATTGATGATAAAAGCTTAATCAACTTTTATAAACCGTTTATGAACTTTCACTTGCTCACTTAGGAGTATCAGGATGTAATGTCCATTATTCATGTGGTCAACCGTAATGGCGTTGGCATTTTCTCTTTTGGTTAGCTTCTTTTGGTCCCTGTACACTTCCTGCCCATAAATATCTCTAATTATCACTTTGGTTTTCGTCCGTTGGTCTGTGTTAACCTTAAAATTTAATTCCTGAGAAACGGGATTGGGATAAATGGATACTGAATCGGAACTTGTTTCATTAGCCTTAACGGTTCTGATATGGGAGTATTCATGACTACCGTCATAATCTACCTGCTTGAGCCGGTAGTAGTGGGTTTGACCTTTGGAGAATTCCGGGTCTACAAAGCTGTACCGGTGTTTTTCGGTGGTGGTGCCACGGCCTTTTACTCGGCCTATGCTTAGCCAATCATCATTGACCCGCTTTTGGACGATGAAATGGCTGTTGTTGGTTTCGGACGCTGTAAGCCAGGTCAGTATGGCTGAACCATCTTCTGACCGGGCTCTGAAATAGAACATCTCCACTGGTAAGGCCCCGTTGGGTCCATTCCATTCGTAAGAGCCGATATCAGTGGAATTCTTACGAGTCGCTCCCCTTTGATCCTTGGTTGGTATATTGACTATTCCTTGATTAGCTCCCGTTTGTGCATTGTCAACCGCTATACTTCCACTTTTTGTTAACCTTAATGTTTTAGTGCCACGATTGGTATTGTTAGATTTTAGCGTACCGCTCAAATCAAGGGTACCGGTATTGCTATTGCCCTTTTTTTGATAAGTACCATCCGGACTTCCGGATACTTGCTGATCATACCATGTACTGCTGGCTAACGTAAACTGGCTAGGATCATATTTACCATAGATGTTGCCCCCATTGTCCTGCAAGCTACCGGTGTTATTACCGATTCCGATATCTACCGTCTTGCCGGATAAACTACCGCCCCTGTCTTTGTTTTTACTGATAATACTGTTTTTTAGGTATACGGTTTTGCCCCCATCATGGTAAAAACCTACACCGGTTCCTGCAGTTGCGCCAAAGCTATTGTTATTGTCAGCAATGGTACATTTGGTAATATAAGCATTATGCCCGGGACCTCCCTGAACGGTAACTGCCCCGTAAGTTTTGGTTTCATTTTTGGCTACGGTTGAGTTGGTAATTTTAAGGGGCTTTGCTTTTTCAGAGGTTGTATTGTGAAATAAAATAGCACCAGCATAATAAGCATAATTGTCTTTAAGAGTACTGTTTTTAACGGTTAGCGCATTGCCTTGGTTATAGATGGCGCCTCCCCTCACTGTACTATTTTTTCCACTATTGAAAGCCATGCTTACTTGATCCAGCGTTAACGTACCACTACTGTTAATGCCTGCCCCATTGCTACCGGAATTCCCGTATCTTATTGTTAGTTTTTTGATGGTAATGGTATTACCAGATTTTATTGTAAAAACCCTTCTATTATGGGTAGCATTGCCACCACTAAAATGAGCAGGTTTGCCACCGGCTTGCACAATAGTTTTACCAGCACCTTGTCCCCTTATGGTTAAATCTTTGCCAATCGTATAACCATCCGGGGAAGAAATGTTGGTAGTTTGAGAAGACCAATCAAAAGTCCCTGAAAGATCAAGCGTGTCACCGCTTGAAGCGTTTTGATAAGCATCATGAAAATTGTCATACGGACTGGACTGAGACCCACTACCATTGCCAGAGGCACTGGCATCCGCATAATAAACTTTTGAAGTTGCCACCTCTGTTAATCCTGTTAAGCAAACAATAAACAGGAAATGTTTGGTAAATCTCATACGTGCAATGAATTTTAAACCAATCAGGTTCGGCAATGGCACCTTTTGAATGACAAATCAAGGACATAAAAGCCGCTAACATTTGATCATTTCCAAAAAACTACTTAACAAATCACAAAACAACCTGAAAATCAAAAAGCTGGAAATAGCTGTTTCCAGCTTTTATTACCAAGCTATGCGGTTACACGTAGGCTACAAAGCATTTTGGCTCAGGTATTCTAATTACGATTTTTTGATGGCTTGGCTCCTTTAAAAGAAGCCCAAAGCGCTTATGTCTGAAACAACTTTTTAGGCCTGTACTGGCTTAATTCGGATTTTTGATGGCAATCCGGGTTAATTAAAAGGCGTACCATTAACCGCTGCACTAAGGAAGTAAAGTCAAAGCGTCAATGGCACGCATTTAGAAAATCTCGTGCTTAATCCCCCTTTATAAATCTTTGCTGAACTTTCATTTGGTCATTTTTTAGGATCAGGATGTATTGGCCGTTTTTTAATTGCTTAACCGGCAAGTTATTGATGTTTTCCCCCTTGCTAAGGCTTGCCTGGTCCTTGTAAATTTCCTGTCCGTAAATGTTTCTAATGATCACTTGTACCTTGGATTGGATGTCTGCGTTTACTTCAAAAGTGAGTTTATCTGAGACAGGATTGGGATAAACGTTAACTGAAGCGGTAACAGCTTCGTCTGCCCTAACGCTTCTGATAACAGAATATTCATGGCTACCGTCAAAATCCACCTGCTTAAGCCGGTAATAGTGGGTTCGGCCTTTGAAAAATTCCGGGTCTACAAAACTGTACCGGTGTTTTTCGGTGGTTGTGCCATGGCCTTCCACGCGGCCGATATTTTGCCAATCATCATTGACCCGCTTTTGGACGATGAAATGGCTGTTATTGGTCTCGGAGGCAGTTGTCCAGTTAAGGTTTACATGATCGCCTGCTGCTTGTGCCCGGAAGTGTAGTAGTTCCACGGGTAGAGCATTTTCGTTAGATGAAGTTGAGCCAAAGGTGAAAGGACTGAAGTTACTCACACCTGTTACAGTGATACTACCGGATGTAGTACTCCCTGAGGTACTTGACTGTCCATAATTTTCCCACTCACTATTAGAACTATTCCAGTGAGCAACTTGAAGGTCGGATAGTTTGGTGATATTGCTTGAGGAAGAAGAGCCATCTTCCCAGTATAGCGTGACATCAACTGTGGGACTGCCACTGACGTCATTCAAGGTCCAGTATTCAGTACTGCTTACATTGTTTAGTTTAGGATTACTGCCCGGATTATTTGAGGAAGAAGCAAAGCTTGAAGTATTGCCATATCCACTATTGGAGTAAGAAGCTTCAAAGGCATCGGTGGTATTAGCAGGTGCTGATATTTTAAGCCGCGCCCAGGTGCTACCGTCTCCTATGGGAAAAGTAAAGGCATCATCCCCTTTTTTCTTGACTGTTCCTTTTACATATTTATCACTTGCTCCCCCCGAGGGTCTAACTCCTCCATCATCGGCTAAGGTTAAGGTATTACTTCCCATATCCAATTTACTTTCAAGGATCAAGGTGTCCTTTACCGTAACATTGCCTTGAACAGTCGGATTGAC
>CAZLQF010000049.1:0-16818 GCA_964561545.1 uncultured Sphingobacteriales bacterium
GTACCAGTTAAAAAAGAAGCATACATTAAAGCTTAAAAATCCTGTATAGGGGCATGCAGGGCTAGCCCTGCCTGCCCCTATACAGGACCCCCACTAATTTGAGGATTATTTATACACACTTTTTGGAACTCTACCAATAAATAGTATTATGATTAAAACATTTGGCAGCCTCCCTAAAATGGTAACAATAAATCAAACCTTTGGCTTAAATGCAGGGAATGTCCTGTGAAACTGTAGAGTAAGATTAGCAAAAATTGAATTGTACAGTTAGCTCAGTGCCGCTTCAAAGAAGCTTCGAGTGAAAAATCTTCAGGATAAGCGTGGAGTTGGTTGTCTATTTCCGGGTCCATTACCTTTAGGTGTAGCCATTCGTTTTCAAATAGCTTGCCAAGCGTATCTCGGTGATTGGTGAGAATGGCCTGCACATTCCGTATCGGTGCATGGATGAGAACCATCAGGCGCAAAGGCTGATGGAAGAAATGATGGTCGTCTACATTGAGCGATTGCGAGGGCAGCCCGGGTTTGAGGTCCCCACCATTGCCTTGTACAACGCCAAATTTGCCTACCACGTTTTGAGTCACTTTGGTTCCGCTTCCAAAGACAGTATTGTCAACGCTGGCAAAGTAATAATGGTTGTTAATCCACTGCGTCACAACCATTGGCCCTTGCATGATAGCAGCCAACGCTTGGCCATCGGGATCTGTTACCCAATCGTAGGTATGTAAAAAGCAACGCCCGTTGAGGTTCAGATTTTGCGTTAGCGTTCGTGGCCCAATAATGAAAGCAGCATTGCCAGCCAGCCCCCACTCAGGACGAGTCTCTGCCCAATCTGAGGATCGCTTGTTCACTTCCTTCAGGGAATCCTTGCTGCGCTTCCTCATAGATTTTACCCGTTCTTCAGTAGCAGCCGACCGGGCTTTTTGCAAGTCTTGTTTAAGGGATTCCAACGCTTGTTGGTGGGTTTTGGGAACGTGAGCATCAAATAGTTCGATTTCATCCGTAGTGGTATTGTGTTCGGCTGCCACAAACCATGTTTCCTCAGGTATCGATACCCCTTGTTGAGCCAGGTTTTTTCGCACTTCAGGATCATTGCAAAGTAAAGCCAAGGTCCTTGCATTGTGACGGCCGGGGCTACCTGCGCAAGCTCCGCAATCCAAACTGGAGTCAAACGGATTGTTGGTGGTTTGGCTGCCATGCCCTACCAATACCACCAGTCTGGAGAAATACTGCCACCCGGTAAGGTCAAAAAGTGCTTTGGCGCAAGCTACTTTTTCCTCCATGGAAAGATTTGGAGCCCCTTCATGGGTCAATTGCTGATCAGTTAACTTTTTGATGGAAGGCAAACAAAACTTCACTGGGTCCGGCATCCTTTGCTTGAGGTTTTTGGTGAGCCGGTGTAAGAAGGTTGGGAGCAATGTTTGTACCGTTATACCGATCCCATAATAGCCGCCTGCACCCTCAACATAACCAAAGGAGGCAGGTACGTTGTTTTTAAAGGTATTAATAAGCTGCAGATAAGCTTTATGCAACTGGTTCCAAAGGTTGTATTGGGCAGCATTGCTTATGTGTGCGTCATTTGTGACCTCGGTAACCTGGTAAGCTGAATTTAAAATTGGCGGACAGGATTTCCTTACCAGGCTGGAATGGAAAGCCCTGTAATTCATGGGAATACCGAAAAAACCCGCATAGCCGTATGTTTCGTAATTCCCGGTTTGCTCAACATGCCTCCGCATTACCTCTGATCGCGTATCGATACAAAACACCAATTGGGCATCAGCTTTCTGGTCTTGCTGCCCAGTATGCGATAAGTATTGCTGTATACCCTCCGTCAGGTTCTGGTGATAGGTTTGCTCCCATGCCAGCAGCCATATTCTTTCCGGAGCCATCAACGCTTCTGAGGATGAATGGATAACTTTTGGTGTTAAATCATAACCCAGGTGACTGGCCAATGATAAACGCACAGCTAACATTTCAGCCAATGTAATGGGATATTTTTGCTGCCAGCGGTTCTGTTCCTCAAGCCTGTACTTGATCATGCCCGTCCATCCAGGCAAAGCCGCTATTTCCTCATTGATGAGGCTTTCCCAATGGTCGATAGCGTACTCGTTAAGCACTTGCTCTATGGCTTCATAGAGATCATCGGGAAGGGATTTTAATTGATCGGCCTTTGGAATTTGACGGTCATAAGGGGCAAGCGCTTTCCAAGCTTTGTAAAAACCACTTTGGCGACCTGGCATCCACCATTCTGCGACCCCTTCATCTATAAATGCCGAAAGCCATTTAGCCATCAAGCAATCAAGCTGGTGCATAGAATTAGGCTCAAAAAGGTTTTCAGCTGCCTTCTCCTCGAGGATGCTTAAGTGTTCTTCCGGGGTATGTTTAATCTCATAGTAGGCTAAAAGCGATTTTAACTGTTCTGGATTAATATGGCCTTCTTGCCACGCTTTGCGAAATATAAAAGGAGATGGGAAGCCTCGGGCATTGAACAATTGCCTGGCCTGACGTACTGCATCCTCAAAATGTTGGTTTTCAAAACCTGCCAGCGGATTGGAGGTAACAAAAGCATACAAAGGCCAAGCTTTCGGAATTTTAGCGGCTGCTTCCTCGATGGTTTGATCAATGGTCTTCCGTTGCCCCATCTTGTTAATTTTTATATTTCAGAACCGTTTGGGCATTAGGTTGTGAAACATTTAATAAACCCACATAAAGCCGTTTGCTTTTCTTATACCACTCAAACTCAATGGCCAAAAAAGCCATTAAGTACAAACCCGTAACCAAACCATGATGCCAGGTTAATACGGTAGGCTGGTCCACCATTGGCATCCCTTCTAACAAGCCGGAAATGGTATTAAAAAACAAGGCATAGATTGCGACAGCAGGCACGATGAGCAAGGGAATACCCACTAAGCGAATCCAGATCGGAATCTTGGTTCGTTTGATAATATCCTGTGTCCCATGAATAATGGTCAATACGACTACAAAGGTTAACAGCGCCCCGCTATTTAGTTGAAGCCCTTTGCCAGTAAGGACTGTGAACAGCCACCCACCCAGGATTCCACTAATTAAAATAACCGGCAATTTTACCCCTTTAGCAATTGTTCGGTCCTTTTGGCTGGGAATGGTATGTTCTATACGGCTACCAGCAGACAAGAACGAATAAGCTTTGTAAAAACCATGCAAAACCAAATGGGTGACGGCAGCTGTAAAAAAACCAAGCCCGCATTGTAGAAGCATAAAACCCATCTGGGAAACCGTGGAGCAACCCAACTTGCGTTTGATATGGGATTGGGCGAACTTCCAGAATTTACCAAAAAGTGCCCCAATACCACCAATGATAACAATGAACCCCATTAAATCAGTATAATGGATGAGCGGTGCAAAACGGGTGAGCAGGATACCACCAGCATTAACAAAACCGGCATGCATTAAAGCCGAGGCAGGTGTTGGAGTGGTCATGGATGACATCAACCAGCTTTGAAAAGGAAAAATGGCAGATTGGATGATGGCGGCCAGAACCATTAAAAGCGCTGCTATCGTAACTGGAATGCTGGATGAGTAACTTAAAGCTGAGATGATTGATTCAATAGAGGTATTACCGGTTACTTGAACCAATAATCCACTTCCAGTTATAAGAATCAAAGTGCTTGCGATAAAATACCACATGGCATAACGTCCGGCTATACGTGCTTCACCCCAATTACGGTTATGGCCAATTAATCGGGCCATGAAAAGGCCCATGAACAACCATCCCAGGATGAATACCAAGAGGTGGTTCGAAGCAGTTAAGAGCATCACTGCCAGTGTAAAGCCAAAACAAGTAGCAAAAAACTGGTTGATATGGTGGTTGCCCGCCATGTAACGAAGAGAATAGCTGTAAACGATTCCGCTGAAAAAAGTGGCCGCCATCCACATTACAAGCGTCAAACCATCAATGGTGAAAAGGTTGTTCCAGGTCCAATCATGGTTTTGATTGCTATAGAGTAAAGACAAGCCAGCGCTAACCAGGAACAATAACCACACGATCTTGGTTAAGAGGTTCGGCAGGAAAGCTACCGATTGCTTTGATAATTTTGGTTGATGCATTATGGAACCTGTACTACCTATACGCATTTTTGGGCTAAGTTAATGGGTGACCAAAGCCTTCAAAAACCAATCCTTACTATTACAACTTTAACACGATTATTGAGCGAATCTACATATTTAGCAAAAATATGAATAGATCGAAGGGCTTAAAATTGGTATTGCAGTGAGTATTATATTCAAAGCTAAACAGAAATGTGACCTCGCAAAGGTAAAAGCTTTTAAAACGCAATTGATCCAATTCAGCGATGGAATATTTTGATCGTTTTGAGATGTTTGATACGTAATAGCCCCTTTAAAAGATTGTATAAATAAGGTTAATGCAATTACTAAAGCCTTGATTAATGGGTTTATCCGGGGGATTGAAGGTTGATTCGGTTAAACAGGCTGGAAGGCGAGTGCCAGCTCTTCGGCAGCAAAATCATCTAAATTTAGCCTGATCGCATTTTCCGGTTTTCGTTCCTAATTTTCGCACAATTTACCATTATTAACGGCTTGCGAAAAGGTGAGATAATTATCCGCCAAGCTTTGAAACATGCCCATTTGAATTATTCCTTGCTTGGCATCACCGTAAACAATTGGTACATAATTAACGCAGCTCAAGCCCGTTTTTCCTTCAAAAATAAGACCAGCTTCAGCCATGCTTTAATCTTTGGCCCCAACTACTTCGTAGGTTTCAAAATCCGAAAAATCAAGGTTTTGAAGTCTTTTAGCGCTTATTTCACCAATATCGTCCGTGTGAACAACACCAGCGGCAATTGGGAAGCCGCCTAAAATATTGTGGGATTTTAATAATGGCAGGTTCGCATAAAAGTTTTGAAGAAAAAAGCCAGCTCTTAAGGAGAGGATTGTGCTGGCCCTAATTTAATGTGAGCAATTTTTAGTCTTAAATTCACAGGATTGGCAATAATTAAATAGATACGGCAAAACAATACAAGCTACAAATAAAAGCATTGACGTTGAAGATTGATTATACACTTTACTTGTTGTACCTACTGTCACTGCTAACTCGAATGATTTTATATGCTACCATTATGTGGCTCCTCCCAGAGCCATCGAATTGGGCAGAAAATTTTTAGGAAGGTTTCAATATGATTTATGGTTCAACTTAGAAATGCAGCCTTTTTTGTTCTTTTAGGAACAATAGATTGGTAGACAACAATGGATAATCCCAATATTTAATGTCCCGTAGGAACCAAAGGTTTTATTCCAAAATTTTTTGCTCAAAAAAATAGTACCAAGAAGGTTTCATGATTCTAATATGAGTTAGTACCCAATGTCCAATTTTATCTTACTAAGAGGATTGAAGTCGAGCTTTTGATTTTCAATAGGTTTAATGTCAAAGAACTCTGAAATCTCTGTGTAAGATTTAATTTTTTATTCCATTTGTTAGCTTTGATCCATGCCTATTCAAAATCCTTCTTTACTGGTTCCTTATAAAAAACGGGTCTGCCAAAACCGAAATAATTTTTACTTTTTCGGTTTTTACAGACCCGCTCAAGGAATTTCCCAATTTTGATTTTAAACAAAAGATTAAAAACCCTGAATGGGCTTTGGATAAATTCAGTTAATGAATAATGATGCGTTGAATCTTTTGATCACTTGTTTTGAGTAAATAGATTCCTTTTGACAACCCAGATGTATTAATTCTTGATACTTGTTGCTCCTTTTGCAATTTCGCCCGTTTAACTATTTGTCCCCGGGAATTCAAAAGCTTAACTTCTTGAGATGGCTTTTGGGTTTCCGAACGTTGGATGGTAAGCATAGATCCTGCTTTAACCGGGTTGGGATAAGCTTTTAAATGGCGCCTCTCACCTTGATCTATCCCGGTATTTTCATCATTCACTTGATTTTTAATGGGCGTTAAAGTGAGATTGATCGTGATAATGCTGTCACAACCAAATTCATTGGCAAGGGTATCTTTAACAGCACCCACGCATTTTCCACTTCCCAGGCTGTTGGGTTTACCAATGCCGACCACTCCACGCTCATCATCCACATTGATTTTATTGCCTGCGCTGTCATTTACAAATTTCGTTACATTATTTCCCCTGACATCATCCACATACATTAAGCGGTCACGTAAAGGAGCATCCCCTTTTTGGAAGACGATTTCGGATTCATTGTCATTATCCACATCCAGGCTGGCGATGGGTGCTTTTTTCGCTTCTACCGTATTGGCCGGCATGATTGTAGCTCTGACGCCATTGGGGCCGATTAGTTGAATTTCATTACTACCATTCACAATGGGTGCACTGGCTTTGCAGTTGTCGCTAAAATCTGCAAGCGTTCCCAAACCAAGGCCATTATTTGATCCAATGGTAACCCCAGTTGATTTAATAACCCCATTGTCATCAATATAACGCACAGTTTGGGAAGCATCCGCAAATACCAATTCCTCATTGCCGTCACCATCAAAATCGGCAATGCCATAAACGCCATTAGTGCCATTTCCGGCAAATTTAACCTTGGTAGGATTGCTACCCGGGCGCACCCTGTAGATATTTTGCTCATTAGAGCCGGCATAAAATATGGAAGGCCCGGAACCATTCCAATAACCTTCATAAAGCAGTGTTTTATTGGTCCTTAAAGGCTTACTGCTAACGTCCAATGTATCATGAATTCCGCTGGACCGGTCCCAAAGTAAAATTTGGTTTTTATTTTTCACAAGCGGTACGTCCACAGCACCATTCCCATCAAAATCTACAACGCCAGGCCCAAAAGCTTTAATTCCCCCGGTTTGCCAGGTTTTAACCTGGGCACTATCCGCTTTTAAACTTTTAAGTTGTTGGTTTAGGGTAAAAGCAAAGCCACTACTGGCATTGCTGATGGAATAGGTTTCATCTCCGCTCGGGACCGTATAACTACCGGTAGCGGTCCGGTTAATTGTTGATGAGTTGGGTGCTCCAAAAGAAAGATTTATGGTAAGGATACTGTCACATCCGTTCTGGCTTGATAACGTGTCTTTATAAGTACCACCCTGCGTTATGGTTTGGGAACCACTGGGAAGGGTATATTGATTACACGCTTTTTTGTTCAAGGTATCATAGCAAAATAAATTACCGGTATCTTGGTCAGAAGCCTTATTTTCAGCACAAACGGCATTCACGTCAAAACCATCTCCCTTAGGCCCCCATATATGCTTGGGCGTTGTATTGACCAATTTTACGTATTGGTAATTTAAGGAGTCAAGGTTAAAAGTGGTTGAATAATTTTGACCAAAAGCATGGTTGTAGTTGTGGGCTATGCCAACAAAAGTCCATTTGGTTGTATCCTTACTTACATAAACCTGGGCTTTTTCCAAAGGATAGTCATTGTATTCATAGATGGATAACTTACCGGTCATCGTATCATTGAATCCCAAAATCACATATGGTTTTTGATTCAGGTTGTTCTTGTAGCCAAGGCTGTAAATAGGCAATGATGGGCTGCCCAAGGCATTTTGGGGGTTCGATCGAACAGGAATGATGGATTGGCCATTGTTATAAGTTCCCTGCTTATAGTTTGGTATTTGCTTAACATAGTGTTTGCAATCCGGTTCAGGATTCAAAGCTTGAATAGGAGCAACTCGTTCAGCGCAAATTGCATTCAAGTCAAACCCATCTGATGCGGTCGGTGCTTGCGCAGAATCAGTGGTGTTTACCACCTTAACATATTTAAATCGAATAGAATCCAGTCCAAAAGTAGTAGGATGAATGTCTCCGGTTAAATTGTTTTGGTTATTAGCTTCTCCTACATAAACCCAATTGGTTTGGTCTTTACTAACCAAAACATCTGCCTTTTCTGGGTAATTGGTCCCGTTCCAGGTAGTTTCATAAATGGTCAAATCTCCAGTCATAAAACTGTCAAAGGCCACTGTTATAAAAGGGTTATCGTTAAACCCCAGGCTAAAGAAGGTATCATACCTCGGTGCGCCTAAAGCATTGGCGGGATTTGAACGCTTTGGCTGTATAGTAGTACCATCCAATTTTTCACCTTGATTTAAAGCCAGAATCTGATCACCAGAATGAGAACAATCCAGGGTATCATAATTGGGATTTGAATAACCTTTTTGAACCAACCCTAACAAGACTAAAAGGGCAGGTAGGATTACTAAACTTTGTAACCCCTTTTGGAGATAAATTCTTTCTTTCATTTTTTTAACGCACATAAGAAAATTTATTTTGTTCTAAAGAATAGTCCTTTGATTTATTACAAATTGATTGATCTTCGGCATTTACAATGATTTTTTATTCCTATAAGTTAAATTCCCTAAAGCTGTTTTTATTCCTACGCTATCCCTTGACTTTTTTAACTTTTTAATTGTTGTGCCAACTTCAGCAGGAATGCCTTTTAGGTATTCCTTTATTCCTATTAAAATGCAAATTTATAATCGACTGCAACTATTGATTTATCTTTTCGACTAATCAATCTATAAATTAGATGAACTTAATAATTTAATCTATGGATTTAAACAGCAAATAATTTTAGATTAGAGCGTGATTTTACCAGTTCAATAAACTTCCAAATTGAAATTAGTTAGGATGCCATAAATGCTGATCAGCAAATCCAGGTAGAATGGCGAACCGCTTCCGAAACCAACAATGACTTTTTTACCGTTTTGAGGGCATCTGAAAACAAACATTTTAAGCCAGTAGGTCGCAAAGATGGGCAAGGAACAGTAACTTCCAGTAATACTTATCAATTTCTTGACAGGGTCCCGGAATCGGGCACTTATTACTACAAAATAAGACAAACCGATTTCGATGGTAGCACCTCATGTTCTCAAATCCAACCCATTTCTATTGGCAATTCGGAAGAATTCAAAATAGAACAAGTTAAGATGAGTAGTTCCGGTATGAAAATAAGCGTGGAAAGTGGAAGCTACCAGGACCTTGTTCTACAGGTTTTTAATAGTTATGGCCAAAGATTGGATCAACGATCATTTTCGGTTGGTGAGGATGTCCAAACGCTTCAATTTTCGCTACCAGACCGACCCCAACAGTTCTATTATTTAAGCATCGTTAATGAAAATAGTGGGGAGAAGGTAGCCAGTCAAAAGCTATTCCCAATGAAATAATGTTTTTGATTAAGATGATTTTTTCCCGGGCTTAAAATTACAATTTAGTACCATGGGTATTTATGCAAGGTTTGTAAGCACTTTCTAAATCACTAAAACCATGCCTAAAAGTATTTTAACCCAATTTTTCCAATTATTTTTATCAATCACTGAATATCAAGCATACCTATTTTTTATGGTACAATACAAATATTCTTACCACTGCCTGTTTCTTTTGACAGTTAGTGGCTTCATAAATTTTTTGAACTTTTTCATTCGGTTTTGTCGGTTCTCGAATATGAATCGTATTTTTATGGGTCGGGTTTTCTATTTCCTGTATTGTCTGGGTAGATAATCTGAGCAAAATGTTTTGCCAGTCATGATGGATGCCTTGCTGAGCAACCATGCACCGAATAGTATTAACCAATTGATAAGCAAGAATTAGCAGGATAATAATATCCCTTTGATCCTGAAATGTGGATAACCGCTAAAGTTGGACCTTTGCTTTTAAAGAATGGAGCTATCAAAAGACAGCAATGGATTAAAAAAAGCGCGCTGAATGCTCTTATTTACTGAATTCCTAATACATCATAGGTTCCAGCTCATAAAATTCTTAGCAACAATCAAACAAATCATGGTAAGTTCAAAAAAGTTTTTAACAGAAATGGAAAAGGATTGTAGCGAAATGCTATTTACTTGTTTGAAGCTTGTAGCCAATGGGGGTCATGGAAAATTACTGCTTTACATCTAAAATCAGAAGGGGGTTTAAATGGGGGGCTTTTTTAAACCAACCTTAATTGGTAAAATGGAATGGTAGGTGGAATGCGGTTAAGGCAAAATAATGGTGCTTATTAAGTATATAGGAGCTACTGAAGCCCGCTTTAGCCAATCATGTTTTAATTTAGATTAAATGGTTGCTCAAATCGTTGAATCATTATTAACTATAGGCAAAAACACATAAGGATTCTTTAAAAGACTATCAGTAGATAAACATAAAAGATTTTTATCAATCTATGCTTTTTCTCCACTAATAGAATTAGGGGGTCTGTCAGTCTATTCCAATCAAATTAAGGATTTTAAGGCGGTAATTTTGAAGTTGCAAATTCTTTAGAGCTTAAGTAAGTATTGTAAAAAATGGAAAAAGCTTGTTAATTATGAAAGATAAAATTTTTAGTTTCAAGATTTCAATAATTAAAATCTGGTTGTTGGGGTTGGCTGTAACAATTACTCCTTTTTTTACAACTGCCCAAAACGGCGGTTGTTACGGGTATGGAACGGGTAATAATGAAGAAGCTCATGATGTTTTAGAAACCAATAATGGGGTTTTAGTGGCTGGTGAAACTAGCCAAAACAATGGTGATGCTTACTTGATGAAATTCGAACATGATGGACAAAATGTAATTTGGGAGCAGACTTACGGGACAGATAATCAAGATTTAGCCAAAGCAGTTGTTGAGCACAATGGAGATTATTTTTTTACCGGATATACCAAAAAGGCTGGTAATAAAGATGTATTTATTGTGCAGGTAGATAGTTCAAATGGTAATGTGAAAAACCACAAGGTTTTAGGAGGGAGTAACATAGACATTGGCAATGATATAATAGAGACCAATGGTGGTAATTTAGCTATCGCGGGTCATACCAAGACCACAATCGGTGCTAACAGCGTTTTAACTTTTATTATAAATTTTTCGATGACAAGTAGTTCATTTACCATCAATCAACAATTCGCTTATGGTACTGGAAGTACCAATGACGGTATTGCTTTAGAACAGGATTCGGATAATAATTATTGGGTGGTTGGAGATGATAAAAATAATAATGGTTCAGGTTTAATCTATAAATTAAATCAAAATTTCTCGAACAATACCCAGAATGATATCATTTACAAGGCTTTGGTAACTGATAATAATAATAATAAACAAAAACTTTATGATATAGAAGAAAATGGTAATCACGTAATTACGGGGGGAAGCGGAAAATTTGCCAATAGTGTCGAAAAAAATAGTAGCATCGGTGCTAAAGCTGCTTTTGGTATCAAGTTGGACCATACCCATCAAAATAACCCTTCCAATGCGGATGCTCCTGTCACCCAAATGAAGGAATTTGGAACCGGTAACACTGATAAGGCTAACAGTTTAACCACCAGCAGCGGCGGTTACACTTTTACCGGAAGAAACAGTAGCAATGACAAAATGCTAAGTTTTAAGATCAAAACCGACTTTAGCTCCGTAATTTGGAATCAAGTAATGGGAGGATCAAGTACAGATTATGGTAATAGCGTTATTGAGCTCAATTCCGGAAATTATTTCAGTGCTGGCAAATCCCAATCCTCTGACTATACCAATGGTAGTGGTAATTTCTTTTTAACTAGTGTTACAAACGCTGGTTCTAATTGTTGTGGTAACAGCACAAGCAATACTTTCCAGGATGTAAGCCTGGATCAATCTGGAACATTAACTAACAATCCGAGCAATAGTTCTTTTAGCATTGATGAATTAAAACTTAAAAGCAATCAAAGTACCTTATCAAGTACTACCACTAGTTCAACTGGTGGAGCTTTCGAGAATGGCAGTGGTTGCGGTGCTTTACCCGTAGAATTTATGGGCTTTAACCTTTCAAAAAATGCTGATCAGCAAATCCAGGTAGAATGGCGAACCGCTTCCGAAACCAACAATGACTTTTTTACCGTTTTGAGGGCATCTGAAAACAAACATTTTAAGCCAGTAGGTCGCAAAGATGGGCAAGGAACAGTAACTTCCAGTAATACTTATCAATTTCTTGACAGGGTCCCGGAATCGGGCACTTATTACTACAAAATAAGACAAACCGATTTCGATGGTAGCACCTCATGTTCTCAAATCCAACCCATTTCTATTGGCAATTCGGAAGAATTCAAAATAGAACAAGTTAAGATGAGTAGTTCCGGTATGAAAATAAGCGTGGAAAGTGGAAGCTACCAGGACCTTGTTCTACAGGTTTTTAATAGTTATGGCCAAAGATTGGATCAACGATCATTTTCGGTTGGTGAGGATGTCCAAACGCTTCAATTTTCGCTACCAGACCGACCCCAACAGTTCTATTATTTAAGCATCGTTAATGAAAATAGTGGGGAGAAGGTAGCCAGTCAAAAGCTATTCCCAATGAAATAATGTTTTTTGAATAAGATGAATTTTTTTCCCGGGCTTAAAATTACAATTTAGTACCATGGGTATTTATGCAAGGTCTGTAAGCACTTTATAATTCACTAAAACCAGATGGCTGAAAACATTTTAATTGATCAAACTATGCTTTCAACGTTTTAGTGCAAAATTCCTTGTTATTGCTTAGGATGGTTTTTTAAAGCTAAAAATATTAGCATCGCTGCGACCAAGATAAATAAGGGAGCGAGGTTTATGAAGGCTTGCGAAAAAATCACTGTTAAGCATGAGCCTAATGCTGGGATCAAGCGTTGTCCAGCAATTTATATAATTTCAATTGCTTCAGCAATTGTCCATTGCTTTGTTTGGGCTGAATGATAAATATGTAATGGGCCTCTACAAACCATTATGCCCCAAAAATAGTTACTAAGGAAAAATTCAAAGCTTAAATAAAATTGTATATCCATAGAGGATTACAAGACTAACTTTTATGTTGAATTGCAAAAATATGGTGTTACCAATAACGCCATATTGATATTTACTTACCTGATAATCACCCTACCTTTGTTGAATAAAATTTGGATTGCTGTCTTTAGGAGAACCTTAAAGAAATTTAATAAAATCTTCTCTTGAAGACACTCATAGGAAAGTAGTAAAAAATTAGGAATTAAAAATGGAGAGAATTATGTGTTATTATGATTTTACGTCCCTCAAGTGTGGCTGGGCCATTCGGTTATTTACTGGTTACCAGACATTTAGCAAAAATGTTTTTATTTTTCTGGTTTTAATTTTTTTAATCCCAAACTTATTAAAAGCTCAGGAAGGATGTTATGGGTTTGGCAGTAACAGTGTTGAAGAAGCTCAAGATGTCTTTGCATCAGGTAACGGGCCTATTTACGTGGCAGGAAAAACGGCTCAAAACAGTGGTGATGCTTATTTAATGAAGTTTAAAGAAGGGAACTTACAAAAAGAGTGGGTTCAGAGTTACGGAAGTACAGATAAACAGGAGACGGTAAAAGCATTAACAATGCACCAAGGAGATCTTTATATGGTGGGTTTTACAAAAAAAGATGGAGATAAGGACATTCTCCTGTTAAAAGTAGACACCGCCAATGGATCCGTTATTAATAATAGATATATAGGCAATAGCGACCTTGATGTGGCTTATGATGTCATAGTTAACAATAGTGGTAATTTGGCCATAACTGGACGGACCAAAACAACCGTGGGCCAAAACAGCGTTATGACTTTTGTGATGGAATGTTCTATAAGTGATACATCATTTAACATCCAAAAAGAAATAGTATACGGAACAGACAATACCAATTACGGAATTGCCCTTGAACAGGATTCACAAGGGGATTATTGGGTGGTAGGAAAAGAGGAAAACAATAGTGGAATAGGCATTATATACCAATTGAAAAAGAACTTTTCTAACAATACGCCCTCTGATGTTATTTATCGAGCATCTGTTAATGACGGCTCCAATTTTCAAGGACTCAATGACGTGGAAGTGGATAGCAATAAAATAGTAGCTGCAGGAACCGGCAAATTCCAGGGTACTGATTTAAGTGCCAAGACTGCTTTTGTTATGAAATTGGATCACGATACTAAAAATCCCTCCAGCGCTGATGATCCCGTATCCAATATCAAAGAATTTGGCTCTGGTAATACAGAAAAGGCAAAGGATTTAAATATTGAATCTAAGGAATATACTTTTTCGGGTAAAAACGGGAATGATAAAATGCTTTCCTTTCAAACCGATAGCGGACTGGATACCATTAATTGGGCCATTGAGAGCGGAGGAGGTAGCACAGATTATAGTAATGCCATTACCAAGCTTGACAGTAATTACTTCAATGTAGGCAAAACACAATCTTCGGACTACACCAATGGTAGTGGTAATTTTTACCTAATGGAAAGCAACAAGGGGAACAATTGCTGTTCCCAATCACAATCCTTAAGTATGAATTCTCTAAACACCTCTAATGTATTAAGCAATACTTTAAGCAATTCAAACTTTGCCATGGATCAATCAAAGCTTTCAAACAACGTTAAAAGTCTCAGCAACCCAACAACTTCATCAACCAATGGCAATTTTCTAGATGATAAAGGGTGTGGGGCCCTCCCTGTAGAATTTGCGGGTTTTCATCTTATTGATAAAAACAACCTTCAGGTTGAAGTAAAATGGCAAACGGCATCAGAAACCAACAATGACTTTTTTACTGTTATGCGGGCTTTTCAGGACCAGAACTTTCAACCTGTAAGAAGAATACAAGGACAAGGCACTAAAGTCAGTGCTACGAATTATAATTATATGGATCAAGTGCCCAGGCCTGGTACCTATTACTACAAAATACGGCAAACAGATTTCGATGGTAGTACTTCCGCTTCCTCCATTAAAGCAATTAGCATTGGGAAGCAAAAGGAGTTTGGTTTTGAAGGCATTCAAGTAAATGAATCAAATTTACAGATAAGCTTTAATGGGGTAAAATCCCAAAATTTGGTATTTGAGGTGTTTAACAGTTATGGCCAAAGATTAGGGCATCGTTCATTATCTGCTTCCAGTGGCCAGCAAAAGGTTCAAATTTCAATACCTGAGCAATCCAGCCAATTTTACTATATAAGGGTGCTTAACACAAAAACAGGTGGTCAACTGGCCAGCAAAAAAGTATTTTCAGTGCGTTAAAAGGCCTCAACAGCAATAAGGTTTGTAGTTAAAAAGCAAAGACGCTGCCTTGGGTTATGAGATGTTTAACCCAAGGCTATATTTAAAACACTTTAAACCAATTGTTGAAGCTCAAAATTTTATCTGCTTCTAATGATAATCTAAACAATTTTCCGTTACAAGCATTTAAAATACGATATTTGTAATGCGAGGCTTTGGCCTATTTTACTGTTGTTATGTACTTAAACCGTACAGATATTCAAAATACAGAGCGGATTCACAGGCTTAACTTGGTCAATGCCATATCAGGCCTAAAATCCGCTAACCTCATAGGTACCCAATCCCCTGAAGAAATTCTAAATGTTGCTATTTTTAGCTCAGTCATTCATCTGGGAAGCAATCCTCCATTACTGGGCATGGTTTTAAGGCCCAATCAAGAGGTTAAAAGAGACACCTATGACAACATTCAGCAAGTGGGTTATTACACCATCAATCACATCCATGAATCCTTTACAGAGCGCGCGCATTACACATCAGCCAAGCTTCCATCAGAAGCTTCAGAATTTGATAAATGCGATTTAACACACGAATGGATGAATGATTTTCCAGCGCCCTTTGTCCAGGAAAGTCGTATCAAATTGGGTATGAAATGGGAGCAAACGGTACCTATTCCAATTAACAATACCCTGATGGTCGTTGGGTCGGTAGAACATCTGACGATCCCTGATGAGACAATTTTGGAGGCATGGCATGTAGATCTTGAGAAAGCCGGTGATATTGGAATTTCCGGGCTTAATAGTTATTACCAGATCCGAAAAATAGCTCAATATCCGTATGCCCGCCCAGATGCTTTTCCTGATAACTGGGACCAGGGTGAAAATTCAGATTAGGGTTTAATACGCTATTTTGGCAACATTATGATTGTTAGCAAGCAGGTTTTCCCAATAAATGTTAAGCTTCCAACGAAATGTTTAGGGCTTAAAATAGGGTAATTGGTAGTATGATATTGGGCGATGCTCATCAACCGTTCATATCTATCATTGATATACCCAAAGCTTGACTGATGCTTAGCTGATCATTTAAGCCAACAATACTAAAATAGACAGCACCAATAAGGAAACGGCCGGTAAGGATTTATGTATTGGGTCTTTGACTTTTAAGTGCATAACAAAAGCGCCTACCATGAGCAAGAGCATTGCTATGGCAGCTGGTTCAACCACTACTGGGAAAGCAATACCAAATAACAAAAGGGTTGCTGCCAACAATTTCAAAAAGCCAACCACGTAAACAGACCAAGAAGGTAATCCATAATAAGCAAACTCTTCTGTAATAGTTGCTGCATCCCCACCCCTGTAGTTCGTTGATTTACCTGAACGGAGCAGCCAAACGTTATAAATGCCAAGGGCAATGATAATTTGGCTGATAATACCAATGTATTCCATAAGTAAAATTTAATTTGATAACAAAATCCATCGGTTTTCGTTTCATGGTGCAATTTGTATTAATTGGGCTTTATTTTCTCAAATGAAGTTCTTAAACCAAACTTTCGAAAGTGTTACAAGGGTTAAGCTCGCTACTATTAAGGATTAAAGGCCTAATAATAAGGGATTTTGTAGCCACTACAAGCTAATTATTGATAGCATTTCAGAATTCCTGGTCCGGGCGTAAATGAACTTGTCCTATAAACTACACATTGAAATATTAAGCTTCGGATAAAAAGTAGGGGTTCGTTTTAGGTATTAAGGCTTCTAATAAGGGGGTTAAATATTTACTGCCCAAAGGAATTCAGCATTACTGGTGCTATGTTCAGGGGGTGTATCAAAACAAAAAATTAGTAACTAATTTTTTGTTTTGATACACCCCCGACAGAAAAATCATCACAGGGTTACTTT
>CAZLQF010000050.1:0-15617 GCA_964561545.1 uncultured Sphingobacteriales bacterium
ATTGCCCAGACAATCCCATTGCATGTCCGAACCCATGAAATGGGTGGCATTTGCATTCATCGTAATCAACGATGCAGAAAACACTAATAAAATGACTGTACTAAGATTCCTCATTTTGAACAGACTTTTAGTTAATAAAACGAATTTCAATTTTAAACAAAATTTAACAAAAAATAAATAAAATTAACTTAAAATTTTTGTTTACATTTTAAAATTGACGAATAGAGCTAATTATGGATTACCACAATCCTGATTGTTCTATATTGGCTCTAAACTTAACATGCCATGATTATTTTTATAAATATTAATTTTAAAATAAACCATCATCAGGCATGTTAATTTGTTAGCATTTATAAAGCTCTGTGCTTTTAAAATGGTTTTTTAAAATTATTTCTACACATAATTAACAAAAAATAAAGAGGTTATAGTTTCTTTGCCAAAAAGTTATGGGTAGAATCAACATGTGTTAAGTTTAAATAACCAACATCTTCAGGTCGTCTTTATATAGTTATGAAGCTGTTAATATCATGTTCAGGGTAGTTTGAAAACTTACTTATGGTTAAAAGACCATTTTTATGATAGAGATTGGTTTTGATTGTGTAAATTATTGATTTTCTTGATCTCGTGATTATTTAATTTGCGCCATTTACCAAGTGGTAGTCTTTTTTTTGTTAAACCTGCATAAACAATTCTTTCCAGGTTTTCCACATGATATCCCAAAGATTTAAACATCCTTCTTATTATTCTGTTTCTACCAGAGTGTAATCTTACATTTAATAAGCGCTGGTTTTGGTTGGACAAGAAAGATATGGCATCAAAATATGCTGGCCCATCTTCCAATTGAATGCCCTGTATCAATGCTTTTTTGTTATCTTTAGTAAGCGGTTGGTTAAGTTTAACGGTATATATTTTTTCAACTTGCTTAGATGGATGCATTAAATTATTGGCCAAAGCTCCGTTATTCGTAAATAGTAAAAGCCCGGAAGTATTTCGATCCAGTCTACCTACTGGAAATAATTTTAAGGGTGATGCGTTTTCAACCAAATCTATTGCCTTTTTTCTGTTTTGAGGGTCATGAGAAGTTGTAATATAATTTTTAGGTTTATTAAGGAGAACGTATTCAAACTTCTCAAAAGTGACTGGCTTGTCTTTAAATAAAACAATGTCTGAAGGATTAATACGGGTGCCTAATTCCGTGATTTTTTGACCATTAACCTTAATTAACCCTTGCTTAATGTATTCATCTGCCTTTCTTCTCGATGTAAAACCAGCATTTGATAGAAATTTGTTCAAACGGATGCTATTCTCGAAGTGATGGTAATTTGGTTGGCTTTCATTAAAATGAGATTTTTTATTAGAAGGGTTCATTTTTGGAAAAAATTTTTTTGTGCGATTTTTGCAATCTAATTTAAAATTATTGTATTATGAAGAAGTGTGGAATTCTTTTAAGCCTCCTGGTCATTGTATCTTCATCCGTAGCTGGTTTTGAGATAAATAGGATATGCAATGCATCAGGTAGTGCTAAAGTTAACATCTATTGGAATAAGCTGACAGACACTTGCAACGGTTTTAATAAATATAAAATTCATGTAAGGGAAACGCAAAATGGAAGTTTTAGGGTTGTGGATAGTATTAGTGATCCTGAAATTGAGAATTTTGTGCACAAACCCAATAATCTGAATAACGTTGCCAATTGGAATTATTATATAGAAGCTGAATTGGATTGTCCTTCGGGTGCTAACGTTAAATATTCTGACACTGTTAAGGTAGACAAAGAATCCCCTGCACCTGTCCTAATCGACTCTGTGAGTATTGAAAATAACAATCCTGTTATTGGGTGGGAAGAAAATTCTGAGGAAGATATTGAAGGTTATATAATTGACTATGTGAATCAAGACAATGGAAGAACCCAATCATTGGATACGGTCTATGGTAAGACCAACACGCTATATATTGATTCTATCCAGGGCACTCCATCAGTAAGCAGTGAAAAATACCGTATATCAGCAATGGATTCATGCGGTAATATTAGCCAAATTAACCAAAACCCACACACTTCTATTAATTTAGAAGTAAGTCAGGATTCCTGTAATGGAACTGTCAATATGAGCTGGAGTAACTACAAAGGTTGGGAGGTAGATTCAATAACGGTATTTTCAAGAACCAACGATAGCGGTAGTTTTGAAAGAGAAAAAGGAGTAGATGGATTGGCTACCAGTACCAAAATCAAGGACGTACAAAATCAAACTGATTATGAATTTTTTGTAAGGGCTTACAAAAATGGTGATCCTAAAATAACGAGTAAATCTAATACTGTCAACATTAGGGTAAGTATAGTAATAAGACCCAACTTTCTGTATTTAAGTAATGTTTCTGTTGTTGACAGTAATGTAGTAGTAAACTGGCTTATTGATCGTAAAAGTGGTATTAAAGAATTTATCATTTACCGCGGTTCCCAGCCTTCCTCCATGCAGGCAATCGATAGAATTCCTTACAATGGGCAAACATCTTTTCAATACGTAGATACCACTATTAATCCAGGGGATGAAAGAAAATTTTACAGGATTGTAGCTGAGGATTTGTGTGGGGGTACAAATGATCGGAGCAACTTAGCTGCGAATATGTTACTAAGGGTTGAAAATGACGATCAAAGAAAAGGATTAACATGGGATCCATACATTAATTGGGCTGGCGGTCTAAGTCATTTTGAAGTGCAAAGAAACATAAACGTAGCGGATAGTGGAATGTGGAATACGATAGATACCGTAAGAAACCGACCCTTGGCATATAGTGATTATCCTGAAAGTGATAATGTAAGTGATGATGGTATCTGCTATAGGATTGTAGCTCGGGAAGAAAGCGAAAATGAATTTGGCATAAAAGCAAGTAGTAACTCGAATGTGGTTTGCGTTTACAATGACGCGATTGTTTTTATTCCCAATGCTATGAATCCCACAGGTATCGTTGATAAATTCAAATTAAAGGGACGGTTTATAGATTATGAACGCTCCAGCATGCGGATATACAACAGATGGGGACAAAAAGTATATAAAACGGATAATATAAGTGAGGGGTGGGATGGCACTTTCCAAGATTCTGATGAATATGTGCCTTTTGGAACCTATGAGTATGTCATTATTATTTATGGTAAGAACAATGAAAAAAATGTACATAAAGGCGAGGTACATGTGATTGACTAAAATGAAGGATTCCAATTTTCAATTTTTTGATTCAGAACATAGTGGTTTGGAAACCGATTCGGCTTTTATGGAAAACGCATTATCATGCGTGGGTAATGAGGAAAAGGTTAATATCATTGGAGTTAATTTTATTTTTCTTGATGATGAAGAATTAAGAGATTATAATAAACAATATTTGGATCGGGATGACTATACAGACGTTATTTCTTTTAACTTATCTGAAGATGAAAACGTAGAAGGGGAAGTTTATTTAAGTTACGACCGGGTTAAAGAAAACAGTGATTGCTACGATGTTTCGGAAGAACAAGAACTGATGAGGGTTATGGTTCATGGGCTTTTGCATCTTATTGGCTACCAAGATGGCACAGAAGCTGAAAAAAATCAAATGAAAGAAAAAGAGGATCACTATTTAAGTAAATGCGTAGAACACAAAAGTTGATAAGATAACCGTTGAAAGGAACCAGGTTTTAAATAATAAATGATTAATAAATAGAGAAAAAAGCTTGCAATTATGCAACAAGAATATGATGTAATAGTAGTTGGTGGTGGCCATGCAGGTTGTGAAGCGGCAGCATCCGCTGCTAAATTGGGGTCAAGTGTTTTGCTGGTCACCATGGATATGAATAAAATCGCTCAAATGTCATGTAATCCTGCCATGGGAGGAATTGCAAAAGGACAAATTATCCGCGAAATCGATGCTTTAGGAGGGTATTCAGGTATTGTAGCGGACAAAAGCATGGTGCAATTTAGGATGCTTAATAAGTCGAAAGGTCCTGCTATGTGGAGCCCGCGTACGCAAAATGACCGGTTAAGATTTGCTGAATATTGGCGGTTGACCTTAGAACAAATTGAAAATGTCCATTTTTGGCAAGAAATGGGCAAGGAACTCATTTTTGAAGGTGAGCGGGTTGTAGGTGTTCGAACACAATTGGGCGTGGAATTTAGTGCAAAATCCGTGGTGCTAACCAATGGAACATTTCTTAATGGGCTCATTCATATAGGCGAAACCAATTTTGGTGGTGGTAGAGCAGGTGAACAGGCAGCTACTGGTTTAAGTAAACAACTATTAGATCGGGGTTTCAAAACCGGTCGGATGAAAACTGGAACGCCTCCCAGAATTGATGGAAGGTCCATTGATTATTCCCAGTTAGAAGAACAAAAAGGAGATGAGAACCCGGAAAAGTTTTCATTTTCAGATGAAACAGAAACACCTAAACGGCAACTAAGCTGTTACATCGGATATACCAATGCAGAAGTGCATGATACCTTAAAACAAGGATTTGACAGATCCCCTATGTTTAACGGAAGGATGCAAAGCATTGGGCCAAGGTACTGTCCTTCAATAGAAGATAAAATTGATCGATTTGCTGATAAAGACAGCCACCAATTGTTCGTAGAACCTGAAGGATGGAACACCATTGAGGTATATGTAAATGGCTTTTCTACGTCTTTACCATTTGATGTACAATTGGATGGGATACGCAAGATAAGAGGGTTTGAAAACGCCAGGCTTTTCAGACCCGGCTATGCCATAGAATATGACTTTTTCCAACCCCAGCAATTGCAACCTACCTTGGAGACTAAATACATAGAGAATTTGTATTTTGCAGGTCAAATCAATGGCACTACAGGTTATGAAGAAGCAGGATGCCAGGGCTTAATTGCTGGTATTAATGCCCATCTTAAAGTTAATGGAAAGCAGCCTTTTGTCCTAAAAAGGTCGGATGCCTATATTGGCGTTCTCATTGATGATCTGATTAACAAAGGTACAGATGAGCCTTATAGAATGTTTACATCCCGTGCTGAATATAGGATGTTGTTAAGACAGGATAATGCAGATCTAAGGCTTACGCCCATCAGCTATCAATTAGGATTGGCAGAAAAGGAAAGGTATGACCGTGTTAAACAAAAGGAGCGGGATATTGATGCCATCAGAAATTTCTTTACCAAGGAAAATGCACCTTTAGAAGCGTTAAATCAAGTCTTAGATGCGGCAGAATCCAAACCGCTTCAACAAAAGGTAAAATTACTAAGTGTTTTGAAAAGGCCCCACATTGACATTCACATGATTAGGCATCATATTCCAAAGGTTGCTGATTTTCTTGAACAATATGACTATGAAACTGTAGATGAGGCTGGTGTTCAAATGAAGTATGCCGATTTCATAGAAAAGGAAAATGAAATGGTCGATAAAATGAATAAACTGGAAGATATTAAAATTCATCCCAGCATTGACTTTGAAAATATTAAGGCCTTGTCATTTGAGGGTAAAGAAAAACTGGATGAAATTAAACCGGCTACCATTGGCCAAGCGTCAAGAATAAGTGGTGTATCTCCTGCTGACATTTCCGTTTTGTTGGTCTATTTGGGAAGATAAGGGGTTGGTAATTTGAAAAAGGCTATCCATGCAGTTGCGATCATCGGAGGAATCATGCTTTTGGCGGCTTGTGCTGTTAAAGTAGCTCCAAAAGGTGGCGAAAAAGATAAAACCCCTCCTAAGTTAGTAACAGCCAATCCGGCCCTGTTTACCAAAAACTTTGATCAAAAAGAAATAACCCTTAAGTTCGATGAATTTTTTACATTAAATCAGCCTCAACAAAACGTTATTATTTCGCCTCCACTCAAGTATCAAGCAGAATATAAAATTAGAGGAAAAAAACTAAAGATCCTCATTGATGAACCTTTGAAAAATAACACAACGTATACCATCAACTTTGGAAATACCATCAAAGATTACCATGAGGGGAATGCTAAAAAAGGATTTAAATATGTTTTCAGCACAGGTGATTACATTGATTCTTTAAGCGTTAAAGGTAAAATAGTCAATGGCCGGGATCTTAAGCCTGCCTCAGGTGTAAAAGTATTGCTTCACAATAACCTGCATGATTCAGCTATTTACAAGGAAAGGCCTTTCTATTATGGGCTAACTGATGATGAAGGAAATTTTGAACTTGATTATCTTAAAAAAGATAACTACCGGTTATATGTTTTAGATGATTTAAATGATGATTATCGCAAGGATGAAGGAGAGCGATTTGGCTATTTAAAGGACCTTCTCAAATTAAAAAAAGATACAACGCTTAAAGATATACGGATATACCAAGAGGAACCAATTGAGCCAGAAGTTATTAAATCACAAGAATTAAAACCAGGTAAAATCAAGGTTGAATTCAATAAACCCATAGATACCTTTTATTACAACTTTAATTGGGGTACCAGCAATAAAAAGAAAAGTTGGCAATTCAGTGAGTTTTTAAGCCATACGAAAGATTCTGCCCTAATATGGCATGATCATTTAAAGGCTGATTCAATTAAATCATCCATTTTTAATGATAACTTTTCTCAATCATTAAAATTTTATAGAGGTCCTGCAGATACGTTAACCCAACAGCCATTTAAAATCAGGTCCAATTTTAGTGATGGTACTTATATACCAGGTGAGGAACTTCAATTAAGATTTCCAACACCGATAGCTTCTTTTAATCCTGCTCAAATTATCCTTTTGAAAGATTCTGTAGAAACAAATAGGGAGTTTGATTTTAAATTAACAAATCCTGCTAAAAGAAATCTACAAATCAAAAATCAACTAAAACAGGACTCATCCTACAGAATTAAAGCGGAAGAAGGTGCTTTTCATGATATGTACGGGAGGACTAATCAAACTTTTGATCAAACGTTTCACGTGGAAAATCAAAATAACTATGGCGTTTTATCGCTTAACATTAATAAAACAAATGTTAAAGCCCCGGTTATTATTTACCTCTATAGTGATCAAGATAAAATAATAAGGAAAAAGTACATTGAAAATTCAAGAAAATTGGGATTCAATTGGCTTAAGCCTAAAACCTACCATGTGCGGGCTGTAGTTGATAAAAACAAAAATAAACGTTGGGATCCCGGCAATTTTTCATTGAAGACTTTGCCTGAGCGTGTAATTGAGTATCCGGAACCTATAGAAATAAGAGCAAATTGGGAATTGCTGGATCTTGAATTTCAAATTAAGGAGAAGTAGCCTTTATTCGCTCGAGGATGGTTTGGTAATAATTCTCGTAAATGGGGAGAATTTTATAAATATCATAGCTTTTGGCCCTTTCGTAGGCAGCTTTTTTAAATTTTTTTAAACGTTCCTCATTTTGGAGCAAGTATAAACCCTTTTCAGTCATAGCCTGTACATCGCCTACATCACAAGTAAAACCATTTTCTTGATTAATAATTACTTCCGGCAAACCACCTGTATTTGATGCAATTACAGGAACTTCACAAGCCATTGCTTCAAGGGCTGCTAAACCAAAGCTTTCACTTTCGGAGGGCAATAGAAATAGGTCTGATATGGATAAGACCTTTTCGACAGCATCGATCTTACCCAAAAATTGAACATCCGGACAGAATGGAGATTCCCTACAAATTTTTTCTGCTGTGGCTCGCTCCGGGCCATCCCCAACCATTACCAATTTAGCGTGAGTGTTTTTTCTTATTTCGCTAAAAATGCGTACCACATCCTGAACCCTTTTAACTTCCCTGAAATTGGAAATATGAGATATGATCTTTTCTCCATTAGGAGCAATGGATGCTTTAAAATCTGGGTAGTCCTGTTTGTTAAATACTTTAAGGTCCAAAAAATTGGGAATTACCTCTATGGTATTTTCGATATCAAAATTGCTATAGGTGGCGTCTTTTAAGTATTGAGACACCGCAGTAACCCCATCTGATTTGTTGATAGAAAAGGTAACGGCTGATTCGTAAGAAGCGTCCTTGCCCACCAAAGTGATGTCGGTACCGTGTAAAGTGGTAACAATGGGAATGGTATAATGCTGGGTTTCCAGGATCTGTTTGGCCATAAAAGCTGCAAAAGCATGTGGAATGGCATAATGGACATGCAATAAGTCGAGTTGCTCATATTTGATGATGTCTACCAACTTACTGGTAAGTGCCAATTCATAAGGTGGATATTGGAATAAAGGATAATTGAGGACATTGACCTCGTGGAAATAAAGGTTTTTCCCAAAATTTTCAAGCCTTGCAGGTTGACTATAAGTGATGAAATGGACCTCGTGGCCTTTTTCTGCCAAAGCTTTACCTAATTCAGTAGCAACTACGCCACTTCCCCCAAAAGTTGGGTAACAAACAATGCCAATTTTCATAGATCTAAAACGTTAAAGCGAATTGGAGGTTACCTGAATATTTTTTATCATATCCTCTACCATATCGGAAAAAGAAAAAGAAGGGTTCCAATTCCAATCTTCTTGAGCTTTAGAATCATTGATGGATGAGGGCCATCCATCAGCAATTTGCTGTCTAAAATCAGGATTGTAATTAATGGTAAAATCACTTAAATGTCTTTGGATCTCATAAGCCAAATCCTGCGGTGCAAAACTAAAACCTGCTACATTGTAACTGGACCGGATTTTAATGGCTTCTTGGGGCGCTTCCATAATCTGGATGGTTCCCTTAATGGCATCCGGCATGTAAAGCATCGGCAGGTAAGTATCGTGATTAAGAAATGATTCGTAAAAATTATTGGCCAAAGCCTGATGAAAGATAGCAACAGCATAATCCGTAGTACCCCCGCCAGGTTCTGTTTTGTAGCTTATAAGGCCTGGGTAACGAATACTTCTGACGTCCACGTTGTAATTTTCGTAATAGTAAGCACACCAGCGCTCACCAGCAAGTTTGCTTATTCCATAAACTGTATTTGGGTCCATCACTGTGGTTTGGGGCGTATTATTTTGGGGGGTATTAGGACCGAATACGGCTATGGAACTTGGCCAGAAAAGCTTATTAATGTGGCCATCTTTAGCAAGGTTTAAAACGTTGAAAAGGCCTTCCATGTTAAGTTTCCAGGCAAACATAGGGTGTTGCTCTGCTGTGGCTGAAAGTATTGCTGCCAAGTTATAAACGTGGGTAATTGAGTATTTACCAACAATAGATTCGAGGTGTTCTTTGTCTAATACGTCTAAATATTCAAATGGTCCTGTATTTGCAATTGCCTGAGGGGGTGGATTAATATCAGCTGCTATAACGCTTGCTGGGTTTATTCTATTCCTTAAATTTTCGGTTAATTCGGATCCTACTTGACCTGATGCTCCAATAATTAGAATTTGGTCCAATGGCATGCAAAGATTTTTTTGCAAAATTAAAATTATTGGGTAATTGTTGTTGGTTTTGTAAAAGCAAAGAAATGAAAAGTAGATTTTATAATAAGGAAAGAAAGTAAAAATTGGTTTAAATGATTGATCAGCAAAGGATTAAAGAGCCATTTTCACGTGGAACAAAATGCCTTAGGCCCTATAAATTCCTATTTTCTGGAATAATGATGGTTCTGGGTTTCACTATGGGCGCCTGTGCTCAAAATTTAGAATTAATTAAAAAGTCTAATGACCATCATAAGGTTTACAAATGGAACAAAGGGCAAAACAAAACGAATACACTCTTTTTTAACGATAGTTGTACATCGGTATTTTTTGAGGTAGAAGGTAATCAAACCTTTAAAGGAGTATTCGTAATAGAAGGTATAGATACTATTCCTGTTAAGGAAGCGCTTCATGTGGATAGTGATAAGGACACAAAAAGATCGGAACCAGTTATATTTAAAGATCGAACCAATAAATTTAAACTCATTGAAGGAACTTTAGAAGGGACTATAAAAATTCACCTGTTGGATGCTGGTGGGAACTCCATTAAAAATCATGAGCTTAACAAACGAATAAACGGTAAATGTGACCGACCTACTACAGTTCCTCAGAGTCAATGGCGACAAGGGTTGCCCGATCCCAATAATCAACCCATTAATCATAAAGTTAACCACTGCATCGTACATCATTCAGCAGGTTCTAATAACAATCCTGATACAAGAGAAGTAGTGAGAAACATTTATCTTTTTCATACCAATAACAATGGTTGGGATGATATAGGGTATAATTTTTTAATAGGGATCAACGGTGACATATATGAAGGGAGAGACGGAAAAGGAATGGTTCATGATAGTGATGTTAAAGGTGCTCATTTTTGTGGTAAAAATTCGAATACCATGGGTATTGGGATCATAGGAACCTATACGGATACGGTACCATCTGATAGTGCATTAAGAAGCTTAAAAAGCATATTAAGTTGGAAACTTTTCAAAGAACGATTAAATCCCTTAGGAAATCAAATGCATCCTCAAAACAGCAATGATCAGGACCTATTAGGCATCATATCCGGGCACCGTGATGGATGTGCTACAAAATGCCCAGGGAATGCCCTGTATGCGCAACTACCTATGATTAAACAAGATGTGGCTGATTCTGTGAGTGATTGTAGAATTGCTGTTGGAAAAGAAAAAGTTTTAAAACAAGCCGGTGTTAACCTAAGTTATGATAATGGGCATATAATTTTCAAAGATTACAACCTTGAAGGAAAAGGGGAAATTTTGATATTTAATTCTAAAGGTCAACAAATAGATCTCGCAAAGGCTGTTGATTTTAATGGACCATCAAATAAAAAAGTAAAAAAAAGTTTGCCTTCGGGGGTATATATAGCAAAAATAATGCTTGACCAGGGTAAGGCTTTTTCAAAAAGGTTTGTTGTAGGTAAATAAAATGCGAAACCCTTAATGCTGGTTAAGGTTTTTCCTTTTGAGGACCTGGGCCTTATAAACCAAATAAAAAAATCAGTTTTGCTATTTGCTGATGGGCTGGTTGTAAACGTATTGAATTAGGTTGAATTCATTAAAAGATGTGTGGGTCTAAAGAAAAGGTCATCAATTAAAATTTAAGCAATATAAAAAGTATCCTTTCCGTAACGTTCAGGGGCAAATGTTAAAACAAATAACGAACGCTGGCATTACCTCTGTGGATTACGGAAATGTCTTGGGATTTTCTACCATTGTAACTCAAATTTAACTGTAAATTACTGTGGATGTTGTAGTTAACCCGAACGTTCCACGTGAAATTACTGCCCGGCTCTAACCCTTTTAAAATCTCATAAGCTGTTTGAGAAGATGGGTCACCATTGTATTTGATGCTTTTGTAGGAAAAGCTTCCTGTAATATTGCCTTTGGATACTAAACTGTAAGTTGCTTCTTGCCTAATTTCGTTAATAAATGCGTTATCATTGGTTTCGGATATTAAGTCTTCATGTTCTTCGTAAGTGTAATCAATAGAAAACCTTAAATTTTGGGTTGGTTGGAATGAAAATCTGTTGCTGGTTTTATTGTAATGGATGTTGTAATCCTTGGATTTGAAAAATTGAGAATTGAATGATCGAAAACCATAATTATAGGAAGGGATAATCGTCCACCTCCTAGTTATATTCCACCTGGCTTTAAACGCTTTTTCATTTTGGATGTTGCGGTCAAATCCTCTTAGCAGCAAACGTTTCCCTTCCTTTTCTAACCATTTAAAACTTAGCTCATAAACGGGATTGGATTTGTTAAAATATACCGAGTTTTGAATGTCAGAATTAACGGTAATAAGATTTGAATCAGCAGCATTTAAGGTGAAAGGATTGTATTGGGCTGCTGTTTGCTGGTCAACTGTTTTCTTTTTAGAACGATAAGAAGTTTCATTGCTTAACTTTGATAAAAAACCACTTACTCCATCCTTACGATCAATGATGCTACCGAAATCAATTGATAAAGATTGGTTGTACTCGTTGCTAATGGATTTAATGAATCTGTCAGTAGGAGTGACGATCCTTATATAATCAGCTCGATGCTTATTAGCAGTAGTTGCTTCCTTGAACTCGTTCAATTCTTGGGTGCCATTGTTGTTAAAGTCTTCCCAAACGTAATTGCCTTGTCCATCGCCTCTTACCTTAACAAACTGGTATTCGGTTTTACGTTCTTTACCTGTACCTATTTGGTAATAAATGCGTGTTTCAATAAAATTATCTAAAAAATTGTGCTTCGTTTCTAACCGGTTCATGATGGCGTTCTGGTTTTTTTGGTCAGTAACTGTATCCTTGTTGTTAAAAATTCTGTATTTGATCTTCCAATTGAGTTGGTGGTTGGGATCTTTTATTAGTTGGGTTTTAAGACTTATGTTATCTGAAGTAGAAGAAGGTGCAAAATTTTCTTGATTGGCAATGAAATCATTCCTTCTGGTAAAAGATAAACGGTAATTGTTGCGGAATGTATCGGGGTTTTCAGCAAAAACCTCCCACTCAATATAACGGAAACTTGTGCTGTCTAATAATGAACTGTTCTTAAATCCATGCTTGGTAACCTCCCGGTGATAATTAGTACCTAATGTTAACCAGGCAAAATCTCTGGAAAGGTGCAAATCCTGAACCGAAAAGTTGTTTTCACGTGAAACATTTTCTTCTTCAATAGAAACATCAGTAAAATCAGTAGACCCCTTAAAGTGAAAGTTTTGGTAATCCAAATTAACATGGGCACGGTGACTCCACCCGTCAAAATTGTCGCCCCTTAAAAAGGAGCCAAATTCATAACCGGCAGCTAAAAAATCCTTTTTTTCAATACCAACACTTACATTACCAAGGTTTTCGATTTTATTTTGGTTCTGAAACTTTGTATTGGATAACTGCCGATTCCATTGTCGGTTAAACTCAACGGGACGATACCTTTCGATCGGGTTAAAATTGGAAGTTTTGTGCTCAAAATCTATACTTGTTTCCAAAGTCCAGGGATCTTTCTTAGATGAAAGGGGTGATTCGTGGTTTACTTCTGCAAAAGTTGCCAATCCTTGATCATCTTGATCGTTCTGGTCAGAGAAGGTGTTCACATCTTTTTGGCTTGCTGCTAATTCAATGTTGGCTTCAGTGTTCTCGGAGAAATGATGCGTAATGCCAACCGTAGCCAATTGGGTTTGTTCAGGGGCCACTAGTTTTTCTACTGGAGCATAGCGGCCCTGAGGCTGACCGTTAATAGGTTTTACCCATTCGTAAATGCGGCCATTGGCATCGGTAAGTTTTAGCTTGTAGTTACCATTGCCTTGCCCAACATCTGTAAAATTAACCAAAAAACGGGCGCTATCCGGGTTGTTGGTTTGTTCGAAAACGTTTTCATAGCCCAGTGTATCTAATTGTTTGTACATGATACGGTTAGGACTGTAATCTGCAGTGTCAAAACTGGGCGATAAAGCTTGATCAACGCTATCTCCAACAGAACTTAACAATCGTTCATCATCATCCGAAAGCTCCTGGAAAAGGGGCTGGTTTTTGTTGTCCTGTTGAGATAGAACATTGGTCTCGAATGCCCATTTCTCCGTTTCGTATTTGCCATATCCATTAATCTGGGAACGTTGGTAATTGCGGGTCGAATACTGAAATTCCACTACAATTCGGTCGTATTGAGTAATGGTATTTTCAGGTGTAAATGTGAGCTCTCCTTGGTTGTAGTCAATGGTATAATCGTTTTGAGCACCGCGTTTGAGCTTATCACCATTAAGGTAAACCACTTCTGTGCCAGGAACTATAATAATAAATCGTTCATTGTTGTTGCCTTTCAACTGATAAGGCCCTTGGTCACCTTCCCGGCCATTGAATTCATTCCTAGCAAAAACCCCTCTGGCAAAACCAAGATCGCTTCCAAGGGTTAGCTTGCCTGCTTCATTGGGTTTCCATTTTCTTTGATAGGAAATACCCTGGGATTTTTTGTAAAAGTCCATGAAATAATTGTCCTGCAAAGGTTCCATTTGAATATCGCCTAAACGTACGCGGTCATGTGGCGCTTCAAGCTCAATAAAAACCTTATCGAATTCCTGTAATCTGGCGGTATTGCCTTCAGGTTGAATGGGAATGTTTTGATCTGTGACCGATGCCTTGACGTCAACGTTTTCAGTCAACCGACCGGTAACCTGAAGGTCCAGGTTTGAATTAAGGGATAGATCCTGCTCGTTACCAAAAGATACCCCGCGAGCAATACTCCCGTTTTTGTTCAATTGGTTAAAACCAAAATCCTCCCTGGTATCATATTGTGGTTTGTAGGCTTCAGCCTTTTCTTCATAATCAATGCCGGGCGTATCAATTAAATCCGTGCTTTTACGGTAATGTTTTTGGGAAAGGTTATATGGCAAAACCCGGTATCGGACAATCGCACTGTCTGATTGAGCTGGTTTATTCCAATGAATTTGGGACTTGGCAACATCTACATCGTACTGAGTGGTATCAAGTTTTTGTTCGTTTATTAAAATCTGAGCGGAACCGGGCACAATACTTAAAGTATCCAATTTGACAGGAGATTCTTGAACAGGGATCTTCTTTTGGCGCTTATTGGGTAAATCCTGGCCATTGAGCCCAAAAAATGGCCCCAGAAAAGTAATGAAGAAGATTAAAAAGTTTTTATTCATCTTACTGCGCTAAAACCCTTAAAGTACAAGTTACAACATGCATGAATAACGAGCAAAGCCTTGCGGTAATTATCTGGTTTCGATGAATAATTGCTAAAAAGTAAGCTTTTGGTCGTTCAGAAAGCTTGATAGCAATTAGGCAAAATCAGGTTGTTGGTTTTAAACAAATAAGGGCGAAAAAGGATGGTAATGAAAAGCTTATTGGAACCCTAACTACCTGAGCTCCTGTTAAGGGCTAAAAATTAAACAACCAATGGCCCAATTACACGAATCCCATATTAGCCGAAATCGCAAAATAGCCGGATACATCCTGAGCCTTGTTCCTTCTTTAATGTTAGTGGCCAGCTCAGTTATGAAACTACTCACGGTTTCTTCAATGGTTGAAAATATGGAGGAATTGGGATTAGAGGGTGCCACTTTTTTCATAGGCTTGATTGAGCTGTTATCAGTGGTGCTTTACTGGATTCCAAAAACCAACAATTTGGGATTTCTTTTGATTTGCTCCTATGTTGGGGGTATCATCGTAGCAGAACTTATAACTACCAATCCCTTGATCGGCATTTCAATTGGCGCTTTATTTTACGTGGGCACATTCCTTAGAAAGCCCAACTTATTTGGATTGGGTTGAAGAACCTTCTACAACTAAGCGCTCTTAAAGCAATAAAGGTTCTGCAATTACAAATTGCACCTCTATCGGTTAAATGACCTATAAAGGTTATGCAACTTATGTTTAATCAAGCATAGGATAACCATATTTATCCCCAGTTATTCCTTAGTATTGCTGTTAAGATAAAGCTAAAAATACAAATGTTGGCAATTTTCAATCCTGCATTACTTCCCATCAATTACTCAAGGATTTTAGCTTGCTAACCTTCCAGTGAATGGTTAATGAGTCATGTATTGGATGTGGCTGGCTTATAACCTATCAAACAATTGATCCTTTCACAGCTTTGGTTTAAAATTCAGTTACTGACCATATTATTTTAAAACGAAAGGAAGTCTTTTGATTTGTTCTTTCATAATAAATTAAATTTGGCGGGTATTAAAGCATAAGCTAAAACAATTCCCAAAAACATTCAACCTTATGAAGCAATTTGACCACATCATTTTAGGTAGCGGACAAGCAACC
>CAZLQF010000051.1:0-14612 GCA_964561545.1 uncultured Sphingobacteriales bacterium
AATTAATTCAGGTTTAATCACAAATAGTTTCTCCTTATTGCTAAAAACTTCTCATTATGATAATTAAAAAACACGCCTATAGGTTATTCATTCACTTGTTTTTGATTTTCTTTTCACTGTCACTTTTTGGTCAGAATCCTGATTTTGAGTGGGCAAATTCAACAGGTGGAAGCGGAACAGACATCGGAATTGCAACAACTACTGATACAAATGGCAATACCTATGTAGCAGGTTATTTTCAAAACACTGCTGATTTCGACCCTGGCACAGGGACCAATAATATTACATCTAATGGAGGAAATGACATTTTTATTCAGAAGTTTGACCCAAATGGAAATTCAATTTGGGTCATTACATTAGGTGGAAATAACAATGAACGGGTTTATGATATTACAACCGATGATTCAAATAATGTTTTTGTTACCGGGAGGTTTGGTGGAACGGTTGATTTTGATCCTGGACCTGGAATTTATAACCTTACTTCAAATGGTCAAAAAGACATTTATATAATGAAATTAGATCCCAATGGTAATTTGCTTTGGGCACATTCTATTGGAGGAAATAATGGAGATCGTGGGCTTTCTATTACAGCCGATGGAACTAATGTAATTATAACCGGAAGATTTGAAGGATTAGTTGACTTTAATCCAGGTCCCGGTACAAAAAATTTAAATACCGGTAGTTCATCAGATAGGGATATTTTTGTACTTAAGCTAAATAACTCAGGGGATTTTCAATGGGCAAAATCTGTGGGAGGAAATAATAATGACATTGGACATTCTATAGCCACTGACGGCTCAAATAATGTTTATGTTACTGGTAGGTTTAAAGGAACAACAGATTTTAACCCTGGACCAAGTACCTATAACTTAACTTCAAATGGTCTATATGATTATTTTGTCTTGAAGCTTGATAATACAGGCAATTTTGTGTGGGCAAAGTCTATTGGAGGAAATGGCCAGGATCGTAGTTATTCTGTTAAAATGGATGCTACGGGAGGCGTGTATATCTCAGGTTTTTTTACTGGAACTGTTGATTTTGACCCCGGATCAGGTACTAACAACTTGGTTTCAAATGGTCAAGAAGATATTTTTATTCAAAAGTTGAGTTCTTCAGGAAATTTAGAATGGGTTCATTCAATGGGGGGTAATTCAGGAGACATTGGTTTTGATTTAGCTACTGATAAAACTAATGGGGTTTATTTAACAGGTAAATATTTGGGCACTATTGATGTAGACCCGGCTTCTACTACTCAATATATGTCTTCAAATGGGTTGCATGATGTTATTGTCCTAAAGTTAGACGAACAAGGGAATTTAAAATGGGCGAAATCAGTAGGCGGATCCAATAATGAAATAGGACGGGGTATTTCGATAAATTCCGAAAAAGATGTTTATGTAACTGGAAATTATTATAGTTCAGCTGATTTTGATCCAGGACAAGGCACAACTATTCTCACTTCTAATGGTATGCAAGATATTTTTACACTACAATTTTCTCAATGCTCAAAAACTTCAAGTAACATATCAAAAACTTCTTGTGTTAAGTATAGAGTACCAAGTGAAGATGAAACGTATTATAGTAGTGGGAATTATACTGATACCATTACAAATTCAGGAGGATGTGATAGCATCATCAATATAGATTTAACCATCAACCAACCTACGGATACTTCGATTATTATTAATGCATGTAATGAATATAACTTGCCAAGTGGGGATAAGACAGTTACTAATTCCGGAATTTACATGGATACCGTTTTAAATGCTAAAGGTTGTGATAGTGTTTTAACCATTGCAGTTACAATTAATGATAGTACAAGTTCTACAATAAATAAAACAGTATGTAATAGCTACACAGTACCCAGTGATGATGAAACTTACACGTCAAGTGGAACATACACAGACACAATTAAAAACAATGCCGGTTGTGACAGCGTTATTACTATAAATTTAACGGTCAATAAGAAAAATACCGGGATAGATACCATTGAAACTTGTGAAAGTTATCATTGGCCTGCAAGTGGAACAACCTATACATCAAGTGGTACTTACAAAGATACTTTGACGAATAGTGTTAACTGCGATTCTATTGTGACGTTGCATCTTACCATCAATAAGAATACGAGTAGCTATGATTCAGTTACTTCTTGTAATAGTTACATGTGGCCGGTTGCTGGTACTACGTACACTACCGGAGGTATTTACAGAGATACGCTAACAAATAAAAAGAATTGTGACTCTGTTGTAACGCTTTATCTAACAATTAATGCTAAGGATAGCACTACACAAAATAGAACAGCATGTTATCAATACACTTGGCCAGTAAATGATGAGACTTACGCTTCCAGTGGAATATATATGGATACATTAACAAACACATCAAATTGTGATTCGATAGTCACTTTAGATTTGACGATAAACAAAGTAGATACCTCAGTTAATCAAAATGGAGCTACGTTAAAAGCTAATACAAATGGAGCAACATACCAATGGTTGGATTGTGAAAATGATTATACTCCGATTAATGGTGAAACCAATCAAAGCTATACTGCAAGTTCAAATGGCAATTACGCTGTAGAAGTTGTAAAGAATAATTGTGCTGATACTTCTTCATGTCATCAAGTAACTGGTTTAGGGATCGTTGAAAATGCTTTTGGAGATGCTTTAAAAGTATATCCCAATCCAACATCAGAGAAAGTAACAATCGATTTAGGAGAAAAACAAAAGATGGTTAACATAAAGCTAACCCAAATTACAGGTCAAGTAATTAAAGAAAAAGAAGTTTTTGATACCAAAAAGGTAAATATAATAATTGGGGAAAAAAATAGAAGGGGGATGTATTTGATTGAAATAGAGGCACTTAACACTAAAAGAGCGCTAATTAAGGTTTTTAAAAAATAGTGTCAATTATTAAACTAAAAAAGAGATAAAAATTTATGTGCCAAATTGCTGATTTAAACGACAGGATTATCAGAAAATGGAGGGAAGAATTGCAAGATAATCCAACAAAATATTATCCATCTGTATATCACTATTTAAACACTAATTGCGATATCTTGTTTGTTGGTTTGAACCCTTCTGCACCAAATTCTCAAGAAATACCAAGTAACGATGATAAAGTCCCTATTGAAAAAATAAGAAATAGAGAACAAAGAATGATACACGGCAATGGTTCATCAAGAGAAGGGCAATACAAAAGATATTTTTCTATATTTAATAAAATTGAAAAGCAAATTGATGTTAGTTGGGAACACATTGATTTACTTCATTTAAGGCATACTACTCAGAAAGATATTGAGCAGTATTTTTCTGCTAATCCAGAAGGCTTACAGTTTGAAATTGAATTGTTTAAAGATGTCCTTAAACTGTTTAAAACCAAAGTAGTATTTGTAAATAATAAAACAGCAAGTAACCTAATAAAACAGCATTTGAATTTATCCTATAACAGCCAAAATGACTGGTACGAGTACAACCTTGAAAACCAGCCGAAAATATTTATCCTTGAAAGTATGTTAACTCGAATACAGTCTCTTTCACATGAGGAAAGAATCAATAAGCAACTCCCTCGATTAAGAAATGCATTAAATTCTAACAATAATTAGTTTAAGGGCTAAAGAGAATAGGTCAGAAGAAGTGTGCTATAATTGTTAACTCTACATCCTTACGTAAAAGTATTACACCTTAATCAATTGATCCATTGCCTTCTTCATAACCTCCAACGATTGATCAATATGATCTTCATTAAGCGCTGTGGAAAGAAACCACGCTTCAAACTGTGATGGGGGTATCCATACGCCATTTTCTAACAACTGCCAGAAGAAGGTTTTGAATTGCTCGGTATCGCTGTGCTTAACATCGGTGAAATTTCGGATCTCTTGGTTGTTGAAAAAAGGACTCACCATTGAACCAAATCGGTGTACGCTTACCGGAATCCCGGTATTCTTGCTGACTTGCCGGATTCCGTTTTCAAGCTTTTCCCCAATGTTGTGTAGGTGATCGTAAAGGTCGGAATTGTTGCGAAGGGTTTTTAGGGTGTAATATCCGGCCGTCATGGCTATTGGATTGCCCGACAAGGTACCACCTTGGTAAACGGGGCCTAAAGGCGAAACCATTTCCATAATATCTCTTCTGCCACCAAAAGCACCTACGGGCAATCCGCCACCAATGACCTTGCCCAACAAGGTCAGGTCAGGCTTTACATCGTACACATCCTGCACACCGCCAAAGTGGTAGCGAAAGCCCGTCATCACTTCATCAAAAAGCAACAAGGAATGGTGTTGTTCAGTGACATTTCTTAGTTCCTGGAGGAAGCCATCTTCAGGCGTTAAAACACCCATGTTGCCGGTAACTGGCTCTAAGACCACGGCAGCAATGTCATCCGGGTATTGCTCAAAAAGAGCTCGGACGGACTCCATGTCATTGTATTCCACAACCAAGGTATCTTGCGTATAGGTTTCGGGCACGCCTTTACTTCCAGGCATGCCTTGCGTAGCTACGCCTGAACCTGCCTGCACTAAAAGGGCATCGACATGCCCATGGTAACAACCAGCAAATTTGATGACCTTGTTTTTGCCCGTATAAGCCCTTGCTGCCCGCAGTGCACTTAAGGCTGCTTCTGTTCCTGAATTGACGAATCTTACCAGCTCCATAGAAGGAAAGGCCTCATTAACCAATTCAGCAACTTGCACTTCCAGTTCTGTAGAAGCGCCAAATGAAGTGCCTTGGTCTACGGCCTCCTTGATTCTGGGTCCGACTTCAGGATGATTGTGGCCCAAAATAAGTGGTCCGAATGAATTTACGTAATCGAGGTAAGCATTGCCATCTGCATCGTAAATGTAGGCGCCATCGCCTTTTTCCATCATTAGCGGATCGCCGCCCACGGAATTAAAAGCACGGGCTCCGCTGTTGACGCCCCCTACCATCCGTTTTTGTGCGCGTTCGAATAATTTGCGGGAGTTATTCTGTTGCATACTTATTAAGAACTTATTGCCATTAGAAATTCAGAAAAGTTAAATGTTCCAATTCACTCCGCTATTATGAGTGAAAAAGTTTACAATGAGTCTTCAAAAGTTGACTAATTAACCAAGCCATGGAACCGTAGTATTTGGAGCTTACATCAGCCAATTGCATTGGTTGCTAATTGATTTAACTAAAGATCTCTTCCAACTTTTCGGGGCTCCGGTGAATGGCGGTGACAATTGGGGTGTCTCTTTCGGTATATCTTCTGGCCTCTGATTTTCTTAGTTCATAAACGAGGTCGGAAAACTGGGAAAGGTTTTCCATTTCATACGAAACAATAAATTCCTGGTCTTGAACCCCAAATGAGTAAAGCAGTAATTGTAAAATTTCAGGATATTGTTTGCCTAATTTGATGTGCTCCTGCATCATTTCCTTCCGCGTTTCCCAAGATTCAAGATACCAAGGGATGGTTTTAACAAAAGGATACACCACAAAATAAGTTGTTCTGCTTGCTTCATCAAAGGGATCAATCTCTTGGGGATTTTTCTTGCTCTTGGAATAAACAGATGGCTTGGTAAAACCCCAAAGGCTTAATTTGGGATTCATGTATTGCCTAAAAGCATTGGAAGCCTTTCCAAAATCCTCAAAATATTGGGCCGGTACTTCGTTTTCTTCAGCCACTTGATTGGCCCAAACCAATACATCCCATTCTTCCCGTGTAGGAAATACCTGGTAGAAGTATGCTTGTTCACAGGATTGTTTAATAGAATAAACCCAGTCCCGTATGGTTTCTCTTCGCTTGCTGTTGTCTAAATGATTCCAAAAAGTATTGTTAAAGGAATATAATTGGTAATGCGTTAGTATCTTTTGATCCATGGTTTTGTACGATTAACAATATTCAGTTAGCAATTAACAATAGCTGACAATCTGTGTTTTTAGTGGTTGCTATAGTAACTTTAAATTTTTATACACCATTGAAGGTTTTCATGACACCTTCAAGGTTAATGGACGCTAATTCCTGAGACGTTAATTCTTACACCATTTACTAATTGCTGCTGTCAAAATGGTTTTTCATCGCCTCAATCATACCTTCTAAGGAGTGTTGGCCAGGCAGTATGTCAACTTCATAACCGTGGTCTGCTAAAGTCTTTTTGGTTACCGGGCCAATACAACTAATTAAAGCATTTTTGGGATATTGGCCTGAATCTTTGACCCGTTGCTCAAATACCTTAACGGCGAATGGACTGGTGAAGGTTAAAACATCCATTTCGTCCTCCAAAACTTCACGAACGTCATCGCGCGGGAGTTCCAGCGTTTGGTTTTCATAAACCCGTAGGTCATGAACCCTGGCCCCCTGTTGCTCAAGGCCTGTTCGAATGTCTTTTTTACCTTTATCACCACGTGGAATTAAAATGTTGAAATCCTTAACCTTGCCCATTTCCTCAGCAAGTTGATGGCCAGTGGCTGTAGATGGGGTGAAATCTACTTCAAAACCCTGTGATTTGATCTCAAGGGCTGTTTTCTCCCCAACAGCGGCTATTTTAAACTTTTTCTTGTCCTTCATGTTTTTAAGCAGCTCAAAATGGGCCTTAAGAAAGTAGCGTACGCCATTAACGCTTGTAAACATGATCCAGTCATAATTTTCGATCTCTTCAAGGGCTTTGGAGACTTCTTCCGAGTCTTCAACCGGATAGATTTCGGTGGATGGAAGTAAAATAGGGGTACTTCCTTCATTTTCAAGCATTGAGGCAAATTCGAGGGCTTGTTCTTTAGGGCGTGTAACTAAGATCTTTTTGCCTCTCAATGGTTTTTGTTCAGCTGACATATTGGATTTATAATTTTGAAATCTTATTGACCAGTTGTTTGCCAATTTCGTTGGCTTCTTCAACCTTGCCTGTTAGTTTTTCGTGATTGATTACGGAGCCATCTTCTCTGCCATAAAGGCCTTCGATGGTCATGGCGTCTCCATCAATGGTAGCATAAGCGCCTAAGGGTAAACGGCATCCGCCACCAAGTGCTGTAAGCACGGTTCTCTCAGCTTTAACGGCTGCTGCTGTATCCGGGTCTGTAAGCTGATTAATAATATTTTTGAGTTCTGAATCATCATCCCTCACTTCCACGGCTAAAATACCTTGCGCTACAGCAGGTAGCATTTCTTGGATCGAAAATACCTGTGAAGCCTTTTCAAAAATATTGATCCGTTGCAATCCAATTCCCGCGATTACGATGCCATCCACTTCCCCGTTCTTCACTTTTTCTATCCGGGTAATGATGTTGCCGTTAATCGGTTTAACCTTAGCTTCCGGATTCAGTTGAGTAATTTGAATAGCCCTTCTTAAACTGCTGGTACCAATAACACTACCAGCAGGCATGTTTTGAAGCTTGGTATCATCCCTTGATATGAAGACGTCCCTAACATCCTCCCGGGGCGGAATGCCGGCAATGGTTAACCCTTCCGGAAGTTTGGTGGGTAGGTCTTTATAACTGTGTACTGCCAAGTCTATTTCTTTGTTGAGGAGTGCCAATTCTACTTCTTTCACAAAGGCACCGACCGTATTGACATTGCCCCGGTCACCGCTTGTTTTAATAGGCTTGATGGCAAACTCATATTCCGGTTTTAAGGCCCTGAGTTGCTCTACTATTTGGTTGGTTTGGGCCATGGCTAACTTACTACCCCTGGAACCTATGACGATTTTCCTTTTTGGAATATTCACGGCTACATCATTGATATTAAAAATTTCTTGAAAAGTTTGAATTTCCTCAAGTTTTTCATCCGGTTTTTTAGCATAATTCTTAAGCGTGCGAATGGGGTTTTTTGATACCTTGCGCATCATGCGGTGTGCCATCTTTTGTAACACTCGCTTTTGCTGGTCATCTAAATCGCCCATCTTAGGAAGGGCCCATTCTACTTCTTCTTCTTTGATCTTTTCAAGGTCTTGGTAAAAATTCGTAATAACCGGATTTAAGCGGTTGGTATTGAGCCAAAATTCATATTCATCCACTTCTTCCTGGATGATGGCATTGGCTTTTGGAATTTCTCTTTTCCGGTTTTGAATGCCAACGTTGGTAAGGTCTTTCAATCGATCCAGGTCATAAAGAGCGGTTTGCTCTAACTCATTCAGATCCATTGCAAAATTACGAGGTACCGCAAGGTCAATGAACGTTAGGGAGTGTTGAATTCCAATTTGTTCTATGGTTGATTTTTCTATTATAGGAAGCGTGGTAGCCGTGGCCCCAACCACTGCCTCAACATTTTTTAGGCTTTCAGGAATTTCATCATAAGCAATGGGGGTAACTTCAAGTAAATTGCCTAATTTTTCTGCTCTTTCTTTTTCTTTACTGGCAACGATAACCTTTCCCGGATTGTGCTTGGCCAAAATTTTCAATAGTATCGTTGACATTTCCCCCGTGCCAATGACCAGAATGCGGGCGTCTGAAAGGTCGTTGAATTGTTTGTTGATTAAATCAAATGCAACGGATGACAGGGAAACAGGTGCTTTGCCAATGGCTGTTTCGCCCCTGACCCGTTTACCAGTTCTCAAGGATCGCTTTGCCAATTCGTGCAATACGGGGCCTAAAGTACCCGCTTCTTGAGCTGTATAGTAGGATTCTCGAACCTGACCGAGAATTTGGTGTTCGCCTAAAGCTTGTGATTTTAAACCTGCAGCTGTTGAAAACAGGTGCTCGGCCACTGTGTATTCATGTTCCAGGATTGAAAGGTAGGGAGATAAGTCCCCAAACTGATCAAAATAATTTAACAACGGTTGATGATCATCGTGGTAAGCATAAATGGCCAGTCTATTACAGGTAGAAACTAAAAAAACTTCCTGCAGCGACTCCTTCAGTTTTTGAATTGATTCTATGGTTTGATCTCTATTAAGTGCTACACCTTCCCTAATGTGGATCGGTGCATCGTGATGGCTTAATTCTACCCCTATAACCTTTGTCATTACCTTTACACTAAGTTAATCTACCTTGATGTTTACAGTGAAATAGCTTCAAAGTATTCCACTCCAATCGATACAATCTCTTTTTAAGCCTCAAAAATCCTTGCAAATAACGGAAATCCAACCCAATAAAACAATGATAATTATCATATTGTCAACTGAACGGCTTCTGAGGAAGCCATTTGAATGTAAGTTTAAAGGGATTTTAAGCATCCTCCATGAACTTTTGTTATCATCGTTATTTTTCAAGAACACTCAACTTTTACAACAATTGGGAGGAATTTATGATTAGATTTTATTCTAATTATTCTGGTCGCTTTGATTTTTGCAGTTGTTCAGATATTGTTCAGCTTCCTCAATGGTTACCAATCCTTTTTGATTATCCCATGCATTGTACATGTAGGTCATGAGTTGGGCTACCTCATGTCTGGTTAGGTCTTTATTGCTTGGCATTGGGCTCGCGTATATATCCGCTCTACCCTCTATAGGATCATTACTGCCATATTTGATGATGCAGGCAACTTCCCCCGGATCTACATTCAAGAAAGCTCCATTGTTGAGTTCAGGGTAAAGTTCCCTAAAACCACTGCCATCTTCCTTGTGGCAATTCATGCATCTTTGCTCGTAAATGGTACGGCCCTTGGAGAAACTTTGGCGCTTTTTGGTTTCCGTGCCACTACCGCCACACTTAATGCTTGAAAAACCAATGAGGGTCATAATTAGCAGGGATGAACAGAAAGTGATGGTGGATTTAAGATTGCTTGGTTGGGCCACGTTTTAGCAACTTTTGAATGTCCTTCATAAGCTTGTCTACATCTTTCTTCTTGGTGCCATCGTAAAGGCCTCTGACCCTTCCTCGTTGATCTACTAAAATGAAATGGCCACTATGAAGGAACCCCCCTGGCGCTTCTTCATCCTCGCGAGCTGTTGCCATATAACCATTCTTACCAATTTCGTAGATCTTTTCTTTATCACCTGTTAAAAACTTCCACTTATCATTGTTTACGCCTATTTCCCGGGCATATTCTTTAAGGACGGCTACGGTGTCATGTTTGGGATCCACAGTGTGGGAAATCAGTTTGACCTTGTCATGGCCTTTAAACTCTTCGTGAATTCTTGCCATTTGTTCTTTCATATCTGGGCAAATCGTAGGACAAGTGGTAAAAAAGAAATCTGCTACGTAAATGTGACCTTGTAAATCTTTTCTGGTCACTTTTTGGCTATCCTGATCTACAAATTGGAATTCAGGAATTTTATGAAAAATGGTGTCCCCGTTTTTTACTTCTTTAGAACCCATGATGGGCAAAGGCCTTTCATTGCTTGGTTTGTTGTTACAACTTAACATTAAAACAAGTGGCAAAAATGCTATTAAGCGTATGGTTATCATATTGAATGGTGTTTTATTGGTCTTTCAAAATTTTGTTGGCCTTTTCAATGCTTTTGAGCATCTTATTCTTTACTTTTTTGATCTTTGCTTTTTGTTCCTTGAGGTAAGTCTTTTTCTTGGATTGCTCCAAGGTGTCGGATGGTTGGTCATATTGACGCATCCACTGCATCATGGCTTCATTGGCCGAATTCAACTTTTCAATGGCTTTTTTCACCATGGCAGAATCCCCTTCCTTAATTTCAACCTCGCGATTCTTCAAAAGCTGTTTTAAGCTCATTATTGAATCGGTCTTAGGCATGATGGAATCGTGGATGGCCATCACCTCTTCTTCTAAGTTCGTTGCCCTCTCCGTTTCAGTGTTATTACCACAAGCAGCCATTAGAGCTAAAAGCACGCTGGCATAAAAAAATTTTTTCATAAGGTATTATTACATTTAAAGTGCAAAAGTACAACTCCTTTAGATCATTTTAGGGTTGGTTGCTAAAAGTTTAACATGCCTTCCTAAATTCCAAATCTTGCGGGCAAATTTCAGGATGGAGCACATTTTGGGTTTGAATTGTTATAATTTTAGACATGCCCGTTTATTTTTTGTGGACAATTTGCATCCATAAAACGGTTAAAAATGCTTGAAGGTTTTTATTTTAGTAAGGAATTCAAGCGCTCTTTTAAAAGATTAAAGCCATGCAATTGGAGCAGCATTACATCAAAGATCTCATTGCAAGCGGTGAGGGCTTTGATCTTGACTTCAAATACCACGTTGCTGACACCCGGAAAATTGCAAAGACCCTTGTGTCCTTTGCCAATACAAGGGGTGGAAAGCTTCTTTTAGGGGTTAAAGACAACGGAAAGGTAATAGGAGTCCAAAGTGATGAAGAAGGCTACATGATCGAAACAGCAGCCAACTTTTTCTGTGATCCTGAAGTTTCCTTTACGTTAGAAGAATGGGAAGTAGATGGCAAAACGGTATTGTTGGTTGACGTTCCCTCAAGCTCAGGCAGGCCCCATTACGCCAAAGATGATGACGATAAATGGTGGGTATATGTGCGGGTGAACGATAAAAACAAATTTGCCAACCGGGTCGTCATCGAGGTACTGAACCGCAAAAAATCCCAAAAAAGCACCATCATTAAATATTCCAGGCAGGAGAACCAATTGTTGGATTTCCTGGATAAAAACCAACTTATTACCATTAAAGAGTTTTGCAGGCTTGCCCAACTTAAAAAGCGCAAAGCCGAAAACATCCTCATTAATTTAATTGCAGTTGGCGTAGTGGGTATTAACCACAATGAAAGGCATTTTTATTACACCCTTCAAAATGAAAACGTCCAGCCGGTATTCCCCGAAAAGTCGTATTCACCTTTCTAACGTAAAGTAGCCTTCGGCAAAATCAAACCTGATCGAACGAGCCTGAGAATTGCAAGTGCATACCAAGCTTTCACCTTCAACCTTGATGCAACAAATTTTTAGTTGACCCGCAATTTGCTAAAATCAAGCCCATAACCAGGCAAAACCAGCGTATGGTCAACCTTTCTATTTGATCTATTTTTTCTTTTGAAATCCAAGCAAGATCTGACCTTTGAATAACATCATCTACTAAGCTAAATTTTTTTAAAGCGGAAAAACTTTGCCTTCTTAAAATGCTTGAAGCCAAGCAAATTGTCGAGCACCAATGATCCGGTCAATTTTGCCTTTATTATGACCAGTAAGTGGCATCATTTCAATTGCTTCTGTAGTGCTGCGTTCGGTTTTTTTATCAGGATTTTCATGACAAAAACAGTAGCATTTAGCATTTTGCCTTGCTCATTTTTCGAGGGATTTCCAGTGTAATTCAAATATTTCCATGATCCTTAATGGGTGCTTGACGTACTCAAGGAAGCAGGGTCCAAATTGTTTCCTGCACGGGATAGCCTAAAAATAGAAGCTTTTGGCTGTTGCCTTTTGGCTTTTATGCTCCTAATTGTACCTGGTTTTGACAACTACAAGGCGTAAAAAGTGTTGAAGGGTCAAGCATGGTACTAAAACAGCACTGTGGGGAAGTGTAACCTCATTGATCTATATGCATTACTTTTGATCAATAATGGAGGATCTTTTGTAAATTTGCAAACTTAGCAATAAATGCCCTTGTAGCTCAATTGGCAGAGCACCTGACTCTTAATCAGGGGGTTCCAGGTTCGAATCCTGGCGGGGGCACTGCAACCAACAAGGATTTTATTAATTTAAGGTGCTTGGCAAGTTTTTAAAAATTGTATAGGTTCTTGTTAAAATTCTTTGATTTTTAAAAGGAGGCCAACTCTTTACCCCAAACTGTAAATGAGCTTTTTACGCTCTGAGCAAAAACTTTCATAGGTTATTTTCAGCTATTGAGTTCTATTGTGTTGCTACATATTTCAACGTTGTTTCTACTTACTATCTTGTTACCATTTATTAATACCTCATTGCTACTTCATTTCCACCTCATTTCTAATATCCCGGCATCTCATCATGCGTCTGCCCATCCAGCATCCTTCCGTTGTGCTTTTTGTTGGTGCCATCCCATTGCTTGAAGCAAAAGGGCACGTTGGCAGCCCGGCATTGGTGGCGGATGGCCTGAATCCGCTCGGTTTTTACGAGCCGTGCTTTTGGACCCGATTCACCCCCGTTAATGACCCACTCAATGCCTTGGAGGTTGGGCAGCGGACCAATGAGCGGCTCCAGCGATAGGAACTTGATATGAGCCCCGTGCTGCGCAATGCATCGATGCGGTGCACAACCCGCTCATCCTCCACGGAAACGCCCATCCACACATTTTCCGGCCAATGGAGCAGGGGGCTGTATTCGGCCAAAATAGCCGCAACACCTTTCCACGTCATTTTGAATGTTAGGCGCTGTTGGAGCGTAAGCGACTTACAGCGCCTTCATGAAAAATCTCAAAAAACTATCCCCCAATCACTCATGGAGTTGACAAAAACGGTTTTGGGCTTTTTCCAGGTTTAGGGGGCGCAATAAGGTTATTGATAACAGTGTCAGAAAGCCTGGTCCACTATAATAAGGATTTGCTGAGAACTTAGATGTTAGATTTTAAAACTTAGCTATTAGATTAATTTAAGGCCTGAGTTACGAGCAAAGATCCTGGCTTGGTGTTTGAGCTAAATTGGTTTAGGCTCTATGGTTTAAGTTCTTTTTTGATCTGCGACAACAAGCAAAGCCAAATTATGATAAATTCTATTTGCTCATTGGTTTGAACCCTTGATTTCCTCATATCTCTTCACTGCATTTTCCAGGCAACCTTGAATTTCCTTAGCCAGCCATTCCGGATGGATCACCATCACACAATCCGTTAACTCCAGGAGTTTCCTTCTTAGCTCAAAATTCGGCTCCACATAAATTCGGATCCGTAGTTCGTGTTCATCATCCTTGATTACTTCTTGTGATTCGTGAAGGGGCAAGGTCTTCAAATAGTGCCCCTGGAAAGGATCGCAAGACAACTCCACAGCCTCCATTTCCCCTTCAGGTAAGCTAATACCGATCCGGTCATCAAAAGCTTTTTGGGGATTCACATCGGGGTCTGGTGCAAACTCCTCTGTAAGCACTTCTAAATCCGAAATCCGGTCAATTCCGAAAAAGCGGAGCTCATTCTCATTTTCCGGCACACAGACGATATACCAACGGTTTTGGTACTCCTTCAGTAAATATGGCTTGGCTTTGTAAGGAAGGGGCCAAGGTTTACCAAAAGCTGTGTGCCACAACCTGATTTGCTTGTGATGTATAATGGCTTCCATAGCCGGGCGCAGGTATTCCAGCCCTTTCAAATTTCCTCGTTCTTCAAAATGAACCGCTTTTAAAGTTTGACGGGGATTTTCAGCATAAGCACGCAACAAGTCAAGCGTTTTACCCTGCTCCAGGAATCGATACAATGCTTCCGGATGGAGGCTTTCTGCCCTGTCTATGTAATAGCCATTCTGCAGTTGGTCATATTTGATCTCCAGGCCGAATTGGTCTCTCATTGCTTCAAAAGCCCGGTCAATGGTCCGGTCACTTCTTTCTTCCCCGCTATCAGTAAGATAGGTCCGCAATGTCTTTTTGGAGGGGTAATCGCCCTTCTCAATCCTTTCCAGCAAGAGACTACAGCGGTTGAGGATGTTGAACAAGTCGGCCATAATCCAAAATATTGGTTTAAAGCAAACTTAAGGAAGAAAGTACGACAAAGGATGGCGATGGGTAGTATTGAGTGGTTAGATTTGAGTATTGAGCGGGTTGAGGTACTTAGTACTCGGTATTAAGTACTAAGATTGCTTCCAATAGTTCAGGTTTCTCGACTTGGGCGTTTTTTGGCAGTTT
>CAZLQF010000052.1:0-7791 GCA_964561545.1 uncultured Sphingobacteriales bacterium
AATAAATCCAGATCGCCATCATTGTCATAATCCACCCATAAGGGATGTTTAACCATCCCATTGTTGGTCATGAAGGTTGATTCTGTAAAACTATCGACTTGATTGTTATAAATCTTGATGCCATTGTTTTTCATGGCAAAGGTCAGATCATCCTTACCGTCCTGGTCATAGTCATAAAAACTTACTCCTCGACCGAAAATTTCGGATGTATTGAAGGGATGATCAATCCCTATTGAATCAGCGACATTTACAAATTCCTGGCTTTGGGCCATTCCGGGTTTCCAACTACCGATCATTAACATGACCACCATGCCCAACAAAGGGGTCCTTTTATATCGAAGTTGTAGTAAATATCCCATCCAATCTTCGTTTGTTGATAACAAAGCCTTAATTGGTTACCACCAATTTCAGGATTTCATTATAGTGCTCATTCCGAATGTTTATGCAATACACCCCGGTTGATGATACAGGTTGTCCAAGATTTAAACGTGGCCGATTGCCAGGAATAACTTTTTTCTCGTATACCAACTTTCCTTCCGTACTGTGAATGGTCACCGTAAAGTTGTGATCCGAATCTGGAACCCGGAGGTATAAATCTTTGCCTGATTGTAACGGATTCGGGTAAACAAAAACTTTTGGCCGGTCCACACTTTTTGCGATCCCCGTCAAAGTAACCGCAAGGTAATCTTCAAAAGTAGTGTCAGCTACAGGATTGCTGGCTTCATCGCTGGCATTTTGAATTGCCACATTAGTATTTTCCTGATCAACATTGCCTGGTTGCACTTTAAAAGTTTTTTGATGTTTTTGATCATTAAGCCAAAGCGTTTGAGTAGCATTTTCTCTTAAGATCTCTAATAGGTCTTTATTATTTGAAAACGTGTATTGCGGATGTTTCAAAGTATCCATTGCTTCATCAAAAGATGCGGTCAACCTGAATTGAGAGGTACTATTCTTGATCTGGTGCGTATTTGCGTTAAGTTTGGTAATATGGGGGTTGCGAGTATCCAGGTCTATAAAATTCTTTTCAGAAAAGGTAACCTGAGGATTGCCGACCCAATCCTTTCCTTGACTAACCGATAACTCAAGGCTGTCCATTTCGATGTTTTCATCATATACATCAAAGCGACCAATGAAATTGCTGTCATTTTTCCATTGGCTTTGAAAGGGATTAAAGGCTACCGAATTGCTAAGGTTTTTTGAATGTTTGAACGCTAAGACAACCCCCTGGCTGGTATCCATTGCTTCAGAATAGGTGACTACAATTTCGAAGTTGGCATTGCCCGTATCCTGATCGGATATGACATTGGATGAGGGGGTTAAATTTGAAACAGATGGCTGTTTCGTATCGATCGAAAACCAATCCTCCATTACGAGTGGAGTCGGCCTGTTGCCATTTGAAGTACGCAATTTTTCAAGGCTTACATCAATGTTTTTAAACGTGCGGTCTTTGTTCAATAGGTTGTAAACAACCTTGCAGGAAGAATCATTAAGCCACTTGCTATCAGATGCTTTATAGTCCAAAATGTTGCTAATTTCTGGCTTAGAAAAGCTTAATTCAGGAGGTATAGAAGTATTCATTGCACGGTCAAAAGTTAGGTTAACGACCAATGCCTGGCTTCCATAATCATAGATATTCAAAATTTGTTGTTTGATGGAAGAATCAATAAGCAAAGGATTTTTAGTATTGATGGAAAAAACATTTTGAGTGTCAAAAGGAACTTGTGAATTACCAGCCCAATCTTCAGTGCCACTGAGTTTGAGACCAATATTTGAAATTTCCTCATTCAGATCAGCCACATTGTAAGCTGCTAAGTAAGTTTTGGGCTTAACCCATCCGCTGCTTTGCATATCTTTGGTTAAAGTAGCGCTCAAGGATGAATTGCTCATAAATTGAATGGAAGGCGCAAGTGCGGTATCGCATGGTTCATCATAATGGATGGATATGGTGAACAATGAGTCGCTTGCCCTGTCATTCAGGAAAGTTTTGTTGGGTTTTACTTCACTTACAGCGGGTCTTTTGGTATCGACCGTAAATGGCTGTTTTTCTAAATAGGGATTTTGAGTTATGCTTGACGTACTCTGAGCACCGGATATGTGAAAATTAATGTTGGTTAATTGTTCGCTGGAATTCTCAAAATCATAACTCAGAATCAATGTTTGATCATTGGACCACGAATGATCCTTGAAAATCAAAGCATTTTTAAATGGGTCATCTACAAGGCACTTCACGGTTGGCAGCATAGTAGTATCCATCGGTTCATTGTAAGTTACCGTTACCGTAAATGTTTGATTGGTATCCTGAAGTGATAAAATGCTGTCGCTAAAGCTTAAATCCGTAACGGCAGGTTTTTCTATGCTAAACAGCTTATCCGTCTTGTTGAAAGCAAAATTCCCGGCTTTTCTTCCCATAATCCGGCCATTGATATCATCTGCCGGTGGATGGATACCGCCCCAAATTCTGGATAAGCTGGTATAATCAGAAGCATCTTTGTAGGTGGCATATTGCAGGTAGACATCTTCGGTTGGCCCATTTTCATGTTCAAGAAATTCATTTTTCTTCATATGAAAATTGCTCTTGCCACCTGGGAAATAGGGACTTCCTGTAATTTGGGTCATAATTCGTGATGCGGCCCTTGAGAACGTAGAGTGGCCTGAAACATAACCTGGAAAAGGAGGAGTTACAAAAGTTGGCTTTTGATAGGACCACCAATCTCCAGCCAATATCCAACCAACTCCGGCTGTATCTTTTTTAGGGTCACTGATGTAATCATGACCTTTCCAGGTATAGAGCTTAATTTCTCCAACATTTTTATTGTTGGGACCTGCTAATGAATCACCCTGATGAACTAATTCAATGTAACCTGGTATAAGCGGGATGCCAGCCGGATCATAATTCATTTTGGTAGAATCCGAACACTGCCCTTGTTCTGCCATATATCGAATGGCAGAAATAGGCCGGATGTAATCGTACCAACCTTTAACACTCCATGCGGCTATTGCTGCATCATGCATGGCTCCTCCCAAAGTTAAATAGGCTTTTACATCGTATTCAAGATCACTGATTTGCGAACCTTGTCCTTTCCATTTCTTAGAAAATAAAGCATCATCCTGAGTTTCATTGTAGATAGCAAACCAGTGGCCGGGTGGTGTTTCAGAGGCAATGCCATCGGCCCAGTATTCAGCCAGGATTCTTGCATAATCAGCCCTTTTGACCTTCTGAGACTGATATGGTTGACCTGTTACGGGGTTTACATTATAACCTTTATCAATTCCTGGTCCCCCGCCTTCAAAATAATTATAGAAAGTGTCATAATTACTGAACTTCTTAGGATAATAATCTGTATTCCCAATGCCATTTGGCGATACATCCCACTTAGTCGTGTCAGTGGGATCCAAGTGGGATTGCCAGATCGAAACCATGCAAAAACCCCATTTGTATTCGGAATCCAAACAGCCAGGTGCAGTGGTATCAATATAAGGAGGCGGGCCGGGGTCCAGGTAAACTTGATATGTATTGCCATTCCTTTGCCTTGTCTTCGTTGTTTTATTAGAGTCTTGTAAAGCAAATGGGTCTACATCTCCCCATTCCGGGGATAATGCAGATTGCGTACTCTTTATAGGATTTCCAGCTTGATCAATTCGCTTGGTTAGTTTTAAAGGTTGCCAATGATTGGGATGTTCAAGCGCAGGGTTGCCAGTGTTGTCAGGGTTGAGGGTATCGTTCAGCAACTCATAGTAGCGATTGGCATAATTGTTTTGTTCATTAGCCCCATCCTGTTTCCCGTATTCAATCATTTTTTGAGCGATGTAATTTCCTAAATGAGCAGGATTGCCTGAAAGGTAATTGGTAGAAGTATCGGACTCATTGTAACCGTGTGAACTCATGAAATTATTAAGCTTATTGTAGATGGTACCCACATTAGGTGAAACCTGATAACGGTGCTTAAGAAGCCTGTAAGTAGCAAAAGCAATGGCTTTTTCCTGAGCAGCTTGCTTGTTAGAAGGAATTGCTACTCCTTTGAATGGGCAAACAAATCCCTGAAGGGTATCTCTAAGAAAGTAAGTTTTAGCAGAAGGTTCATAAGCCGCCCATGCATCGTACGCTGCAATAGACCAATGGTATAAATTACGAGCGTGCACAGTAGGTCGGGCTTTGCTATTTCGAATGGAATACAAAAGCTTTTCATTGGCTTCTAAAGCAATAGAATGATTTTGACTTTTAGCCTTTCCATCCATTAACGCAAGTATTACTACCAATCCTATTGAAAACTTGAATGATAAGGTTTGTAGATAAAAATTCATACAGCCTTTTTTCATACTAATTGATCAATATGCTTTGACCCCTTGGAGCCAAATGACATTAATGCCAAAGAAAAAATAATGACCTTTTCCTTATTTAAATTCCCTCTAAAACAATATTACTTACCTAATAAATTCTACACCCTTTCTATTAGATAATATATAAAAATTTCCCTTATATGCGAAAGGTAACACTTAATTTTGATTAATTCAAGCGCAACCATCAATTTAAACATCAAAGCGATGGCAAATACCATTATAAGGGCAATTCCGGCAAATATCCAAATCATCGGTTTGGTCAAATGGTAGTTCAGGATCAAACATTTTACTCAAAGTCCGGGTGAGTTCCTGCTCAAAAAGCGCAAAATCTTCAATTGAAACAGGTTCCTTATTAAGCAATTTGATCGGCTGGTTCACATCTTTTAAAGGATAAGCACCGGTCAAAACCTGGGTTGTTGGGTCCTGGTTTTTTAGATATACATAACTGTACCAAGCTAATTGAAGGGCCGTTTGTTTACCGGCTATATCTTCAAAGTAGTTTCCAAAATCAGTTTTAGAAGGGATTTTGATCTCACCTGTTTTATAGTCAATGATCCGGATCGTTCCATCCTTCTCATCAAGCCGATCCACAACACCTGAAAGCTTAACGTAATCTGTTTTGCCATTGACTTCAACGGGAAATTGGGCCGAATAACCCTTTTGCTCCAATGCCAATATTTTAAATGGCGCCTCCTTTTGGTCACGCTCTAAAACGCTCTCTAATTGCTTCCGGATCACCTCCTTTACCAAAATGTTCTTGCCTTCCAGGCTACTGGTATCTGGTAAATATTTTTGCGCTATGGCTTCATTCAAAGCATTTTCCAGGTTTTCTTTCAAGGCATCAAAGTCCTGTTCGTGAAATTCGTGGCCTTTTTCATCAATGTGCTTCTGATATAATTGATGGATCGCTTCATGAAAAATGCTTCCCAGCACATCGGGTTCGATTTCTTCCTTTACTTCTTCTTTTTCCTCCAAACGTGCTATGTACTTAAAATAGAATTGTAAAGGGCAGCTCAAAAAAGTGGAAACCGCACTTGGACTCAGGTGTTTTGCACCATTTCCGTTAATCGACATAAGGTAGCGGTGTAGTTGTGTATAGACTTCCGCTTCTTTTGGTATAACGATTTCCTTTTCAGAATAGGCTTGAAATGGGGTTCCAACCAAATAATGCTGTAATTGTATGTTGGGGTTGGCCGGTTTAAGCTCATTCTCTAACTGAAGGATGAACCGGGATTGCTCCCCTGCGTCATTGCCTTCGGTTTCTGTATCATAAAACAGGTATACGTTTTGAGCTCTTTGCATCAAGCGGTAAAAGTAATAAGCATAAAGGGCATCATCATCCTCATAGGTGGGAAGTCCAGCAGCTTTCCTTAAGTGATAGGGAATGTATGAATTGCTGTTTTGCTTAGCAGGAAAATAACCTTCGTTCATACTGAGGATCAATACATTGTCAAAGTCAAGATTCCTTGTTTCCAACACGCCCATGATCTGTAGCCCTTTTAACGGCTCACCGCTGAAAGGTAAGGAGGCCGAAGCAATGACTTGCTTGAAAAGCTTCCAAAAAGTAGGAACATTCAATTCAAGTTCTTCTTCCCTTAGCACATCTTCAAGCCGGTTCAGCTGGGCGTAAAATTGGTACAAAAATTCCTTCTCTATATTTACATCGGTTTCAGCAGATTGTAGCTGTTCATCAATGATTGCTAAGAGCCCCCTGAAATATGGAATGATGGCATCCACTTCTTTAATGGGTTGGAAGATCTTATGAAATGACCCATCTTGATCCCCATCCTGTTTTTGCAGTTCCTCAAACGGAATGTAGATCTTATTTTCTTTTTGGATCTGTTGATTGTATTCCCTGATTTTTTCAGGATCCAATGCCTGGATGTAAGGATGCTGAAGCACCTGTACCACATTTCGGAAGTAAAATCGTTCATGGGCTGAAGAGCCGCCCATATAGCGCTGCATGTCCAATAAAGCTTCCAGCAAACTGAAAATTGAAGTATTTTGTAATGGAAAGCCCATGGTGACATTAACGTCCTTACAGCGCTCTGGCAATGATTGAAGGACAGGAAACAATAAGTTTTCATCAGGAAGGATCACGGCTGTTTTTTCAGGCCTCCATTCTTCCATTTTTTGCTCGAGGATTTTCCCCAATGCCTTGGCTTGGCCTGCTTTCCTGGAAACGCCGAATAAGCGAACATCTTTTGCTTGGGTGGTTAGGTTGGGTTCGATCCAGTTATCGCCTGGCTTCGGTAGGGTTTTAAAATTTGCTCGCAAGAATTTACCGGCTTCTTGGTGAGCATCGTTCAAATAATAAGGATCTACGTCCCAATAAACTTCAGCCTTACCATTTTCATGAAAAGCTTGAAAAAGTGCCTTTTCAGCTTCACTTAGCGCATTGAAGCCGCCAAAAATGAGGCTCGTCCATGAAAGTTCTACTTCATTAGCCTTGGCTTCTTCTGCCAGATAGCGATAAGCCATGCCTTCATAAGCTAAGCCTTTGGTTTTTAGTTTTTCACGAAAAGCTTCATAAGCTTTGCGGTTCCATTCCCAGATATGAAGGAAATTGCCGGGAATTTGTTGGTCTTCTTGGGGTGCATTGCTCCAGAATTGCTCCAACAACTGCATATCAAAGATGCCTGGATCGAATCGCTGTTCTAATTCTTTGATGTCCCTAATGTTTTGAAAAAGCTGATCACCAGGAACCATGTATTTGTCAATTTCATCAAAATCCCTGAGCAGCATTTGCCCCCAAGGATAGAATGCATCGAAGCTTTCTTCGCTGCCCAATTCCTGCAGGACTTTATAAAGCTCAATAATTAGGGTTAACTGATCAGGAATATGAAAAGGCACCATCTTCTCAATAAACTCCCGAATGCTGAAAATATCGGGCATCCAAACGGGTTGTTCGATTTGCTTGGCCATGTAATTTCTGAAGAACAAGCCTGCCCTTTTGTTGGGAAAAATAAGGGCCAGGTTGGCAAGGTCGGATTGATGCTTGTTAAAAAGGTCTTGGTGTATTTTTTCGAGAAAGGTCATGAAAAGAATTGAATTAGTGAGCAGGCTCCAAGTAATCTTTCTAAATTACAATTTGATCTGTTTCTTAAAAACTTAAAATTCAAAATTGAAGTGAAATTGGTAGTAATCAATTCCATAGGCGATCGCAAATATTAAGCTATTGGCTCATGGCCATTCTTAATGGCTAAAGCCCGGATTAATTCCTATGTTCTATAATCCCCGGCCTGAAGGCCGGGGCAAAAAATTCAATAGAAATTGGTTTTGCACCTGGCTTCAGCCAGGGATTTAAAAATCAGAGAGGTAGAGGCTTTAGCCGTTAATACGGAACTACAGCAAGATTTTACCTTCAGCTATTTGTAGTTATATGAGGCTTTAAACCCTCTAATGCCTATGGATTCATAAGCCCCTTCCATACATAATTGTACCAATAAACCG
>CAZLQF010000052.1:7891-13358 GCA_964561545.1 uncultured Sphingobacteriales bacterium
GCCCAACCTAATAAAACCCAAAATCCAATTGGCTTTGTAAAAAGGGGTTAAATGTGGGTTTTTACCCCATGAAAAGCAATGGTCCCAATTCCATGCAATCTTAATAACAGCCCAGAGCCCGGATAAAATAGAAGCTCCCAACCCAATTGTTGGTCAAAATTTATTGCTAAAAAGGATACGATGGTAGGTAGTAGCCAAAATGAACAGCAGGAAGCTTATGGTTCGAATTTTCTGCATTGTTAATGTGCCATTATTTACTTTAAGAGTCCTTCCATTAAAATGTCTTCATCAAGCTCCTCCCAATGTATGCCTTCACCACCACCTGTAAAACACCAATCGTTTTCCAACTTTCCAAAAGTTCGGAACTTTTGGAAAGTTGGTTTTAGTTTAAATCTACCTTTTCAACCCCAGGCTCCTCAAGATACAAAAGATAGCCCTCCACTTCCGAATAACCCATTTGTTGAAGGATTTTGGCGTATTTCTGTACTTGGCTTTGGTGGGCTTTTTCGGGTTGGCCGGTTTTGTAGTCAATAACCACTGCTTTGTTTTCATGGATCAAAACCCGATCAGGACGGAATACGGAGCCATCGGGCAGTAAAATATCCTTTTCGGTTTTAATATCCCATTGGTCAACAAACCAATCCTTAACTTGCGGCAATTCCAGCACTTCCCGGATGGCATTGCGGATTTCCTGTTCCTGGTAGGCTCTTAGCAAACCTTCCCGCTTCATGGCTTCAATGGCTTCATCCAGGTCTTCCGGATGTCGGATGCGCTCCAGGATGCCATGCATTAAATTGCCATAATCCACTTTTTCGAAAACCTCATCTTCCATGCCCTGGATCAATTGCCTTGCCCTTGGACGAATAGTCAGTTTCTGGCGCCATCTGGAATGCGGAAAAGATTCGAGCTTGCGAATTTGACTACCTGCCTCACTGGATTGAGGTGCAAAATCAGGATTGCCATAAGCATAAATCATATTTTCTGCGTCCCAGTTTTGCTGAAATGTTGCTGTTTCCAAAAGCTGGTACAAAAGGCCATTGACGTTTTTGGTATTTACATCTCCCTTGCTGGTATTAGGATCAGGGGTTTTAACATAAAGCCGTTCCACAGCACGTGTAAATGCCACATACATCAAGTTCAAATTTTCCAACCTGCTTAAGGATTGCTCCCTTGCATAAGCTTCAGCAAAATAACTTTCAGCCAATTCTTTTTTCATTTTGACCGGCAAATAGGGGAACTTGTTAAATGGGGGGTCATTTGAGTGCACCCATACCAAATCAGAATTGGACCCTCCTTCAGCGTCTAATTTCCACTTTATAAATGGCACAAAAACCACTGGAAACTGCAAGCCTTTGGATTTATGGATTGTTTCTATTCGTATGGCATTTTCTCCAGGCGGTATGGTAACAGCTTTTTTATGGCCTGCTTCCTCCCACCATTCCAGAAAATTGGGAATGTCGACCTGCTCATTTTCCGAATATTCCAAAATCAGATCCTGAAAGCGTTGTAAATAAGTATTTGCATGTTCATTAAGGCCAAAAATGTCGATCAACTCCTCTGCCAATTCATAGAGCGGTAATTTTCTAAGGTAAATAACATTGCCAATAAACGCATCCGGCATTAAGCGCTCCAAAGCATTGCTTGAGTCATCTTTCATAGCATAAAGCTGATGTGGAGTCCCTTCATCATTAATTGGAGCAATGTAGCGTAAATAATCATTCAGTATTTCCGCTTTCAACAGATCATCCGTTGGATCATTCAAGTACCTTAATAGGTTCACTAAAAATCTGGGAATGGTGGCATTGCCCAATAGCAAGGACTCGGCCGACAATACCGGTAAATTGATATCGGGATGCGTTAAATGGTTTACAATGGCTGAAGCTTGACCATTGGTGCGCACCAACAAGGCAATGTCACGGTATTGGTACCCTTGCTGCAACAATTGATGAATGTCCTCGACCAGTGCTTTGAGAATAGCCGTTTCCCACGCTTCTTTCTTTTGGCCCTCATAAAAACGCACATCCACATAACCACCAAATTTACCTTCCAATGGATCCTGCTCAGGCTGTGCATAAGCCTCTTGCAGCAAACTTGCTTCCTCCGAATTTAGTCCGTCATTAAGGTAGGTTGTTGCAAGGCCAAAAAGTCGATTGTTAAACTTAATGATGTTGTCAAGGCTTCGAAAATTAGTTTGCAGCGGGATTTCCTTCAGCAAATCCTGAAAAGCTGAAAAATCATGATTTACCTGCTCCAGCAGTAATAAAGGATTGCCACCCCGCCAACGATAAATCGACTGCTTGGCATCGCCTACCAACATAGATGTAAATTGGTTTGAGAGGCTGTTTTGAACCAAAGGCCGGAGGTTTTGCCACTGAAAGTCGGAAGTGTCCTGAAATTCATCGACCAAGTAATGCTGGTACATCGTTCCGATCTTCTCGTAAATGAAAGGCGAATCGGTTTCTGCCGTAACCTGATTCAGCAAGTTATTAATATCGGATGGCGTTAATATTTCATGCTCAGCCCGGTAATCGCGTAACTTCAAGCTAAGGTCCATGATGATGCCAAATGCGTAGACCGTCTCCTTAACCAGATTAGCTGATCGGTAAGCTTGGATTTTGTTTTGGTAAAGGTTAGCCGACTCCTCCACCAAATCCCATAAACCATTTTCAGCACAATCCTTTATTGCCTCTTTCTTGGGCGAACTTTGAGCAGCGAGTTTTTCTGTGGGTTTCTTTTGGATCTTATCCAGGAAATTGGCCCAATAATAAGCCTTGTCCTCCTTTTCCTTCAGGCGAACCAGGTTCATAAGTGGACTGCGCTGACCTCCACTAAAATCTTCCGGCTTCAAGCTATATTCCATCAAATGGTCGAAAACTCGATCAGTCATGGCATGGGCAGAAGCTGTGAAGTCAGCTATGATCTGATTCAGTTCTTTAAGGAATGCATCCAGATCAGTTTTGAGTTGGTCCTTATCCTGAAGCGGATAACTTTGTTGGAGCTTTTGGAATTGTTCATCAAACAATTGTTGGCCCAGGCCTGCAATTTCTTGTTGAATGTTCCAGCTTTTACCGCTCTCCATTTTAAAATAAGTGAAATTTAAAAGCCACTTTCGAAGGGTTGGGTCTTTACCAATGTCGAGCATCAGCCAATCGATGATTTCTTCCAGGATCTCGTTTTGATCGAGTTGCAGGTCATAATTTCCGGAAAGCCCCAATTCACGAGCAAAAGACCGAATAATTCCTGAGAAGAAGCTATCGATCGTACTCACTGAAAATCTGGTGTAATCATGCAAAACATTTTGCAATACAGCTTGCGCCCGTTGCTGAATAGAGGGCATCTTAATTCCTTGTTCCTTAAATTCTTGCAGAAGTACCTGAGCCATGGTCGTCTCCTCACCAGCAGCAATTTTTCGTAAGCTGTCCACGATACGAACCTTCATCTCCCTGGTAGCCTTATTGGTAAAAGTAATGGCCAGGATGTTTCGATACTTATCCGGATTTTCTAAAACAAGCTTAAGATAGGTTTTTACCAGGTTAAACGTCTTGCCTGATCCGGCTGAGGATTTGTATATAAGGAGTCCGGCCATGGGGAATTTTCAAATATTGAAATCAGAAGTTCAAACCAATTCCCAAAGATAAAATTCAAGGGTCAAACAAAATTGAAATGAATAAAAAATGTATTTTTGAGTAAGTGATAAGGTAAACCATAAGAGGATAAGGTAAAAGACAAAGTTCAATAACTATTGATTTATTGAATAGAAAAAAACCATTGATATCCTGGTATACGCTATGCAGCCAATCAAAGGGAACCTCCGGTTTTTTTGGAACAACAATTTTATAATGCACTTATGAAATTGGTTATGACTGAATTACAGTTAGCACTAATAAAAGATGCTCTTCATGGAACGAGCATTAAGGATTATCGATCATTTACTTAAATTTAAAATTTGATCAAGATAGCCATTCAAATCAGCATTCGGTTGTATTTGTAAAGCGTTTAACCCAGCTTGCTTTCCAGCTATTACATCGGTATCCATATCGCCTGTATACCAAGATTCATTGGGGTCTAAATCATATTTGGCAATGGCTTTTTCGAGCATTAAAGAGTCCGGTTTACGGCACAAACACCTTCCATAAAGATCATGATGCGGGCAATAGAAGTAATCCTTAATGTTGATTCGGTAAAGTGCCAGTTGTTGCTCAATGATGGCCTCAATATTTTGTACGGCTCCGTGCCCATACAATCCCTTGGCCACCCCTCCTTGATTGGTAACGATGAACAACCAATAACCATGATTTTCAAGGACTTGTAGCGCATTGAAAATTCCTGGCACCATTGCTACATGCTCAGTAAGATAGCTGTAAGCTCCCCTTTCTTTTATTACAACCCCATCGCGGTCTAACAGAATCGCTTTATTCATGGCTCAAAAATTGCTAAATGTGAATTTCAAAATTGATGAAATTGCATCTATTTTATAGATTCTATTTAATTTGCTGCCTAAAATTAAAACTTATGAAGGTTGTCTGACAGTCTGGTCATCATACCCACCTACAACGAACGCGAAAATATCGGTGAAATGATTCACCAGGTTTTCTCTTTGGAGCAATCTTTTCACCTCCTAATTATTGATGATAACTCTCCTGATGGTACTGGTAATTTCATCAAACAACTTCAAAAGAATTATCCGGAGCAACTTCACTTAATCGAAAGAAGCAGCAAGCAAGGTTTGGGCACTGCCTATATTACAGGTTTCCGGTGGGCTTTGGAAAAAAAATATGATTACATTTTTGAGATGGACGCAGATTTTTCCCATGATCCTAAAGATCTTATCCGTTTACATCGGGCCTGTTCATCAGAAGGAGCTGATCTTACCGTTGGTTCCCGCTATTTAACAGGAGTCAACGTAGTTAATTGGCCCATTGGCAGGGTACTGCTTTCTTATTTTGCGTCCAGATATGTTCAGTGGGTAACCGGCATGCCGATTCAAGACACAACAGCGGGCTATATTTGTTACCGCAGGCGTGTTTTGGAAAACATTAACTTCGACTTCATCAAATTCAGGGGTTATGCATTTCAGATCGAAATGAAGTTTACGGCCTGGAAACTTGGCTTCAATTTAGTAGAAATCCCCATTATATTCACAGATCGCTCTAAGGGAGAATCTAAAATGTCAAAAGGTATTTTCAGGGAAGCATTTTTAGGGGTGTTGGAGATGAAATTGAAAAGCATTTTTAGGGATTTAGCTGCCATTCATCGAAAGAGCATTGGGGCGAAAGAATAGATTTAGTACGTATAATTCTTAAGTTGCTTAAATCTCATAGCATACCGACTTTCCAATCAGCTTTTAAGCGTGTTTAAAAAAATAAATACGGTATTAAAAATCGGCTTTCCTCCTAAAAATAATCAATTGATTTTTATCATGCGTGAGCCTCCATTTTGGATCTGATTTAAGTTCTTCAATTTTTTC
>CAZLQF010000053.1:0-13337 GCA_964561545.1 uncultured Sphingobacteriales bacterium
TGATGGTGGCTTTAATTGGCAAAAGGCACGGGAAGTGATTAATGCCAAAGATGATCCTGGTCGAGCTCCGATTGACCGACCCTGAATGGCAATCAACCGCACGAATGGACCTCGAAAAGGGCACATTTACATTACGAGCATGAATGCCGAGGAAGCCAATCCGCCTTATCATGCATATTTTCATCATTCCGAAAATTACTGCTCTGAATGGGGAACCCTGGCAATACCTGGATTCCGGCAAATGGCGTGTAGGCGACCAAATCAAAAAGCCCATGCCCAGCCCGGTAGTAACCGCTGACGGGACTTTTCATGCAGTTTACCCGAGCTATATACCATCTCAGGATATACTACCAAAGTACATTCTGGCCACTACTTCAAGTGGCGGCCAAAGCTTTGCTTACCAAACCATGTTCAAAAGACGCAATCCTTTCAACAACCCACTGGCCAAAAAAGGCTATCTGCTCAAAGCTGATCCTACCGATGCCGATCACTTAGTTTTCCTGTACTTTGCTACCCCGCACGGGGATGCTGACCTCCTGATGCGGGAAAGTTTTGATGGCGGTCAAACGTGGTCTGATCCTGTGCGGGTCAATGACGATCCCAAAGGGAACAACCGCATGCAGGACCTGGTATGGGCGGCCTTTAACAAAGAAGGACGTCTGGCAGTTACGTGGCGGGACAGAAGAAATGCCGCTGACAGCGGGTATCGTATTTCATCGGCCATTTGGCGCTTTTAAAGAAAAAGGCTCTGATCAATTTGCTCCCAACTTCCGGGTTTCTGGTAAGGAAGCGGCTTATGATTCGATATTGGAAGGTGCCGGGAATGACTTCATGAGTATGCCATTTGAATCAGATACCCTTTATACGGTTTGGGGCGATACCCGTAAAGGGCATCTTCAGATCTGGTTCCGGAAATTTGATGCCTCATCTGGCAACACATCCATTTTAAAAAACCTGGTAAAAGATCAAAAGGGAATCCACCTTTACCCGAATCCAGCCCAATCGAATGTAAGGATTGAAGCGCCATCAATCCAGCATATTCGTGTTTCAGACACCGAAGGCCGGATCATATTTAATGATAAGGGCATTGCTTCTAAGCAAGATGTGACCATTTTAACAAAAGGCTGGGATGAAGGAATTTATGTCGTTAAAATCCTCACCAAATCCGGATTGGTTGGCCGTCAATTAGTCAAGCATTAGTATAATATTTGTATTGATCCGGAAAGCGCTTTGGGCCTTTTGATACACCCCCAATCGGGATTTTAAGCTAATATGATTTCCTAAAACCTTTATTGAATGCTTAGGCTTGGTCTACCCAAAAATTCGTGGTAAAACCTTTTTTGTTTGAACAAATGCATTTAAGCCAACTTATTCAACAAATGTTATTTAATATTTCAACGTAGCCAACCTGAATTAAAGGGTTTGTAATAATGCCAACCTTCGAAAACTGATCTTTCAAACAACCTTAAAAATGGCTTCCCTAACCGTTCACCAGCAGGCAAAGAACAAATGTTAAAAATCAAAAACCTTTTAACGGATATATTCGCGCTGGGCATAAAATACAGGAAAGCCATTCACAAATTTTATCCATCTTTATTGATTGGCCTGCTTCAATAAATTCTCTTCCAATAAGTAGGGTTCAATCGACCTCTAATACAACTTTACCCATTGCCTTGTTGCTCTGCATATAGTGATGAGCCTTCTCTGCTTCCTGGATTGGGAAATATTGATCCAGAACCGGCTTTAAATCACCGGTTTGATAATAATTGAGTACTGAATCCCGGATTTTTTGGGTTAGCTCTATTTTGGCTTCCAAAGGCTTATTGCGTAAGGTTGATCCTTTAAGCATCACGTTTTTAGTCAAAACTTTGGCCAGGTTTAATTCTACTTTCATGCCACCCAATAAACCAATCAAGAGCCAACGCCCCTTGTAATTTATGAGATTTTCGTGCATTTTGGTATAATCGGGACTTCCAATCGGGTCAAGGATTAGGTGATAACCACCGGGTGCTACTTCTTGTAACCGCTCTTTCAGGTTGCCATCTTTGTAATTAAGGGCATGATGCGCACCCAATTCCCGGATAAATTGAGCCTTTTGATCGGTACCCACTGTCCCAACTACATAAGCACCGTAAAGTTTTGCTATTTGTACCGCCGTGCTTCCAATACCACCAGCTGCTGCATGAATAAGGAGGGTTTCCCCTTGCTGAAGTTCAGCTTCCAGGATCAAATTTAGATAAGCGGTGTAAAGCGCCTCGGGAATGGCTGCTGCTTCTGAAAAGCTTAACGCATCAGGAATGGGCAGGAGTAAGGAAATGGGTACAGCCACCTTTTCTGCGTAAGCACCACCCGGGATCAAAGCCATGACCCGCTCCCCTTCCTTCCATTGATGATGGGCGCCATTAGAAGCCAACTGCTCTATGGTACCGGCCACTTCAAGGCCCAATATTTCGGAAGCTCCTTTAGGTGGCGGATAAAGCCCTTTTCTTTGTAAAATATCCGCCCGGTTCACGCCAGCTGCGCTCACCCTTAGAATGGCATAGCCTGATTCAAGCTTGGGATCTTCAACTTCTTCCCATGAAATATTTGTTCCTTCTTTGTTTTGTTGAATGGCGTACATACCAAGTTTGCCCGGTTATACTATTTCAATTTAAAATGCTTAACAAGAATAATGGCTAAACACCCACAGCCTCTACAATTGACGATAAGATAAGTTTGCCATCGCTATTGCCCAATACATCATCGGCAGCCCGTTCAGGGTGGGGCATCATACCCATAACATTGCGATGCTCATTACAGATAGCGGCAATGTTATCCAGGGAGCCATTAGGATTGGCATCATCGGTTATATCACCCTCGTCATCGCAGTATTTAAATAAAATCCGGTTTTCGTTCTCCAATTTTTGAAGCTCAGGCTGATGCGCAAAGTAACGGCCTTCTGCATTGGCAATGGGAACCTTGTAAGCGCGGTCCTCCAACTTATGCGTCAAAAGGCTGTTGTAGGATTGAGGTTGAACATGAATGTTCTTACAAACAAATTTTTGGTGGTCGTTGCCTAACAATGCCCCTGGCAGCAATTGGGACTCACAAAGTACCTGGAACCCATTACAAATGCCCAGAACAATACCGCCTTTTTGGGCATGCTCAACAATAGATTCCATAATGGGAGAAAACCGTGCAATGGCTCCAGCCCTTAGGTAGTCGCCATGGGCAAATCCTCCGGGTAAAACAACTACATCGCAACTTTCAAGGTCCCGATCCTTATGCCAGAGTTTAACAGCTTCTTGTCCTAAATGCTCCCGAAAGGCGTATACCGTATCGTCATCACAATTGGAGCCCGGAAATACAACTACACCAAATTTCATAAGGACAAAGTTAGGAAGGAAAATCTATTTGGCATAAATAGTAATGGGTACTTATTATTAAGTTTTCAGCATCGAGGACCGAAGTAACAACAGTATTTCTGGCCTTTTGAATCTTGCAAATCATCATAATACCACTCATATCATTTTGAAAATGGTGGAAATCTAACACAAAAAGGAGGTGTAAAAACTTCATGACAACAATGACAAAAAATCGACTCGTTTGCTTTTTTGTCAATGCTTGACTGCCAATTTGAAAACGTAATTGACAAATATGCATAGATGGTTACTTGGCAAAGCATTTGTGCCTTCAAGAAGTGAAAATAAAAACAAAAAAATAAAGGAGGTAAACTATGGCACTCGTTAAAAAATCAGACGATTTCTTAAACTTTCCGGGCGTGGAATCAAACTTTCGAGATCTACCAAGGAGTTTTAGCGCCATGTTGGACAATTTCTTTGATGAAGCCGTAAGAACTTCACCCGGCAGCCGATTCGTACCAAGTGTAGATATTTCTGAAAATGACAAGGGCTACGATGTAGAAGTTAGCGTACCCGGCATGAAAAAAGATGACATCAAGCTTGAGGTAGAAGGCAATACCCTTCACATCAGTGGTGAGAAAAAGGTTGAGGATAAAAAAGAAGAAAAGACCTTTCACCGGGTAGAATCTCAGTACGGCTACTTCCACAGGTCTTTTGATCTTCCGGAAGAAGCTCAATTGGAGAACATAGAAGCCAACTATCAAGACGGTGTCCTCAACATTCACGTACCCAAGGATGTTAAGAAAACCGAAACCAAGAAAATCGACATTAAGTAAGTCTTCCTGTAAACAACACTTGTAAACTGTTAAGAAGCCTGCTTCCATTTTTGGGAGCAGGCTTTTTTTTATGTTAATCCCTACTGACTATTTTTTCTTCTAAACCTTTTAAATCTTTGGTTAATTAAGGGAACTAATTGATATTTGAACCCTCAAACCCTAAATCAAAAACTAATCGTTATGAAAAGAAATGTTACCAACCCATTAAAAGGCGTTGCTGCTTTGTTAGTGTTCACTTGCTTCTCTTTTAATTCAGAAGCGCAACAAGGCCAGGACACGCTTAGCCACTTTGATCTCAATGAAAGTACCCAAGGGGAGTTTACAAGGTATCAGGGCAGCCCAGGATCTTGTAACTGGGGGTACATTTATGGCCACAGCTGTCAAGGAAATGACGGTTTTGCAGAAAGGTTCTATGTAAACGACTCTGTTCATGTTAAAGGCATCATGGCGCATATAGCCTCAAAAGGTGGCAATACGCTTGACACTTTAAAAGCCGGTTTTAAAGTATACAACACTTCTAACAATGACATCGGTAATGAAATAGCATCGAAAGAACTCTTATTTCAGGACATGATGGTAAGCTCCATACCAAGCATTCCTCAAGTTAAGAATTTTCAAAGCGTGATGTTTCAGGACACTGTGATTGCGCATAATTCATTTTACACTTCGTTTGAAATACCTTCTCATGGTACTAATTATGATGGAGAAGACACATTAGCCATTCAAGTAGTTGGAAGAGATGAATTTAGCGGAAGCAATGACACCATTAGTAACGTTACCCTTTATAGAAATGGCGGAATGTGGTCAAGTACCACCAACCTTCTTAACAACAATGGGGACATCTTTTACTACATGGCACCCATTGTAGCACCGGTACCAACCAATGACACAACCAATGATACAACCAATGCTGTTCCTGAAAATCCTTTGCTTTCAAATGGAGGGGCTAACCTTTACGGCGCTTATCCCAATCCGGTTGAAGACCAAACAAAAGTGGTTTTCAGTACGAACAAGCGTTCTGATGTTTCAATTTCGGTTTACACTGTTAACGGTCAAAAGGTATTATCGAAAGATTACAGTACCTTACCAATTGGTAAGCATGAAGTGGCTTTAGAAGTCAGTGAATTAAGACCTGGCAATTACATCTATACGGTAGAAACCGATAATGGATTGCTATCCGGTCAGCTAAGCAAGCAATAGGCCATCAAACTTATTTAAATGGATAGCACAAAGGCTGCCTGGGAGTTCAGGCGGCCTTTTTTATTTTAGGCCATCATGTAAACTTTTCCAGGATGTAACCATTACTCCTTTCATTTAAAAGGGGCATTGGGTTCTTTGGCCATTTTATTGTGTACGATCCGGTCCATCAACCCGTTGAAAAAACGGTTGAGTAAAACCGTAAGCTTGCCTTGCCTGGTTAACACCAGTTGCTTTTTATTTTTTTGTATGGCTTTCATCATGTATTGAGCCACTTCTTCCGGCTGCATCATGCTGGATTCTTCCCGCGGTGTCTCGGATTGGGTTTTGCCAGAAGCTGTAAGGGCTGTATTCCGAATATTAGAGGCGGTAAAACCAGGACAAAGGGTTAGCACCTTGAGGCCCGTATTGAGATTTTCCGTACGCAACGCTTCTAAAAAACCGTTCATGGCATATTTTGAAGCTGAATAACCTGTTCTTCCGGGCAAACCTCGGTAACCGGCCACAGAGCTTATACCAATTACCCATCCATGGCTTTCAAGCAAATAAGGCATGGCATAGCGGGTGCAGTAAACCGAGCCCCAAAAATTCACGCCCATTACTTGTTCTATTACCGATAAATCCATTTCAGCAAAATTGGCGCGCATGGATATCCCGGCATTGTTCACCAAAAAATCTATTTTACCAAAAGTTTCATAAGCTTGTTCGATGAGGTTGTAACAGGCCTCTTGCTGGCTCACATCCGTTTCAACCACCAGCGTCTGTATGTTATGTTTGTTGCAGGCCTTTTCTGTTGCTGCAAGTCGTTCCTTATTTCTTGCAGTTATAACCACGTGCGTCCCTTGCTTAGCAAATTCAATAGCGATGGCTTGCCCAATGCCAGATGAGGCACCGGTTATAACAGCAACCTTGTCTTTGAACATGGTATTGGTAAATTAAAAGTTCATTTACAAATTAAAGGGAAATTTGAATTTACCTGAACATATCCGGTAGCGAAACAACAATAGAACCAGCATTGCCTCCAAAGCCAGCTGCATTGATCATGATTTTCCGAACCAATGCGGGAGGTTGGTTTTTAAAACTCAAGCCATAGGGAAATTCCGGTGTTTTTTGGTACTTGAGGCATTGCAAAGCTAAATACAAGCCTAATGCTGCAGATGCACCAAAGGTGTGGCCTTGTTTCCATTTGGTTGAGTACAAATATGGCGTTTGATTACCAAATATGGCTTCAATGGCATTGAGCTCAGCTTGGTCCCCTTGATTGGTACCTGGGGCATGCATCAGGATCATATCTACGGGTGCTTCAGAAAGCTGGTTTCTTAAAGCCATCTGCATAGATCGCTGAAAGCAGGTACCTGCGTCCGAAATACCGGTGAAGCCTTCCAATGGTTCATTGCCTAAACCTACAGATTCGACTACAGCCATTGGATTTGATTCACCCAATTGTTCAACTTCACAATTTTGGAGCAAAAAGCTGGCACTTCCCGCTCCCAGCACCATTCCGTGGGGCTGAGCCTCCCCCGTATTAAGGGGTTGGCATGGATAAATCTCCGTACTTTCTTCAGCGTATATGCCAAGGGCTTTCATTTGGTGTAAGGTAAATGAGGTTAACGGTGCTTCTGATCCTCCTGCCAAAAAATAATCAGCCATTCCAGCTTTCAGCCAGGCCATTCCATTGGCCAATCCTTGTATGGTGGTGCTGCATGTAATTGAGTGGCTAAATACAGGCCCCGCCCATCCCAAGTCATCCATTACCCAGCTTGATATATTACCCAGCGTGGTAGTGGGGGATGTAAAAGCTGAAGTAGTGGACTTATCAGCTTCGAGAAAATGCTGGTGATGATGCTCAAAAGCTTCAGTTGCCCCTCTTGAGGAGCCTATATTAATACCAACGGTACCGCTTTTGACCGGATACTGGCTTTTTACCATCCTGGCCGTTAAAATCGCCATTAAAACCGAGCGATCCAATTTGCGATAAGGTTTGCGCTCTTTGGTTAAATCCTTCAAAGCATTTGATCCTTCTTCTCCTAAAGAAGCTATAAGCCAATCTTCTTGCTCTATTTGAGTAGATTTGATGTAGGACGCTAAACTAAACAACTCCTTTTGAGGCAACAATCCCTCGGCTCCAACATAACCGCAAGCCATAATCCCCACAGCACGCTTCATGCTAATTCCATCATTTTTTAGTGCGGCACGAATTTCAGATTTTAATACCAAACTGAATAACACCACTGAATGTTTAAAACTTGAAAAGCGTCAAATCAATAACCCTTATTTGCACAAATTTGAGCATATAATTATGGTAATTGCCACCAATTAATTGGCTACTTCTAAACCCAAGCAATTGTTATGTGCACGCTTACTTTTATTCCAAATGAGACCCATACCATTTTCACGTCCAACAGGGACGAAAGTAAGGAGCGAGCCAAGGCATTCTTCCCTAAATTGATGCGTTTTAAGAACCTTCAAGTTATGTTTCCAAAAGACCCGGATCAGGGAGGTACCTGGATTGCCGCTGGTAACGATGGCAGGGTTATATGCCTCATGAACGGTGCTTTTCAGCCTCATCAAACAAACCCACCCTATAGAAAAAGCCGGGGGCTGGTAGTTTTAGCATCCTTTGAATATTCCTCATTCGATGATTTTATCCGACAGATCAACCTACAACAAATCGAGCCTTTTACATTGATCATGTGGGAACCCAATAACCCCCAAATGCAATTGAAGGAGCTCAGATGGGATGGTCAACAAAAGCATTTTCAACAACACAACCCCTATCGACCTCAGATTTGGTCATCTACACAACTTTATCCGCAACGCGTCCAGAAAAAGCGGCAGCAATGGTTTGAAGATTGGCTCAAGGAGAATACAGTCAGGGATTTGGAAGCCATTCGCCACTTTCACCACTATGGCGGAGAAGCCAATGCGGAAGAAAACCTGAGAATGACCAAATACCAAGAAGTGGAAACTTTAAGTATTACTAGTGTGGAAATAGGAACTGACCAACTACAAATGGTCCATGAAGATTTAGAAAGTGAGGATATACAAGCAGATGCGTTGAGGCTTATTTAACTTCATTAAAATATGGCAAGGATTAGCAGTACTTAGGTGATATTTCCTAATTTTGCATTGCTAAAATGTTAATTATATGGCAAGAAATGTTTTTGGTGAGGAATTGATGACATGCAGCACTGAACCAATGACCGGTTTTTACCGTGATGGCTGCTGTAAAACGGATGAAGATGACATCGGCAACCATACAGTATGCTCCGTAATGACCGAAGAATTCCTTGAATTTACCAAACAACAAGGCAATGATTTATCAACGCCTCGCCCTCAATTTGGATTCCCGGGATTAAAACCTGGAGACCGGTGGTGCTTGTGCGCTATGCGTTGGCAGGAAGCTTATTATGCTGAAGCTGCTCCTAAAGTTATCCTGGAAGCAACTGATGAAAAAACCTTACAATTCATTGATCTACATATTTTGGTGCAATTTGCTGTTAAGGAGGAATCCAAGCGTGAATAGGTAGTGGTTGGCGTTACTGGATAGTTAACCAAGTGTTCAATCAATACATCATAGTACCATATTCAATTTGCATCCTTAGAATCTAATCAATGGGTTTCAAAATTGTCTAATGCTCATTCCTGGCAAGTCCGAACGCCAATTTAATTTCTCCCCTCTTGAGCCCTTGTTATTTAAGCATTTGAAAAGCAATAAACATTACAACAGTAATGCTGAAATGGGAAGAGCGAAATATCACAATCACCCAAGGAGCTTCAATTACAAATACCAAGCGTAAAGTTAAGGGCTGCATTTAACATTGGCCAGTAGCTTAATCCTTTAAGCACCCTTGTTTTTACATTTGCTAACGCTTCCAGGCTTATTAACCTTTTATAACAAGATGAATAGACTCAAAATTCTTTTCCCGTAAATTTTTAAAATCGGAACGAGGCTGTAACGATAGCGTCAGCTAAAATTACCAAAAATCGGGTGCTGATTCATAAAACCATTTAATCCACAATAAAATGATATTGGAGACATAACCATGTGCTTAACAAATGCCCTCCATATTTAACTATTGCTCAATGGGGAAGATTGGTTTAGGACCAAGTCAAGATTTTTAAAATTATTTAATTTCCTACCGTTAACTTTTAGGTTTTAAATATCTGTACTGGTCGTTGATTTGCACCTATCCCAATTTAAGCAATTCTTCATATACCTTATGCACCGGCAAACCTACTACATTGAAGTAAGAACCCTTGATCCATTCAACGCCTATTAGTCCAATCCATTCCTGGATGGCATAAGCTCCCGCTTTATCAAATGGCTGATAATACTTAATGTAATGTTCAATTGCTTGCTGATCCAAATCCTTGAATTTTACCTCGGTTATGTCAAAAAAATTAGAGGATTGCCCAGCATTTATAATGGAGCAACCTGAAATAACCCGATGGGTTTGACCAGAAAGCATGGATAAATAGGCATGAGCCTCTGCTTCATTTTTGGGTTTACCAAGCACCTGATCTTTAAACGTTACAATGGTATCAGCTCCAACAATCACATAATTTTCAGTAAATGCATTAAAATATTGAGCTTTTCTTGCCGCTAACTGAACGGGGATCTCTTCAATGGCCCAATTAGCACTGTAAGATTCATCTACATCAGATTTTTTAACCTGAAATGACAAACCAAGCTGCTCTAACAATGCTTGGCGCCTTGGAGAACCTGAAGCCAAAACGATGTTTTTTTGTGGTAGGAAGTTGACCATTTATGGATGTTATTTCTAATTAAGTGGCTAAAGGATTAAGGAACTTAAAATCACCTCATTGAGATCAGGATATTTAAGCACTCACTAAAGTTATAACATATAAAATCAAATTATCTTCATGTTAAACCATGCATCTTAAAAACATGGACAAAATACCAATAACCATCAATACCTTGCTTTCCTGACTTAAATAACTGAAATGGACTTTTCGGTCCGCCTTTGTCATTTTTTTAATGAAATGAACAGTGATGGCTCCTATGAAGACCAATAAGTAGCCTGCCAATACGTAATTTTGAATTTGCCAAGCAAAAATTACAAAACCCGCTAATAAGATAATTAATGTAACCGCTAAGGATATGACAATACGCTTGGCTTGAGGCAAACCCAAAACAATGGGCACTGTTCTACTTCCAAAATATTGATCGCCTTCCATATCTTCCATGTCCTTTACAATTTCTCTAATCCAGCCGGTTAAAAAAGCAAAACCACTGTAAAACAATACATAATTGAAATGCAGCCCACGGTCAAACAACCAAACCATAAAAACAACCACGCCCATTAAGCTGGCAATAACAAGGTTACCGATGATCAAGCGGTGTTTCAAAGTGGAAGAATACAATAACAATAAGGTGGCCACGGCCATGTTAAAAAAACCAAGCCGCCAAGACAAGTAAAATCCAATAAGCACCCCAATAGCAGTCATAATAAGGTGCAGGATCATGGCTGCCCTGCGGCTTACATATTTCCCCAAAACCACCTTCTGTGGTTTGTTAATGACATCAATCTTGGTGTCAAAGTAATCATTAATGGCATAACCGCCAGCTGTAAGTAAAGCTGTGGCAGCAATCATTAAATAAAACCGGTCATCAAAATTAAAGTCAAAACATCCCGGTGAGGGAAGGGTGGCATACACCAAGCATTGGGTTAAGACCAGGATTAACAGATTCTGAAACCTGATGAGCCTTACAAAACTGAGAATGGTCTGAATTAAATTCGTACCCAATTGCCCTGCACTTTGAGGATCATTTCTATTACTTCACGAACGCATCCATTGCCACCACCTTTTTTACACTGATAATCTGCCAGATCGACAATTTCTTGCACGGCATCATTGGGGCATGCAGCAATTCCAGCTTGTTTCATAACCGGGGCATCAGGAACGTCATCGCCCATAAAAAGTACTTTCTGAGCCTCGATGGCATGTTGATGAAGAAATTGATGGAATGCCTCCGTTTTATTTTCTTCGTAAAAATAAATATGGTTAACACCTAACTTTCTTAATCGCTTAAAAACACCATCTGATCCACTTCCTGAAATAACGCTCAAATGATAGTGATGTTGCAGCGCATGTTTAACCGCAAAGCCATCTTTGATATTTAAGGTTCTTATCATGCTCCCATCATTGAGCAATAAAAGCTCACCACTTGTAAAAACACCATCAACATCAAAAACGAATGCTTTGATCTTTTCAAGCTTATTAAAAAAATGATCTTCCATGGTTCAACTAAAGGTTCAAGCTGTTTTTTTCTGGTTATAATGGCTTACGGGGTGTTCTATGATTATTATTAATTAATCTTCGGAGCTACAATGTAATATGGGTTCAACCATCATTCGAGGGTTTTAGCTTACGAAGCTTTTCTTCGTTGCAACTCCTGATTGATGTAATCGAGTTCTTTTTGTACTTGACCAGTTATAGAGCTGTTTTCTTCAGCCCTTCTGAGTAAATACGGAACTACGGCTTTCACTTTCCCATAAGGTATGTATTTGGCAACATTGTATCCTTCTTTACCCATGTTGAAGGTTAAATAATCACACATTCCATAAAGTTGAGAAAACCAAACATGTACATGTTGTGGATCTATATTTCTTTCCTCCATTTCATGTAAGGTCAGGGAAGTACTTATTTCATTATGAGATGCTACTGCTAATAATACTTCATCAATATGGTCCAGGCAAAATTTGATGGCTTTGTTGTAGTCCCTGTCCGTATCTTCCTTCTGATCGTAAACGGGTGATTCGTAACCCTGTTTGGCAGCTCTTTCAAGCTCTTTTTCTAAATAAGCACCCCGCACAAGTTTAACGCCTAAATAGAATCCTTGCTTATTGGCATATTCATAACATTGTTTCAGGTAATGAAGCCGATCTTTGCGGTAAAGTTGAAATGTATTGATAACGAGGGCTTTTTCCTTGTTGTATTTTTCCATCATTTCTATCACAAGCTGATCTATAATAGGCTGCATCCACGTTTCTTCCGCATCTACCATCACAGATACATCCAACTTATAAGCTTTATTAAAAATAAACTCAAAGCGCTCTCTTAATTTATCGAGGGTTTGCTTTTCATCAATCCCTGGGTTTTGCTGGCTGGATAAATTTTCCAACATTTTATTAGAAGCAATCGCACTTGGCTTAAAAACACTGAAAGGAATGTTTTTGGCCTCTGCTGCATAATCAATATTGCGGGCAAATTCTTCTGTTGCTCGTTCAAATTCAGCTTCCTCTTCCTTCCCTTCTAAAGCATAATCCAGGATGGTATATACGTTATAGTTGGCCAATTGGTCGGCCAATTTTTTGCAATCATCCAATGTTTCTCCACCTATAAATTGACGGTATAGGGTATTTTTAATAATACCATTCACCGGAAGGCCGAATTTCACCGCTAATTTTAATCCTATTTGCCCTGGTTTGCTTAGAATTGGATTTTGAAGTAGCTTAAACAAATACTTACCCCGGTAGAGGTCTTGGTTGCTTTTACTTTGATAAGCAATTTCGGTATCTTCAAAATTGATCTCTGCAATGCTACTCATAATATCATAACTTAGGCCTCACAAATTAAGTACAATTTAAGGAAGAATTGAAGCGATCCAATGAACGGCTCCCAAACATTCCTTTAATGATTATACAAGCAGCCGGGAAATGTGTTTGTTTGGTAAAGATAAAAGCAGCCGAAATCTCAATTGTTTTAGACCGAACTTTCGAGATACTAAAAGGCTAAATACTTTTTCATAGAGGGAGTTGAAACAAGATTAATGATTGCTGTTTGTTGACTACAATCATGCCAATTAACACTTAATTTAAAGAATAATTCTGTTAACTGGTTCAGCAAAAATAATGAAAACTCAAAGCTCCTCATCTCTACACATTTCAATTTTTGGTAATCAATACTTTACTTAAAAAGGTAGCGTAACCATAAA
>CAZLQF010000054.1:0-10695 GCA_964561545.1 uncultured Sphingobacteriales bacterium
GAAACTGGGCGAGGATGCGGAAGTTTTCCCGCAAGGCGGCAGTAAAACCCAATATGTCAAAGGCAAAGTCCGCAAAACCGGCAATGATACTTTTACCTTCCCGTTAGGAGATGGCGGAAAATACGCCCCTTTAAAAATCTCTGCTCCCGCCTCTGCTTCTGATCAATTTACCGCTCAATACAAGAATAACAGCCATTCCAATACATCCAGTATGGCTTCACAGGCCAACAATCCGGGTAACAATCCACAACTCAACAACGTTAGTAGTGAAGAACACTGGACCTTAAACCGCAATCAAGGCAACTCAAACGTGGATGTCACCCTGTATTGGAAAGACGGCTCATCAATGGGCAGTAACATCGACAGCATAGGAGACCTGCGGGTAGCTCACTGGAACGGCAGTGCCTGGGAAAACCTGGGGCAGGATGCTACAACCGGTGATACTTCCTCAGGGAGCATTACCGTTTACAATGTTAGCCAATACAGTCCTTTTACGTTTGGGTCCGGCAGCTCAGCAAGCAATCCCCTGCCTGTTGAATTATTGTATTTCACGGCCCAACCTGGTAAAAACAAGGCAGTCCTTGAATGGGCTACGGCTTCAGAAAAAAGGAACAGCCACTTTGTGGTGCAGAAAAAGGTTCTCAACGCATGGAAGCAAATCGGAAAAATAGATGGAAATGGAACGACCACTGAAAAGCATCATTATAGGTTTGTAGATGAAGGTGTGAACCAAAATGCCACCCATTATTACCGCTTGAAGCAAGTAAACCTTGATGGTAGCTATGATTATTCACCGATAAAAAGCGTGACCTTTAACTCAGAAGGGACGCTTCAATTTACAACTTATCCCAACCCTGTTAAAAATCAACTAAATCTGGGATTCCGTTCAAACAAGGGAGAAAAGTACAACATTACCATTCTGGATGCCTACGGTCATCAAGTACGCCAAAAAATATTGAAGGTAAAAGAAGGAACGAGCCATCATTTGCTACCTGTGCAATCCCTGGATCCGGGAACATATTTTGTAGTGGTTAAAAATGCTAATCAAATAAAAAGGCAAAAATTCCTAAAGGTGGATTGAGCGATTTAGCAAGACCATAGCGATCTCGCTGTTTTTCAAGGCTTATCCCCATGAAGTAAACATTTTTTTACTGAGCATTCATTGATGCTAAAAGAAATTACTACGTTCAGGCTGAAGCCTTCCCTGGTAATGAAGAGTTTTTTATCGAATCAGGGAGTAGGTGTGGCACGCCTTCGACCTCAACATTTCAAACTTACAGGCTATTTGCATTACTGCCATTATAAATCGCGCCACACCTTGCCGCCATTACCAGCCAGTTCGGGTTTTGAACTGGCTTAGTTGTCTCATGACACTAACATGCTTTCCCTTTGAAAAAGAGCTCAGGCCTTAAACTTGAGCTTGAAATTGCGGTAGGTTGGGTCTTCAGGCCAACCTATAAATATAGAAATAACCTGCAAAAATTTTTGCCTGATTTTGGGATTATGTTTCCCGGCAAACATTAGTTATATTTTAAGGTGGTTTTAGGGATATCATTAATAATTTAAATCTTAAAATAGCCAAAAACGCTAATTTTAGGCAAATTTTTTATTATTTAACGTTTGAAAGTTTTCAAAAACATTTTGAATTATCAACTTTGCAAAGCCTTATTTGTCGAACCAAAAGTTAATTGTATGAAAGCTTTCAAACCACTATTACTTTTCTTAACCGCAATTTTGGTGTTTTTTGGTCAAGTCTTGCCAGCACAGGAAGTGAGCCCATGGCAAGTGCAGAATCCCATTCCGCCCAAAACCGATATCCATGATATTGAGGCTATTGATGACCAGGTAGCTGTTGGTGTCAATGACAATGGCAGTGTCTTAAGGACCACAGATGGCGGACAAAATTGGGAGGTAACAAATACACCAGGGCAATACCAACTCTTTGCCGTAGATTTTGCGAATTCGAGTAGTGGATGGGCTGTAGGCGGTATTGACGGTATTGTATTGCATACAGATGATGGAGGTAAAACCTGGGATAAACAATTTGAAGAAGGTTCTCAATTCCTAAGAGATGTGCATTTTGTTAATGAAAGCACCGGCTGGGCTGTTGGCAGTTTTGGTACGGTTTTAAAAACTACGGATGGCGGCGATAACTGGAATGAACAGCCTTTAGCAGTTTCCGATGAAGCTTTACAAAGTGTCGATTTTATCGATCAAAATGAAGGTTGGGCCGTTGGTGATGAAGGCACCATTTTAAAAACAACGAATGGAGGTACCGATTGGACCGTTCAGCAAAGCGGGAAAACCTATGAGTTGCAATCGGTCTTTTTTGAAGATGCTTCCACCGGCTGGGCCGTTGGTGAAGATAGCACCATTTTGCATACTACTGATGGAGGACAAACCTGGAACAACCAAAGCAGCGGTGCCGCTGTAAATCTCAACCAAGTATATTTTGCGGATGATAATAATGGCTGGGTTGTCGGCAATGACAGTACGTTACTTCAAACTTCAGACGGAGGCGGTAATTGGCAGGAACTAAATAGTGCAGCCCTGGAAACCAATCTGAAAGCTATTGATTTTGCCAACGCGTCTACGGGATGGGTTACTGGCGAAGGATTAATAGCTCAAACAACCAATGGAGCCAGTAGCTGGACAAAACAATCCCCAGATGATTTCTCAAGCCTAACTGGCATTCATTTTACTGACACTTCAAATGGATGGGCCGTTGGAAGGAATGGTCTCATCTTAAATACCAAAGACGGTGGGCAAAACTGGAATGTGCAATCAAGTGGCACGAAAGATAATTTGCTTTCCGTTCATTTTGTAGATGAGAACAATGGTTGGGCCGTAGGTGAGGTTGGTAAGGTTATTAATACCAATGACGGGGGCCAATCATGGCAGGATCAGGCTGGTAATATCACAAGGTTATTAAGAGATGTTCATTTCATTGATGAAAATCAAGGCTGGTTCGTAGGCGGTGGTAGTGTTTTCCTTACAAGTGATGGGGGTACTAATTGGCAGGAGCAATCCCGCGTTTATGATGGAGGCCTGCAAGGGATTTTCTTTGTGGATGCTAATACCGGCTGGGCTGTTGGAGAAGGAGATTTTAATGATACAGGAAATATTTTGAAATCATCAGATGGCGGTCAATCCTGGCAAATACAATTTGGCATCGGTGTGGAATTGAAAGATGTCCATTTTGTCGATGACCAGAATGGCTGGGCAGTAGGTAATGAAGGGACAATTTTTCATACCAAAGATGGTGGCCAGTCCTGGAATAAACAAGATGCCGGCACTTCGGATGATATTGAAGCAATTCGCTTCGTTAACGAATCTATAGGCCGAGCTGTTGGAGAAGGTGGTTTAATTTTAAAAACAACCAATGGTGGCCAAAGTTGGGAAAAAGTGACTTCACCCATCTATTTTACCTTAGAAGGTATCCATTTTTCTCAAAAAGGGAATGCCTGGGCTTCCGGTATAGCAGGTACCATCATTAGTTTTGAAGGTGCGCCTTTAACAGAAGATGGCAGTTCCGGAGTTGACCAATCAGGCTTATCGAATGCCAATGCTATCAAAGTGTATCCAAAACCGACTGGAAATCACATAACCATTGAAAGTATCCCGCGGGATGCACAAGGTTATAAACTATTGAATACGAAAGGTCAAGTTGCTATGGAAGGCAATTTAACCGGAGAACAACAAATTCAGGTCCAAGTTGGTAAGCTTCCTGCTGGCTTATATGTTCTTAAGATAAGCACTTCAGGTCATAATCGTACCCAAAAAATCATGGTGAAATAACCAGTCGATACTAAAGGAGTATATTAAAAGTTTTTTAACCGGAAAAATTGGGACAGTGCTAGCATTCAAAAAGATTGGTCGTAAATAGTTAAGCGTTTTAAAAACTAAAATCCCCAATTTTTCCGGTTCTAAAATTCAATAGCTTATTTCTTAATATACTGGGTATCAATTGATCCGATTAGTGCTTTTGAAAACATTTTTGCCTTTGGTTGACTTTGGATACACCACCAGAAGACAACCTCCACCCTATTCGCATGTCTTAAAAGTTTTGAGGAACTATTGTAAACTCAGGGCTTTTTACGTTTATACTACTTTTGTAATTAAGCAATTGAATACCAAGAATTTAAAAATATTGAGGTCAGGAACTATGAAATTAAACCTTTATTAAGCAGTTCGGAATTGGTCTTTAAGCTAGTTTAGCCCTTATCCCTGGATTTTCAAACTCAAAAGAGCGAAGCGAATACATTTTAGATAAGAAAATTTCAAAGCAGTACTTCAGCTTCTGAATCCTGCCGCCAATTTCCCTCAAAACCGAAATCCGGCATTGATGTTGATCAATTCTGCCTCTTCCGAGATGGAATAAGTGCCGGTTAAGACCACCCGCTTAAAGGGTACCAGCCAAATGCCACCGCCATAACCATGATGCCATACTTCGGAATTCTCATTATCAGCCCATACACGGCCGACATCATTAAGCCCCATAATGCCGAATTCTCCGGGAAAAAGGTAAGTCCGGAAATTGAAGAGCTTGATGCGCAATTCGGTATTTTGGTAAAAATTGGACCTACCGGTGAAGCGATCCCTTCTGAAACCCCTTAAATTCCCTTGTTCCCGTCTTTTATCTTCTCCACCCAAGGTTTTGGCATGGTAAAATTCAAAATCTCCCGTATTGGTAGCAGCCCCGGCCCTTAAAGCAAGGGTGGTTTCAAGGGGTTCATAAGTAAAGTAAGCCCGAATGTCTGAACCGAACTGGCTAAAATCCTCACTATCTCCATCCAAACCCATGAGGCTTTTTCCCCAGGCTTCCCAATAAAAGCCACTTTTGGGAATTACATTTCCTTTTTTTAGGGTACTAAATTTAAACCCCGCATTCAAGCCCGCAAATTGACGGGGCTGAAAATCCTCTTCTGTGAAACCGGCTTCCGGTTCACTAACATACCGTTCTTCATCTTTTTCCACATCCACGTATTGGTATTCAGGGCCAATGCTGAACTCCGTTTTTTCACCAAGGTCGCTAACCAATTTGGCACGCCCAATGTACTGGTCAAAAGTTACCCGGTGGAAATCTTCTCCTTCATTACCCAAATCTGTTTCGTTGCCAAAACCGTAAAAATTGGTTTCAAAATTCGGGGCAAAGGCCTGTAGGTCAACATCCAAGTCCAGGTCCCCTAAAACCTGGTTAAAATCCCCATTGTAAAAGAAATTATACCCATCAATTTCAAAGGCATAGGTGCCTTCGATGCGATGCTTAGCAGCATAAGGCTCCTTTCTGAATCCGTGGGTTTTAAACTGAGCACCGGCACCGAGGAAGAAGCCATCATCCTCATTAAAGCCTATATTAACAATGGGGGTAATGACATCGTTGAATTCAAAGGATTGACGGTCAATCTCATGAACATCGGGATCATTTTTTATTAGCAAGGCAGTCTCCGAGCTTTTTTGAACTTCATTGGCCGGTTTAGGGTATTTGACGGCTCTTAATTCCCCGCCAAGACGGGTTTCGGTATCGTAATACCTGGTATGTTTTTTCAGGCCGCTGACTTTGGAGCGATCGACCATCACATCTTTTCCCTCACCGCCCACTACGCGAATGGTGATGCCATCTTTCACCCGGCCTGTTACATGGATGTAATCCCGGTCACCTAAAGCGTAAAGGCGGATTTCATCGGTCTCGCTGGTTTTAAAGACCCTTTGGTACAAGAGCCTTTCCTTTTCGCCTTCATCATTGGAATTGTACATGGTTACTTGGGTGCTGTCAGCATTTAAGCGCTCTACTTCGAAAAATTCCGAGTTATTGCTCCCCCAGATATCAACTTCCTGGGCCAGGACCTTGTAATATTGCTCTGCATAGGTTTTAAGCTTTTGTTTACGGGCTATTAAATCCTCTAATATTTCCTCCCCCACCAAATTGTAAGCGGTGTCGGGAAACCCTTTTTTAAGGGCATTTTTCATGATTTCAGGCGTAAGGCTTTGCTGTAAGGTGTCCGCAATGGCCCGCCAGTCTTTTAAAGTAAGCTCTGATAATGCGCGCTTGTCCAGATGGCGTCCATTGTAATTAAGCCCCCGGATATCGCGGATCTCTTCATCAAAATGTTTGAATTTCCGTAATGCCCATTTTCTTGCCCCTAACCAGGGAAGAATGCCATCTCCCTTAAAAAAGACATTATCACGATCTTCCGGTACTGGTCTGAATAATATGTCGTAGCCAGGGATATCCTCAAACTCGGCCCAGCGCCATTGCCCCCCATGTCGGTCCCAATCGCCTACCAGCATATCAAATAAGCGTACCCTTAAGAAAGCTTTTTGATCTATGCGGTTGTCTGAATCATCTTCCAAATCTTCCAGCATGGTTTCCGTACCTACCGCATTTTCCGTTTCCCCGAATTTGCCGGTATTTTCCCAGCTTTCATCCACATCCTCTTCAAACATAGCCAGCATGCCCCCAAACATTTCCCTGAATCTGCCAAGCGCCGGATCATCTGGTATATAAACCAATTCCGGATTGGTATGGTAAATCCCGGCTGCTTCCTGCATGTATTGCACGGAAAAAGCGCCATAAGGGTTGGAAGCCGAAATTTGGTCCTGAACAATATCAGCTGCTACCGTATTGCGCATCTGCTCAGGAAGGGCTTTTGAAGGATCTTTGTCGATTGACCGGAAAGTATAATGGTTCCCTTTGGCTCCTCTCACTTTTAGGGACATGGTTTGCTGGCCGCCTCCCTTTTCAACCAATTTTAGCCCGCCTTTCTTTTCGCCTAAATCCACGACAGGGACTTCAATGGGGGCCAACCAAATATCCCGGTAATCATCTCCCAGCATTAACCGCTGAAAACCATTAGCCTCGTAAATGGGGCCCGGAACTACCGTTACGGTGCTATCTTCAGGAATATCCATGAATTCATCCGCAGGAAAGGGATCAAGTAGCTTTTTGCGAAAAACTACTTGCTTTTCATGTTCCTCACCCTGTGGTTCCACCGCTTCTATCCAGGCGGATCCATCCTCAAATTGGGTTAATTTGAAATACCCTTTAGCAGAATGGGCAAAATCAGCATCCCCATTGCGTTTAACGTAACCGGTTTTACTCCCCGATCCACTCACAATAAAGTTATTACCTTTTTCTTTGAAATATTGCAAGTTATGACCATGGCCGGAGGCAAAAACCACCCGAGGCCGTCTTTTTGTAATATCCAGCAATCCTTCTTTCAGCTTTTGGTGGCGCTGATTGGGGATATCCTCAACGCTGACTCCGGCTGCCCTGCCCAAAGGATAAATGGAGCCAATTCCTGGTAAGGGTAGGTATAACCCAGTTACTACGTGCCTTAAGGGAAAAAAATGGTCAGCCAACGGAAAATGGCCACCATGCGTGCCATCGGAAAAAATGGGGTGATGAAGGGCAACGATGATATTTTTCCCCGCATGCTTATTGAACAAAGCTTTGGTTTGATCCAGCATGATTTCCAGGGAAATATGGTTGCAATCCGTGTTGAATTCCATTTGCCTCAACCATTGTTCAGAATCGATGGTAATCAAGACCAAGTCTGAGCTAAGTTCCACCGCTTGGGGTCCCGGGCAACCATTGTCGGGCAAGTATTTCGCATTTACGCCAGGGTACTGCTCAACGTGTTTTTCCTGTGCTTTTATTCCTTTTAAGCCTGCTCGCCAGTCATGATTCCCCGAAATGTAGTAGCCTTTACCGGGATACCCCTTTAAGATATCCAGCGAAGCATTGAGCTTTTTTTCCGCTATTTTATGGTCATCCGAACCTGTATCGGCCGGAAGGCCGGCCGGATAAATCTGATCCCCAAGGAAAATGGTGGAGCTGTTAGCAGATTCGCGGTTAAGTTGCTTGTGCAGTAATTGGTGGACCTCGCCTTCTTGCATTTCTACGACTTCTCCTACATCACCAATCAGGTAAACCGTATTGTCAACAGGTTTTTCGGGAAGGGTATGTTCTTGCCAATTTGCTTCATTGGCCTTGTAAGAAGGCTTAAGGCTATTGCAGCTGCTAAGAACTGTTAAAACGCTAAAAACCGTAAGGAAGGCTATAATAAGTTTATCACTGTTCCCCTTCATCATTTGATCATTATTTACTTGGTTATAAGCTAAAGCTTTAAACTGAACCTTTTTCGGTTTTCTTTTCTTTTATAGCCAGGTAATCGTAAAGGTCATACTGCGCCCTTACATGCTGTTCCCTGTTTTCAGTTTGGTAATGATTGACCTGCTCCTGGTCGATCAGCCTGGCTTTGGTGTTATCCCGCCATTGAAGATCCATCATTTTTTTGACATCCTTTCTGACCTCAGGGTCATGTACCGGAAAAGCTACTTCAACCCTGCGGCTTAGGTTACGTTTCATCCAATCAGCGGAAGCCAGGTACACTTCTTCTTTTCCGCCATTCCCAAAGATATACACCCGTGAATGCTCGAGGAATCGGTCCAGGAGACTAATGACCTGAATATGATCGCTTTGACCCAGAATGCCGGGAATCAGGCAACATATTCCCCTGATTATCAACCGGATTTGAACTCCGGCATTTGAAGCCTCATAAAGCTTCTTGATCATCTTTTTATCCTGCAAGCTGTTCATTTTCAGGAACAGAGAAGCAGGGCGATCAGCCTTGGCATGATCAATTTCTCGGTCTACAAGTTCTTCAAAGCGTGTTCGCATGTTCTCCGGAGCCACGATCAATTCCTGTGGGGAAAGGTTGTTGTTATCAATATCCCTCAGAAAGTCGAAAATCTGATTGGCTTCTCGCGTTATCGCCTGATTGGCTGTAAGCAAAGCTATATCGCAGTAAAAACGTGTGGTCTTTTCGTTGAAATTACCGGTGCCCAAATAGGCATAATATAGGGATTGGCCGTTTTCAATCCTTTCCACTACAAAAAGTTTGCTGTGCACTTTCCAGTATTCATGGGGCATTAAAATTTCCACTCCGCATTGTTGCATTTCTTCCAGCCATTCGATGTTATTCAGCTCATCCATCTTCGCCTTGACTTCCACAAAAACCTGAACGGTTTTCCCATTTCTGGCTGCCCTGATAAGGGCATCAGCAACTTTGGAATCCCTCGCAACCCGGTAAAGGGTGATTTTGATACTCCTTACCTGCGTATCATATACCGCTTCTTCCAGCCAATTTAAAACGTGGTCAAAGCCTTGGTAAGGGAAAAACAACGCTATGTCTTGTTGCTTTATAGCCTCAAAGGCCGAATTTGAGTTTCCCAAAACAGGATGTGATAAAGATGACATTGGGTCATAGCTCAAAGCGGGTATATCGGGATACGGAAAGTGAAAAAAGTCATGGAAATTATGATACCTTCCCCCGGGTATTGGCTCATCCCTTTCCAGCCCCAATGCTGATACTAACTGCTCAAGCATATTTTCCGGCATTTCCTGATCATAAAGGAAGCGGGAGGGCAGTCCTTTCTCCCTTTTTTCCAGGCTTTTCTTGATGTTTTCGATCACATTTCCGCTTATTTCTTCATCAAGATGAAGATCCGCATCGCGGGAAATCTTTATGCCATAACAGCCATTCACTTCATAATCCGGAATTAGCCGATCTTTAAAAAGCCGCACCACATCATCCACAAACATTACGAACCGGGTGCTGTTCTGCTGTGGTAATTCGACAAACCGTTTTTTCCCGGCTTGGTCGGGCACATTCACGATGGCATAATAATCCTTGTGCTTTTCTTCTTTTTCATTTAATCGTAAGGCAAAATAAAGGGATCGGTTTTTCAGGAAAGAGGCATGGGTACCACCAAGCCAAACGGGGGTGATGTTAGGTTTTAACTTGTTTTCAAAGAAAGCTTCCAGGTATTCGTATTGTTCGGCTGAGAGCTCATTTTCCCCTAACAAGTTAATCTTGTTCCGGGCCAATTCCGGTATGATTTGATCTCTGAAAATTTGGCCAAATTCCCGTTGCTGCTGATCAACAATTCCGGTTATTTCGTTGAGCAAATTTTGATATTGGTCAAGGTCCAGGTCTTGGCATTCCTCTTCATTCAGCCGGCAAACATACTTGATGGAAGCTACCCTGACCCTGAAAAATTCATCCAGGTTAGCGGAGTAGATAGCCAGGAATTTAAGCCGCTCAAAAAGGGGATTAACAGGGTCTTTGGCTTCCTGTAAAACCCTGTGATTGAAAGATAACCAGCTTAGTTCCCTGTCATAACGCAAACCTTGCGTAGTAGCTGTGTTCATAGACGGTGTTTTTTGGGATATTCAAAAAATGATAAAGTGCCTATACCTTCTTCTAAAGCATTCCAGCTTTCAACTTCAAAATTGATAAGGGCCATTCCACAAGTAGGAAAATCCAAGGCAGCATTTTCAGATTTGGTAAGAAGGTTGACAAGCCCTGATATAGCAGGATTATGGCCAACTAAGCCAATGGTTTTTTGATGGTCAGGAATTTGTGTTTGTAGCAAAAGAAGTAGTTGCTTTTCATCATTCTCGTAAATTTCGGGTTTTTCCAGGATGGTTTCAGGGTTAAGATGGATTTCAGAGGCAATAAGCCTTGCAGTAGCAAGGGCACGAATGGCAGGACTGACGTAAAGGCCGTCCAATGAAATGCCTTTCCTCCTTAAAATTTGTCCCATGAAAGGGGCATCGTTGCGCCCTCTTTTATTTAAGGGCCGTTCATGGTCCATTAGCTCCGGATGTTTCCAGCTGGATTTGGCATG
>CAZLQF010000054.1:10795-13027 GCA_964561545.1 uncultured Sphingobacteriales bacterium
CTGCAATAATCTTCACATTGATCGCCCGTTTGATGGCCTGATCGATTTATTTGGGACAAGCTTTCGAATGTCCCAATAAAAAAGACAGCGATAGTTATAAAAAACTTTACTTTCATAGGCTATGCTTGTTCAATAACCATAAGATTAAAATTTATTTTTGGTTACTTCAAACTTATTCATGTTTTTACTTTAACCGTATGTCGATAAATATCATTTCCTTAAATTATCAAGTTGCTGACAAATGCGGTTTTTTGATTTCCGGGATTGAATCTCTGGCCGAATAGGCTAACCCCTCAATAGCTTAAATGAAAGGGGAGTTTTGGTATGCAATGCGAATCAATGTGATTCCTTAGCTTTGTCTAAATGCTTCGTTACTAATAATTAAAAAATTATCATGGAGAACCCGGAGCAAGTTTTGATCATCATTCCGGACATCAGTGGTTTTAGTTCCTTTGTGAATGAGGTAGCGATTAGCCATTCGGAACATATTATCCGGGAATTGCTGGAAATTATCATTGAAGGAAATGATATTGGGCTGGAAGTTTCGGAAATTGAAGGGGATGCTGTCTTATTTTACAAGTTTGAGAATTTTCCAGAGCCTGCGGCTATCCTTAAAATGGTTGAAGACATTTTTATCCGTTTTCATGAACACCTTCAACTGTATGAACAAAACCGTTTATGCCCATGTGGCGCTTGTCAAACCGCTCATCAGCTCGATATTAAATTCATTGTTGACCAGGGCTATGTCAAGGAAATGAAGGTTAATAACCATACAAAGTTAGTAGGGCCGGCCATGATCGGTGCTCATCGCTTACTTAAAAATGATGTACCGCTTGACGAATACCTGCTCTTGTCAGAAAGGTATGTAGGCTATCAGCAATGCCTGAATATGGGTGACCAGTTTGACTGGATCAATTGGGTGAAAGGTTCCAATGAATATGAAGATATTGGGACAGTGCATTACCAATATACAGCTTTGAGCCGTCTTAAAAAGGAGGTCAGGCAACCAGAAGAACGGAAACAGGCCTTTTCAGTACCACAACCCCTAATCCTTAAGGAAACTGTGAATATTGATTTTCGCAAGGCTTATCAAATCATTGCTGATAGTACCCAAAAACCCAATTGGGTGAAGGGGGTTCAAAAAGTGATCCGGGATAGGGCCGATGAAATTGAGCGGATTGGTTCCAAACACCTTTGTGTTATCAATAACATGGAAATGGAATTTCAGGCAGTGGATAGCCAGGAAAAGGAGGACGAGCTTTATTTCATGGAGCTGATACCCAAATGGGGGCTTTTGAAGAATTTTGGGATGATGTACCGGTGCCGCAACCTTGGCCGGGATCAATGCCAGGTAATCATTGAACTGCATTATCAGACCCCTTCCTGGTTGCTAAAACCTATAGAATTCATGGCACTTACTATCATGAAATGGCAAATGCGGCAATCCCTTCAACAATTAAAGCGTTACGTAGAAAATTAGGGAGGAAATGTTACTGCCGAATCTAAGCGGGATAATTTAAACCTTAAAAACAGAAGTTTTGATCGTAATTCCGTGCTGAAAATTGTGGCAGCATTTTTACTCAAGCCTTCGAACTTAAAAACTAATATTTAAGTTCTTGCTTAAATAATTAATAATGTTAAATTTGTTTTAAAGAAAATTGTCTGACCATGAATGAAAACCAAAAATGCGTCCGGGTTTTTGCGGATGAGAACCAAATCAAAGAGGGCAAGCAGACCCTGGAAAATATTGGATCTGAATTAACCAAGACCGCTTCCATTTTGCATTTAGCCGGTAATGAAACCCGGTTGAAAACCTTGTTTCTGCTTTATAAGGAACACCAATTGTGCGTGTGTGATTTGGGCGATATCCTGGAAATGCAGACTCCGGCCATTTCCCAGCATTTGAGAAAACTGAAGGACGGAGGCCTCATTTATGCAGAGAAAAAAGGCCAGACCATTTTTTACAAAATAAGAGAAGAAGTGAAACCCGTATTGAAACCCATTTTCGAACAGTTTGAAAATAAGAAAGAGCAACTTGTCTGAAACCCGTTGCTATGGATTAGGTTAATACATAGCGATGGGTTTAAAACCCATCGCTTGTTAAAAAATTTTTGCGTATGGCATTAAGAAATGCGAATCAAACAAACCGGAAAACAATTGGCTGGATAATAGGGTCGCTGTTAGCAGCAGTGGCTTCTTCCGCCTGTTGCATTTTACCGGCCATTGCTTTAA
>CAZLQF010000055.1:0-11392 GCA_964561545.1 uncultured Sphingobacteriales bacterium
CGTGCATCTCACCTACATCAGCATTGGTTACAGGACTGCTTATGTAACGCCAGCCGGAACTGCCCGTGGCAACTTGTTCCATAACAATTTGCGTATTAACCGATCCACTGTTACCACCACTGAAATCATCGAGGTACGCTGCTCCGCTTGGCGTTGCCAGTAACCTTAAAATAGCGTTTCCACTGCTATTCAGGGTTCCGGCTGCAGCATCGAAATTACTTTCAATAGCCAGTTCATCGTTCAAGGTGATTTGGGTACCACTCTTATTCATGATTGCAGAATTAACCCTCGTTTCTCCTGTCATAAAGGCAGATGAAGAGCCGGTAAATGCCAACGTACCATCGCCTATATCCTTCATACCACTATTTATCAGATTGCCTTCAATCGATAACGCAGAGCCTGCGTTAATGGTCAAGCTTGCACAGGGGCCTACTTCCACATCTCTGGAGGTAACATTGGATGCTACAGCGGGTGCATTCATGTCATCTGCAACAACAGCATCAACAGATGCACTTGGAACACCATTGGTCCAGTTGCTTCCATCCACCCAGCTACTGCTACTGCTTCCATTCCATACGGTAACATTTTCCCTTATCCTTATATCATCTATAGCAATGCCTTCTTGCTGTACAATGCCATCTGTTTGGATAACAAACCTCATCCTAACATTACTGGCATTGCCAAGGGAAGCAAGCGGAACTTGAATAGCAGAAAGCTGCCAGCAATTGGTTTGATCACCATCCCAAACATCCTTGTTGCCATTGTTGTACCAATTTACACCCATTCCTGAAGCGCCTAACTTATTCCAGTTGTCACCATCTTCGGAATATTCAATCCAATACTCATCAATTCCAGCTTCCACTTCAAATTTGTGATAGAACAGCAGGTGTGGATCATTACCAAAGCTGGTTAAATCAAAGCAAGGTGACGTAACATAGGATGTTTCATTGCTATTATAATTACCATCCAAGTCAGTGACCAATGCATTTTGGCCAGCTTTGGCATCATCTAATTTAGAATTATTGGGCTGGCCAACTTCCCAAGAACTATTAGTACCTGATGTGATCCAGTTACCAACGCCACTTTCAAAGCTCATGTTATAGGGGTAACTGCTAACAATGGTTTTATTGAATACAGAAGTGCTACTGGAGTCGTTGGTATTGACATTGTCCGTTCCAAGATCCGTCCAGGAGACAATGTTGTAATTCTGCCCAACGTTGGACAAGTCTGCGCCAGCAGTAAAGGTATAGTCAACGGTAGAATCCGGTGCTAAATCACTTCCAATTTGTAGCGTTTCGCTAACGCTGGCATTGTTGTCAACTCTAAATAACACAGGAATACTGGTGCCACTTGAAATGGTATCAGTTCCAAAGTTTTGGACGGTAACAGCTACCGTTTCATTAGCGCCAAGGCTGCAACCGGATGTGGGTTGATTGATTGAAGCAACGCCTGGATCAACGGGTGCTGTTTTGGAGATTTGAATATCATCAACAAATATCCGCTGTTGGTTAGCATCACTGAAACCATGGAAACCTAAGTGATAGGCACCATTACTGGATGGCGTGAATACTGCAGCGGCCTTTTTGTAAGATGTGTTGGTAATATTGGTGTCACTGTAAACGGTATTGTTCATGGCTGATGCCATCTGATCCGTTCCCAGTTGAACTTCCAGTTTTTCCTGGGCTGATGATCCACTACCTCTGTAGTAGAAGACCAATTCATAGGCTTGTCCTCCTGTTAATTGCAATTCGGGTGTAAACAACCAGTCGTCCATAGCCAATGAAGGATTCCATCGAATGGTTGCAGCATTGGGTGCAGAACGGTCCCCCGAGGAAGAAGTTTCCCATTCGTAGGCATCGCCGTTAACGTTTTGTGGCTGATAATCACAAGGAAGTTCAGGAGCCGTCACTCCATCAAAGTCTTGTGTATAAGGGAAACTACTGATAACAGGAGGCTGGCATTCGGTAGTAAAGGATACCGGACCAACAATAGCACTTGTATCACCCGGGCTGCATACTTCCTTAACATACACATCATAAGTGGTTTCATCCATTAAGCCGGTAATGGAAGTATCCGAACTTCCGGAAACGGCAACAGAAGTGCCCATTCCGGGTGAAAAACCACTTTGACCGTATTCAACCACCCAGGTGCTGGAACTGTTGTTTTCGGTCCAATCAATGTCAGCTGATTGAAAATCAATATTGGAAACACCCAGGTTACTTGGTTCAGGACAAGTGAAGATGGAAATATCGTCAAAGGAACGGCCATCCGTAGCCACTGGGAAGTTGTCCTCTTGTCCAAACCTTACCTGGAAGGTCGAACTCAGTGATTGTCCTGCACCAGCAAGTTCACTTGAGATATCAACGGTAACCTCAACATAATTGGGATCAGCATTGACGGTTGTCAAATCATAGACCTGAACCCAGGGATCCGAATCACTACCCCTGATCCAGACCCTGTCATTGGCCTGGTCTTCATCTCCATACTCACGGTGGTTAAATTTCATGGTAACGTTATTGTTACCCACATAACTGCTCATATTTATTTCAAGGATCAAGTCATTAACCGTATTATTTCCCGATGGATCACGGTCTAATGTAGCGGCATTGCTACCCGAGTTTGCAGTAATGCTACCACTCGAAAAACGCAGCCTACCTTGCTGATCTGAGCTATTAAACTTCCAATTTGCTTCATTTACACCACAGAGACTTGCTCCATCTGAATAGGTCCCGCTAAAGGATTCAAAGCCTTCATTGTAGGGCAAAGTAATTGGAGCCAATGCGGAACATTTAGTATTAAATGAACTTGGACCAATAAAACTGCTGGTATCCCCATTACAATTTTCTCTTACATAGAAATCGTATTGGGTACCCGGATTCAAGCCCGTTATCGTATACATGGTATCCGTAACCGTAACCTGGGTACCATTGCCCAAACTAAATCCGCTTGTGCCATAAGCTACGGTCCAGGAAGAGCCTGTAGGACCGGAAGTCCAGCTTATATCAGCTGAGTCTGCATATACATTGTCCGTTCTTAGATTTTGAGCCGGTGCACATGCAGGACCTTCTTTAATGGTAACATCATCAAAATTGAAATTATCGAAATCCTGACCACTACCACTGATCATGTTGAACCTTAACCTAAAATCCGCGGTAAGGCCTTGGGTAATAATGGCACTGTCAATGGTAAAGGAATTCGGTGCCGAGTTACCATCATAATTTCTGATGTTTATCCATTGACTTCCATTCCAATAATCAACATCAATGTTATCGGCAGATTCCGGATCGTTACCACAATTGCTATTATCACCCTGTCTGAAATTCCAGGATACTGTAACCGATGGCAATCCTGATACATCAACTTTAGGGGTTTCAGCAATTACACCATCAACCCCATCTATTTGTAAATGGTTGGTTGAGTTGCCACTGCAATTGGTGGTAACGAAGATATCCGTACTATTGGATCGGCTCCAGCAATTTGGAAAACCGCTACTGAAATCCTGTACATAAGGTACAGCCTTGGTAGCACATAATGTATTGAATGTTACCGGACCAATAAAGTTGCTGGAATCCGAAGCACTGCAAACCTCCCTTACATAAACATCATATTGCGTATTTCCCGTTAATCCACTGAGGTTGTAAGTAGTGCTGTTGGCAACTTCTTGAGTACCATTGCCCAATGCAAACCCGCTGGTACCATATTCAATGATCCAGCTTGAACCGGAGGCATTTGAGGTCCAATTGATGGTAGCTGAGTCCGACTTAATGTTAGATGCACTTAAATTGGAAGGATCCGGGCATGGAATTTCCTCAATGGTGATGTCATCAAATGAGCGTCCGTCCGCTGTTAAACTTACATTATCTTCCTGACCAAACCTTACTTGGAAGGTGGAAGTAAAGGATTGTCCATTGTTTGAAAGGATCGAGGATATGTTCAAAGGACCTACCGTTTGATAACTACCGGTAGAATTTGCCGCAAGGTCATAGATGCCGATCCAATTGTCGTTATTGCTGCCCCTTATCCAAACACTGTCATTGGCATTGTTTTCATCGCCATATTCCCGGTGAGCAAATGACAAGAAGATGTTGGCATTGCCCGTGTAATTGCTCATATTAACAGTGGTAATCAAATTATTTTTTGAACTACCACCCGGATTGTGCAATCCGGCCGCTTGGGAACCACTGTTAACAGTAATACCAGACGAAGTAGAGAAAACAAGCTCACCGCCGGGTTCTGCCGAATAACTCCAATTGGCACCGTTTACGTCACAGAATATTGCACTACCCTGATAGCTACCACCAACGGATTCAAAGCCTTCCTTGTATGGAAGCGTAATGGCAGCCCTTGGTTGACAAGTAGTCGTAAAGGATTGAGGCCCTTCAAACGGACTTTCACTGCCTGGGCCACAAATTTCTTTCACATAAAAATCGTAGGAAGTATTTTCGGCTAATCCGGAAATGGTAATCGTGGTATCTGTTAGCCCACTGATGGTTGTACCATTGCCTAAACTAAATCCGGATGTACCGTATTCAACTTCCCATTCCGTACCGCCTGATGGACCAGAGGTCCACTGAACTACTGCACTGTCGCCTCCGGTACTTAATACGCTCAAATTAGTTGGACGTAAGCAATTGGTAATCTCTTCGTAAGATACATCATCAATGAAAATGTCATCGCCTGATGTGTTCTTACCATGCAAAAAGGCTATGTAATTGTTGCCGGCTGTATATCCAGCACCAAAGTTTACAATGAATTCCTGCCAGCTTGCATTTAAATTATTGATCGTATCAAAATGGGTGAACGATCCGGGATTGTTGGGATCCGTTACCGTACCTACGTAAAGTACGTTGATGGTATCGTCTCCATAAGCGTTGAAACGAACCCGGTTGTTTTGAGACGTAAGATCGCTCAATTCAGGCGTGAACAGCATGGCCGTATCAGTTGCTGAACTATCACTATCCAGCCTTATGCTGTTCGGAGCCGAATTGGCACTTGGTGAATTGCCATCATAACTCTCAACGCTGTTTCCGGAAGTGGCATAGCCATTCCAGCAATTGGGTAAAGCAGGGGCGGTTACCCCATCAAACTTCTCTACCAATGGCCTGGAGAATGCTGTGCATTCGGTGGTAAATGTGGCCGGACCAATGAAAGCACTCGTATCTCCCGCTCCACAAATTTCTCTTACGTATACGTCAAAGGTGGTTCCGGACATTAAGCCCATTAACGTATCAGGATTATTGGATGTGTAGACTTTCGTACCATTACCGGGTGTAAATCCACTTGGGCCGTATTCAAGCTCCCAATTACTGCCGCGACCTCCGTTGGTCCAGCTTACTTCGGCTGAACTTGTGTCCAGGGTAGCGGCCATCACATTGGATGGATCGGGGCAAGTAACTTCATACAACCTTACATCATCATATGAACGGCCATCTGTGGTGAATTGGAAGTTATCTTCCTGACCAATTCGAACCTGGAAGCTCGAACTAAAGGACTGACCCGCATTGGACAAGGCATCGGATACGTTGATATCAGCGCTATCATAATTGGACGAAGAATTGGCTTCCAGATCGAAAACACCAACCCAAGAATCGTTTTTGCTACCTCGTACCCATACGCTGTCATTATCACTGTTTTCATCCCCATATTCACGGTGGAAGAAACTTAAGTGTATATAATTGTTCCCAACAAAATTGCTCATATCGAAGGTACCAATGAAGTAGTTTACTGAGGAACCACCGGGATTGTGCAATCCAACGGATTGGGTACCCCTATTGGGACTATGCGAGCCATTGAAGATCAACTCACCTCCTGATGTACCACTGTATTCCCAATCAGCACCATTCCTGTCACAGAATTGAGCACTGCCCGTGTAAGTACCGCTGAATGTTTCAAAATCTTCATAATAAGGGAGCATTAAGGCAGATAAAGGTGAGCAACTGGTGGAGAAAGTAAGCGGCCCTACGAAACTACTGGTATCTCCAGCGCCACAAAGCTCCCTTACATAAACATCATATTGCGTAACACTATTCAAGCCGTTTATGGTTGCATTGTTGGTGTTTAATCCGGTAATTCTATTACCATTGCCAAGGGTAAATCCTGTTGAATCATAAGCAACTTCCCATTGACCACCAAGACCTCCGGAATCCCAGGTAATAACAGCACTATCAGCTGCAATATTGCTTGCAGTAATATTACTGGGCGGTATACAACTGGGGCATGCCACGCTGTCGGTATACATAGTGGACCCATCGGAAAAGTTACTTGCATCGGCAACCTGGAATATCGTATCTCCTACGGTATTTTTGAATTGGAATGAGATCTCACTATCAAATGAACCACTGTTCCATACCAATTCTACTCCGGCAGAATCACACAATACCGTGCTTTCCGTTGCCGATGAGCCTCCCGTAAAATTATCGCCTATCGTATCTACCATAGCGCCATTTTGCAACACAAAGATACTGGCTCCATTCCATCCATCACCAAAATCATCCTGCATATCGAAGGTATACTGACAACCCGGGTTGGCACATTCGGTAATAAAAGTGACCGGGCCCCCGAAATTACTGGTATCGCCAGGACCACAAACTTCCCGGACGTACACATCATAACCTGTGATACTGCTTAAGCCTGATATATTTGTAAAGGTATCAGTTAGGCCGGAAATCCTGGTACCATTGCCAAGGGTAAATCCTGCAGGGCCGTAAGCAACTTCCCATTCGGTTCCGAATCCTCCAGAGTTCCAGTTTATGTCAGCACTATTGGTTGTAATGTTACTGGCGCTTAAGTTAGAGGGTGCAACACAAGCAGGACCTTCTTTAATGACCACACTATCAATCTGCCATGCATCTATCGTTCCATCCACCTGATCAAACCTTACTTTAAAGGAATCGGTAAGGGCACCAGAACCAACTAAAAAGCTGTCTTGTTGAAAACTTTGCGGTATGGATCCATCATAATTTTTGGCCTGAACCCACTGAGATCCATCCCAATAGTCAATATGGAAATTTTCACTATCTTCCGGATCATTGTTACAAACGCCTGCACCAATGTAATACAACACCCTTACACTAGATACACTTGAAGCAGCTACCTCAGCCGTTGTAACTTGTTCCGATTGTGTTAATTCAAGTACATCATTCCTGCTTCCACAATTACTTACCGTGGTAACATTATTTGCATCGCTTCTGCTCCAACAGACAGGGAACCCATTGCTAAAATCATTCACATTAGGGAGGGCCTTCAATTGACATTGTGTTTGGAAACTTAACACAGGAGAATAGCTGCTCGTATCTCCCCCACTGCAAACTTCCTTCACATAGGCATCATAATTGGTTCCGGAACTCAGGCCTGTTATGGTAACCTGGGTATCAGCTACACTGAGGGTATTTCCATTACCCAAAGTAAAACCGCTTGTACCGTATTCCACAATCCATGAAGTGCCAAGAGCACTTGATGACCAACTTAGTGTTGCTGAATCTGTATAAGTAGCATCAGCCCTGACAGTTTGTGGGAATAGACATGAAGGACCTTTTTCAATCACCACACTATCTATCTGCCATTCATCTGCTGTTCCGCTACCCGAAGTATTGATACGGAACTTGAAGTCAGCAGGCAACCCATTGGAATTGGACACGAGGAAACTATCTTTTGTGAAAGAATTAGGTGATTCCGAACCTCCTTCATAAGATTTTTCCGTAACCCATTGCGTACCGTCCCAGTACTCAAAATCAATGTTATCAGAGGATTCTGTTCCACTATTGCAGATATCACCCCAATAGAAAGAGACTTTCACCACATTTTCCGCACTTGCATCAACTTCAGCCGAAGTCGCAGTTTCATCGGCTGCCATATCCAATACATTGGACCTGCTTCCACAGCTTGCCTGAACGGAAACATTGCTTGCAGAAGAGCGGGACCAGCAATTGGGGAAAGTACCACTATTAAAATCCTGTACATAAGTCAAAGCCTTGGCACCGCACAATGTTGTAAACGTCACGGGTCCGGCAAAATTGCTGGAATCCGAAGCACTGCAAACCTCCCTTACGTAAACATCATATTGGGTATCTGACATTAATCCTCCAAGGTCGTAAGTAGTGCTGTTGGCAACCTCTTGCGTACCATTGCCCAATGCAAACCCGCTGGTACCATATTCAATGATCCAGCTTGAACCGGAGGCATTTGAGGTCCAATTGATGGTAGCTGAGTCCGACTTAATGTTAGATGCACTTAAATTGGAAGGATCCGGGCATGGAATTTCCTCAATGGTGATGTCATCAAATGAGCGTCCGTCCGCTGTTAAACTTACATTATCTTCCTGACCAAACCTTACTTGGAAGGTGGAAGTAAAGGATTGTCCATTGTTTGAAAGGATCGAGGATATGTTCAAAGGACCTACCGTTTGATAACTACCGGTAGAATTTGCCGCAAGGTCATAGATGCCGATCCAATTGTCGTTATTGCTGCCCCTTATCCAAACACTGTCATTGGCATTGTTTTCATCGCCATATTCCCGGTGAGCAAATGACAAGAAGATGTTGGCATTGCCCGTGTAATTGCTCATATTAACAGTGGTAATCAAATTATTTTTTGAACTACCACCCGGATTGTGCAATCCGGCCGCTTGGGAACCACTGTTAACAGTAATACCAGACGAAGTAGAGAAAACAAGCTCACCGCCGGGTTCTGCCGAATAACTCCAATTGGCACCGTTTACGTCACAGAATATTGCACTACCCTGATAGCTACCACCAACGGATTCAAAGCCTTCCTTGTATGGAAGCGTAATGGCAGCCCTTGGTTGACAAGTAGTCGTAAAGGATTGAGGCCCTTCAAACGGACTTTCACTGCCTGGGCCACAAATTTCTTTCACATAAAAATCGTAGGAAGTATTTTCGGCTAATCCGGAAATGGTAATCGTGGTATCTGTTAGCCCACTGATGGTTGTACCATTGCCTAAACTAAATCCGGATGTACCGTATTCAACTTCCCATTCCGTACCGCCTGATGGACCAGAGGTCCACTGAACTACTGCACTGTCGCCTCCGGTACTTAATACGCTCAAATTAGTTGGACGTAAGCAATTGGTAATCTCTTCGTAAGATACATCATCAATGAAAATGTCATCGCCTGATGTGTTCTTACCATGCAAAAAGGCTATGTAATTGTTGCCGGCTGTATATCCAGCACCAAAGTTTACAATGAATTCCTGCCAGCTTGCATTTAAATTATTGATCGTATCAAAATGGGTGAACGATCCGGGATTGTTGGGATCCGTTACCGTACCTACGTAAAGTACGTTGATGGTATCGTCTCCATAAGCGTTGAAACGAACCCGGTTGTTTTGAGACGTAAGATCGCTCAATTCAGGCGTGAACAGCATGGCCGTATCAGTTGCTGAACTATCACTATCCAGCCTTATGCTGTTCGGAGCCGAATTGGCACTTGGTGAATTGCCATCATAACTCTCAACGCTGTTTCCGGAAGTGGCATAGCCATTCCAGCAATTGGGTAAAGCAGGGGCGGTTACCCCATCAAACTTCTCTACCAATGGCCTGGAGAATGCTGTGCATTCGGTGGTAAATGTGGCCGGACCAATGAAAGCACTCGTATCTCCCGCTCCACAAATTTCTCTTACGTATACGTCAAAGGTGGTTCCGGACATTAAGCCCATTAACGTATCAGGATTATTGGATGTGTAGACTTTCGTACCATTACCGGGTGTAAATCCACTTGGGCCGTATTCAAGCTCCCAATTACTGCCGCGACCTCCGTTGGTCCAGCTTACTTCGGCTGAACTTGTGTCCAGGGTAGCGGCCATCACATTGGATGGATCGGGGCAAGTAACTTCATACAACCTTACATCATCATATGAACGGCCATCTGTGGTGAATTGGAAGTTATCTTCCTGACCAATTCGAACCTGGAAGCTCGAACTAAAGGACTGACCCGCATTGGACAAGGCATCGGATACGTTGATATCAGCGCTATCATAATTGGACGAAGAATTGGCTTCCAGATCGAAAACACCAACCCAAGAATCGTTTTTGCTACCTCGTACCCATACGCTGTCATTATCACTGTTTTCATCCCCATATTCACGGTGGAAGAAACTTAAGTGTATATAATTGTTCCCAACAAAATTGCTCATATCGAAGGTACCAATGAAGTAGTTTACTGAGGAACCACCGGGATTGTGCAATCCAACGGATTGGGTACCCCTATTGGGACTATGCGAGCCATTGAAGATCAACTCACCTCCTGATGTACCACTGTATTCCCAATCAGCACCATTCCTGTCACAGAATTGAGCACTGCCCGTGTAAGTACCGCTGAATGTTTCAAAATCTTCATAGTAAGGCAGGCTTAAAGCAGAAAGTGCAGGACATGCTGTCGTAAATGTTACTGGGCCAATTGTATCACTTTTGCCTCTTGTTGGCCCACAATCCTCTACGAGATATGCATCATATTGGGTGGTACTATTCAAGCCTGACAAATTATAAGGATGACTGAGTGCAGTATCCACATTGCCATTGTTCACTGAAAAGCCGGTTGAATCATAAATAACCATCCATTGGCTTCCGTTTCCACCTTCTGTCCAATCCAATGTAGCTGAATTGGCAAATGTATTGTTAACCGAAAGATTCGATGGATCAGGACAAAGCGGTTTTTCTCTGAATTCCACGTCATCAATGGCCAAATCCTTATAAAAGCTTCCATCATTGTCATCACCTCTGAATCGGATCACAACAGTATCCGTATAGCCTAAATTTCCAAGTTCAACAATTTTTTGCTGCCAACCGGAAGCTTCAACATCAAAAGTGTCTTCTACTGTAAATCCTGAACCATCGTCAACTTCAATAAACAAAGGAAAATCCTCACTTGGGTTGTTGCCTTCCGTTTCAGAGTGAAAGTAAAAAGCCAATTGAGGCGTATTAAGGTTGGTTAGGTCTACAGGCCTGGAATGAAGCCAGGTTGTTGGCTCGTCATCACTTCCATCAATCCAAGCCATGTAACCATTTCCGGTGGTATGGTCTTGGGTGGGTTGCCTGGAGGTAGAAGTCCCAAAGGCCCAGTCTTCTGCGCCATCATTGGAAGGATTGACCCAACATGTAGGAATATTGCCGCCATTTTCGAAATCTTCAAAATAAGGGGCCGTAATAGGAGCGCACAATGTTGTAAAGGTAACCGGCCCGGTAAAACTACTGGTATCACTGGCACTACAAATCTCTCTTACATAAACATCATAACTTGTATTAGAACTTAAACCCGTTAGATTATAGGTAGTGTTAGTAGTGGTATTCCTTGTGCCATTGCCTAATGCGAATCCGCTTGTTCCATAAGCTATTTGCCAGGCATTGGTATTGTCATTAGGGGTCCAACTAATATCTGC
>CAZLQF010000056.1:0-11391 GCA_964561545.1 uncultured Sphingobacteriales bacterium
TTAGAGTTTTTATTAGGTAGTTCGGAAATTTTTTTAACTTCCTTAAGTTCAGCTTCTTCCTCCGGAGCTCCTTCCAGGACCAGAATTTGGCAGGTGCTACATATTGCGCGGCCACGGCAATCGCCTCAATCTTCTAACAATTCATTTTCCAGCAACTCCATAATGTTGTTGTATTCATAAGGTTCGTACTGCAACGTCACCTCCTGCTCATTCTTATTTATAATGTGAATCTGGTACATGAAATACCACTTAAATCCAAAGGAAAGGTAATCAATAAATAGCAATTAAGACCTTTAAATCTTAAAAATGGCACAAAAGTACATTCCCTTAAATTTTACCTGAGTGTAGAAAAAAGCTAATTTTGAAATATTAAGCTAAATCGGATTCCCTTAACTTTTAAAATCTAAGCTCACAAATCTAAATTCAACCCATGCCCAAAACTTCAACCATCTACGTTTGCCAGCAATGTGGGGCCACTTCCGTAAAATGGCGGGGTAAATGCCCGGCTTGCGGGGAATGGAATACCTATACGGAAGAAATTGTTGAAAAGAGTACTGGCAGTGGCCAGTCCCAGCCCGCAACTTCTAAAAATGTTGAAGCAGAACAACTTGATTCTTTTGATCTTAACAGGGTAGAGCGCACGATCACTCTGGATGACGAGCTTAACCGCGTTTTAGGCGGGGGCATCGTACCTGGTTCCCTGATATTAATAGGTGGTGAACCTGGTATTGGTAAATCTACCCTTTTACTACAGCTTGCCCTTATCCAAACCCAAAAGCCCATGCTGTACATTAGTGGTGAAGAAAGCCTGAACCAAATCAAGATCCGTGCTTCAAGGATAGGCGAGCCCAATCCCCAATGCTATTTGCTTCCTGAGACTTCAATTGAGCAGATCGAACAACAGATTAAGGCATTGGAGCCCGGAATTTTGATTGTGGACTCCATCCAAACCCTAACCACAGCAGAAATCGATTCAACAGCGGGCAGTATTCCCCAGATCCGGGAATGTACCAACCGCCTTCAGAAATTTGCCAAGATGCAGGGCATTGCGGTATTTTTGGTAGGTCATATTACCAAGGAAGGCTTTATTGCAGGCCCCAAGGTTTTGGAACACATGGTGGACACGGTTTTGTATTTTGAAGGTGACCGGAACTACAATTACCGCATTTTAAGAACGATCAAAAACAGGTTTGGCTCCATTTCCGAAATAGGGATCTATGAAATGACCGGGGAAGGCTTAAGGCAGGTTAAAAACCCTTCTGAATTGCTACTTTCCCAGCGAGAAGAAGCTTTAAGTGGAACCTCTATAGCCGCTATGATGGAAGGGGTGCGCCCCATGCTTATTGAAATTCAGGCCCTCGTCTCCCCTGCTTATTATGGCACACCCCAACGCTCTACCACTGGTTTGGACAGCCGAAGAATGTCCATGTTGGTAGCTGTGCTTGAAAAACGCTGTGGCATTCCACTTAACTCGCAGGATATTTTCCTGAATGTAGCAGGCGGGCTTAAAATTGAAGATCCTTCTACCGATTTGGCCATGGCCGTGGCCATTGTTTCATCTTATGAAGACCAGCCGGTTGGTGATGATGTTTGCTTTGCCGGGGAAATTGGGCTTTCCGGGGAACTGAGACCAGTTCAACAGATCAACCAGCGCATAACTGAAGCAGAAAAACTTGGCTTTCAAAAGATCTTTATCTCTTCTTATAATCGGAAAGTTGAAGCTCCTAAAGATGCCAATATTGAAATTGTTATGGCATCAACCCTTAATGAGATGCTTCACCAACTGATGCCATAGCTTTTTCCGGTAATCTGAAAATTTAGAGCAAAATTCATGGTTATTTTTTTATAACATTTACGCCCTATATTAAAGGATTAAATAAGGCACGTAGAAAAGCGGCAACAACCTGTCGATCATTGCCGCTGATTTTTACACTTGAAATAAAATGACAAGTAAATTTCATATTTGAGTCAAATCGAAGGCAAGCCTTACCCCTTACTTATTATCAACTAAGTTTACATCCTATTTTCTTGTTCAGTTCAATCCAAAACCGTAATACCCTTTGGAGCCATCCGGATTAAAACCCTCAATTAAAACACCTTGGGATTGATTGCCATTAATGATGCGATAAACCTCATCTTTAGAGCTAACAGTTTTGTTGTTGATCTTGGTAATAATAAAACCTTCGGGAATTCCAATTTCCTTAAACTTACCGCCTTTTACTTCTTTGACCTGAACTCCCTCTTCTATACCTAATTCCCGGGTTGTTTCTTCATCCAATGCTTCCAATTCTGCACCTAACTCCTTTTTAAGCTTGGAAGGCGCATCATTAGAGGCTACTTTCATACCTCCATCTTCTCCACGAAGGGTCAATTCCTTTTTAATTTTTTCTCCATCCCGTACAATGGTGACTTTAACTTTATCTCCTGGCCTTTTTAAACCAACAATTTCCTGCAATTTAGGAACAGAAGTGACTTCCTTGCCATCTACACTTAAAATGATGTCGCCACTTTGGAGGCCTGCTTCTTCAGCAGCACTGTTGGGCGTGGTTTTTTCTACGTAGGCCCCGGTGATGTTGGCAAGGTTGTTATCTTGAGCTATGTCTTCAGTTACTTTGCGGATCCTCACACCAAGGAAGCCGCGCTTAACTTCACCGAATTCTTTAATGTCTTTAAAAACCTTGTTGGCAATACTGGCCGGTACTGCAAATGAATAGCCTGCATATTGGCCCGTTTTGGAAGCAATGGCCGTATTAATTCCTACCAATTTGCCTTCTATGCCTACAAGAGCGCCTCCGCTATTACCCGGATTAACGGCAGCATCAGTTTGGATGAAACTTTCAATATTGCTTCCACCGCCCAGTATGTTCAGGTTTCTTGCTTTTGCACTCACAATCCCGGCTGTTATGGTACTGGTCAAATTAAAAGGGTTGCCAACAGCCAAAACCCACTCTCCTACTTGTAATTTATTAGAATTACCAAATTCCATCGGTTGAAGGTCATTGCTTTCAATTTTTATGACCGCCAGATCTGTGGAAGGATCCCGACCTATTACCTCAGCTTCAAATTGCCGTTTATCATTCAGGATCACTTTTATTTCTTCGGCATCAGCAATAACGTGATTGTTGGTCATAATGTGACCTTCAGAAGATACGATCACCCCTGAGCCGCTGCCAATTTTGGGTGGATAAAATTCCTTAAAAAAGTCAAATCGCCTTGAACTACCGCCACCCCTTGACACCTTTGTTTTAATATGAACAACCGAAGGCTTGACAATTTTTGATAACTTCTTAAAGTTAAAAGAAGGCACTTCCACTTCCTCAACATTGTATTTGGTAAATTTGGGTTGAACAGAAGACCCCTTGTCAACTTCTACAGGCTCTTCTCCCTCTAGCATTTTATAACCGCCTATGCTAATAAGGCCGCCCAAAATGGCTGCTAAAAAAACAATGACATAATTTCTTAACTGATTGTTTTTCATCATGGTCAGTTTTTTTAGTTTTCAAGAATTTTAACAACATCTATGCCTAATTTGGTTTTAAAAATCAAAATAAAATAGAAGAATTCAACAAATTCTTTGACTGCTTAACTACCTCAACAATGTGACTATAATTGTAAACAATTTCCCAGGGTGTTCGGGTAATAGTAGCTCAGGGGTAGAAACATGATAGAAATAAAACCCAATAATTGATACAGTGATTAAAGCTTTATTACCATGCCACACTTAAAGGAAGGTTTTTAATTGGCGTCTGGATTGTTATTGATTATTTGACAAGTATCTTATCATGCTATTCCTAACCGCCCGCTTCATGGCTTCTACATGGTCGGGTTGGTAACCGGCAGGATCGATTGGCTGGCCCCAATAGCAATTAATAGTACCGGGCGAAAACTGCAGGATTTCACCGGCTGGCAACAGCTTGCCTGAATTGTTAATACTAAGCATGGCAATGGGAGTGCCTGATTTTAAAGCCAATTGAAAAGCGCCATCATGAAAGGATTTCAAGGGTTGATCCGTCCGGTTGCGGGTCCCTTCAGGAAAGATCACCACGGAAACACCCGCTTCCAAGGCTTGCTTCATTTTGGCCATACTTTCGGCACGGCCCCTGCTGCTCTTACGGTCTACTGTTAAATGAAGGTTTTTGATGATGTAGCCCAATAATGGAATTTTGGTTAATTCCTCTTTGGCCAAAAACTTGAAAAAATGCTGGGTGGCTATAGTGATTACCGGAATGTCCAATTGAGAATTGTGGTTACACACAAAAATATAGGGCTTGGATGGATCCAGAAATTCTCGATTATGAACCTTTACTTTGATCAAAAAAACGCCAAACAAAAAATAGGCCCAGGCTCTTGAGAACTTGCTTCCTATTCGACCGCCCTCACTACCTTTAATGAGGATAATGGCTACGAATATGGGTGTTACAATGATCAACGAGATCAAAAACAATCCAAGACTCCAAATAGCCCAAATAAATTTAATTAGTTTGCTAATTGGCTTAAGCATAAGTGGGCAAAAATAAGGAATGGGTTGGCAATTTGGTCAATTATTAAACAGATGAGATTTTAGGTTTAAAATTTTAACGTTATATTATCAACCGGTGAATCAGGAACTTTTTCAACAATATTTTATAGTTTAAAGCTTGGCATTTAACTTTGTAAAAATTTTTTAAAAGCTACATGCCACGAGATAGCAGTATTAAATCCATCCTACTTATTGGAAGCGGTCCCATTGTCATTGGTCAGGCTTGTGAATTTGATTATTCGGGTAGCCAAGCTGCCCGGGCATTAAGAAAAGAGGGCATCGAAGTAATCCTCATTAATTCCAATCCAGCCACTATAATGACCGATCATTTAACAGCGGACCATGTATACTTGAAACCGTTGAACACGCAATCAATTAGGGAAATACTTGATAAACATCCTCATATTGACTCTGTGCTTCCAACAATGGGGGGCCAAACAGCCCTCAATTTATACAAAGATGCCGATGAAGAGGGCATTTGGGAAAAGCACAACATCCGCATCATTGGTGTGGATATGGACGCCATTGACAGAACAGAGAATAGGGATGCCTTCCGGGGGCTTATGGACAACATCGATGTACCGATACCAAGGTCCAAAATTGCCAACTCTTTTTTAGAAGGTAAGGAAATTGCTCAGGATCAAGGATTTCCGTTGGTATTACGCCCCTCTTACACCCTTGGTGGCTCTGGAGGCAGTGTAGTAACAAGTAAAGATGAATTGGACCAGGCGCTTCATCACGCTTTAGAGACTTCTCCCGTTCACGAAGTTTTGATTGATCAAGCTGTGTTAGGTTGGCAAGAATTCGAACTTGAACTTTTGCGGGACCAAAATGACAATGTTTGCATCATTTGCTCTATTGAGAACATGGATCCCATGGGCATCCATACCGGGGATTCTGTTACAGTGGCACCGGCCATGACCTTATCTGATACGGCCTTTCAAAAAATGCGTGACACTGCGATCAATATGATGCGCTCCCTTGGCAATTTTTCAGGAGGATGTAACGTCCAATTTGCCATTAATCCAGAAAACGAAGATTTGGTGGGTATTGAGATCAATCCAAGGGTTTCAAGGTCCTCTGCACTGGCTTCTAAAGCTACCGGTTATCCCATAGCCAAAATAGCTGCCTTATTGGCTACTGGTTATACCCTTGATGAATTAACCAATCCCGTAACAGGCAACTCATCAGCATATTTTGAGCCTTCACTGGATTATGTCATTGTGAAAATACCCCGCTGGAATTTTGACAAGTTTGCTGAAGCCAATGACAAGCTTGGCTTTTCAATGAAATCCGTTGGTGAGGTCATGGGCATTGGCAGATCATTTATTGAAGCCTTTCAAAAAGCATGTCAGTCCCTTGAAACCAATCGGGATGGATTGGGAGCGGATGGCAAAGGATTGAAAAATGTTGAAAAAATTGTTGACAGTCTGAAATACCCCTCTGGGGATCGGTTCTTTCATATCAAGGATGCCATGGACATTGGGGTGCCTAAAAAAAGTATTTACAAAGATACCCTCATTAACCAATGGTTTTTAGAGCAAATCGAGCAATTGGTAGACTTGGAAAAAGAGCTGCGCAAACATGAGTATGAAGCCATCCCTCGTGAGCTATTAACAAAACTTAAACGTCACGGCTATTCTGATGCTCAAATTGCCCAAATAGTGCATGCTGATGAAGAAGAAATTTACAACCTTAGACAGGAATATAGCCTCGAACGCGTTTACAAAGTCGTAGATACCTGCGCAGCGGAATTCCCTTCGCAAACGCCTTATTATTATTCTACCTACGACACTGAAAACGAATCGCCTTCAAGCAATAATTCAAAAGTGATCGTACTTGGCTCAGGCCCCAACCGGATTGGCCAGGGCATCGAATTCGACTACTGCTGCGTACATGGTATTCAAGCCATCCGTGAAGCAGGGAAGGAAGCCATTATGGTCAATTGCAATCCCGAAACGGTATCCACAGACTTTGATATTTCGGATAAACTTTACTTTGAACCTGTTTATTGGGAGCATTTAAAGGCCATCATTGACCACGAGCAACCAGATGGTGTTGTAGTCCAACTTGGTGGACAAACCGCACTTAAACTTGCTGAGAAGCTATACGCGCACAACATTCCCATTATTGGTACCCAATTCAAAAATATGGACCTGGCGGAAGATCGTGGCAGCTTCTCAGACCTCTTAAAAAGGCTGGGCATCCCCTATCCCAATTATGGCGTAGCGGATAGTGCAGATGAAGCATTGGAAGTAGCCAAGGAAGTAGGCTATCCGGTTTTGGTACGTCCCTCCTACGTGTTGGGCGGTCAAGGGATGCGCATTGTTCTGAACGAAGAAGAGCTTGAAGACTGGGTCCTTAAACTGTTGAATGACATTCCTGGTAACCGGATTTTGATCGATCACTTTCTGGACCGTTCTGAAGAAGCAGAAACAGATAGCATTTGTGATGGCGAAGATGTTGAGATTATGGGCATCATGGAGCACATGGAGCCGGCTGGCATTCACTCGGGTGATTCTTATTCTGTGTTGCCGGCTTACAACTTCTCTGAGGCAGTACTGAATCAAATTCGCGACTATACTCGAAAAATTGCCTTGGCAATGAATGTTAAGGGCTTGATCAATATACAATTTGCTGTAAAAGACGAAGAGGTTTACGTAATTGAAGCTAATCCACGTGCTTCGCGCACCATGCCTTTTATTGCAAAATCCTATGGCGTGCCCTTTTTGAACCTTGCTACAAAAATAATGATGGGAACCCACCAATTGAAGGATTTTAAGATCAACCGCGGTGACCTTGGTTATGCCATCAAAGAACCTGTTTTTTCCTTTGAGAAATTCCCGAATGTTAATAAGGAATTAGGCCCCGAGATGAAATCAACAGGGGAGGCTATTTATTTCATTGATGATACGACTGATCCTCATTTTAGGGAACTTTATAAGCGTAAATCTATGTATTTAAGTAAATAAGCTTTAATAAACCGAAGTTAATCAAATGCTGAAGTTTCTTTTCTATTTAGCCCTTATTTACGTCATTTACAAAATCATTCAGATTGTTGGCAGGGTTTGGTTCATTCAATCCAAGGCCAAGCAAGCTTTCAATCAACAACAGCAAGGATCAGGGCAGCAAAGGCAAAGAAAACAATACCGGTACCAAAAAGGCGAAACAACCATTGATTACGTGCCTGAGGATGAGGATCAAAAAAGGAAAAAGGAGGAAAAGCCAGGTGATGATTACATTGATTATAAGGAGGTGAAGGAATAAGTAGCGGTATTAAAAATTTTAACCGTAGCAAGTTCATAGCCCTTTTTCATAGGCCTAATTCTTTATGGTTATTGTTTGATTAGCTTGCAGTTTTAATGATAGTTTACACCATTAGCCTCAACCTAAAGGAAGCTATCATCCTCCAGTACCGATAGATCGGGATGGCTTTTTTTGATGGGCTTGTCCGGTATGGAACTTTGTGAGGTAAAAAATTTGAATTTATTGCGCTAAGAGACCCCTAAAAGGCTAAAAAAAGTAGCGCATTTAATCTTTGGTAGCATAGGATGGGGCTTCCTTCATATTAGGAAGCTGCTGCTTTGAATGATGGTCTTCCTTATCATCATCACGTTTATTTTCAGGATCCCAACCTTCCTCTGCTTCAGGCTTTAATTGTTTAAAAAGCCGGCATAGCTTGTTGACGTGAATAGAATAATCGAAAAATCGTTGAGTGGCTTCTTTTCCTCTTTCTCCAATTTTATTAAAATAATCATAATACGCATAACGGTCCTTGATAACTTCCGCTAAACCTTCTGTATCTTCAGGTTCAATGATGTAAGTGTTTTCTTTATGCTCAAGGTATTTGGGGATATCGCCTACCTTGGTAACAACGGTTGGCCTGCCGGTAGCTAAATATTCCCCAAGTTTAGTAGGAAAACCATAATGGGAATACGAGGAATCAGTGCGATTGACAATAAGCAGATCACATTCATGCAACAAGTCAGGGATGTCACTATAGCACACTTGACCTAAATTCTCTACAGCACCATTGAGTTGATAATGATCGATATGAGCTTTTGTAGCCGCTTCATTGGGATTGTAGCCCATGAGTCGGAGTTTAAGATTCGGAATTTGATGATTTGCCTGAGCAAAGGCATCAATAATACCGGGAACCCCGTCTTTTTCGCCAAATGAACCCAAATAGCCGACCCTGTAAGGTTTTTTGGGATCACCGTTCAAATGGGTGAAGCGCTCCATATCCACGATAATGGGAAGTTTTGTAATGCGGTTTTCAGGGAAATATTGACGGTAAAATTGATATAAGTTACTCGAAATTACTACCAAATGATCGCACCATTTTTGACTATTAGCTTCATCCATTTTTTCAATTTGCTGAAGCAGCCAATTTTTTAAGGATGCTTGATCGTTACTGGATGCTGAATAGAGTTCTGTTTTTTCAGCAACCGTTTTAATGCCAAGGACTTTAGCCAATAGAAAGATATGAAAAAACTGATGCAGCTTTGGCATATAAAGGTAAAACATGTCAAATTCCTGGCGGTGCTTAAGTATGTAGTAGGTACTGCCAATAATTGATTTCAAAGAATCCAGCAATTTACCTAAAATAGAATAAGGCCTGGTAACTCGATTGTTCAGGAATTTGTAAAAAACACCTTGCCAAAAGCCTTTTTTTTGGTTATTAACCAGCGTATTGTTGAATGAAGAGGCATGTAAAAAAAGGATCTCTACATTGACCCCTTCTTCTTTTAAACCTTTGGCATAAGCCTTGATTCTGGCATTGGCCCCATTGCCTTCTTTAAAGTCGCTGGCTAAAAATATTCCTACTTTCAAACCTTGTTTTTTCCGTTAAACGTGCAGTTTTATACCTCAAAGTTAATTTAAAGTTTAGATAAAAATGCATTGAAATCCAAAAATTGGTTTTAAAAACTCACCGAACATTCAACGAGTACTAACGATTTTTTTCGTGAATACTTGATCATAGCCTTGTATGTTAAGTAAATACAACCCTGCAGGTACATCCTTTATAGATATGGAATAATGATTGGAGCCCTTATTAACCTTTACTTGACCTTGTCTCATTTGATGGCCTTGCATGTTTCTAAGGCTATAAACGTAGGTCCCTTTTTTATTTGAAGTTATACTTAGGTTAAGGTTCTTATTAACCGGATTTTCAACAACCTTTACCCGATTATTTAGCCTTTTTGAAAAATCAACAGTTTTTATACTGGAGTACTCATAGCTACCATCAAAATCCACTTGCTTGATGCGGTAGTAATAAGTATTGCCGGCTTGAACACTGGCATCCCAAAAATCGTAGGTCTGCTTTTCAATGGTAGTGCTATTTCCTTCTACCTGACCTATGTTTTCCCATTCACCTTTCATCTTTTTTTGGACGATGAAGTGACTGTTGTTAGTTTCAGAGGCGGTAGCCCATTTTAAATGGTTTTTATCAAACATGGTTTCCGCTACAAAATCGATAAACTCAACGGGAAGGGCGGTGCTCGTTTGGTTATTAACCAGATCGGTTAAGGCCGCGGCATCGTTGTTGAAGTTGCCATCATTTACACCCGCAATGTCAGATGATTTATTAAATAGTACCGATTTTCCGCTCTTTTGGGTACCAGTAGCAACCCTTATTTTCGTTGAAGGGCTGAAATTAACGGCGCTATAGGGTATTGATAGTGTTATAAAAACCTGTTGATCGCTTTCTTTACATCCGGATTTGGTATTTTTAGCATTAGCTTTAGTATGGTTGCTACTTAATGCATAAGTACTTACTTGTGTAACTTGACTACTTGTATTACTACCATCGACATTTTCAACAATAACTCCATTAGCCCCTCCTTTGTTCTCAAGCCTTATTTCATATTCAAATCCTTCATTATTAGATGTGGCATTAGGGTCAGTATTAATTCCGTATTTCTGATCAGTATCGATTAAAAAGCTATAACCAAATTTACCATTCGGCTTATCAGCTAAGCGAATTCTCATCAAGAAATTTTCATTGCCACTTTCATCGGTTGGGTAACCATCTGGATCATAAATGCCAATAAAATAAGCTGACTGGTTAGAACCGGCATCAATTACATCAGTTGCTCCACACCCAGGTGATAAATCGTTATCGGGTTCTGAAGTTTTTTGATAACCTTTTGTCCAATTTCCTTCAAATTCGCTAAATTCATCAGAAGATGAAAAGAAAGACCCATTTGCTACTATATCCCCATCCTGGTCAGGATCCAATGCTTTTACCAAGCTATTTGTATTATTAGGTTCAACAATACTTCCTTGCCCTATTGCATTATTGAAGGTTAAAGCAAAAGCAACTGCGTAAACTAATAATAATTTGTTGAATGATTTTGATTTATTCATTATTTTGGATTTAATTTGAAAAACAATTAACAGCTAATAGAATATTATGTTTAAAAAAATCTCATCATAGGTCAAATTTTATTAAAGAGTAAATTAAATGTGTTATAATTTTTTTCTTTTATTTTAAAAAATTGAACAGTGCAAGTTAGGCTTTATTTCAATAAGTTTAATAACATTTCGTTTAATGATAACACCTGATCGTTGAACCTTTATAAAATGGGGTTGAATGAAAAATAGAGGGTTTATATCCTGTTTCAGAAGAAATTTTTAAGTTAAAAGTCTATTAAGCTGCGCCTTAAACCTTGCACTCAGCAATTTATTCGATTTAAAGGTAAGGTGCGCAAGCCATGTAGCTGCCCCAAAGTATGGGTTTAATTTGAAGGCCTTTACAAAGATTTAGAATAGAAACAAAAAAAGGCGCTATTGGTAAGAAGCGCCTTTTTAGTAGTGCGCCGTGTATGGTCAATAACTTGGTGGTGAAAGTCCACTATGGGGGTTTG
>CAZLQF010000057.1:0-8897 GCA_964561545.1 uncultured Sphingobacteriales bacterium
TTTCATAAATTATCTATTGAAAAGCAATTTTAATGATAAGCATCATGATAGAAATAGCGTAGAATTATGATTGTAATAAAGTAGTAACAACTTTGTAACAAATAGTAATACCTGGTTTTTTTCTATCTGTAGCATTGGGTTTCATACCCTTACGCTTTTTAAAAATTGATTGTAATATCGTTGCAAGTCGGTCTTAATTATTAAAACGCAATGACATGAGCCAGTCATTCATTTAACTGATTTTCCAATTGGTCTTTTAATTGATTAAAAGCCTTTGAAAAGGAAGCCACATAATCAAGCAATTCCTGAATCTCTTGTTCATTGTAAATATGAGTGGACAAGTTCCGGAACTCGATCATTTCCAGCCAAACGGCTTCTTCTCCTATTAAACCTTGTGTATAGGCTTCCTTGAAGCAGGCCCTGGGACTTTTGCAGATAATCCCTGAAAAATCAAGGTATCGCCTTATGGCTTTCCATGCCATCTCAAAAGTAAATTCAAACCGTTTAACCGCTACATCTAAATATACATCACTAAAACCTTCCCGGTAAAAAGTATTCTTGTCATTCACTACGGTATCAAACCGCTCTAAAGCATTGTTAAAATTGTATAACTGATCTTCAAAACGTTGTTTTTTACTGTGACTATAAAGAACTTTCCCGGTACTTTTAACACGATGCTTAAAGCGTTCAGAAGTTTGGGCTAAATTCTTTACATCTATTTTTTGAAGGGTCTGAAGTTCCTTGACCGCCTGCTCAATTGCGTCCAATTGGTCAAAGCCAATATCCGGATCATCAAATGCTACATCAATATCACTTCCCTCTTGCGCCTCACTTGAAGCATGGGAACCATATAAATAAATGCGCTCAGGTTTGGCATGTTGGAGAATGATGCTTTTAATCTTTTGAATTAAGCGTTGGTTGGTCATTGATTGCTATTGAAATACCTTAAAACAAGGTACAAATAAAGTTGTTATACTTAGTAAATTAGGGTAATTGGTATTTTACGCACTTATTAAGGATTGCAGCGTATGTATGGGATTGTTCTGATTGAGGTTAAGACAACCTCGAACATCAAAATAAAGATGCAGCGTCAGCACCATTGCTAGTCGGATAAAGCTACGCCACGTCAGTCCCAATCCAATTTTACTACTGACTGATAATCAACTTTTTATATTTGCACTGCCAAGGACCTAAACCTAAGACTGACCGGTTAAGTCAGTTGGTATCTGCCCATCATGTTCTTCTCCTTGCTCCTCAGTCCACAAAACTAAGGCATTATCCGTATCTAAAGACTGCCTATGCTGCTCAAATTCATTAACCGTTAGCACTAAAGGCCGAATTTTTCGGCTTGTCTGCTCTTCAGCTTTCTGTATCAATTTTAGCAAATAATTCCAATCAATATTTCCAACCACCACCAAGTCTACAATTCCCGAGTCCACCCCTCTTGCATAATCTCCAGTAACAAAAGCCAATTTTACTGTACCTAAGCGCTCCACTACATTTTCAACAATTCCAGATAAGCCTAAATACTTGATAACCAATTGGTTTAATTCAGGGAATAGCGGATGTCCCTGATTGGCTTGGTATAATTTGGTATTGCCATCATTTCTGGCTTGTAATAGACCAGCTTCTGCCATCCTGTTCAATTCAAGCCGCACAGAATTACTGGATTCATTAAATTCCTGGGCCAAACTCCGTAAATAAGCCTTGGTATGGCTGTTGGAGAAAAATTTGATCAACAGCTTAATTCGGGTTTTGGATGTTATTAAAGAATCCAGCGAACTCATGCCCTAAACCATTGTTGAGTTACAATATTACTCAATCTTTGTTAATTGTGCAAAAAGGTGGGATTAAAATATTCTGAATTAACTTTTTCCCGTTGAAATTTTTTCAAAGTTAAATGCAATTAAGCAAATGGCTAAAAGCTGATAGCACAATATTCAACATTCATAAGTTAAACATCCGCTTCAAATAAGTATAATAACTACTCTTTCCATCTTTAATTTCTTCCTTCAATTGATCTTGAGTAATCCATCCTTTGCGGTAAGCTATTTCTTCCAGGCAAGCAACTTTCAATCCCTGCCGTTTTTCCAATGCATGTATAAACTGGGTAGCCTCCGCCATAGCCTCATGCGTGCCGGTATCCAACCAGGCATAGCCCCTTCCCATTTGCTCTATTTTTAAATGGCCTTCCTCTAAGTACAATTGATTGATGGCGGTTATTTCCAATTCACCTCGTTCGGAAGGCTCAATTTTTTTTACTTTTTCAAATACATCATTGGGATAAAAGTATAGGCCTGCCACGGCATAGTTAGATTTTGGCCTGGCTGGTTTTTCTTCTATTGATTTTACTTGACCTTCTTCATCAAATTCAGCCACGCCATAACTGGAGGGATTGTTAACATAATAGCCAAAGACAACGCCATTGCCAGTGGTTTGAACCGTTTCAACGGACCTTTTTAACATACCGGTAAGCCCTGAGCCATAAAAGATGTTATCGCCTAAAATAAGGCATACATCATCATCACCAACAAAGGCATCGCCAATAATAAAAGCCTCGGCAAGCCCATTGGGCGAGGGTTGCTCTGCATATTCTATTTGAATCCCTAAAAAACTTCCATCACCAAAGAGCTTCTTATAGAAAGGAAGATCAGTTGGGGTTGAAATAATTAAAACCTCCTTTAGGTCTGCCAGCATTAGTACTGATAGGGGGTAATAGATCATTGGTTTGTCATACACCGGCAACAATTGTTTAGAGATCACTTTGGTTGAAGGGTGAAGCCGGGTACCAGCTCCTCCTGCTAATAGGATGCCTTTCATAATTTTTTAGTTAAAGGGTTGCTTGTTGCTTGTAAAATATCCACTTACAAAAAAAGTTTATTCATAATTGGCATGTGGTTCATCAAATTGCCAGCCTCTTTTATCTAACTTTTTTAGGCGATTACTGAAGCCCCTTATTTTAGGGCTCAATTGATCAACCTCTTTGTATTTTTCAGCAAAAGTAGTTTATTCAATAAAACCTGCACCCAACAATGGATTAAATTAATACCAAACTCCATCAGCAGAACCTTTAGCAGTGTATAAGAAATGGGCAAATTCCTTGTTGCCCCAGCGTTCAAACCTTGCTCCCATTTTATCCATAACTGATCCGAAAGCCTGCAGAATTTGCGAATAAAACCTTTAAGTTCTCAAAGTTCTTAATTGTCGCCATTGAACCTATACCTTGTGCTTTCTTGTTTTATAATAGTGATGTTATACAAATGAAAACCAGCAAGGAGTGATAGTGAAACAACTTAAACTGCATACATTTTCTTGTAATAGTCCTGATATTCCCCGGAGGTTACATTTTGTAGCCATTGCTCGTTATTGTAATACCAATCAATGGTTTGTTCAAGGCCCTCTTTAAATGAAACTTCGGGCGCCCAACCCAATTCTTGCTTAATCTTACTGCAATCAATGGCATACCTTAAATCATGACCGGCCCTGTCCTTTACAAATGTAATGAGCTGCTTGCTTGCACCTCGCTCATAACCCAATTTTTGATCTACCAAGTCACAAAGTTGATGCACCAGGTCAATATTGGCCCATTCATTGTCACCACCAATATTATAGGTTTCCCCCACTTGACCTTTGTTTAAAACTAAATCGAGAGCTTTCACATGGTCATCCACGTACAACCAATCCCTAACATTATTACCTTCACCGTATACCGGGAGTTTTTTACGGTTAAAAAGGTTGTTGATCATCAATGGGATCATTTTTTCCGGAAATTGATTGGGACCGTAATTGTTGGAGCAATTGGTGATAATGGCTGGTAAACCATAAGTATGGTAATACGCTTTTACAAAATGATCTGAAGAAGCTTTAGAAGCGGAATAGGGTGATCGGGGATCATAAGGAGTATTTTCTGTAAAATAACCTGTATCGCCTAAAGATCCATAAACTTCATCCGTGGAAACGTGAATAAAGCATTTCCCTTCAAAGTTATTTTGCCAGTATGTTTTGCATAAGTTTAAAAGGTTGACCGTTCCTTGGATGTTGGTTGACAAAAATTCATCCTGGCTTTCTATAGAGCGGTCAACATGTGATTCAGCAGCAAGATGGATCACCGAAGAAATTGTATAATTATCAAACAGCGCTTTTGTAAAGTTTTTATCACAAACATCACCTTTTATAAATTCATAGTTAACAGCAGTTTCAATATCTGTTAAATTTTCAAGGTTCCCGGCATAAGTAAGTTTGTCAAGGTTGATGATGAAATGATCCGGATAGTTACGGACCAAATATTTTACTACATGAGAGCCGATAAAACCAGCACCTCCAGTTACGAGGATGTTTTTTGAGGATTTGTTGGTCATATTTTTACTAATCTGTTTAAAAAATGAAAGCGTATTTATGGGTAATTGGTAAAATTAGTACTTCGGTAACTTGGAAATAAAACCCGATTTAACAATTTATCAAAATCACCCTCCTTTTCCTTTCTTTTCTTCAAAGTAAACTATTTAGCTTTCTAAGGATAAGATAATATTGCTCCTCCAACATTTTAAACTGATCTTCCTTAATATATTTTCATCTAAAGCACATGTTAAATGGTCTAAGCATTCCATAAAGGAGTCCCGTTCACCTCGGCAAAATTGGATTTTGTCTTAATAATGAAATCTTCCATAACCCTCTGCAATATATGCTTTACCTCCTTTTAAGCGCTTATTGTTTGATCTTTAAGCCTATATTTTATCTAAAGGAAAGGTTTTTGTTAAATTGGCCAATTTTACCCGAAATTCCCTTGCTTCTTTCCAATCTTGCAAATCCCTAAATCTTCCCTGAGATAATTGTTCTGAGGCCATTTAGATCATTTTTTCCTAAATTGTAACTTACTAAATCCTCTCCCAGTAACCAAATTTAACCAATACACCAGCTCACCCATTCTTTACCTCGCATTCATAATACCACAAATACCAATCTACAAATTTTTGAATGCCTTCCTGAATGGATGTATTGGGTCGATATCCAAAATCGTTGATTAAATGCTCAACATCGGCCCAAGTTGCCTCAACGTCTCCAGGCTGCATGGGTAGCATTTCTTTTTTGGCATGTTTGCCTAACGCATTTTCTAATTCTTGAATAAAATCCATTAAATGCTCAGGATAGTTATTCCCGATATTGTAAACTTTGTAGGGTGCCGGAGACGATCCCGGTGAAGGATTTTCCGGATCCCAATCCATATTGGGTTGGGCCGGCTGATCTATCACATTTTTAAGGCCTTCTACAATGTCATCAATGTAAGTAAAATCCCGCTTCATGTTACCATTGTTAAAGACTTGAATGGGTTCATCGTTCAATATTGCCTTCGTAAATTTAAAAAGTGCCATATCAGGCCGGCCCCAAGGGCCATAAACCGTAAAAAACCTTAATCCTGTGGTAGGTAAATTGTAAAGATGACTATAGGTATGGGCCATTAATTCATTGCTTTTTTTACTAGCCGCATACAAGGAAATGGGGTGATCCACATTATGATCTACAGAGAAAGGCATCGTTTTATTCATACCGTAAACACTTGAACTACTGGCATAAACCAAATGGTCGACATCATGGTGCCGACATCCTTCTAATACATTGGTAAATCCCACGAGGTTGGCGTTAATGTAAGCCATAGGATTTTCAATACTGTAGCGAACTCCAGCTTGTGCGGCTAAATTACAAACCCGATCAAATTTTTCGCTTTTAAAAAGACGGGTTATATTCTCTTCATCTTCTAAATTGAGTTCGATGAACCTGTAATTAGAATAATCATCGCTGGCTACTAATTTATTGTACGCTACCTTATTTCGAGAAACCCCGGTCTGCTCTAAACGCGCATATTTAAGGTTCGGATCATAATAATCATTAACGCTATCAAGCCCGATTACTTCATCACCTCTATCAAGTAGTTTTTGGGCCAAATGGAAGCCAATAAATCCGGCAGTACCGGTAACTAAGATTTTCATTTTTGCTTAAAATTGTTGGTTGATACGTATTGGTATTTTTTGTGATTATGGACCTTAACACTTCTATATAAGAATAATCTTACGCAGGACGTTAAATTACATTGTAATTTTTTTTAAAATAAAATGTAAATCATAAGCCACCCATTTTTAAATACTTATGAAGCATTTAAAAAATTTGAACCCGCATCAGTTAATTGTTGTAAAAACTTTAAATGCTTTTGAAATCATTCAATTAAATTTGTTCAAGCACACTTAAATGACCCGCGGGCACGTCAACAAGCATTGCTTTACCCATTTGCTCTATATTAACAGCCAATCTTTTCTGGCCTTTGTAATCTACAATAATCCCTTTTTCACCTATTAAAGGACCTGCTAATACTTCAACGAGATCACCTTTATTAAATGTCTTATCCACAACCTCCAACTCATGGGGGCTTACAAGGAAATTTTCAATTCGGTTAATCTCTTCCTCTCTTAAAAAAGCCGGCTGGCCTTCAAAAATCAAATAACTCAAGATACCTTCAATTGCGCGAACCTTATTTAGATAACGCCAATTAACCGATGTAAAAATATATCCGGGAAATAAAGGTCGTTCGACCCACTTTTTACGGTCACTCCATTGATGAAGCTCTTTTCGAATGGGGAGGTAATTGGTAATCCCTTCTTTATCAAGTCTGTTTTTAAGTTTCTTTTCTACCCTGGGCTTTGTGTACCAAATGTACCACCTTTTTTCAAATAAACCCCTTTTCTTAATGGTAATACGCTGCAAAACTCACTTTTTTCTATTCAAAAATAACGCAAATACGCCAAAACAAAAATATTGCCTTATCCAATCTGTTCTATCGTCCGTAATAATCAAGTTTTGATACAACAAATAGTTTAAGAAACAAGAGTATCAAAAAAGCTAAAAACCCCAATCTTATTGAATTCAGAAAATAAAAAATACCTAAGAATAACTTATGAAAAAATCCTTCAAAGGGGTTTGCTAAAAGCAAGCTTAACAAGTAAAACAAAGAAGCAATGGCGAAGGCCCCTATTAAAAAAACAGTAATGCCAAAAAATATTTCCTTGCTAAGCCTAAGGCCTAAAGCAAATAAGTAAACAAACAGCGCATTCACGATAAAATAACTTAACCCGGATAGAATAAATGGGTATTGAATAACTTGGTTCAAGAAAGCAAGATCATGGTAATGGTTAGCCTCGGTTTGCCCCAATTCAACCGATTTTCCATAATGAAATATTCCGGGCTCGTATCCCACTAAATCAAGGACATACGTAGACTTCAAATAACCAAAAGCCAGGTAACCTATAAATACAAACGAGAGAAGTGCTATGGTAGATTTATTCATTGGATCGATTGTCATGAAAATAATGGCTTAAGCTGAATTTTTTCAACCACCAAGCCCATAGAAGAAATATGCCCAAATAAACCAAAATTTTAAATATATATTTATGATTTAATTCTAAATATTCAGGTATAAACTTAGCTACAAAAATAAGCCCAAAGACCCTCAATATGTTTAGAAATGTTACAACAACAATGCCTAATGGCAAAAACCAAATTTTCGATTTCCAATAAGGCGTTGGAAATGCCAAAATTAGCCAGGCAAAAACGGCATAAAGTACAAATCCATTACATCCCCAACCAATACCCAATGCTTGATTATTTCCAATAAATACAGAAGCAGTATCAGTGGCTGTTTTTAAAGCATAAGCATCAAATCCAAATAAGTTTAATAATGTAGAAGTCATGTTTGCAACCAAGCCAGATAAGAAAACATCAACTGGCTCCAGATTCACCATATAAAGCAATATGGTCCAAAATATGTACAAAGCCAATCCTCTAATCAAAAATTTACGAATAGGCTCTGGAACATGTTCCTTTAAAAGCATCCAGTATTTTGGGATAAAAGAAGTTTCAGTCATTTTTATTACTTCTGATCAAAAGATCCTAAATGATCTTGTACAAGTTTTTGAAATTGATCCAGCGCCAACATATTAGCGCTATCACTCAAAGCCTTCTCAGGTTCCGGATGGATCTCGAAAAACATCCCATTCACATTCAAAGCTTTAGCGCATTGGGTAAGCGGCTCAATATATTCCCGGTTACCGCCTGAAGCCCCACTTGCTCCACCTGGCTGCTGCACGGAATGGGTGCCATCAAAAACCACCGGATAGCCGGATTGCTTCATTTCAACAATGTTACGAAAATCCACTACCAAATTGTTGTAGCCATACATGTTGCCCCTTTCGGTTAAGATAACTTGCTTATTACCTGTGGCTGTTACTTTTTCCGCAGCATGAACCACATCGGTACCCGACAAAAACTGTCCTTTTTTAATATTGACAATTTTATTGGTATTGCCGGCTTCAAACAAAATATCTGTTTGGCGGCATAAAAAAGCTGGTATTTGAATAATATCGGCAACCGATTTTACTTCATTGGCCTGCCAGCTTTCGTGGATATCTGTGGTTATAGCGAACCCATAATAATCCTTTACTTTCTGCAAGGTTTTAAGTCCCTTGCTAATGCCTGGCCCTCTAAAAGAATCATTAGAAGTCCGGTTGGCCTTGTCAAAAGAAGATTTAAAGATGATCTTGGTTTGTGGATGATTGTCCTGAAGCTGGTGTAGGAAATGCGCTACTTTCAACACGATTTCCTCGGACTCGATAACACAAGGTCCGGCAATGATAAACAAATTTTGATTAAGTTGTTCGTACAATTTTGCCATCGGCACTTACCATTATTCAAGAACAAAAATAATTGAATGAAGCGCTTATAGGAAAGTTTTGGGCCAAGAAATTTTACAAATCGGCAGGGTAAACATCAATAAAGGTTGATCATTCGATAAAAGTGGTTGCACGATTAAAACATCGCAAGCTTCAATGGAAAGCTAAGTGACCACGGGAGGA
>CAZLQF010000058.1:0-8345 GCA_964561545.1 uncultured Sphingobacteriales bacterium
CTTTGCTGAACTTTCATATGCTCATTTTTAAGGATCAAGATGTATTGGCCGTTACCCATATGGTTAACCGGAATGGTATTGCCATTTTCACCTTTGCTGAGCCTCATCCGGCTCCTGTACATTTCCTGTCCGTAAATATCCCTCAGGATAACCCTGATTTCCGTCTGATTTTCCGAGTCAACCTCAAAATTTAATTCTTCCGATACGGGGTTAGGATAAATAGATACTGAGGTGGAGCTTGTTTCATCAGCCCTAACACTTCTGATATCAGAATATTCATGACTACCGTCAAAATCTACCTGCTTTAGCCGGTAGTAGGAAGTTTGACCTTCAGAGAATTCAGGGTCTTCAAAGCTGTAACGTTGTTTTTCGGCAGTGGTACCATGGCCTTCCACACGTCCAATGTTTTGCCAATCTTCATTAATTCGCTTCTGGACCATGAAATGGCTGTTGTTGGTTTCGGAGGCTGTGGCCCAATTTAAGTGGACTTTACCGTTTTTTAAAGCTGCATAAAAATTCATTAATTCCACAGGTAGCGAATTATTGGAGGAAGTTGAACCAAAAGTGAAGGGACTAAAACTGCTCATGCTATTAGAAGTAACCGAGCCGGAAGACCCATTACTTGAATAACTACTATTACCTTCATCATTCCATTGATTGCCGTCCCAATGGGCTACCACCAGGTCTGAGGGTTGAGAAATGCCTTGAGAAGAAGCATTTTCCCAATGAAGCGTTACTTGAACCGAGGGGGTATTCGTGCTTACTTCGTTTAAATTCCAATACTCATTTGTACTTACGGCATTTAAGTTCGGGCCTTTTGTCGTATTCCCATACCCGTTTTTATTATACTGAGCCGTAAATTTAACCGTATTACTACCCGGATTGGAAATGGCAAGTTCGCCAAGCTGTCCGCCATCACCTAAAGGAAAAGTAAAAGCATCATCTCCAACTTTGGTAATTTTACCGCTCACATAGGAGGAATTTCCTGCCCCAGAAACATTAACGCCATCCTTTAAAATCAGCGAATCATTGCTATTAGGGATATCCAGTACACCGGAAGTTAAGGTCATGGTACTTTGTACCTCAACCTCATTTTCAAGCGTAATACCCTTGCTGTTATCAATGGTAAGGTTATCGATAATGGATTTGCTGCTGCCTTTCAATACCTGCGAATCCTTACTATTGGTCATTTTGATGGTACCATTTCCCAGATCGCTTTGGCCGTTATTGATTAGGTTTCCTTTAATGGTTAATGTATTACCGCTTTGGACATTAATTTGACCGGGAGTACTTCCGCTTTGTAATGTCAGGCTAAGAAATTGCTGGTTGGATGAAATAGTAGGATAGTTGGATAATCCGTTAGGAATATAGACATTGGCTGTGTCGGCTGGTTTTTTCCCTTCCCAGTTACTGTTGTTACTCCATGAGGTGTTGCTACCACCTGTCCAATGACAGGAGTATTGCCAGACTTCCGCACCATTATTGCCATCGTCTGCCCGAAAGTACAAGCTTCCATTGTAAACAATTAACTCCCTAATATAAGCGCTTGAACTACCGCTATTGATATCTTTTACCATTTGCGTTCCTCCGCTGGTACCATCGCTCATCCATAATTCATTGCCATTGGTATAGTAACCATTGTCCGCCTCAAAATACAAATTACCATTGTAAACTGTTAAATGGTCCGGATTAGAGCCATCACTACCGCTATTGATATCTTTTACCATCTGCGTTCCTCCACTGGTGCCATCAGTTTTCCAGAGCTCATAGTAATTATTGTTATAACCATCTGAAGCTTTAAAATACAATTCTCCGTCATAAACCGTAAAATGATCCGGATAAGAACCAGAGCTACCGCTATTAATATCCTTTACCATTTGCGTACCAGCGCTTGTACCGTCACTCTTCCATACCTCACTATAAGTACTGCCATCACTCGCTACGAAATACAGGTCTCCGTTGTAAACGGTTAAATTACTCGGATAAGAAGAGTAACTACCGCTGTAAATATTTGCGACCAACTGAGTGCCATTGCTGCTTCCATCACTCTTCCAGAGTTCCTCCCCCTGGTTATTGTAACTACCATTATTAGCAGCAAAATATAAGGCTCCGTTATATACCGCAAATTCCTTAGGTTCTGAACTCGAACTACCACTGTTAATATCCTTCAACATCCGGGTACCGCTTTTAGTCCCATCGCTTTTCCACAGTTCCGCACCATTGGTCCCGTCTTTTGCTTGAAAATACAAGGTATCATCGTAAACTGTTAAATCCTTAATAAAGGAACTGTCAACACCTGAATAAATATCTTTCACCATTTTTGTACCAGTTGTTGTTCCGTCACTTTTCCAGAGTTCAGTACCATCATTCCCATTATCGGCTTTGAAATATAAAGTGCCGTTGCAAGCCGTCAACTGCTCCGGATTAGCGCTTGAACTACCGCTGCTAATATCTTTCACCATTTGAGTACCTCCGGAGGTCCCGTCACTTTTCCATAGTTCAGTACCATTGTTCGCATCCGTTGCTCTGAAGTACAAGGTACCGTTACAAACAGTTAACTCGGCTGGAGAAGCATAACCACTACTGTTAATATCCTTCACCATTTTTGTACCATTGCTTGTTCCGTTACTTTGCCAAAGTTCACTACCGTTATTGCCGTCATTTGCTTCAAAATAGAGGCTACCTTTGAAAACTGTTAATTCAGCAGGGTAACTACCATAGCTACCGCTTCTGATGTCTTTCAGCATTTGGGGATTCTGGGCATAGCCATGTCCAAAACTCAGTAATAGGCCTGTAAAGCATAAAATTGTAATCAAGGGAAACTTCCCGGACTTTGTTCTAATTGATTGCCTTGTAATGTAATGTACCATAAAACACTATCTCCTTCATTGTTATTAGCGACTTAAAAATTCAAATGAAAAGTAAAAGGAATAGCGTTTACAGTGAAGGTATGTCCTCTAAGGTGCATTTAGCAACATATTAGGCAATACACCTCAATAACAATCCAGCCTATGAGCCTTTTACTTCCCATTTTTTATTCCTTTTAATTTTATTTTATAATTTAATCGATTTCTTCCCATTGCTCATCGACTAAAAATCGACTTTCATCGAATCACTCTGCAATTTTGCGGATAAGCATCTGCTTTGTGTTGATCAATTCAAAAAAGTTTTTGATCAAATCCAAAAACTTTTTTTGACCAGAAGCAAAACTTGATGAATTCTTAAAAACCTTAATTATTGCTCACCTTGTAAAAAGCTGAGGGTGAGAGCCCTGTTAATTTTTTAAAGGTCCGGCTAAAAGTACTGGGGTTTGAAAAACCTACCGCATAGCCAATGCTTGTTACGCCATTTTCTTCATACCCTTTTTCCAGAAGAAGCTTCTTGGCTACTTGTATGCGGTAATGGTTCAGGTAGCTATTGAAGTTTAAGCCACTACACTTATTGATGGCTTTAGAAATATAGAGATCATTGGTGCCAATCTCCTGGGCAAGCATTTTAACCGTCAGGTTATGGTACTTATACCATTCCTTTTCTTTTACGAGGTATTGGATTTGTTCAAAAATGGGGGTTAAATTGTTTGAAGCTATTGTGTTTGGCTCTTCCTGAGCTCCCTGTTCTTTTATTTCCTTCGTAGCTTTCAGGCTTATCAAACTACCAATATTAATATGCTTAATTGCTTTGTACAATTCATTATTTCTGACATACAAGCCACCAATTACGAGCAGTAATGTCAAGACGGTCCCTAAAGCCAGGGAGAGCCAGAAATTACGGTTAGTTTTAATAGTGATTATTTGATCCTTTTTTTCCAGTAAAGCATTCTTTTTGTCCACCTTGTGCAAGACCTTTAACTCAGCGGTTTTTTGCTTTATACGAGCTTTTCGCAAGGAATCCTGCCGTTTTCGATAGGTTTCTCTTGTTTGCTGGAACTTTTTCATATTACCTCTAGAAGCCTGCCAGCCCATCCATGCCAGGTAAAAATGCTGCAGCATACCTTGTTTGGCCATTGCCTCCTTTTTGTCAGCAAGGGGTTTCAGGATTTCACCGGCTCTATTGGTTTTATCCAGCATTAAAAGGTTCTCGGCTCGGGTTAAGCGCTCCTTGAAATAAAGTTTTGGGCTGTTGTAATTGTTCAGCAACTTTTTAAGGGAATCCAGGTAATTCAAAGCGTTATTGTATTGCTCAAGGTCATGATAGCGGTAGGCCAGGTTACCATAGTTTTGAGCCATACCGTTTTTATCCTCCATTTTTCGAAAAATAGCCAAAGCTTTTTTATAGTAGGGGATAGCTTTTTCATGATTACCTTGTTGAGCTTGGTTAAATCCTCTTGTTTGATAAGCTGATCCAATGCTTTGCGAATCCTGGTACCGTTTAAGCTGAGGTAAGGCTTTGGATAGGAAACTGTCACATTGGTCATAATTACCCAGCTTTGTTTCAAGGCCTGATCGATTGAGCCACATGTTGGCAACAGCAAGGGTATCACCCAAACGCTTTTTAAAATCTATGGATTTGGTGTAATAAATTAAAGCAGAGTCGTATTGGCCAAGCATTTCATAATTGATAGCCATGTTATTCCAAATCTGGGCTCTAAACAGTGTATCAGTCCGGGCATAGTCAGATTGAAGGGATTTGGTATAATAATACCTGGAAAGGGTATGTTGGTCTTGGTAGTAATTGACAAGTCCCCTCAGAAAATAAGCTTTAGACAGGAAGGTATCATTTGACTTGGCTTTTGTTTCCTCAATCAGTTCACGACTTATGGAATCCGCAGCAGGTAAATCCTTGTACAATAAATCTATAGCTTTTTGATACTTTTCCTCAAAGCCGGTAGTTTGAGCTATTATTACGTTCGCAAATAGTAACATTAAAAATGAAAGCAATACCTTGTAGCTCATGATATTTGGCCCAACATAGTTTTTGACGCTTTTCACAATAATCATTAAAGCCTTTTTTTCTTACTGATAGCCAGAATCCGCAAATAAGCTCAGCAATGCAAAACCCCTTTTCCTTTTGCAATTTAATGCTTAGCGGCAAATTTGAAAGTTTCCTGTTGAGGAAAAAGAAATATTCGAGATTTATCCTATTCATGCTTATAGAAGAGTCTTTTTCCCATAAAAGTTAAAACGGTTTATTAACTGTTTACCAAAAAATTAAAAATTTAAGCTCCAAGCTTTCTACCTCGAGATCTGAGGCCTAATTTACTGTTCGAAAGTTTGGATTACCTTATAAGCAATGCTTGCCAAATATATTACATATAAAACTTCACGCATTTGGGCATCAAACCTTATTTAAATTTTTGTAAAAATTTCACCAAAAGGTATTCATTTAGTTACTAAAGCGTAAATATTACAGGGTTCATTGAAAACCTGGCATCGTTGATTAATCGAGTAATTCGATTCAAGGCTTTTTAAAGCTACGAATTAGACTCAAAAGATAATGGAAATAACAACACTTTAGATAGTTTGTAAAAGCAGGAGATCAAGCATTCGCATGCACCCTACCCAGTCCGTTTTCTCTTAAATGTAGAAGAAAACATTGGGCATCTTGAATTTCTGGAAAAACTTATTAGCCTTACTATCGGCAAGCGCCAATGGATAATACTGCAATACTGGGGGGCACGACCTCTTTTGATTATTCCATCTTAGACTGAAAATTTAGAAATTTGCAACTGTTTACTCAAAATCAACAAAATGCCGCAATCCCATCAAGAACAGCAATACCAATTGCATCATTTAGATTCAACAGTTTTGAAGAATTTCTTGCAAGCCGTTTTCACTGAAAAAGGCTATGATTCAGAACAAGCGTTAGTAGCTGCCAATGTCTTGCTTCAAGCTGATCTAAGTGGTATTGATTCGCACGGTGTAGCTCGCTTATCAGGTTATTTGCGTCAAATAAAGGAGGGTAAAATTAAAATTGATGCCCAATCAAGCATAGAGCGGTCCACGCCATCCACTGCTAATTTGGATGGAGATCAGGGCTTGGGTTTGTTGTCAGCACAAGAAGGAATGAAGTTGGCCATCGATAAGGCCAAAAATGCAGGTTCAGGTTGGGTTGCCATTAAAAACTCTTCGCACTTTGGAATAGCAGCAGCCCATGCCATGCTGGCATTGGAAGAAGACATGATCGGTTTTGCGATGACCAATGCGAGTCCGTTGGTAACGCCGGCTGGAGGTGTAGAAGCCAAATTGGGAACCAATCCAATTTGCTATGCCATTCCAGCCGGCAAGGAGCATCCGGTCATCGTGGATATGGCCACCACTACTGTGGCCAACGGCAAGCTTGAAATTGCAAGCCGTAAAGGGGAACAAGTGCCAGAAGGCTGGGCTCAAGACGCAAAGGGCCATCATTCAAGGAATCCAAATGCTTTGAAAGATGGTGGGACGCTACTGCCACTTGGAAGCGACTTATCCCGCAGCAGCTATAAGGGTTATGCTTTAGGATCAGCCGTGGATATTTTTAGCGGCGTTTTGAGTGGAGCCAATTTCGGGCCATGGGTACCTCCCTTTGTAACATTTTTGGATCAAAAGCAAGAAAAAGTAGGGGAAGGGATTGGTCATTTTCTGGGGGCATGGCGTGTGGATGGTTTTAGGCCTGTTGAGGAATTTAAAGACCACATGAATACCTGGATTCAAAATATGAAACAAACCAAAACCAATGATGAAGCTGATGAGGTCCTAATACCCGGGGAGCCAGAATTCAGGGAAAAACAAAAACGGGAATATGAAGGAATACCTGTGGTTGATGAAGTATATCAGCAATTATTAGAAATTCAAGCTGAATTGAGGCTTGAAAAGTTCTTTTAAGGTTGCCTTTGCAGTATCATGCAGGGCCTTTGCCATTCCATTTTAGCGCTTATTTTTGCTTCGATGCTCGCATATCCTGGTTAATTACTCTCTTATAAATTGAATCTCTGCTCCGCCTTGATAGAGGATCAATTTCTGGTATTTGTTCTCCTCTAATTCCTTAAACTTGATACGAACGCCAGCACGTTCATATTTGAAGGTGGTATCGCTGGTAGGGTTGAGTGGGAAAGCTTGTTGACCGGTGCCTTTAGCGGTTAATTGGTCACCATCTTGACTAACGGTTATCTTAATGGGCACGCGTTCTGTATCGTAAACCCCTTTGTAAAGGCCGAATTTTCCTTTTGGCAGCTTATAGTCGATTTCCTGAAAGGAGGGGATTTGGAAGTTATTGCCATAATAAATGCTAAGGATCCCGATCAAAATCTCATTCATCGAATAGTTCAATGCATTGTAGGTGCAAGCAAAAGCTACGCTATCCTCGGGAGAGTAGGATAAAACAGTGCTGAAGCCATCAATGGCCCCGGTGTAGCCATATAGGCTTTTTCCTTGAAAGGGCATAAGTATCAGCCCTTTGCCCATGCCTTCTTGCATGTTGCTCATAGAATCCAGGCTTTCCTTGTTGAATAGTTCATGATTGAACAATCCTTCGGCAAAACGGGTAAGCTCTTGAGGCGTTGAAACAATACCACCAGCTCCGTGGGCTATTTTGAGGTTGCTGAAGTTAACATGATTCCAGGCACCATCGCGGTATCGGTAAGAGCAAGCTTGGTTGTTTACGGATTGTGAGTCTGGTGCAAAATAAGTTTTTTCTAATCCGATCTTATCAAGAATTCGTTTCTTTAAAAGCTGGCTGTAGGACTGGTTGGTTATCTCTTCCATTATATAGCCCAGCAGGATGTAATTGGTGTTGGAATATTGCATGGTTGAACCTGGTTCAGCCTGTGGTTGATCCGTTCTAAAAGTATCCAGCAGGGCTTCTTTGGAAAGTGATTGATCTTTCCAATTCAGGTAACTTCCTTTCTTGGTAAGGTCCAGCAAGCCACTTTGGTGACTCAACAAGTGCCTAATGGTGATGTCATTGGCATTGGGTATTTTCGGGTAAAATTCTGCAAGCCTCGTATTTAAGGTTAGTTTGCCATCTTCTATCAATTGAAATATCAAAGTAGCCGTATACATCTTGCTAACTGAACCAATACGGTATTTGGTATTGACAGTTGCTTTTTCCTTCTTAGGAACATTCTTGTATCCCAGGGCTTTTAAATATTCGAACTTCCCATTTTTGGCAATGGCAAATGAGCCCATCATTTTGTTGTTCTCATGTAGCACTTGTAGGAAGCTATCAAGTTTGGCTTTGTTGAAAGATTGTTGGGCATTGGCTAATTTGCAGGCCCCTAAAAAGGTTAATAACAATATAAACGCGCATTGTTTCATTGTAAAGAGTTTTAAAAGGTGTTCAAAATTAAAATTTCTTTTATTCTAATTCGTAAGGCAGGTTTGGCACGATTTCAACTCCTAAGATTTAGGATCATTGGTGGATTTTCAATC
>CAZLQF010000059.1:0-7404 GCA_964561545.1 uncultured Sphingobacteriales bacterium
CGAATTGTAAAGCGGGGTGAAACCCCGTGTGCGAAACGGTTGACATCTGTCCGGGTGGATCGTCTGGAACGCACCAGACGCATTTGTCCTGATTCCCCTTCCGCGATCGTGGATTTCACATAGAGCGTTCCATTCGATCCATTCCTCCGCTGGGCGGAGGAATCCCATTTTTTGTCCTTCCTGGCAAACCCCGGTTCCCTCTGCCTGCGGCATCGGTCACCGGGGCTTACAATTCGGGCGCTCCCTCCGGGAGCTCGTATTGAACTACAACCGTTCGGGTACGCGCACACTCCGGGAAGATACCGATCACTAACGTATATTCCCAATCCCCCTATCAAACCGCGTGTTGAACCCAAACCCGCGGAGCAGGTGTCCGAATTGTAGAGCGGGGTGTAATCCCGTCTGTCCCGTGTCAAACATGCACGAAGATGCTTCCTCTGAATCGTCTTTCTTTGCTCCGTTTGGACCGAACGAATGCATTCACACCGACGTTTCGGGATTTTTCAAGGGTCTCCTGGGCCCCGGTTTATGCTCTGGCCACGGATTTGCTTTCCCTTACAGCAACTCAACATTGAAACCGGCATCCATGTCCATTAAATTAATCCTTAGTGATCTACTAAAGATTACTGGCAGGACCCGTCGGATGATTTGGCTGGTTCCTGCTTCGGCGCTGATCTTTCCTGTCACTGCCGCCTCAGCGAAACAAAGCGCTTGATTCATTCCAATTTGTTCACACCGTTCACTCAACTGGAGGTATTCAACGATGCCAAGCGAAGCGGAAGAAGTTGCAACAATTAAGGAGCATACCGAAGATGATTACGAATGGGGGTTCACCACGGATGTGGAACAGGAACGGGCGCCGAAAGGGTTAAACGCGGACATCGTTCGGTTCATTGCCGACAAGAAAAACGAACCGGAATGGTTGCTGGAGTGGCGTCTGAAGGCATTCGAACACTGGAAAACACTGGAGGAACCGCACGACTGGCCCAATTTCGAATACGACCCGATCGACTACCAGGACAAGCGCTACTACGCCGCACCCAAGGACCAGGACCAGCCGGAAAGCCTGGACGACCTGGACGACGAAATTAAGGAAACCTACGAAAAACTGGGCATTCCGCTGGAAGAACAGAAACAGCTGGCGGGCGTGGCCGTCGACGCGGTCTTCGATAGCGTCTCCGTCGCCACGACGTTTAAGGAACGCCTGGCCGAAGAAGGCATCATTTTCTGCTCGGTCAGTGAGGCCGTTCAGGACCACCCGGAACTCGTGAAAAAATATCTGGGATCAGTGGTGCCGTACTCGGACAACTTCTTCGCTGCACTGAACGCGGCGGTGTTCAGCGACGGGTCGTTCGTGTATGTGCCGGAAGGCGTCGAGTGCCCGATGGAACTGTCCACGTATTTCCGCATGAACGCGGAGAACACCGGCCAGTTCGAACGGACGCTCATCATCGCCGAGGACGACAGTTACGTGTCGTACCTGGAAGGCTGCACGGCGCCCAAGCGTTCCACCCACCAGCTGCACGGCGCGGTCGTGGAACTTGTGGCCCTGGAAAACGCGGAGATCAAGTATTCCACGGTGCAGAACTGGTATCCCGGCGACGAGGACGGAAACGGTGGCGTATACAACTTTGTCACCAAGCGCGGGAAGTGCCTCGGGGACAACTCCAAGATCTCCTGGTCCCAGGTGGAAACCGGATCCGCGATTACCTGGAAGTATCCCAGCTGCATTCTGCAGGGGGACGGCTCGGTGGGCGAGTTCTACTCGGTCGCCCTGACGAGTGACCACCAGAAAGCGGACACGGGCACGAAAATGATCCATCTCGGGGAAAATACGGAGAGTACAATTGTGTCCAAGTCCATCTCCGCGGATCAGGCGCAGAACTCGTACCGTGGCCTGGTGGACATTAAAAAGTCCGCAGACAATGCACGCAACTACTCGGTGTGTGATTCGATGCTGATCGGTAACGAATGTGGCGCACACACGTTTCCGTACATCGAGGTGGGCAACAAAAGTGCTACCATGGAACACGAGGCGTCCACCTCAAAGATCGGGGAGAACCAGATGTTCTATTGTAACACTCGCGGTCTCTCCGAAGAGGATGCCATTTCGATGATCGTGCACGGGTTCTGCAAAGAAGTAATCGAGGAACTACCGATGGAGTTCGCGGTTGAGGCACAGAACCTGCTCGAGATCAAGCTGGAAGGCAGCGTGGGTTGATCGTTCAGCGTGCTTTTTGACCCGTATTTGAACGTGGAGCAGTATGTCTGAGCTATACAATGACATCCGCAACGACTTTCCGGTTCTCCAGCGCGAGGTGAACGACGGACAGCGGCTGGCGTACCTGGACAACGCAGCGACGTCGCTGACCCCGACTCCGGTGACCGACGCCGTCAATGCGTACTACCAGGAGTACAACGCGAACGTCCATCGGGGTATACATGAGCTCAGTGAGCGTGCCACGGATGAATACGAACGGGCACGCCGAAGCGTGGCGGACTTTCTGAACGCCCCATCGGACGACGAGGTGGTTTTTACAAAATCCACCACTGAATCCCTGAATCTCGTGGCCCGTGCGTGGGGCAACCCGAACCTTTCGGACGGGGACGAGATTCTGCTCACGCTGATGGAGCATCACAGCAACATCGTTCCCTGGCAGCAACTCGCCGAGCGTACGGGAGCGACGCTGAAATACGTGCCCCTGACGTCGAAGGGAGAGCTTGACGAATCCGCCCTGAAGGAGCTGTTGTCGGACCGAACCAAACTGGTGGCTGTCTCCCACGTGTCCAACGTGCTTGGAACGATCAATCCCATCCAATCAATCGCGAATACGGTAAATGAACGAACGGACGCCGTCGTGGTGGTGGACGGTGCTCAGGGCGCTCCACACGTGCCCGTCGACGTACAGGAAATGGGCGTCGATTTTTATGCCTGCTCCGGGCACAAAATGCTCGGCCCGACCGGTGTCGGGGTCCTGTACGGACGGCACGGTCTACTGGAGAGCATGAATGCCTTCATGGGCGGTGGGGAAATGATCCGCACTGTCTCACGGGAAACGGCCGAGTGGGATGATGTACCGCAAAAATTTGAAGCCGGAACCCCGAACATCGCCCAGGCGATCGGCCTCGGGAAAGCGGTCGACTACCTGAGCGACATCGGCATGGACACGCTGCGTGTCGCGGAGAAGAAGGTGGTTCAGAACGCCTACAACCGGTTAAGGGAGGAACCCGGGGTAACCGTGTATGGACCGGACGAGCGGGAGGGGGTTGTGTCTTTCACCATGGAACAGCTTCATCCACATGACCTTTCGACCGTGCTCGACAAACACGGTGTGGCAACGCGCGCCGGCCACCATTGCGCTCAACCGCTCATGAACGAACTCGGGGTACCCGCGACCGCGCGAGCCAGCTTTTCGCTGTACAACACGACCGAGGACGTGGATCGACTGATCGAAGGCGTTCGCGCCGCACGAAAACTGTTTTCCGGCGCCGCGGTGGGCACCTGAATCGATCGGTCCCGATTCGATCGGAAACCGCTTCACCGGAGGTGCACGATCATCCGGAAACCGACCGTCTATCGTACGTACCATCGACACGTCCAGGTGTTTTCCAGTTTCATCGAGCATTTTTCCCAAAACATGTTTTCGACTGCAAGCGAAACGGGCTCATAACCGCTGGTTCGCTCTCGAGCACCGGCGGACGGGGTCCGTGCACAAGCGCACACTTGAGGAAGAAAAACCATGGCCTACATTATCACCGAGCCCTGTTTGGACGTAAAAGACCAGGCATGCGTGGACGTGTGTCCGGTGGACTGTATCTACGACGCGGAGGAATGGATTGATAATCCTGAACCGATGCTGTTTATCCATCCGGACGAATGCATCGACTGTGCTGCTTGTGAACCCGTTTGTCCGGTGGATGCCATTTTCGAGGAGAACGAGGTACCGGACGACCAGGACCTCTTCACCCTCCTGAATTACGATTACACGGAAGAGATGGAAGAAAAACGCTAGCCGTCTTCCGCCGGCATCCTTCGGCGCACTCCGGACAGACACCCGTTCTCTTCACCGGACGGGACGGACCACTCCTCCCTCTCAATCGCTGTCAAACGGACACCTCGTAGACCTCAACCGGACGTGATTTGACATGTCACACCGGTGGTCCGTCATCGATTTTTACTCTTACCGTACCCGATGATTGTCATGGAACGATTTCAGAACGCCTTTCAAATGAAGCGATACGAAACCGCTCTGACCCTGTTGAACGATATCAGCGAAATTTTGCTGGAAAAGCGGGACCATACCGCCGTGTTGAACCGGATTATTCAGGAGGTTTCGCGATTTTTTGACGCGCGGGCCGGCAGTATCGCCGTGCCCGACAGCGATGATCAACACATGCGGTTCATTGCCGGATTCAACCGGAAGCCTTCATTGATGGAACGGCTCAATACCTCACAGCGTCTGGAGATCGGAGAAGGCGTTGCCGGTCGAGCGTACGCAAACGAAGATATCACCGGCGTGTCCAATGTGTTTGAGGACAATATTTTCAAACCACGCTTTTACGAACACGCCGACCGGGAGGGGTTCAAGGCCGTGTTTTCCACACCGCTGGTGGCGTTTGACACCTGCATCGGCGTGGCCAGCTTCTATTTCGGGAACGAGCGTAACTTTAAACCGTCCATGCGAACGATCATGGAGCCGATTGCAAACCAGATCGCCATCGCGACGTTACAGTCGGATTTGATACAGGACCTGGAACAGACGAAAGCCCGTCTGAAACATCAGGCCCAAACGGATGGGTTAACCGGATTGCCCAATCAGGAGAACATCAGGGACCTCCTCCGTTCTGAACTGGAGCGAACCAACCGGTACGACGTGCCCGTTGCCTGCATCATGGCCGACGTGGATCATTTCAAAGCCATCAATGATGAGTACGGCCACCTGGTTGGGGATCAGGTCCTTGAGACCCTCGCCGAACAGTTCCGGGACGAGATCCGGGACATCGACGCCGTGGGTCGATACGGCGGCGAAGAGTTTTTGTTTGTGCTTCCGGAAACCGGGGAAGAAAAAGCCCGGGCGTTCGGCACGCGACTCCGTCAATCCGTCGAGCAGTTGACCATTGAGCAACCGAATGCCGATGTGCGTGTGACGATCAGTATGGGGGTGGCGTCCAACGCAGGGCAGTCCATGTACGACGATGAACTCATCGCACAGGCGGATGCCGCTCTGCTCCATGCAAAACAAACCGGTCGAAACAAAGTGGTTCCGTTTTCAGAGGTTGGCCGGGATCAAGTCAATGACGACATGCCGGAAACGTATCTGCCCTCCGTGTAACCTCGTATGGGCGGAGCCGGAGGGAATCAATCAGTAGACACCCGTATCGCGTTCTCGTAAGGGTGGACATCACAACAGTTGTGATTCGATGGAGGTCATTCCGTGAACAACACACATAGCGACGTCATCATCGTGGGGGCCGGATTCGGCGGGATGGCCGCCGCCCGGGAACTTGCGGAGGAAAACGTCTCCATCCGCCTGATCGACCGCCATAACTACCACACGTTTCAACCTCTGCTGTACCAGGTGGCCACGGCAGGGCTGGATCCCGAACAGGTGGCTCATTCCGTGCGGGATATCTTTCAGTACCAGGACAACTTCACGTTTCGAAAGGCGACCGTTCATGACGTGGATTTCGACGCACAAACCGTCCGTCTACGAGAACAGGACGCCCTCGATTACGATTATCTGATCCTTGCGGCCGGTGCCTCCCCCCATTACTTCGGCATTGAGGGGGCCCGGGAGCACGCGGTACCGGTAAAGAACCTGGTCAATGCAATTCATCTGCGCAGCCGGATACTCGAACGGTTCGAAACCGCCCAGAATCATCCCGAACGCATTGGTGATGGTCTGCTGAACTTCGTCGTGGTCGGGGGCGGTCCCACCGGCGTTGAGACCGCCGGCGCCCTCATGGAACTGTTCGACCACGTTCTTCGCCGGGATTACTCCGACGAACTCGTCGGGCATGCTCGTGTGATCCTGCTTGAAATGATGCCGCACCTGCTGGACCCGTATGCCGATTCCCTGCGGGACTACACCCGGGACGCACTCGAAAAACGGGGGGTCGACGTGAAACTGGAGACCACGGTCAACCGGGTGACGGAAGATACTGTTTACCGGGCGGAAAACGATCCCATTTCGACACAAACATTGATCTGGGCAGCCGGGGTCCGTGCGAATCCGCTTGCGGATCAACTGGACGTCGAACAGACCCGCGGCGGACGGGTTGTGGTAGATGGGGACCTATCCCTGCCGAGACACGACCGGGGTTTTGTCGTTGGCGACATGGCCGGAGCGACGGATCCGGAGGGCACCCTGTACCCTCAGCTAGCACCCGTGGCCATCCAGAGCGGACACCACGTCGGCCGCCAGATACAACACCTGATGAATGACGAAGAAACCGTGCCGTTCCGATACGACAACCCCGGTCAAATGGCGACCATCGGACGGCACGATGCCGTCGTGGAGTTTGAGGGCGGCACCCGCCTGAAGGGATCCCTCGCCTGGCTGCTCTGGGTCCTGCTGCACATTGCCAAGCTCATCGGGGTTCGTCGCAAAACCATGGTGTTTTTGTCCTGGGTATACAATTACTTCACCTACGGTGCCAGTTCCCGACTGATTCTTCCCATCGATCAGGAGTACGACGACCGTTCGTCGGATTAAACAAGGAATCTGGATGTGATATCGAAGCAGCAAATACAGCGGATTGTTCGTTTTCGATGAATAATTTTGTTAAAATGATAAATATAGTTCAAAATTTTGACATATTTTCTGAACTCATCGGGTTGAAACCTCCGAAGAACGATCGGTAAGATGTTTCATTTTCAGGGGACGGATTCATGAGCAAACGTATTCTCAAGCTGTACGTACCGGGAGATATAACCTGATCCCGCAAAGTGATTTCGAACACAACGGATTTCTGTAAACGTGAACTCTCGGCGTACAGCCGGGACATTGTGGACATTCAGGGCCATCCGCGGGTCAACGAGTTGAAAAAATCGGGGCCATCCCGACGCTGGTCAAAGAAAGTTCCTCTTATCGGCAGTCCGTTTCCGGTCTGCGGAATACAGAAGCACGATCAGAACTTTTTTGTCTTGTTCAGGGACCACTGAAAACATCCGTTCGAACCTGCACAGCTTCGGCTGGCCCATCCAGCAGTGAGCACAGGAAAACAAGTGGACCTTCACTGACGTACGGGACTCAGAACAGGAACGCCGGATTCATACTTTATAGGCGTACACGGCTCTGGTGAAGAAAACGGTTTCTCTTTTCATCTACAGCTCCGACTCCATACATTGAATATTGAGGAAACGTACAAACGGGTTTTCGATCATGTGGAGGACGCCCTGTT
>CAZLQF010000060.1:0-3260 GCA_964561545.1 uncultured Sphingobacteriales bacterium
ACGGCGGGCACCGGGCTCCGGCCGGCCATGTTTGCCGTCACGAACATGACCGGCTTCAGGTTTTTGTGGTAAATGGTCTGCGATCGCCTGGTTTCCCGTACCGATCCCAGTTCCGAAAGCGGGACAAGCGTTCCGTCCTGCGATCGGATGCGAATGGACGTCAGGTCGTTGCGGGACGTCCGCAACCGCCGGGGAAGCCGGACCATGATCTGTCGGGGCGAACGCTCGCCCCGGACGTGAACGGTACCGGCCGACGTTCCGTTCAGGACCGTCCGCAGGGTCCGGGTGATTCGATCCTGGGAGATGCCGTGCAGGCGTACCTTTGCGCGGTCCACCTCAAAATAAAGTTTCTTCTGAGGCGCTTCAATTCGATCATCGACGTCCACCACACCCTCAACTTGTTTAAACCGTTCCCGGACCGTCGTTGATTTGTTCACGATCTGATCGTAGGAGCTGCCCGTGGGACCGTACACGACGCCCACCACGGTGGACATCACCGGAGGTCCGGGCGGCACCTCGATGATCTTGATGTTTGCTCCGTCGTACTCGCTCTCGATCTGTTCAATTTTTTTGCGCATTCGAAGGGCAATCTGGTGGGACTGCTGCTGTCGCTGTTCCTTCGGCAAAAAGTTGATGCGTACGTCCGCCTGGTGGCGTTGTTTCCGCATGTAGTAGCGACGCATCAACCCGTTAAAATCGACGGGAGAAGGGGTTCCCACGTATGATTCGTAGTCGGAGACCTCATTCATCGACGACAGGTATTGTTCGACGTCACGAACCACGGCATCCGTTTCCTCCAGCGGTGTGCCTTCCGGCATGTCCACAAGCACCTGCAGTTCGTCATTGTTGTCAAACGGAAGCATTTTTACCGGAACGTAACCGGAAAACGGCAACCAGAGGGCTCCCAGAAACAGAATAAAGATCAAACCAAGGAAAGCGGCGGAGTGAAATGAGGTCTTTGTCAGAAAACCAAACACCGCTTTATATAGCGGATACCGGATGGAATCTTTGACGTCCTCCGTTTCCGTGCCTTCATCTTCGACCCCCTTCATCAGGTGATAAGCAACCCACGGCGTCACGAGAACGGAGATGACCAGCGAGGTAATCAGGGCGACTGGAACGATAAACGCCGTTGGACCCATGTACTGGCCCATCATACCGGTAATAAAAAACAGCGGAAAGAAAGCAAAGCAGCTCGTGATGGTCACAATTGTGATGGGGGGGCGGATCTCCTTGACGGCGGACAGCACCGCCTGTATCGTCTTTTCGTTGCCCAACCGGATATGTCGATAGATGTTTTCCACGTCGACAATCGGATCGTCGACGAGCATCCCCAGGGAAAGCACCAGTGCGAACAGGGTGACCCGGTTAATCGTGTATCCGAACATCATGGCCAGAAACAGTGTGATGGCCATGGTCATGGGCACCGCCACGGCCACCGCGAGCGCTTCGCGAAAACCAAGGACGAACACCAGCAGAATAATGATGGTGGCCAGTGCGGTAAGCAGGTGATTCAGCAGTTCATTCACCTTGTGATCCGCCGTCTCCCCGTAGTTCCGCGTGATGGTCACCGCCGTATCGGAGGGAATGGTCTCTTCCTTCATCTCCTGGACTTTCTCTTTCAGCTGCTCAGCCACGTGAACGGAATTGGACCCCGGCCGTTTGGCAACAGCCAGAGCGACCTGGTTGAAGGTCTTCCCGGGATTCAGGTCGGATCCTCCACGCTTTTCGAACAGATCTGAGCCAACGATGGTTTCGGAATGGTCAAGGGCCGGCCCGAATCCGATTCTCGAATAGTGTTCCGGTTCCCCCGGACCGTAATTGAGGTCCGCCACATCCCGCAGGTACACGGGACGGTCCGCGTTTGCCCGGATGACAATGTTTCGTACCTCCTCCTCCGACCGGAGATAGGGACCGGTTTCAAAAATGATCGACGAGTTGGATGTTGTGATCTCTCCGCTAACCAGGTTGGCGTTCATGCCGCGAATGGCCTTCTTGACCTGAAGCGGGGTGACGCTGTACGCCGACAGGTGTCCGGGTTTGAGGTGAACTGTGACCTGCCGGTCCCGTCCCCCGATGATTCGGGATCGACCGGTGTTCGACACCTCCCGGAGTTTATCTTTCGTTTCCTCGGCAATCCGCCGCAGGTCCGAAACCGTGTAATTCTCCTGTGGAGCCCAGAACGAAAACGTCACAATGGGCACGTCATCGATGTCCCGCGGCTTCATCGTCCACCCCGAAACGAGGTCCGGCGCTCGATCTTCCCGGGACATGAGTTTATCCCACAGCTTCACCAGGCTCTGCGTCTTCTCCTCGCCCACTTCGAACTTCACGGTCACCACCGATTGTCCCCGGGACGACGAGGAGTATACATCGTCCACCCCTTCAATCTCCCACAGAAACGATTCGAGAGGGTCCGTGACCAGGTTTTCGACCTCCTCCGGCGATGCTCCGGGAGCGGACACAAACACATCAGCCGCCGGCACCTCTACTTCCGGATCCTCCCGGCGATCCATAAGCAGGACCGTTGCCACGCCCAGCACCATGGAGAAAATGATCAGAAGCAACGGCAGACGGGAGGTGAGAAATGTCGCGGCGATTCGTGTAATGACGCCCCAATCGTCTTTGTACTCGAGTTGTTTCTCCTCTCGTTGCATTGGTTTTTTTACCGCTCCCCGTCAATCAAGATCTGTTCCCCGGCGGTGAGGCCCGACAGGATTTCCGTACGGTCGTCGTGCGACCGTCCGGTCTTTACGTGTCGAAGCTGGATCTGATTCTCGTTTTTCACCCGGACCATCTCCAACTGTCCCTTTTGTTCGATCGCTCCGGTCGGAACAAGGAGCGTTGTTCGGGTTCCGATTGACGTATTCATTCGAGCATACACACCCGGTTTGATCCCGTTTCGGGACGGAATCCGCACCTTGACCCGAACGGTCCGGCTCCGCTGATCCGCCACGGGTGTGATTTCGTAGACCGTGCCCTGAACCGTCCGTCCCACGTACGGAAAGTCCACCTCCGTCGTGTCCCCGTTTTCAATATGACCGACGTCCGAACCGGGTACGTGGATGTCAGCCCGCAGCCGATCCGGATCGTGGACGGACAGTAAGGGGACCCCCGGTCGCGCCAGATCCCCCGGATCCGCCATCCGGTCCCCAACCACCCCGGAAAACGGAGCGCGTATCGTTGCCCAGCGCAGGGCTTCTCGAGCCTCTTCAATCTGTTCGTTCGCCTGTTCAATCCGGGCGTCAAGCGACGCTTTT
>CAZLQF010000060.1:3360-6930 GCA_964561545.1 uncultured Sphingobacteriales bacterium
CGGGACACAACCGTACCCGGCCAGGACCGGTGTATCGGCACCTGCTCGTGTTCCACCGTGATTGTTTGTGTCCCTTCCGGAATCTGTTCGTCCTCGAGCTTGATCTGGCCAGGCGCTTTCCGTTCCTGAAACAGCATGCCCCGCGCCCACAGAAGCACAAGCAGAAACAAACCAATGGCCACAATCCCGCCAACACTCTTTTTCAGGAGATCCAGTATGTTCATTGTTTGATGTCCTCCTTCAACAGTTCACCGGTTGCTCGTTTTAAATTGTTTCTCGAAATATACACATCGTACACCGCGCTCTGGTGTCGGGACCGCGCTTCCGACAGGTCCGCCTCGGCTTCCAGAAATCGGGTAACGGGAACGGCTCCCTCCCGGTACTGTGACCGAACCATCCGCAGGGCCTCCTGAGCGGATTCCACGGAGGTTCGTGTCACCTCCAGTTGCGACAGATCGTTTCGTAAGGCCACCCTCGCGTTCCGGACTTCCTTTTGAATCATTAATCTTGTTTTTCTCTGCCGGGTCATGCCTTCCCGTACGTTGTGTCGAGCCTCCCGGGCCTTCTCCTGGGCGCGAAATCCGCTGAAGAGGTCGTAGCTCAACTCTATGCCCAGCGTCCAGCTGTACTTATCGTCCGTGTAATCGAGCTGGTAATGGTCATGTCCGTACGCCCCGAACGCCTGTAATTCGGGGTAATAATCGCCCTGCGCCTCCAGCAGTTTTCGTTTCCGAGCTTCAACCATGCTCTTCGCCCCTGCCAGTTCCGGGCGATGACGATAGGCTTTTCTCAACGCATCGTTCGAATCCGGAATGGACTCCTCCACCGTTTCGTCCTCCTTTGTTTGCACGCGAATCGAAGGGTCGCCATCCAGTCCAAGCAGTGTTTTTAACGCTGTACGTCCCTGTTCAATGGCATTTTGCGCCCGGATTTTACGCTGGCGAGTTTCGGCGACACGGACCTCCAGGGACCGTTTGTCCGATTCCAGCGCCGCTCCCTCCCGTACCTGTTTGTTCACCCGATCCAGTTGAGATTGAACGGCGTTCAACGACCCCTCCGCAATGCGCTTCTGTTCCCGGGCCTTCTGTATCTGATAAAACGCTCGAGTAATGTCGTGTATGAGTTGATTCTGTACCCCTTTCTTGCGATAGGTGCGCAGTTCAATTCGTTTTTCCGCCGCCGCCGTGCGATGGACCACCTGTCCTCCGCTGAACAGGGGATACGACAACCGTAACTCGGACCGGTAATTCCCGGTTTCCTGCGGATCATTCACGTTTGCGGTGGGCGACAGGTTCTGCTGGGACACCTTCATAAAAAACGATTGTGCCGCCTGGTTGGTGCGTGTGTAGGAAATTCCGGAGGAGAGATGGGGATAGTACCCGGACGCTGCCTGACCGAGTTTGGCCCGTGCGATTTTGATTTTCTCAAGGGCGGAGTGGACCTCCGGATTTCGGGAGAGACCGATCGATATTGCCTGATCCAGCGTAAGCGGCTGGTCCGGGAGGGAGGGCGGCTCACGATCATCCGTCGAGGACACACGACGGTCCAACGAGGATTGGGAATGGGACGTATACGATGAATGGGGTGGTTCGACCCGGGTTTGATCCGGATACAAGGGATTCCCTTCGAAGCCATTTGAGGGACCCGGCCCGGAACACCCCGTGAACAGCAGGATCGAAACCCAGGCCGCCGCCAGCAGTCCGTAACGGATTAAACCGTCTTTCGTTCGATTCGGTTCACCACTCATTGTAAGCTGACGTCCACCGGAATGCCCTGACGAACGCTCTCGGTGATGATACAGTACTCCTCAAATTGATCCCTGCATTTTTCAAGCACCTCCTGTTCGTCCTCGTCCAGGTTCGGAAGCCCAAGGTTCACCGAGATCTGCTGGATTCGCCAGTGCCCGTTCTCATTCCGTTCGATCTCGGCATGGACCTCCGTGGAACACCCTTCCAGTTCGACGTCCCGTTTTTTCATGCATAAGATCAGGCTTGCATTCAGGCAGTGTCCCACGGACGTGGCAAGAAGACGGGCCGGATTGGGTCCGTCGTTGGTTCCGTGCGGTTCCGGTTCATCGATCTCAAGCCGGTATCCCTCCGGCTCGTCGTACACGGCGGTAAATCGGTATTCCTCCTCCTGTTCAAGCGTAATATGAACATCCATTTCCGGGTCGGACATGAGCAACCTCCAGTTTCAATTGTGGGTTCTACAAACGTGTGTATGCGAGGACCGCTGATCGAGATCGATCAGCGGATCAGCGAACGTTATTTTTCCTGCCGTTCGTTGATATACGCCCGTGCGGTCTCCTCAAGCGTGTCGGACCGAAGGCCGACCGTTTTCGCTTCGTCGAACGCATCCGTCAGCGAAACGTTGTGATCCAGCACCCGATACGGAAACCAGACGGAACCGACCCGGTTCGCGGAGGAACAGTGCAGAAGCATCGGGCGCTCCGCGGTCCGCAGAAGTTCACGAACACGGTCGATCGCGGACGCATCCAATCCGTCCGCACCGTCAATCGGAACGTTGTAGTACGTAAAACCGAGATCTTCCACGATCTTCGCCTCGTCCATATCCGGTGTTTCGTTGTGTGGACGCAGGTTAATTACCGTTTTGATGCCCTCGTCCCTGAGCAGTTTGAAGTCGGACGCCCCGGGCTGGCTCGCCAGGTAATAGGGGCCGATTTGATGGATTCGCTTGACGTTCCCGACGTTCAACGGCTTGAGTGTGGAGGAAGCATCGATTTCAGCGGACTCGGAGGTACGGGATTGGTTCGATGCGGGACCGCAGCTGTTCAACAGAAGCATCACCGAAAAACCGGCGATCAGAACGTACATGGTAGTTGCCGAACGGAATTGTTTGTTCATGAGAGATAAAATTGTAATAAATGAAACACAAAAAGACTGATGGTGCATCTTGACAAAGCATCTATTTGACTATATTATTATATATCGATATTAATATATAATCAAACGGATATTCCAATGGCAGACTTTCACCTTCCGGAACCGATTATCGAGGACATTGCGGACCTGTTTCAGGCGTTTTCACACCCCACACGACTGCAAATTCTGCAGGAGCTGCACAACGGACCCCGCAACGTGTCCGAGTTGCACGAGGCGATCGGCGGAAGCCAATCCAACATCTCCAACCACCTGAACACCCTGAAGAACGAGGACATCGTGACGGTGAACGTCAAGGGAAACGCCCGCGAATACGAACTGGCCAGCAAAGAGGTGGCCGAAATCTGTGAGATGGTGTGTGGCTACTTTGAGGACCGCACCGGTCAGAAACAACAGAACGAGTAAAGAACAGAATGGAGCGTTCCATTTGACTCACAAATCACTCGCTGTCCACCCGTACCCAGAACCAGCCACGGATCTCTCCGGCTTCGAACCCCGTTGCTTCATCCTCCGGATACGCCTTCGAAAGACGCTGTTTTACCTCCTCATCCAGCTGATCTTCGGGGCCGTGACAGGACGTGCAGGGCGGTGCCGTCTTGATCGGATGGGTGTGACCGACCTCCCCGTTCGGACCCAGAAAAACCTCCGGGTCCTTCGGTTGTTGTTCCGG
>CAZLQF010000061.1:0-5538 GCA_964561545.1 uncultured Sphingobacteriales bacterium
CTAATTTTTTGTTTTAAAAGCTAAACACATTAAATGAAATCCTCTGTAAACCAACAATAGCGTTATTAAGAATATTATAGCAGCTTTTAAGCTTTAATTAGCTTTTGATACACCCCCCGGCTTTTTCCCTGTCGCACATCAAGGAAGTTTTTAAACAACTTCATTTACGCCCGGACCAGGAGTTCTTAAATGCTATCAATAATTAGCTTGTAGTTGCTACAAAATGCCTTAATTGTTAGGCCTTTAATCCTTAATAGTAGCGAGCTTAACCCTTGTGACACTTTCGAAAGTTTGGTCTAAAAGGAGTTTTAAATCCAATGAAAAAGTAATGGGTACATTCTTGTCTCCTATTCCAATCCCAGAACAATATTAAGCCCTAAGGGTAGGTTTGATCCATAATCAAGGGTAGAATAAGATGGATCACAACCATCATCGTAAAGTCCTACATGGACACCTATTCCATAGTACCAAAAAAGTTTTTCTTGGCTAAAGGCACTTCTATGGAGGTCTTATAAACCTGTAATTTTAAATCCAAAAAATTGAATTCCTAAAATGGCCTCGAAAGCATCTCTATAGCCTATATGTCAATGGCTATGTCTTGTTGGACGGCGAAAAATCTTCAATGCCCCACCTGAACTCTCAGAGCTTCATTCCACAAAAAATTTGGTAGACCCGGAAAAAAGATTGGTTATTTAAAAGCATGATATACAACGGCAGGAGGTGTGTTTTTCCATACAATCCGGGAAGTATTGATGTTCTTGAAATTGTGATTCAATTTTTGACGGAAAAATTTACCATTGGGAAGTAGCAATCCGTGAACATAAGCAAAGGTCAAAAATTCCCCACCAGGTTCAATACCTTTTTGAATCGCATTCAACAATTCATATTGAGCAGACTTATTAAAAAGGGTCCACGGTAAGCCTGATATCACGCAATCACATGATTGAACGCCATGGCTTTTAAGGTATTTGGTGAGGTTGTGCGCAGAATCATGGTAAACAGGAACATCCGGACACCTTTTTTGAGTAGACTTGACGAAATGCTTATTGATTTCTATGGCAAAAAAGTTGGCGGATGGATTGATGTACTCAAGGATTTTTTCTGTTAATGCACCGGTTCCTGAGCCAAGTTCTACTACTGTTTTAGCTTGTGCTAAATTGGCAGAGTCAATAAAAGCCATCCCCAAGTGGTCGGAAGATGCTGCTATGGCACCGGTTTTTTTGTAATTTAAGAGGAATTGTTTAAAAAATTGACTCATAAAGGTGTTTGTAAACGCAACTTAACTATCAAAATTCACGAAAGTTCAACTAATTTTATTTCAAAGTTACTAAAAATTTCAAAGCTTGTTTTAATGCATAAGAATAGAGCCTTTGAACTTTATCTTAAGCCAATTATTTGAAATTGCCGGTGCTTCTTATAGTTGAGGCTTTAAGACATTCGGTGAAGGCTGCAATGTTTAAGCAATACCTTATGCTTAAAAACGATGCTTTATATTTAATTATGCTCTATTGGATCCACCATTTCCCTTGCTTGTTTAACGCAATCGGGAATTCCTACGCCACGGTAGGATGAACCTGCCAAATGTAGGCCAGGCAATGATCTTAAATGATTCTCTATTTGCTGGATCGTATGAAGGTGGCCCATTTTATATTGAGGTTGCGCATCTTTCCAAACATGAAGCCAACTTTTGGATGGTTCTGCATTAATTGACAGGATCTTTTTAAGCGCTTCATCTGCTAAGCGGGTCCAGCTTTGCTCATCATAGGTTTCCAGTTGTTGATGGCCTATATTGCTAAAAAAGCAGCGAAACGTTGCATAGCCTTCAGGTGCTCTGCCGGGCCATTTTTCAGAACTCCAGGTGCAAGCGGATAATTGGGTATTTTCAGAGCCAGGGATCAAAAACCCCGTAGCATCCAATGAGTGATCAATTTGCGAGCGTTGATAAGCCAAGGTTACAATGACGGATGTAGCAAACGGAATGTCCTGTAAAAGCGGCTGAACGGAAGGCACCAAATTTTCTAACATTTCCGCAGCTTGCTGAGAAGGGATGGTCATAAGGATTTCCTTGGATGGTATGGAAGATTGATGGTTGGTGGTTAATTGGTAATGATCACCTTCGCTTTCAATTTTTGTAACCGCTGTGTTTTTCAAAAGCTTGGTTACCTGTAGCTGCTTTTCAATGGTTTTAGGGAGGGTTTGCATGCCATTTAAAAAGCTCCTGAAAGGAGAGTTTTTAGGCAATCCATATTGCTTACGGTTGGCCATAACAGCTTTTGTAATACTGCCGTATTTGGCTTCCATTTGCTTGAAATGCGGAAAAGTGGCATCAATGCTTAATTGTTTAGCTGGCGCTGAATACACTCCTGAAAACAAGGGTTCGGCCATTTTGTCCAAAACTTCTTTGCCAAACCTTCGCTCTACAAAATGAGCCAGGCTTTCTTCTTCCTGGTCGGTTTTAGGTTTTATAAACCGCTCCACCATCATCCTGGCCTTGCCTTTCCATGAAATCAAATCAGACTTCAAAAAGGAGGTTAAGTCGGCCGGTACCATAGAAGCAAAGCCAGCAGGGACGGGTTTTAGCTGACCCTGAAGAAGAATATAAAAATGACGGCTTTTGGGCGCTACCAATTGATCTTCCAGCCCTAAATTCTTAATGAACTCCTGAATGCCAGGTTTGGTATACATGAGGGCATCGGGCCCGGTTTCTATGATAAAATCATCTTCTTGTTCCGTTTTGATCTTTCCTCCGGACTGATTGCTGTGTTCCAGAAGTGTAATGTCTTTAAAACCCTTTTGTTCCAGGTGCCAAGCCGCTGCAAGGCCTGTAATGCCGCCACCGATGATGGCAATTTGTTTATTAGCCATTAAAGGATTTTTGTACAATATCAGCCAAAGTTCGGGCTAAGTAAGGAGAATCGTTCAAGGTTTTCGTCCTTTCCAGTTGAACGCCAACTTTTTCAGCCTCAGGCTTGGCTTCAACATCTATGTCAAAAATAATTTCCAGGTGATCAGCTATAAACCCAATTGAGCAAACCAGGATGTATTGTTCTCCTTGCTTTTGAAGGTCTTGGATGGCATCAACGATGTCAGGCCCAAGCCATGGAACCCGGCTTTTTCCGGCACTTTGGTAAGCAAAGCTCCATTTTGAATGGTTGAGCTTTTCTGATAGCAACTGGCATGTTTCTTTTAGTTGAGCTGGATAATATCCATAATATTCTAAAATCCTGGCGGGTAAACTGTGGGCCGTGAACATGATCATTACCTGATCCTGAACTGATTCCGGGAATTTAGGCATTACTTCATTCACGCGTTCGGCTACCCCGTTAATGTATTCGGGATGGTCGTGCCATGATTTAATCCGGTGAAGCTTAAGGTCGTAATTTTGAGCTTCCAGGGCTTCATCAACTCTTTCAAAATACTTGCAAACGCTCATTTTTGAAAAGTGAGGTGCCATTACAATGGCTACCGCTTCTTCAATACCATCAGCTTTCATTTCTTGAATGGCTTCATGAACCCACGGCTCCCAATGACGCATGCCGATGTATACTGGATATTCATTGTTAAGCTCCTTTTTGAGGCTTGCTGCCTGCTGTTGGGTGATTTCCAATAAGGGAGATTTACCTCCAATCATGTCATACCGTTCAGTCAGTTCATCGAGCTGTTCTTGGGTGGGCTCGCGGCCTGCATAGCTCATTCGTATATCCCGGTAAAAGGGCGCAATGTCTTCCCGTTTGTTAGGCCCGCCATAAGCCAAAAGTAGTATGCCTCGCTTCATAGATTATCGTTTTCGTGGCAAAGTAACAGCGTGTATAACAATTTGTTTGAAAAGAAGTACCAGGAATTTATACTTCCTAATCAATAGAATGGTTTAAAGATGATCATATAGGAAGGCTTTACCATCATAGCTCATGAGAAATTGTTCCATTGCAAAGCTGTTAAAAGCATTCACCTCATTTTGTTGACTTTGTTGTACGAAATGTAACGATTATGATTTTATAAACCGAACCACAATTTGGTCCGAAAGATGTTGTTTGTGGTATTTATTCTTCAATAATGACTTATTAAGTTCATAGCAACAACATTAAGCTTTGTACAAATCCTCCCCTTCTTGCTTGATTTTGTCAACGAAGCCGGAATAATCTTCATTTTGCCCCATTAAAACAGGCTCTAACCTGAAGTCATAATCCCTGGTAAGCTTGAATAATTGCTACCAGGTGGCCAGAAAATCGTCCTCAAATTGATGCATGATAACTGCAACATCAATATCACTTTCCTCGACCCATTGATCATTTAATATAGAGCCAAACAAAATAATATACCGGGGATGATACTTTTCCACTACCCGGTCTTTGTAGGCGTTGACGATTTTTAAAGCTTCTTCTTTATCCATTTTAATAGGTCTGCTGTATCCTGAATCAATTAAATACAACGATTGTAACTTAAGCTTTTGAACAATTGCTCCTTTTAAGTAGGATAGCGTGCCTCAATATTTAATGGTTTCAATCTGTCTAAAATATCCCTATAACCATCATCTAATTGATCATACAACAAACTTTGCTTAGGCAATTATTGATGCTTTTTAAATTCCTTTTTCATTTCTTCAAGTAATTGCTTTTCTGTTGATAAATACAATTTGTAAGTGCTTGTTAGAATGTTTTTATTGCCTTCAGGCAACGCATATTCAACCATAGCGTTATTTTTATCTGCACATAATAAAATTCCGATGGTCGGCTTTTCATGGGGGAGTTTTTATTCCCGGTCTTAATAATTCACGTACATCTGCAATTGGCCTAAATCCTGATGAGTTAATTTATGGGTTTTAATATCGAGAAGCACAAAGCATTGAAGCAATAGGTTGTAAAATACCAAATCCACATAGTAATCATCTTCTTTTAAATGCAACCTTTGTTGTCTGGCTATAAAGGAAAAGCCATTACCAAGTTCTAATAAAAACTCCTGTAAATGAGTAATAATAGCTTGCTCAAGGTCTTTTTCATATTATGATGCTTCCCGTTTCAGGCCAAGAAACTCTAAGACCATTGGATCTTTGATAATTTCATCAGGATTTTCAGGATGCTTTTCTGATTTTGCGACTGCTAAAACACTTTCCTTATCATTGCTTAATAAAAGTCGTTCGTACAACTGGCTATTGATCTGGCGTTCAAGCTGACGAACCGACCAATTGTTTTTCTTTGTCTCAGCAATATAAAATTCTCGCTTATCTCGATTTTTAATGCTTAATAGCAAAGTATAATGACTCCAGCTTAATTGCGCAGACAGTGTCTGCGTATTTGGAAAAGTCCGATAAAAGAGGTGCATCATTTCCAGGTTACGGGCAGAAAACCCACTTCCAAATTCTGCTTTCAACTGTTTTGAAAGATTTTTAATCAGTGCAGTCCCATATTCCGCCCTTTTTTCTCCTTTTTGTTCCTCTTCAAAAATTCTTTCACCGATTCTCCAATACATCATTACACGCTCAAAATTCACTGAATGTACGGCTTTTTGCCGGGCTTCCGAAATGATGTTTTTTATGTCGTT
>CAZLQF010000061.1:5638-6907 GCA_964561545.1 uncultured Sphingobacteriales bacterium
GAAACCGGATCCAAATTGCCCATGATACCAACTTTGTATTCCATGATCTGCCAGGCTACGCCAATATCCACGCGCCAATCAACGCCTACTACATCACAGCCGGTGTCTTTCATTTGGCCTAAAAGGTGCAATGTATGAACGCCAAATAAAATACGAGGCACGCCATATCCCTGAATGGCATCAAATAGCTTGGCCATGTGGGGATGTATGTATGTTTGGTAATCGGATTGGCCCAAAGCGCCCACCCAACTATCAAACACCTGTATTGCATGGGCTCCTGCATTAATTTGAAGGGAGAGGTAACCTATCATTCCGTCTACCAGCTTGTCCATCAGCGCATGCCAGGTATCAGGGTCATTGTACATTAAGGCTTTGGTGTTCTCGTAATGCTTGCTTTTGCCGCCTTCGATGATGTAGCTTGCCAGGGTAAATGGAGCGCCACAAAATCCGATCAAAGGAACATTCAAATCATTGACCAACTGCTCAATGGTCTGCCTTACGTAAGGCGTAGCCGATTCAAAATCCGGGATTTCTATCCTTTGAACATCTGCCGGGGTGCGAATGGGATTGGGAACATAAGGCCCGTAGTTGGGGCGTATCTCATTTTCAATGCCCATCGGGCCAATGGGCGTCATGATATCGGAAAAAAGAATGGCAGCATCCACGCCCAGTTGTTCGATGGGGAGTTTCGTCACTTGCGCACACAGGTCAGGATCCTGAATAATTTCATGAATGGATTTGTTGTCCTTGATTTTCCGGTATTCCGGTTGGTACCGGCCTGCCTGGCGCATGAACCAAACGGGCGTATGATCTACAGGTTCTCTCCGGCAGGCTCTTAAGAAATTATCGTTGAATTTTGTCATGGAAATAATAAATAGGTTTTAGGTTCTGGGTGTTCGTAGTTTCAAGCTGTAAGCTACAAGGCTATAGGTTTCAATTGTATTTCTACGTATTTTAATTTTAATTCAAGCACTAAAGCATCCACCTGAGCCACTATTCTTAGATACCTTTGTTGCGTTATTAAATTACAAAGGTCGTAAAGTATTGAAATCTTTGAAAGTTTAAAGTAATAAGACCTTCCTTGAATATTTAGATTGACCAACGTTCATAAATAACATTTTGCACTAAATGAAACAGCACACTTTGGAAATCTATTAGGTTTTTTTTTACTTTTGATAAAATGTTTAAATATTTTCTAATTATAATAAGCAATCAATTAATTCAGGTTTAATCACAAATAGTTTCTCCTTATTGCTAAAAACTTCTCAT
>CAZLQF010000062.1:0-6533 GCA_964561545.1 uncultured Sphingobacteriales bacterium
TTTGGAAGGGGGTTTTGAAGGCGATTTTTGGACTTAACAAATCCTGGGAAACCGTTTAACAAATCTTGGGGAGCGTTAGGAGGCGGGTGATAAATAGAAATATGGTTGAAATGAGGTTGAAATGAAGTTGAAATGAAGTAGATATAAATATTTAGAAATAAATGGAATACTGTTGAAGGGGGCTTTTTCCTGGAAGTATTGTTTGAATGATGGTAGAAATGCCCTCAACCCTAACGCTTCTCCCAGCGGGAGAAGGGGACTTTTCCCTGTTACATTAAAGAGTGGTCAGGAGGGAGGGCCATTAGATAATCGATGTTAATAATAAATTTTTTGTCCCTGGCTTCAGCCAGGGGATTGATTGGAAACAGCATTGGGCTTCAGCCCTTAACATCGCTTGCTAAAAAGGCATGGATTTTTAAGGGCTAAAGCCGGTATTGCTTGTTACATAAAAGCCCCGCCCTGAAGGACGGGGCCATGGTTTAATTTTCCCCTCAACATTGTCCCTTCTCCCAGTGGAGAAGGGGACTTTTGTCTGCTACATTCGTTATAACCCGGAGGTTTTAAAACCAACGGGTTATAAAAGTTTCAACCTACGAAATCCTGTATACTTGGCACTGAATAACTAAATTTCCTGTCTTGAATCTTACATCTTTTATCATAAATCTCTACCCTATGGCTCATCCTGCATTCAATTTTGCAAATTCAGAAGGGGACATGCCGGTAAGCTTTTTAAAGGTCCGGCTGAATGAATTGGAACTGCTGAATCCAACTTCATCGGCTACGGAAGCTATAGTATTGTTGGGCTGGCCATCCTCCAATAAGCTCTTTTTTGCTAAGTTGATACGGTAGTTGTTCACATAGCCGTTAAAGTTCATACCACTCATTTCATTAATGGCCCGGGAAATGTAATATTCGTTGGTGCCCAATTCATTTGCCAGCATTTTCAGCGTTAAATGTGGGTCTTTGTACCATTCTTTTTCTTTGATCAATGTTTCAATCTGATGAAATAATTGGTGATGCTGATAAGATGACTCGGAAGGCTGGGTAACACTACTACGGAAGGCTAAAGTAGAAGACAAATTCAGGTTGGTAACGGCTGTCCAAAGCTGCTTGTTCTTATAATAAAAGACGATCAACGAAACCAACAATGTTACCACAACAATAAGCGCTACGGTAAGCCAGGTATTGCGGGTACTTTTAATGGCGATGATCTTCTCTTGTTTATCGATCATTGCATTTTTCTTATCCACTTGATGAAGGACCTTTAGTTCGGAGAGGTTCTGATTGATCCGTACCTGGTGCAGGGAATCCTTTCTATTTACAAAGCTTTTAAAGGTTTCTCTGGCTGTTGCCAAGTCACCTTTTTGGGCAGCCCATTTGAGCTTAACATCATTGTATTGTTGCAATTCCCCGTATTCGGCCAGTTTAGTTTTTTGGTTACCTAAAGAATCCAGGATTTGACCGGCTGGTTCTGGTTTTCCCTGTAACACTAAAACCTTTGCCCTTTGAAGCGGGGCAGCCACTTTAAATGAGGTTCCCGGATATTTTTGAGCAAGATTTTCTATTGAATCCACGAGGGCTAAAGCTTTATCAAAGCGCTTTTGATCTGTATACAAATTAACAAGGTTGGAATAGGTTTGCATCATACCCGGATAATAAGTTAAGGCTTTGAACAGCGCATTGGCTTTTTGCTGGTATTCAATGGCTTTTTGTGTTTTTCCCTGTCTGCGTTTGATGATCCCAAGGTTTTGGTAACACTTGGTAAGACGAATGGAATCGTTATCTTCTTTAAAAAAGGATTTTGCATTTTTAAACAGGCTTTCCCCTTTTTCCAATTCCCCGGTCTTTACGGTCATAACACCCATGTTAAGCTGGGTTTCTGCAATGTCGTGTTGATGGTTCATTGCCTTATCAATTTCAAGGGACTTTTGGTACGCCATAAAGGCCGAATCATATTGCCTTGCTGATGCATGAGAGGCTCCTTTGTTATTTAACACTTGTGCTCTGAAATCTTGATCGCCTTGTGCATAAATGGAATGCAAAGCTTTACGAAAAAAGTAATTGCTTAATCGGTATTTGGATTGGTTGTAATAAACAATGCCTCTCAATAAATAAGCCTTGGCAGTCAGTGTATCATTTTGCTGGACGGCTTCTTGGTTAAGGAAACCTTCACTGAGGGAATCAGCTTTATCTATATCTTTCTTGATAAGCTTGGCGGCATGTTGGATTTCCTGACGAAGTGAATCCGTATTGACGGTGACAAACGTAAAACTGATACCAACAATCTGTAAAAGCATAAATCCATAAAGCAGCAATAGTGGTTTTCTCTTTTCTTGCATCCTGTTTCTTTTTATCTGCCACTAATTTAATATAACTCGCAGAAATTCACGATTAGGTATTTTGATTGTGATCATCTCTGATACAATCAAAGGTTTAAATTAATCATATGATCGGTTGCCCAAATGATAATTTGAATTGCAAAATGTTGGGATTTCCACCCTTTCCCTCATTGCTTATGAACAAGGTTCCTTCCTTATTAAAAGTAATGCCTTCCGGCTGATGAAATAGGGGATGGCTCAAACGGGCCACTTTCCGGATAGCCTGGTTTTCATCCAAAATGACCAAAAGTTTGTAGTAGGCTGAGATCACATAAATTCTCCCACTTAAGGGATGAACGGCTATACCGGAGGGGCTGAAAATTTCCTGGTAATCCGCATCTGAGGCCAAAATTTTCCGCAAATTATGGCCCATTTGATCCAAAGGATTGGTGAACAAGGAATCTTCAATCATTGAAAGATCCAATGTGATTAAGGGATCCTGAGGCTTTAACCGACTGGCTTGCGTATCATAGGCATAGATGGCTTTTTGGCCTGACAACCCGGAACCCGGACCTCCTTTGCAAGCCATTAGGAAAACGCCCTTTTCCTTCCAAAAGCACAGCCCCTCTACATCATTGAAGGGCTTTAAGCCGGTACTGAATTTGGTAGTTGCCCTTTCCTCCATACTTGCATAATTTTTTACTTGGATTAGCTCTCCGTCACTTGCCATCAGATAGGCATCCCGGTCTAAACCCGCAATGCCTTCATAATCACGTCCATCACCAAAGGGCAAATTTTGATATAATGTATCCGCTACCAAGTCGTAGTCATAGATGATGCCCTGCTCATCATTGATGGCCAAAACGTGATTGGAGCCTTTCCAGGAAAGCCCGGACACTTCTTTAAGGGCATCAGGTAGCTCAAAAACTTTTTCGGGCGCTCCTAACCGGTAAGGCATGGAAGAAGTATCATTGTCAATAGAAGACGAGCACCCTCCCAACAACAAGGCAAGCCCTAATAGCAGGCTAATCCCGGCTTTTTCGATTGGTTTTCGCATTGCTACAGGATCAATATAGCAGGCTACCACATTACAAGTTGGAATAAAAGAATATTACCACAAAAGCAAGCGCACTAATCACAAGGCTACCCATAAAGGTATTGTAGGAAATTTTTAGGAGGCGGTATTTTTTATCCAGGACCAATCCCAGGTAATACAGGTCAATGGCCATGTTATCGTAAAGCAGATCCTGGTTTTTCTTCAGGTAGTCCATATTACACAGGAATTCCTCCAAAGGCCGGTTAATGAAATTGCCAAAAAAGGTGATACTGGCTTTCCGTTCCTCAATCTCTTCCCGGTTCACCTGACGGTTGGTCACTTTGGGTCTGGCGGAAATAATGGAAAAAATGACTGAAACTAAGGAGCCCAATAGCAGCAAAAACATAGGAATGACATACCGCAAGCTTGTTATTTGGGTATCCCCTGATATGGAGAAACCGGTTCCTGCAAGCGTAATGATAACCGAAAGGATAATGGAATTCATACTGATCATCATATTGGCTTTGCCATCGGCTATTTGACTAAGGTTAATGTGGTTTCGGTAGCTGGTGCGGTATAACGTATCGATGCCCCTGCCGAAATTCTTACCCGTTTTCCGCTTTGTGCTTTTATCCTCGGCCTTTTGCAGATTTTCCCGCTGCTCCATGATGTTTTTATTCCGCCTTTCCCCGTATTCCTGTTGTGCATAACGGGTAAGAAAATCATGGTTTATCAGGAAATCCAGCTGTTGTTGCTGCCAATCCTCATCGGAATAATACTTTTCCTGTACTTGTTCAATTTCCGTTCTAAGCATTTCGCTTAACCGCTCAAAGCTTTTCTTACCCACATGGATCTTACTGGCATCATGCATGATTTCCTCAAGTAAGTCTTGGGGCTTATGGTCCGGCTTGGTACTAAGGATCAACCGCTCAACCTCATCTTGTTTTTCTTTGGCTATGCCTTGTTCCCGGGCAAATTCCCGGAAAATGTTGACACTCTCGTCCTCATGGTTATCATAAGACCAGATAAATCCGGCATCGTGAAACCAAGAGGCTATTAAAAGGTTTTCAAGTTGATCATTTTCAAGATCATGGGCTTCACCAATTCCCTTACAAGCCTCTACTACTTCAAGGGTATGCGGGTAATTGTGGTAAACATGCTTATTGGATAATTTTTCCCTGAAAATCTGATCAATATAATTTCCCGCACTCTCAGGAAGTTTATCATCGTTAGCCATTGCCAAAAGCTTTTAATTCCAATTTTCGAATTTATTCAAAAAAAGGTTGCTAAAGAAATGGGATACTACAAAGGCTCCATTTTGTCAGGTATAAAACAAAAAGCTTGAAAAGCTTTGGCTAAATTAATAACAAAAAAACTTCTGATTAATTTTGACGGGTATGAACCAAGCCGGTTCAAATTTTACTAAACGCTTAAAATGGTTTAGAAAAACAAAACCCTATGAATGTTTCTGAACAACTACTGGATATCCTTAAGCATGAAGGCGTCAATCATATTTTTGGTGTTGCCGGGGACGCGCTTAACCCATTGGTAGTAGCCCTTGGTAAACAAAAGGAAGTGCAATGGGTGAAAATGAAGCACGAAGGCAATGCTTCCTTTGCAGCATATGCTCAGGGTGAATTAAATGATAACCTTGGTGTTTGTGCCAGCACTGTAGGTCCGGGAGCATTGCACTTGGTAAATGGTTTGTACAATGCCAAAAAAGAGCGTTCTCCCGTTTTGGCCATTACCGGCCAAGTACCGGTTGAGCATTTAGGGACCAATTTCCACCAGGAAGTGGATTTGAACAAAGTCTTTGATGACATTTGCGAGCATCAAGCTATCATCCGCTCACCGGAAGAAGCCCCACGTGTTATTTTACGGGCTTTGCGCATTGCCATTAACTACCGGTGCGTCTGCAGGGTAGAATTGCCCGCAGATATTGCTGAAATGCAAGCCCAAAACCAGGATTTTGTCCATAAGGTTTTCCGGTCGGAGGCTACTGTTCAGCCCCCGCAAAAAACCTTGGAAGAAGCCGTGGAAATGGTTAACAACGCGGAAAAAGTTGGCATTTTGGCCGGTGCGGGTTGCCGGCATGCCCGTGAGGATGTGATAGATTTTGCTAAGCAGATCAAAGCGCCTATTACCCATACAGTACGGGCTTCTGATATTTTTGATCACAATTGCGAAAATGTGGTGGGGCTTACCGGTCTCATTGGTAATCCATCCGGCTATAAAGCAATAATGGATGCTGACCTTTTGATCATGCTCGGGACGGACTTTCCTTACACCAAATTTTTGCCCGATAAAACCCAGACCATCCAGGTAGATATCAGGCCGGAAAATATCGGTAACCGTACATCAGTTACTTTGGGCATTCACAGTGACATTAAGCCCGTTGTCGAATTTTTCAAAAACACCTGCTTACCTAAACGGGATGACAAGTTTGTCAAAAAGCTTAACAAAGAATTTTTGGAATGGAAGGACCACAATTGTGAAATCACAGGGGAAGATAAAAACTACAAAGTCCTGCATCCCCAGGTTGTAGCTCGGCAAATCAGTGATCAGGCTTCCGATGATGCCATTTTTGTAATTGATACCGGCACTTCAGCCATATGGTCTACCAATTTTATGAACTTCCATTCCGAGCGGAGGATCCTGGGCTCTTTCAACCATGGCTCCATGGCTGTGGGCTTACCGGCTGCTATTGGCGCTCAATTTCAATATCCGGACCGGGAAATTTGGGCTATGGTAGGGGATGGGGCATTTAATATGTCCTTACAAGATTTTTCAACCATTGTTGAATACGAGCTCCCCATTAACCTCGTAGTTATGAATAACAAGGAGTTGGGCTTTGTCAAAATTGAGATGGAAGAAGCCGGCCTGGCTCCTAACTATGATGCTTTGGCAATCAAAAACACGGATCCCATTAGTTTTGCCCAAAATATGGGAGCGGACGGAATTGAAGTAAAGGATCACAATGATATTGTTGGTGCCATTGAAAAAGCCCGTGATTCCTCTAAGCCTTTTATCCTTAATGCGCATGTAGCATCCGGGGAAATATCATTACCGCCCCAGATTGAATTCGAGCAAATCAAACATTTCGGCATATCCAAAATTAAAGAGGCCGTTAAAGCCGTAAAAGGTGATAAAAGGGAATGGAATAACATCAAAAGCGAAGT
>CAZLQF010000063.1:0-6272 GCA_964561545.1 uncultured Sphingobacteriales bacterium
TATGAAAAAGCTGTTATTCATATTAGTAGGGTTCCTTTTAACTTCAGGACTTCCCATTAAAAGTTATGGACAAGCTTGCTGTTCTGGCGGATCTCCCATATCCGGAGTTTTAGGAGTCACCGCCTCCGAGGAGCAAGCTTTTCAACTCATGGTAACCTATGACCAGCACTTCATGAACCGCCTATACAATGGGTCGGATTTACTGGAAATAGATGATCGGAGAAGGCGTATTCATAACCTGATCCTGGAAGGCAGCTATGGCATTTCAAAGCGGTTTTCGGTTTCTGCCATGTTTACTTTTATCCGGCAATCCAGAGTTATCAAAACTTTTCAAAAGGAACAAACAACCATTCTTCATGGCCTTGGAGATGCTTTCATTTTGGGCAAATACCAGCTATTAAATATTAAAGGCGATCGACCGACTCAAATAATTCTTGGAGCCGGACCTAAATTACCGTTTGGGCGAAATGATGTAGAAGGATCCGATGGGCTATTGCTGGCACCGGACCTTCAACCGGGCACCGGTTCTTGGGATGTCTTAACATGGGGATATTTGGCACGGCAAAACTTTTTGAACTCGGGTTTGGGATTCAAAAGTTATGTCAACTACCGGATCACTACTCCGACTACCCGTGCCAATTCGGATTTGGCTTATCAATATGGCAATGAGTTGCAGGTTAATGCCGGTCTTGATAAATCCCTTACAATTGGCAAAACCTTGTTGACGCCTTCTGTATTTTTGGTATACCGGGATTTGGCAGCTGATCAAGTAGATGATGAACAATTGGCCAATACGGGCGGCCGCTGGTTATACCTCAAGCCCGGGATTGGTTGGAAAATTTCTTTTAAAAGTTCAATCCAGTTGGCTTTTGATTTACCACTGTACCAAAAGTTAAATGGCACTCAGCTGGGTTCTACGTATAAATTACAATTGTCTTACAACCATAAATTTTAACTATGAGACTTTATTGGCTGTTCTCTATCGGTATTTTACTCTTTATTCTCGGGTGTGAAAAGGAAGAAACCCAAGTAGATGACCAAGATGGGGAATGGCTGATCCCTAAAGACAAAGTTAGGGATGGAGGCCCTGGAAAAGATGGGATTCCTTCGGTTGACGATCCCAACTTTATTAACAAGGAAAGTGCAGATTTCCTCGAACCATCGGATTTGGTAATAGGGATCATCCAGAATGGTACAGCAAAAGCTTACGGCCACCCCGTTTTAGACCATCATGAAATTGTCAATGATAAGGTAGGGGGAAAGCCCATTTCAATGACTTACTGCCCGTTGACCGGAACTGGCATTGCTATTTCCCGAAAAATCAATGGCAGTGTCACTACGTTCGGCGTATCGGGGCTACTATACAACAATAACCTCATCCCTTACGACCGGAAAACGGAAAGCAATTGGTCCCAAATGCAAATGAGAAGTGTTAACGGCGAATTATCGGGTAAATCCAATGAAACTTTTCAAGTAGTGGAAACCCCGTGGTCAACCTGGAAAGCTATGTATCCGGAAACCCAAGTGCTTTCAAGGGAAACAGAATTTAGCCGGAATTATGAAAGGTACCCTTATGGGAATTACAAAAACAATGACCAATTGCTATTTCCCGTCTCCAACAAAGATGATCGCCTCCCTCGAAAAGAACGGGTACATGGCGTAATCAGGGATGATAGGGCTAAGGTGTACCGTTTTAAAGCCTTTAAAGATTCCACAAACGTTATTGAAGAACGTTTTGCAGGTCAATCCCTCATTTTAGCCGGTAACAAAGCGAAGAACTTCATCGTATCGTTTAACAGACCTAAGAACCTCGCTGACAGTGTAGCATTTTCGGGTCTTAACAATGCTTTGCCAAACATCATGAAGGACGACCAAGGCAATCATTACAATGTTTTCGGTCAAGTTACAGAAGGACCTGATAAGGGAACGCGTCTCAAACCCACTCAAAGCTACATGGGGTATTGGTTTGCATGGGCCGCTTTTTTCCCGGATGTAAAAATTTATAGCAATTAAAACCATCGTTATGGAGCTCCTCAAGCGATGGGTGTAAAACTATGGAGCCACCAACCTCAGCTTTAACTTCCAACGGCAAAACAAAGCGATATACAGAGATAATCATGGCTCGTTTTTATCAAAGGAATTAAGCCTCTAAGGAATGCATGTCGTTCAACCGTACCAAAACTCTGGTCGGTCTTTAGTTCCATTGCGTCAATTCTTTCTGGCTACTTAGGAACGGGTTTCAGCCCCGTTGCGCCAATCAATCACTTATGCAATCTTTCATTTGACGCCTACAAGTAAAAAATTGCTCAACCTTCGTGCTTTTTAGGGTGTTGGTATTGTAAAAAATCATTATGATTGAGCAATAATATGAGGTTCGGATGGAAGAATGGGTGTAAAACGGATGACTCCTCCAAAGACCGAATGAGCGGCTTTCTACGCCAGCTGGCCCAGTTGCAGTTTAGGCTTTACTGCTCAGGATTTTGTCCTTAAGACCTTTGCCTGCCTGTTTCCTACAAAAGTTTTAACAGCACTACGCTTACCCAATTATTACGGGATTTGCTTGGCGCAAAGAGCTTTGCCCTCCTCGCTTGGTAGTTACCAAATAGCTATACCGAAAAGTTTTAGACCCATTGCTCAGTACCACCTTTAGTTCCTCGGGTTCTTTTAGCTTCATCCGATTTTCTCCTGATCCTGAGGATTAACCCTTAAGGGCATCATGGGATAGTTAATTACCTTGACCACGGCTAATGGGGATGCATATTGGTTGGGGTTTAAAAATTAAGGAATGTTTTTACTACCATGGCTTCAGTTAAAGCATATTTGAAAATTAGAAGGCTAAAATTCCTCTAAGCCTTGGAAGGCATTTTCAATGACATGTTAATTATTGGACCATGGTTTAAAGGGCTTTATAGCTGGGTTCGTTTTCTACAATCTGAAAGCCTTTACGTTAAATTATCGCTTCATTAGCTTGATCACGGTTTGGTTATCAGGCGTTAGAATGGTCATAAAATAAAGGCCTTTTGGTTGGTCCAACGCCATGTTTAATGTTTTTGCGTTACTATGAGTCGCTTTTTGCAACACTTTGCCCGAAACTGCACGAATACTTACCTGAACCTCTTCATAAGTTTTTGCTAACCTGACTTGAACCACATCTTCAAACGGATTAGGGTAAACTGAAACCACATTTGTTCCTCCTGTTTGTTTGCTGTTCAATCCTGCTGTGCTTACTTGCCTACAGGAAGAAGTGTCTAAGCAGCCCTCTTTAGTTATTTGGACCGCATAATTGCCTGATTGGTCTGGGTTGAAGCTTTGTCCAGTTGCTCCTTGGATTACCGTATAGTCATTATTCTCGCAATTAAGCCATTGATAATCAGCATTACTGGCATTGGATTCTAATGTTGAGCCTGATTTTGAAACCGAGGTATCAATCTTTACCAAATTCAAATTCAGGGTGATCAGACTATCACAGCCGTTTGTATTATTCAGTGCAAACGTTGGCGTGTCCGTATCCGAGGTGTAAGTTGTACCATCAATCCAGGTGAAAGCGGATCCACATGCTTTAACAGAATCGGTGGTAGATGAACTATTATTAATTTCCAAATGCAGGGAAACGATGCTGTCACACCCATTGCTTGTTTGAAATTGCTGGGTTACGCCCGAAGTATCCCGGGTATAGGTAACCCCATTTGTCCATGTAAAAGAATCACAAGCTATTATACTATCCGTTGTGCTGATGCTATTTTGAATGGTCAAGTCTAATAATACGACACTATCACAGCCATTTGCTTTATTAAAAACGGCCATTGCTGTGTCATTGTCTGTTTTGTAAGTATTTCCGTCAATCCAGGTAAACGAATCGCAGGCTGTAATCTGGTCTGTGGTAGTGACACTGTCTTGAATGCTGAGATTAAGGGTTAGAACGCTGTCGCATCCTGCTTCATTGGTTAAGGTAACGGTGGCAGAATTGGTGTCGGTCTTGTAAGTATTGCTGTCAATCCAGGTAAATGAATTGCAAGCCTCAACACTGTCAATGCTACTTGTGCTTTTGTTAATATCCAGGTTTAAGGTTATAGTGCTGTCACATCCGGCATCATTATTTAGCGTAAAAGTAGCAGAATTGGTATCAGAGGTATAGGTGTTACCATCAATCCAGGTAAATGAGTCGCAAGCGGTAACCGAGTCAACTGTTGATGAATTTTGAATGTCAAGCTCAAGGGTAACAACACTGTCACAATTAACACTGTTGTTTAGCGTATACGTTACGGATGTGTCTGATGTGTAGGTATTGCTGTCAATCCAGGTAAACGAATCGCAGGCTGTAATCTGGTCTGTGGTAGTGACACTGTCTTGAATGCTGAGATTAAGGGTTAGAACGCTGTCGCATCCTGCTTCATTGGTTAAGGTAACGGTGGCAGAATTGGTGTCGGTCTTGTAAGTATTGCTGTCAATCCAGGTAAATGAATTGCAAGCCTCAACACTGTCAATGCTACTTGTGCTTTTGTTAATATCCAGGTTTAAGGTTATAGTGCTGTCACATCCGGCATCATTATTTAGCGTAAAAGTAGCAGAATTGGTATCAGAGGTATAGGTGTTACCATCAATCCAGGTAAATGAGTCGCAAGCGGTAACCGAGTCAACTGTTGATGAATTTTGAATGTCAAGCTCAAGGGTAACAACACTGTCACAATTAACACTGTTGTTTAGCGTATACGTTACGGATGTGTCTGATGTGTAGGTATTGCTGTCAATCCAGGTCAGGGAATCACAGGTTTGAATTGAATCTGTGGTAGCCGTACTGTTTTTGATGGTAAGGTTCAAATTGACCACGCTGTCACAACCATTAACGGTATTGAGGGTATCAGTAGCGGTATTATTGTCTGACGTGTAAGTGATACCATTGGTCCAGGTAAATGAATCGCAGGCCGTAACCGTATCAGTGGTTTCAGTGGCAATACAGTTTTGCTCTACAACATAATAAAGTTGATTCGAAACATCAATATCATTCCATTCTCCGGCATTACCCAGTGAGCCCGGATTAAAGGAAGGCCATCCGCTGAGGCCGATTCCGGCTGCATCCTGGCCATTAAAATCATCAGGTTCATTGGGTGATCCTGAAGAAGAACCGCCCCAATTGTTGTAATTGCCACCAACGGCTGATCCACCGCCATTGCCTGCTGTTCCCTGGCCGGTCCAGAAATTGGTACCTGAATTGGTGTTATCCCCGTCCCACAGCCAGGTGCCTTCAGTTTGTTGGTCTGTTGCGCCAATCCAAACATAGGCGATACCCCCGCCATCCTGAACTGAGGTGTAATTGGGGGAAACATTGGCCAGATTTTGAATACGGTTGTAAATGGTATCCTGCTCAGACTGGCTATCTATTTCAGCCAAATAGCCACCGAAGGTTACGGAACAATTGGCAGCATTAGACCAGTTCTTTTGTTCTTTAATTATTTTATAAGTGTGGTTATTATAGGTGAAGCTAAAGGTATTGCTATTGGAAGCACATTGGGCGGAAGCATTAACATTCATGAATATAATGCTTGTTACCAACAACCCAAGAATTTTCGAAGGTGCTGTACTCATATCTTTAAATTTTTGTTTGAACAAAAGTAAATTTTTAATTGCTCGAAAAAAATTTTTTTGTCCTGTAAATAGCATATAAAATAATTAAAAATGGATTTTCTATGATTTTAACCTTTTTAAGCATCTTGCCAATCCTATTCTGGATTTTTAATCCAAAAGCCTGCCTTTAGAAAAGCTATAGGTCTGAAATACATCCCTTGGGAGCTTTTTAATACGGCGCATTCCATTCAATTTATTCAGGCTCCCAAGCAACGGGTTTCAGACCCGTTGCGCCAAAAGATGCTCAGTGGTTTTCTTGGAAGCGATAGGTCTGAAACCTATCGCTTGAAAGCTTTAAAATCCAGTATATTTTTTAGGGCTAACCCGTTGGCATTAAGCCTGTCGGCTTCCACCGCTCATTTTCGAAACTCATCGTAAGCCCTATTGTTTTTAAAAATTGCCATTTGCTGACCGAGGGTACATAATCCGGCATTCCTCGGTACATGGTGCAAGACCGTTTTCGAACGGTCACCCCTAAGGGGTTCATGGGCTTCCGGCTCGTGAGCCCCTTCAGTTTTGATCATTCGCATGGCTCATCAATACCGCATCAGCACTTGGTGCATAACTGAGCGGAGCTGGTGCGGTTCATTAACCGGCCAGGGGATGTAAAGCCTCAAACGCTTATTCGCATCCCCGGTTGGTTTTTTATT
>CAZLQF010000064.1:0-5779 GCA_964561545.1 uncultured Sphingobacteriales bacterium
GTTAAGATAAGAATAACTTTTTTGTATAAATCGATTAATTTTAATGTAACCAATACGAAATCCAACATGATTTAAAACAGATGAAAACCTAAATATTTTACCATTTTCAAATTATTTTCATGCCGGAAAGTCTTCAATGAGCAGATACCCATTAAACAGAAGATTAGCGCAAAAGGCAGATGAGGCTTTTTTAATCAAAGATTTATAGTAGTGGTGTTAAGGCTCCATATAATTTCCATAATCCCTGTTGAAGAAGTATTAAACGTAGGCTTTTATCATTTGATTCAAACAAAAAATGGGGGTTGGTTAGAAACAACCCCCATTGATCATCCAGCAAAGTATGATGTGCCAATGCTACTTTTTACGAAAACCGATTCCGCCAAATTTAAGTTTGGCATAGAATCCAGTTAAGTTAAAATCAGGTCCATTGGTTATGTTTCCGCCATCATGCTCCCACTCACCATCATAAAAGGAATGGTTATAACCTACTTCCAATCCTGTAAGGAGCCCTCCATAACCTTCTTCATCTTCTTTCATGGATGGATAAAAATTGAAGTTAAGCGAAAAGTCTAACATTAAGCCACCTGTTGAGGCTTCGATGGCCCGCCCTGGATCATTTTGAACATCTTCTAAGGACAATTTCTTGAGTTCATTAATGTTAATGCCAAATCCACCTGCTCCAATACCAACCAAAGGATAGAAACCAATTTGCCCGTTCTGGACGATCATATACCCAACGTCTAAAAAGCCCATTCCCCCGGAAGTTTCCGCTTTAAGGCTATCATTAGAGATCGATTTTCCGGTAATACCAAAGCCACTTCCACCAATTATGAAATTATTCTTGAAACTATGACCGCCACCCCCTATTAGTAAATGATCATTACTCAATTCCTTAGTACCCTCTGGCAGGAAATCCTGTAGCTTTCCCACATCATAATTGCCATAGCCTATTGAAAAATAACCACCGCCACCAGCTTTAAAATCTTTATCTGATTGCGCCATGACTATGACATTGGATACCATCAGAAAAGCAAACAATAGTAAGCTAAGTGTTTTCATAATTCAAGGTTTTTTAACTTTTTAACTTTTTAACAATTTATGATTTAATAACTACGTTTAGTACGAATACAAATTTACTTTGATTTGCCTTCATGAGCTAATTGAATCTGATCTTATCATAATTTATTTTGAATCAAAAAAACGGTAAGCTCTTTGGCAATTGACGATGGTGCCCATTACCATTAAGAAAATAAGTCCAATGATCCATTTAAGTTCAACATTGAAATCCATAAGGTTGCCCACCATGATAGGGCCAACAGCCGTACTAATCACCATGAACATGGTAAACAAACTTCGGACAGTGCCTATTTTTTCCGTACCATACAGTTCAGCAATCATAGCAGATTTCACAGGACTGCTCATGCCCATTGAGGCCCCGGCTAATAACAAAAAGATCAAAGCACCTGCTATGTGATCCATTAGAGCAAAAGGAATCAACCCTATCAAAAGTGGCAATAAATAGAGCCGGAACATTACCTTGGATGAAAATTTATCCACCCAAAGCCCACCTAATAACGTAAAAATAAACCTTGAAATAGCGAAACCGGTAAAAAAAGCCGAATATAGCGTCAGGGACCATCCTTTGCTTTCAGCGATCACATATTGGTAAAAGAAAATGCCAGTCATGGCAAAAGGCAAAACAAATATGGCAGGAGCCAAGAGGAAGAATTTCCTGCTTTTGATATAGCTCCAGTATTCTGCCATTAATTGCTTCTGGTTGGTCCCATTCTTATTAGGAATCACATCCCATTTACTTAAATTTCTGGTAAGCATGATGCCTAACAATATAAGAATCAACAAAGCACTGGCAGTAGCCGACCATCGCCATCCCAGATTACTGATCAATAGCGTAATTAAAACCGGAAACAAGGCTTCTCCCATAGAATAACCCAATGAAGCTATGCTTAATGCTTTGCCACGATCAGCAGTAAAATAGCGGGACATTACGCTTTGGCTAATGTTGCTCAGCATTCCCTGTCCACTTAACCTCAAACCGGTTATGGCAATGAATAAAATGACAACATTGAAAGCGCTACCAAATACTAACATTGACAAAGCCAGCCCAAAAAGAGTAAAAGCAATAACGCGTTTAACTGGATAATGATCTATGGTATGCCCAACGGTAAGCATCAAAATAGAGGCCATTACTGTACAACCGGCAAACATGTTACCAAACACCCCTTCCGAAAGATTAAATGCTTCAATGAGTTCTGGGATGAAAAGGGAGATTAAAAAAGTTTGACCAAAACTTGAGAAAAACGTTAGCATCCATCCTAAACCAACACTTGAATAATTCGCTAATAAAAAGTTTAAATAAGCCCTCAAATACTTCCAATATTTCGCTCAAAAGCTTGCAAATATCAGGCTTAAGCTCGAATTGAATAACAAGTGGTTGGTTAAGATTTCTGTTTTTTTAGGTATTAATTGCCTATTTTAAAAATTGGCATCCAATTTAAATGAAGCATTATTTATTGATACCTTTCCAATCATCAATAAGGGACTTTACAGGTTACCAAATTAACCCTCTTCTATTTGTTCCTTTTTCAAGTCATATTTATCGATCTTATTGTAAAGATGGCTTCTTTGTATTCCGATCTCCTCCGCAGTTTTAGAAATATTCCAATTGTTATGCTTTAGCTTGGATTCAATGAAAATCCGCTCAGCATAATCCCTAAAATCCTGCAATTGGTTGTATTGGTCAACTGGTAACTGGTTAACAGATTTCCGTGTGCTAATGGGCTGCGCATAAAGGTCCACATCTTCTTTGGATATTTTATCATTGGTAAGAATAATCAACCTTTCGATAACATTATGCAATTCCCGCACATTGCCGGTCCAGTTAATTTGCTTAAGCGCTTCGTAAGCATCTTGGGTCATTTCGCGCCTGGGCAAGGCATATTCCCTGCAGATTTCATCAATGAAATGCTCGGCCAACATAGGAATGTCATCTTTTCTTTCATTAAGCGATGGTACCCTGATTAATATAACACTTAGCCTGTGGTATAGATCCTCACGGAAGTTGCCCTTGTCAATTTCTTCTCTGATGTCTTTGTTGGTGGCAGCAATAACACGAACGTTAACTTCAATGGGCTTGTCTCCGCCAACCCGGTAAATCTTACCTTCTTCAAGCGCCCTGAGTACCTTAGCTTGGGCCGAATGGCCCATGTCCCCAATTTCATCAAGGAACAAAGTTCCTTGGTGAGCTTGCTCGAACTTACCAATGTGCTGCTTAACCGCTGATGTAAAGGAGCCTTTTTCATGGCCAAAAAGTTCGCTTTCTATAAGTTCGGAGGGAATAGCAGCGCAATTGACCTCTACCATTTTAGCATCAGCACGTGTGCTTTTTTCGTGGATCCAACGGGCTACCAACTCCTTTCCCGTTCCATTGGCGCCCATAATAAGCACCCGGGCATCTGTAGGTGCTACTTTTTCAATGGTTTTGTTGATACTGTCAATTGCCGGGGAGTTACCAATGATATCACGCGTTTTGGATACTTGCTTCTTGAGTACTTTGGTCTCGCTAATGAGGTCTGATTTGTCCAATGCATTCCGGATGGTCAGCAAAAGGCGATTTAAATCAGGCGGCTTGTTAATGAAATCATAAGCGCCTTTTTTAGCAGCCTCAAATGCAGTTTCTTCGTTGCCATGCCCAGTAATCATGATAATCGGGACATCCGGATTGATTTCAAGCGCTTTTTCAAGCACTTCAATGCCGTCCATTTTGGGCATTTTAATATCCAACAGGACACAATCAAACTTATTGTTCTTGATTAAATTCAGCGCTTCTTGTCCTTCTTTGGCCTCTTCCAGGTCGTAATTTTCATTCTTCAGGATATCTTTAAGCGTCTCGCGGATCACTTCTTCATCGTCAACAATAAGTATCTTGGCCATATAAATTGCTTTTTACGGATTGTAAAGTTAAGGATGCTTCATTAATCAAACATTATTCAACAATGAATGCTTCAAATTTCAAACCAATAACCAATACTTTTGAAATCCTTTTTAAATACAACAATTAAAAGCTTATAATTATGGCTAAGGAAGCAGGTGGGTTGTTAATGTACAAGTTTGAAAACGAAGTCCTTCATGTATTTTTAGGACATCCGGGTGGCCCCTATTTCAAAAACAAGGATGAAGGGGTTTGGTCCATTCCCAAAGGGGAAATTGAGGGAGTAGAAGAAAAGCTTACTGCAGCCATCCGTGAATTTGAGGAAGAAATTGGGTTCAAACCTGAAGGCAACTTCTTTTATTTGGGCCATGCCAAGCAAAAAGGCGGTAAGATCAATTACATCTGGGCATTTGAAGGCGATTGGGAATCCGGATCATTGCCTTCAAGCAATACCTTTGAAATGGAATGGCCCCCAAAATCCGGTAAAAAACAGGAATTCCCGGAAATTGATCAAGCTGATTTTTTTGACATTCCTACAGCCCGGAAAAAGATCAAGGACCGGCAAGCAATTTTTCTGGATTGGCTTTTAGAGCAATTGGCTTAATGGCGGAAAATTGCTGAATTTACGCCCCAACTGCTTATTGAAGTTCCAATACAATCGGGCAATGATCAGAACCCTGAACTTCATTAAGCGTATAAGAATCCTGAACCTTGTCAAATAATTGACTGCCTACCAGGAAATAATCAATTCGCCAGCCTACATTACGCTCGCGAGCATTGGCTCGGTAGCTCCAGTATGTATACACTTCCCTATCAGGATATAGTTTCCGAAAGGTGTCAATTAAGCCAACATTAAGATGCTCATCCAAGCCATCTATCTCGGTTTGAGTAAAACCGGCTGATTTGTTGTAATTCTGCTTTGGGCGTGCGATGTCTATTTCTTCATGGGCTACATTGAAATCGCCTGTAACGACTACTGGTTTATGGCCATCCAACTTTTTAATATACTCGCGAAAGGCCTGGTCCCATTGCTCACGGTAATCCAGTCTTTTTAAACCATTGCCTGAATTCGGCACGTAAACATTCACAAGGTAGTAATCATCAAATTCAAGGGTTATGGTCCTGCCTTCATGCTCATGTAATTCATTATCAATCCCGTATTGAACATGAATGGGTTGAACCTTACTAAGAACGGCTGTACCCGCATACCCTTTTCGCTCAGCCGAATTGGAGTAAATGTGATATTGGTTAAATGTTGCCAGCAGCTTTTTAACCTCCTCATCCTGTGACTTGGTTTCCTGGATCGCAAGTACCTCTGGATCGTATGCCTGGATAAAATCCTTAAAATTCTTACGCATGATGGCTTTGATGCCATTAACATTCCAGGAATAAAGCTGCTTTGGCTGCATGGCAATTACTTTTAAAACCAAAATTCGGAAAATGTCAGATAGTGACCAATTAAGCCACCGTTAAAAAATCTGGGCCCCACTTAAATAGTCTATTAACAGCAATTCTTAATCCTGAAAATCCTGGCCAGGATACGCTCAATGGCCATTCCCAATGTAGTTTCAGAATTAGGGAAAGGCAGGATAATGCTAATGGATCTTGATTGCTGCGATTTTATTAAAAGTTAAAAAGTTTTTTGTTCCAGGCATAATCTCTATTCCGAGCTTTCGAGATACTAAAAGGCTAAATACTTTTTCATAGAGGGAGTTGAAACAAGATTAATGATTGCTATTTGTTGACTACCATCACGCCATTTAACACTTAATTTCAAGAATAATTCTGTTAACTGGTTCAGCAAAAATAATGAAAACTCAAAGCTCCTCA
>CAZLQF010000065.1:0-5286 GCA_964561545.1 uncultured Sphingobacteriales bacterium
CATCCTTCTGAGGTTGAACCTCAAATGGACGTTCATCGACCGGAACATCATTTTTTAACGGATTGACGGTTATGAGCCTGAAACGATCGATTTTGCTGATCCTTCTGGCGGTCATTGGGATTACTTCCGCCGGGTACCTGCTGTACTGGAAACAGCAGACGCTTTCGAAGGCGCCCGCCTTTCGCGACCGACCCCGGCCGGTCACCGTCGAGCAGGCACGACAGGGGGAGTTTGTCCAGACGCGCTCCTACCTCGCCGAAGTGGAGTCCTCTCAGAACACCCGCCTGACGTCCCGGGTTCGGGCCCGGGTGGTACACGTCTCCGTGGACGAAGGAGATCGTGTGGACGCCGGTGAGGTGTTAGTTAAGCTGGATCGTCGTGAGATCAATCAGCGGATTGCCTCCCTGGGGAACGACATCGAGCAGGTGCAGGCAGAAAAACGGGCGCAGGAGGCGGACTTAAAGGAGCTCGGTCAACGATTAACCTACTGGAAAAAGGAGGTCGAGCGATACGAAGGCCTTGTCGAGAAACAATCGGTGAGTGAATCAAAGCTCATTCAGTACAGGGATTCGCTCTCGCAGGTGCGCGGCAATTATGAGTCCATGAAAGAGACCGTTGACGCTCTGGAACACCGGATACAATCACTCAGAAAAAAACGTGCGGAAGCCCGGACGCGCCGCGATTATCACGTCATCAAAAGTCCGTACGATGCGCGTATAGCAAAGCGTCTCATCGATACGGGAGACATGGCGTCGCCGGAACGGGACCTGTTACGACTGGAGGAGGTGTCCCACGACCGACTTGTGTTCGACCTGCCGCAAACCGACGTCGGAGCGGTTCAGGTCGGATCCCCCGTCCGGTTCGAGACGGATGAGACCCGGGGCAGCGCTGAAATCAGCCTCCTTCATACGACGTACAATGAGAACCGGATGCTGCGTGCGGAAGTTCGACTGCCCCGGGACACGTCAGAGCGGTTTCGTTCCGGTGAATATGTTTCTGTGGACGTGGTTTTGAACACGTATCCGAACGCCGTACACATTCCTCGCACGGCATTGATTGAGTCGCCCGGCGGGGAACCGTATGTGTTTGTTGTTCAAGACGGACAACTCAAGAGCCGATCCGTGGAGCCTCTTGGAAGCCACCGGGATCGAACCGCTGTGAACGGATTGGACGAAGGGGAGACGGTCGTCAAACATACGTTCCTGGGCTGGACGCTGCTGAATTCCGATCAACCGGTACAACCGGTCCGATCCCCGTGACACAATTCTCATTAAAATATCCGTACGCCATCGCCGGGCTCGCACTTCTGATCTTCGGGCTGGGCGTGTATGCCTTTTACAACACGCCGGTCGACCTGTTTCCGGCGTCCAATCCGCCGCAGGTGACGGTGGTGACGGTTCTTCCGTCGGCCAGTTCCACCGACGTGAACGATCGGGTAACGGAGGTGCTCGAGAAGGAACTGTATGCGATGGAAGGGGTCGAGTCCATTCGGAGTACCAGCCGTGACGAGGTCTCATCGATTACGGTGGAGTTCTCGTATCGCCGGGCACTTCAGGGGGCTCTGGTCGATGTGCAAAATTCGATAGCGCGGGTGCGGGCGGACCTTCCCAATGATATGAGAGACCCCCGGGTGTTTCGTCTCACGGAATACTCCTCTCGACCCCTGCTGACGCTTGCACTCCGTCCGAACAATCCGGATCAACACCGGTTATCCGATGTCCGGTTGCTTGCTGAGAACCAGGTCAAAAACGAGCTGCTTCGACTGGACGGCGTGGCGGACGTGGACGTATTTGGTGGAAATCAGCCGAGCATCCGGGTTCGTGTGCATCGTGATCGCCTCGCCGCCCACGGCCTCGGTCCGGCCGACGTCGTCGGTGCCATTGCCCGAAGAAACATCTCTTCTCCCGCCGGAAACATTTATGAGGACGACAATGAATACCTGGTTCAGGTGAGCGGTGAGTTCGAGGGGCTTGAGGACCTTCGAAGGGTTCCGGTCCGCCGAACCGGGAAGGGGGAGGTGCGCGTTGGAGATCTGGCCACCGTCGAGCGAGCCCCGGAGGATCAAAAGAGTCTGTATCATGGAAACGGACGTCCGGCCATTGCCCTTGGCATTATCCGTCCGGACGACGGTCGCACGGTGGAGACCATAGAAAACGTCAAAGCGCACCTCCCCGAACTTCGCTCCGAATTCCCGGGGCTGACCATGGACATCACACAGGATCAGCAGCCGTTAATTGATCTGAACATGGACGGTATGGTCTCCTCGGTCATCCAGGCTATTATTCTTACCGTCATGGTCATATTCCTGTTTCTCGGTGACTACAGGGCCGCGGTCGTGGTCAGTATCAGCATTCCTCTTTCCTTTCTTTTTACCCTGATCGTTCTCTGGCTCTCCCCCTTTACGCTGAACATGATCACACTGACCGGCATCATCGTTGCCATCGGAATGGTTGTGGACGGAGCGGTCGTTGCGCTCGAAAACATTTACAGGCACTATAATGCGTCGGAAACGAACGATGCGCAGTCCGCGGCGCTTGAGGGGACCCGGGAAATCACGCTGGCGATTACGGCCGGAATGTTGACCACCGTCGTTGTGCTGGTTCCGATCATGTTTATGGGGGGATATCCCCAGCGAACGATCGGACGATTGAGCTTCACAATTGCCTCGACACTGGTCATTTCACTGTTTCTTTCGATCACGATCATTCCCATTCTTTCCGCAAATCTGCTGGGCGTGGGCAGTTTATCCCGACGTTCACTGGAAAAGCTGGCAAACGTCGTGGACGTCGGAATCAACGGACTGGAGTCCGTTTATCGAGATCTTCTCAAGGTGGCGTTGAACTGGCGACTGACAACGCTCCTGATCTTGGTGGGCCTGCTCGGGGCAACGATTCGGCTCGTTCCGCCAATGATTGGCGGTGAGTTGATGCCTCCCATGGACACCGGCATCACAAACGTAAAATTTACCGTTCCGGCCACGTATTCCACGTCCGAAGTTGAGCGAGTCCTGGATGACGTGGAAGAGATCATACAGAAATACGAAGGTGTCAAACGAGTGTCGTCCGTCGTGGGATCCGAGCCGGGTGCAATCAGCTTCGGGACGGGTGGGTCCACGAGTCAGTCCGCCCGGCTGACCATCTATCTGGTGGACCGAACGCAGCGTGAAGAGGATATCTGGTCTCTACAGACGGATTGGCGACGGAAGGTAAAACAGGTCCCGGGCATCCAGAGCGTTCAGGTCAGTGAGTATGGTGCCACGCCCATGGCCAGCACCCGTGCTCCGCTGGACGTGATGATTTCGGGACCGGACCCGGAGCTGCTGGATCGTTATGCGAACCGCGTGATCAACAAACTAAAAGGGGTTCCCGGTCTGGTGGACGTACGCCGAAACTGGTACTACGATGAACGCGAGTACGAGGTGTCCGTGGATGCGTCCCGTGCCCGGGACTTCGGGACCACGACGGATCAGGTCTCAGACAACCTCCGTTCTGCCGTGGACGGACTACCGGCAGGAAACATGCGGCTGGAGCGGTTCCTGGACCTCCCCATTCGCGTTGATTATCGTTCGTCCGACCTGTCGGGGCCGGAGGCTGTGGAGGAGATTTACGTTGACAGTACGTTTGGACCGGTGCCTCTGCGGGTGCTCGGGGACGTTCACTCCCGTCGTTCCCGTCCGTCCATAACGCGGGAAGAGCTCCGGAATACCATCAATATCACCGGAGTTAACAAGACGTACACCATCTCACAGGTGCACTCGATGGTGGACAACCGGCTGTCCTCGATGGAACTGCCGGCCGGTTATTCCCTGGAGGTAGGCGGTACGGCGTCGGACATGAAAGACACTCAGAAGCGATTGGTTCAGGCGCTTTTTATTGGTGTAATTCTGTTGTACGTCCTGCTGTTCGTCCTGTTTCAGTCATTCACGGATCCTCTGGTGGTGATGTCCATTATTCCGTTCACGGTGGGGGCAGCTCTGTGGGGGTTACTTCTTTTTGACAAGCCGCTCTGTATGCCGGCCAACATGGGGTTGATCTTTGTGGCCGGGGTGGTCGTGAACAACAGCGTTCTCATGCTTGATTTTATTAAGCGGGGAAAGGCGAACGGGTTAGATGAGCGAGAATCCATTCTGGAATCTCTCCGGATACGGATCCGTCCAATTCTGATGACTACCGCATCCACCGTTGTGGGGCTGAGTCCGCTTGTCCTGGAGCTCGCCGTGGGGCTGGAGCGGTTAAGCCCACTTGCTATCGTGGCAAGCTCGGGGTTACTGGTGGGGACGTTTCTGACGATGATTGTCGTCCCGGTGGTATACTCGCTGTTCTCCAGTGTCCGACAACATCTATGGCGTATTGGTTCATGGTTCGGATTTTCAACCGAGTTGCAGGAACGTTAAGGACGAATCAAATTTACCGTCCTCCGGCATAATTGACACGTCATATAAGACCAACCAGACTCTGGAGGTCCGCTGAACCTTCTTACGCATCGGTGAATTGTGTTCTCGGGTGCGAGGACATAATGCCTACTTGTGAGGCGTCAGCAGTTTGAGCGGTACAGGGCTTACTGCCTGCGAGCACGAGTGTGCATTTTTAATTCGCTCTGAACATGTGGCATATATTTTGCTTTTAAGTACGTTGAGGCCTTTACGTGTTTCATATTCAATGATGAATCATGATACCGGTTAACAGTGCGCACTGGCACCTTGTATTGAATCATGTGCCCGTTCTCGGGTCGTTTCTCGGGTTGATTCTTGCCGCGTACATGTATTACCGCGGGAAAACGGCGTGGGATTCGGTGGTACTCTGGTGGTTTTTGGCCATTGGTGCACTTGCAATACCGGTGTACCTGACCGGGGAACCGGCAGAGGAGCTGGTCGAGGGGGTAGCCGGGGTGTCGCATGATGCAATTGAGCATCATGAGGAATGGGCGATGTGGGCCTTTGCAATGCAGGAACTCACTGGTTTGTTTACGGTTGGGGTGTTGCTTTACCGGAATTTCGTCCGTCATCCGGGGCACTGGATTCGACCCACGCTACTTGGATTAGTTCTGATTACGGCCGGGTTAATGGGATACACGGCCGCTCTGGGGGGGCGGATTCATCATCCGGAGATCCGCCCCGGATATACGCCACCCGAGGAACACGAGGAATCGGTGGAGGGGGAGGAATCCGCAGTGTCCCCCGAAAAGAACACCAATCCGGAGGCAATCGAACGGAATGCCACATACGAAGAAGAAGGACGAAACGATATGCAAGCGATCGAATTGAGCGTGAAAAATTCGTTTCGAAAC
>CAZLQF010000066.1:0-4987 GCA_964561545.1 uncultured Sphingobacteriales bacterium
CCAATGATCCGGTATCGGACAACCATGATCATAAAAGATATTCACTTGCTTTTAAAATGATCAGGGCATGGGCCCCGTTGATGCAATAAGATCCGGATGAAAAGGGTTGTTTTTGTTTCCGTATCAAAAAATTCTGTGTATTTTTCCGGTTGATTTGGTGAAGGCTCTTTTTCCCAATCCCGTACAGGGATTATATTTGGATCAAAAAATACAGCTTTAATGGCCCAAAAACAGTTTAACCTCTACAACAACATTGCCGGATGGATCGTGTTTGCCATCGCTGCTTTTGTGTACCTTTCCACCATCCAACCAACCTCAAGTTTATGGGATACCGGTGAGTTCATTGCAGCGGCTTACAAACTGCAAGTGGTTCACCCGCCAGGCGCTCCGTTCTTTTTAATGTTCAACCGGTTGTTTACCATGCTGGCGCCCAGCCAGGAATCCGTGGCCATTATGGTCAATGCATCTTCAGCGCTGGCCAGTGCATTTGCCGTACTTTTTCTTTTTTGGACCATTTCCATGTTGGCGCGTAAAATCCGCATCAAGAACGAAAACAATATAGGGACCGGTGAATTGATGGCTGTCTTAGGCAGTAGCGCGGTTGGTGCTTTGGCATTCACGTTTACCGATACATTTTGGTTCTCAGCTGTAGAAGGCGAGGTTTATGCCTTGTCAAGCATGATCATGGCCTTGGTTTTCTGGCTCATGCTTAAGTGGGAGCGCAGGGCCCATCAACAAGGGCACCTCAAATGGTTGATCCTCATTGCCTATTTATTGGGCTTGTCTATAGCGGTTCACCTGTTAAGTTTACTGGTAATTCCGGCCCTTGCTTTCCTTTATTATTTCAAGCAATTCAGGCCAACCTGGAAAGGCATTATGCTTGCCGGTGCAGCTGGTATAGGGGCGCTGTTATTGATCAATACGGTTGTGATTAAGTGGCTTCCGGCCATTGCCTCGGAAATCGAAGTGTTGTTTGTCAACTCGTTGGGTTTGCCTTTTTGGTCCGGCATATTTTTTACCATGTTGCTAATCGTAGGCCTTGTGGTTTATGGCATTTATTGGAGCCACGTGCATCAAAGGGCGGTGCTTAATACTTTTTTGTTAGGGGTTGCGGCTGTTCTTATCGGTTTTTCCACTTATTCTATGGTGGTCATTCGTTCCAATGCGAATCCCTCCATCGATATGAATGATCCCGAATCGGTCTTCAGCCTTATGTCTTACCTTACCAGGGAGCAATACGGTACGCGTCCTATTTTGTATGGTCCTCAATTTACAGCCAATGTTGTGGAGTATGAGGAAGGATCCATGCAATACCGGAAAGGCAAGGAAAAGTACATTGCAACCGGCCGCGAGCGCATTCCAAAGTATGATGAAGAACATCAAACGCTATTCCCGAGGATGGCTGATAAACAACGCCAAAATAGGAAGCAGTTTTACCGTGACTGGGAAGATTTAAACAAAGGTGAAAAACCGTCTTTTACCCAAAACCTTCATTTCTTCTTTACTTACCAGTTGGGGCAGATGTATTGGCGCTACTTTGCCTGGAATTTTATAGGGCGGCAGAATGATGTCCAGGGGGTTGGCAATGAATTTAACAAAGGCAATTGGATGAGTGGCATTGGCCCGATAGATGAAGCTTTGACGAGTGTGGGGCCTCAGGAAAACTTGCCCTATCAATTGCGGACCAACGATGCCAGAAATCATCTCTATTTCTTGCCATTTTTATTGGGCATCATTGGGTTGGTCTATCACTTTAGAAAAAGACGAACCGATGCTTTTACCATGCTGGTCTTCTTTTTTATGACCGGCATAGCTTTGATCATCTACCTGAACCAGCCTCCAATTGAGCCAAGGGAGCGGGATTACACATCAGTTGGGTCTTTTTATGCATTTGCTGTTTGGATCGGCCTGGGCGTTTTGTTTTTGATCGAATGGCTGAACAAAGTCTTAGAACTCAGGACTTCATCGGTCATTGCCACGTTGGTTACACTGCTGGCTGTCCCGGGCTTGATGGCCAAAGAAGAATGGGATGACCATGACCGTTCGGATACTTACATTCCCAGAACCTTGGCCGTTAATTACCTCTCCTCGTGCGATAGCAATGCCGTCCTTTTTACCAATGGAGACAATGAGACCTATCCCTTGTGGTATGTGCAGGAAGTAGAGGATTACAGGCCGGATGTGCGTGTTATCAACCTCAGTTTGCTAAGCACCGAGTGGTATGGTGGCCATTTGCGGATGAAAGCCAATAAAGCTCCGGGCCTTGATTTTTCAACTCCCAATGAGAAGGTGGTAGGCGGAAAACGGAAATACATGATTCACAAAAAAGACCCGCAGTTCAAAGTTCAGGCCAACCGTCATTACAATTTAAAACAGATCATCGAATTTATAGCCAGTGATGACAACCGAACCCAGGTACGCAATAGCATGGGTGATCCGCTTAATTTCTTTCCCACCAAAAAATTTAAGATCCCCGTTAATAAGGAAAAGGTGAAAGAACAAAATGTGGTAAAACCTAAGAATTATGATCGCATTGTGGATGCGGTTCGCTTTAAATATCCCAATAACAACATGTTGAAGGGTGACTTTTTGGCTTTGGACTTTATAGCCAACAATGATTGGGAACGCCCGGTCAATTTTTCCATATCATCCGGTTCGAGTGCTTATATGGGCCTTGAGAAATATTTTAGAATGGATGGTTTGATATTTCGATTGGTGCCTGTTAAAGAACAGCAGGACTTAGATGGGCAAACAGGGTGGATGAATACCGATGTTACTTACGACCATGTAATGAATGAATTTGTATGGGGTAATTTGCCTAAAAAGGATATTTACATTGGCAGTGTGGCCATGAAGCAATGTCGCAATTTTAGGAATGTGTTTAACCGATTGGCTACCACTTTGGTTGCTAAAAATAAAAATGACAGTGCTGAAAAGGTATTGGATAAGGGTATGAAGGTCTTGCCCGAAAAGAATGCGCCTTATGGCTTTATTGTTTTTAACATGGTGGAGAACTATTATAAAATTGGAGCAGCGAAAAAGGGCAAAAAATATGGCCAACGCATTTATGAAATTACCAAAGGGGAGCTGGATTATTACCTTGATTTAGAACAGGATAAGAGGAGCCAGGTAGAACGGGACATTCGTAGGGGGTTCTACATTTTAAGGCGCATGCGTGAGCTTGCTAAAAATAATAACCAGCAGGATTTTGCTGATAAGCTCAATGAAAGTTTTAACGAGTTTCAGCAAGAATACAGGGGTGGTAGCATGTAGGGTTCGTTGATAGTTTGTTGAGCAGGTGTTTGATACTTTTTTTGAAAATCATCGCATGAAGCTAAAGTTTTTAAAAAAGGGCCCATGGATTGTAGCCATTGGTTGTTTGTTGCTAATCGCCAAGGGTTGTTATAATTCGATGACTTATTTGCCCAACCAAAATCTTCAACACCTCTATGCCAAAGGTGAGGCCGCTCAACTCCGTCCCATGATTAAAGCGTATCACACTTCCAAGCAAGCAACTAAGATTTGGGTTTGCTATCCGCAGGAGGTACTGAACTTCAAGAAAGATGATCAAACTGGTAAAAGCACGACCGCCCTCAAGATCATTCTAAAAGTTTATAAGGATTACGAGTCGCAAACATTGGTGGATACTACGAGTCGCGTAATTTATCGATCAGTCGATGAATTACGCAATGGTAAGTTGTGTGAAACTTTTAAACTGCAAGCTCGGAATGTTCCCTATTTGCTGGTAACCGAAAGCAAGGATCTTCATGCGGACCATCAATTAAAAAGTTTTCGATACATCCATCCCTATAATTACCAGGGTCCCCAGAATTTTTTGATCCGCAAGCAAGGAACTGACCTTCCTGTTTTCAAAAATTACCTTCCTCAACAAGCCGAGTTCCGGATCGCCTATTCTGGTAACAACAAGGACAGCTTGCCTCTTGAATATTTCAAAACCCGCAACGTACACCCACCTGCTCCGGCATTTATAAAGGATTATGAAGCTCCTAATTTTAACGCCAATAATACAGATTCGATTTACTTTTTACCCCTTCATGAGCCGATTGAATTGGAACGCAAAGGCTTATACGTTTTAAAGGGAGCGCCCGGCATGGCCGGAGGTTATCCATTCCGAATCACTTCTAAACATTATCCCGACATTAAAATACCTAAAGATTTAAGAACCCCTTTAATTTATTTAACCAGCAAGAAGGAATACAAGGGAATTGCTCAAAAGAAAAATACCAAAGCAGCAGTCGATGATTTTTGGCTAAACATTGCCGAAAACAACGAAGAAAGGGCCAGGCAACTCATCCAAACCTATTATCAAGGTGTTATAGAGGCCAATCAAAAGTTTACCAAGTTTCGTAAAGGCTGGAAAACCGATCGGGGTATGATTTATACCATCTATGGACCTCCCCCATTTGTTTACCGGAACAATGAAGAAGAAAAGTGGATTTACCCGCAAACATCAACGTTCCCTCGCGTTGAGTTCAATTTTAAAAAAGTACATCAACCGCCTTTCAATAATTTATACAAGCTTAAGCGAAACAAAAAGCTTAAAAGAATTTGGTACAAAGCGGTCGATAAATGGCGGCAGGGGAACGTTAATCCGGATGGCTAATGTTGGAGGGTAGTTCGGTATAAATGGCTGGTAGGGTAGGCGCTTAATTTGGATTTTTTACCAATCCTTCAACCAAACTTTCGAAAGCATTATAAGGCTTAAGTTCACTACTTTTAAGGATTAAAGGCCTAACCAATAAGCCATTTTGCAGCCACCACAAGCTAATTATTGATAGATTCAGAAATCTTGGTCCGGGCGTAAATGAACTTGTCCTATAAACTAAATATTGAAATATTAAGCTTCGGATAAAAAGTAGGGGTTCGTTTTTGGTAATAAGGCGTCTCATAAGGCGGAAACGCCAACTTTTGCAAGAAATAGGGATGGTGGCCTTGATGATTTTTCGTAGTCAAACAAGTTGAGGCT
>CAZLQF010000067.1:0-4822 GCA_964561545.1 uncultured Sphingobacteriales bacterium
AGTACCATTCGGTGTATTTTAAATCTAATGAAGGCCAATCGTGCCACACCTTCTTATGAGGGTTTGCCTTCTCCCGCTTAGGTGTGGTACAATTTCAAACCAGAGATTATAATCCTATCTGAGAACTTTAAATCTAACGAAGCATAATCATGCCACACCTTTCCATAAATTAGCCATTCCTGTTGTACTTTTGCAGCTTTTAATAACGTAAATCGAATTCGCAAATGCAGTTAGCGCAAGGTAAGTATCAAATTGGTAATGTTTCTGTACTGGATATTTGCAGTGAATACGGAACCCCCCTTTATGTGTATGATGCGGAGAAAATTCTTGAACAAACTGAAAAATTAAAGTCGGCTTTTAAAGATGTTAACCACCAGATCAAATATGCCTGTAAGGCCAATAGTAATATCAACATCATGCGGTTGTTACACCAAGCAGGAGCCGGGCTGGATACGGTCTCCATTCAAGAGGTTGATTTGGGTTTGAAAGCTGGCTATCAACCAGAGGAAATATTGTTTACGCCCAATTGCGTCTCCCTTGATGAAATCAGAGCTGGTATCGACCGGGGTGTGCGTATCAACATTGACAACATTTCCATCCTTGAGCAGTTCGGACATGAATTTGGCAACCAAGTGCCGGTTTGCATCAGGCTCAATCCTCATTTGGTTGGTGGCGGGCATCAACAAATTCAGACGGGCCATATTGATTCCAAATTCGGGATTTCCATTCACCAATTACGGCATGTGCTACGCGTGATCAAGGCCAACGATATTCATGTAGAAGGGCTCCATATGCACACGGGGTCGGATATCCTGGATACCGGGGTGTTTTTGAATGCATTGGAAGTTTTGCTGAATGCAGCAATGGAGTTTCCTGATTTAAACTACATTGATTTTGGCTCAGGCTTTAAAGTGGCCTACAAAGATGATGATGTAGTCACGGATGTAGGAGAACTTGGAAAAAGGGTTGGAGAACGGTTTAATGAATTTTGCCATGAATATGGAAAAAACCTGGAATTATGGTTTGAACCAGGTAAATTTCTCATCAGTGAAGCAGGCCATTTTTTAACCAAAGTCAACGTGGTCAAACAAACCGTGGCTACGGTTTTTGCTGGCGTTGATTCAGGCTTAAATCACCTCATCCGCCCCATGTTTTATGATGGTTATCATCAGATCATCAATATCAGCAATACCAATGGAAGGAACCGGGTATATACTGTGGCGGGGTATATTTGTGAAACGGACACTTTTGGCACCGATCGCAAGCTGCATGAAGTGCGCGAAGGCGATGTTTTGGCGATGCTTAATGCCGGGGCGTATGGCTTCAGCATGGCTTCTAATTACAATTCCCGCTTTCGCCCGGCCGAGGTGATGGTTTACAATGGAGAAGCCCACTTAATCCGCGAACGGGAAAGCATGGAAGATCTACTGCGGAACCAGGTTGAGGTGGAGCCATTTACTATCAAAGCGTAGGTACATTAAAAAATGGAAAATTTTAAGTAAAATTCTTGCTCAGCAATTACCTCGACCTGATTGAACCAGGAGCGGAAGGAAGAAGATATTTTTTGATATGGGAACTTTGACGTTGGTTAGGTATTGATTAATAAGCGCTAATTCTTGCTAAGATTGATTAAAGGTTAAAAAAACGTTTCAAGGATTGAAATCTTAAAATGGTCTAAAATGCCTGATTCAGAAAGTTTCGTTAATTAGATATATAGCAAAGCTCTTGGATAGGCCAAACTTAAATGACTTTCAAGCCCTTAAGTGGAGTTATAGGATTCATGAAGTTGAAAAATCTCTAACTTCTTCTTCGGCAACGCCAAAAATCCGGTCTTCAGCAGCAGGGGCAACTGGTTGGGTTCCTGTAAAATGGCCGAAAGCCGGTAGGATCATTTGTTGTTCGGTCCAGTAAAAGCAAGGCAATTTCAAGGATTGGCGCCCTTTTCCATGGAGATGGATGCCTGGGTGTATGTGGCCAGCTAAATTGATGGTACCATCAGGTATTAAGTCAAGTGGCTTGTGGCTGAGTACGAAAGGCCCGGTTTGGAGGGCATTGGGGTAAAGAAAAATCCTTGCATTCTGATAAGTGCTGAACGGTAAAATATCATGGTTGCCTTGAATGAGGTAAAAATTGATTTGGGGGTATTGCTGAATCCAATTAGCAAAAGCCTCCCATTCTTTGTTCAATTTGCTGTGGAATAAATCGCCCAAAAAATAAACGGCCTGCACCGGAATATTCATCAGCAAATCATCCAATACCTTGTAATTTGATTCATCAGCGCCATTAGGTATGGGGATGCCATACTTACGAAAATGGGCTGTTTTTCCAAAGTGGGGATCAGCCAGGATCAAGGCTTGTTGTTGTTCATAGTAGAGGGCTTTCTGAGGTAGTAAATGTATTTGTTGACCCAATAGGTTGATGGCCTTGGTTCCTTCTGACGCTAACTCCATCGCTTTACCTTCTAATGCAAAGAACAAAAATGATAAGCAAATGTGCCAATCATTTTTCAGCGTTTACATTTATAATTTGGTAAAAATGAAGCTTATTCGAACCCAAAAGTAGCTCAAAAAAGCCGAACAACGTATATTCACGTGATCAATCGGGATGACTTAAAAGCTCAAATAATTCCGTAAGCTCAATAAATAAATGACTAAGCTAAGGGTCAATAATTAACCAAAACAAATTGTCAGGAAAGAGCTCATGGTTTGCAACAATTGTGAAGTATTTAATCACATTTTGGTTGCGTCTAATTTGCTGAAGATCCACTAATTATAAGCACTTTACTGACTATAAAAAGTAGGCGCATCCGGTCCAACGGGTAAGCCGAAAACAAAAACCCATATGAAAAACAGGATGGCCCAGCCTATGAAAAAGAAAATACTGTAAGGGAGCATCATACTAATGATGGTTCCTATTCCTAAATTCTTATCGTAGCGGTTGGCAAATGCCAGAATAAGTCCGAAGTAGGTCATCATTGGGGTAATAATGTTGGAGATGGAATCCCCGATTCGGTAGGCTGCTTGGACTACCTCAGGGCTGTAGCCAATCAACATGAGCATGGGCACGAAAATCGGTGCTGTTACAGCCCATTTAGCTGAAGCAGAGCCTATCATCAAATTGACAAAGGCAGCAACGAGAATGAATAAAATAACAATGGAAGGGCCGGTAATTCCCACATTTTCCAGAAATTGAGCGCCTTTAACGGCTACAATCTGCCCAAGGTTCGTCCAGCCAAAAAAAGCAACGAATTGTGCGGCAAAGAAGACAATCACAATATACAATCCTAATGTGGACATAGAATTGGCCATGCCATCGATCACGTGGCGGTCATTTTTGACCGTACCAGCTACTTTCCCGTAAACGATCCCAGGTATCATAAAAAAGATAAAAATTAAGGCCACAATGCTATTGAGTAGCGGAGAGCCACTTACCAGAATACGGCCCGTTTCCTGATCCCTAAGCCAGGCATTTTCCGGTAAAACCAGGATCAGCAAAACACCCAACATCATTAAAAGGGTCACAAAAGCAGCTTTCAAACCATTTTTTTCCTGTTTCGTAAGCGGATTCATGGCATCATCGTATTGACTTAAGTCATCCATTGATTGAGCGGGATCATAAGCACCCAGCTTAGGCTCTACAATGTAAACCGTTACATAGGTACCAATGATGGTTACCATAAACGTACTAATGATCATGAAATACCAATTGACTGCAGCATGCACCTGGTAACCAGAATCAATAAGGCGAGCCGCTTCTTGGGTAATACCCGCTAAAAGCGGATCAATGGTACCAAGCATTAAATTAGCGCTGTATCCACCGGATACGGCAGCAAAGGCAGCGGCTAATCCGGCAAGGGGATGCCGGCCGATGGAATAAAAGATAACGGCCCCTAACGGTACCAAGACCACATAACCAAGCTCCGAAGCGGTATTTGAAAGTACGCCAGCAAAAATGAGCACAAATGTTATAAGGATCTTTGGGCTAAGGATGAAAGCTGCGATGCGCTTAAAAATGCCCTTCTTTTCATCTTCGCTGGGCTTAATTGACAAAGAAGTAAGGACCAAGCCCCGAATGCCGGTTTTCAGTAATCCTGAATACTCTGCCACGCCTACGCCCAGCAAAGCCACAAGGACCGTCCCCAAAGGCGCAAAACCTGTAAAGTTGGTGACCACATTCTCCATGATTTTACGGAAACCCTCTCCATTCATGAGGCTTATAGCCTCTATCATGCCGTCAGGAGCTCTACCTGCTGCCCCTTCCGGTCGTGGGTCCTTAACAGCAAAATTGAGCCATTCAGCCAATCCGCTTAAAAGGATGATGGCTACACAAAAAGCAGCAAATAAGGTGACCGGGTGCGGCAGGAGGTTCCCTAACCACTCGACAAAATCCAAAAATCGCGTAAACCACCCTCGCTTTCCTTTCGGTACCTGGTTCGGTAGCTCAGGTTGCTCAGTCATTGGCAAGTAGCTATTTGATTTTAGGCAAAATTATTGAAAAATCAGAGGGCTCAAATTCATGCTTAAAACTTATACAAGTAAGGCTTTAAAAGCTTTAAGATTTCGATCATGTACGTTGATTCTTTAGGAAGGTCAAAAAAGCTCAAGGTTGGTTAAACCAAACTTTCGAAAGCGTTACAAGGGTTAAGCTCGCTATTATTAAGGATTAAAAGCCTAACAAATAAGGCATTTTGTAGCCACTACAAGCTAATTATTGATAGCATTTCAGAACTCTTGGTCCGGGCGTAAATGAACTTGTCCTATAAACCAGACATTGAAATATTAAGCTTCGGATAAAAAGTAGGGGTTCGTTTTAGGTATTAAGG
>CAZLQF010000068.1:0-4787 GCA_964561545.1 uncultured Sphingobacteriales bacterium
TTGCTTTGGGCCTCCAGCCTTTGGTGGAGAAGATAACCCGGAGCCCTTAAGGAATAAAGTGGCTCAACCGGTTTTCATGCCCAATGAAGGGCAAGTCGCTAACGATAATGGTGAAGTGGCTGATGAGGTCCTGTATTACACATCAGCCAAAAATTACACGGTTTATTTCAGGGAAAACGGCCTAAGCTATGTTTTCCGTGAGAATCCGAGAAAACCGTCATTCAATCCCGAAGGGCTCAAGAAGAGGCCTGTATGGGAAATGATGGCCAAGGCCCAAACCAAGTCACCCAAAGGCTTCCGGCTGGATATGAATTTCAAAGGGGCTTCCCGTGATTTAAAGCTCAAGGCTAAAAATAAAGCCCAAACCCGTTATAACTTCTACCAGGCCCATTGCCCGGATGGCATTACCGGTGTACGGGGCTCAGGAAAACTCATTTATGAGGATGTTTATCCGGGAATAGACATCCACTTTTACTTCACCGGAGGTAAGCTGAAGTACGACATCAAAGTAGGGAAACAGGCCAATCCCAGTGATATTGCTTTCGGATACCAACCGGCCGATGCTGTCAACCTCATGTCCACAGGTGAAAAGTTATTAGTAGAAACCCCCATGGATACGCTGCAGGAAAGCATACCGCATTCCTTTCAAAGAAGGGATGAGGGAAAGGCAACCATAAATTGTGATTACCGCATTGAAGATGGTACGGTTAAATACCGTCTTGGAGACAATTACCAGGCCGGTCATCCCTTAACCATTGACCCGATTGTAAGGAGCTGGAGCACATTTTTCGGCATAGAGGAAATGCAAAGCATTGCCAATGGGCCCGAAAACGACCTGTACATGGTCGGCTATACATTTGGTTCTACTAGTAATTTCCCTACCACGCCAGGCGCTTTCCAAACGAGCTTACAGGGAAATGATGATGCATTGATCAGTAAGCTGGATTCCGGTGGCAGTTCCCTGATATGGTCTACTGTATATGGGGGCAACAATGAAGATCAAGGGCAAGGCATTAGTGTACAGGGGGATAAAGTAGCCATTACCGGGTCAGCTGACACGACTTTTCCCTTAACAACGGGCGCCTTCCAGGATACCATACCAAAAATCGGAACTACTTCAAATAACGGCATTCCTTTTTTGGTGGTGTTGGATACTGCCGGCAAACAGGAATGGGCTACGGCTTATGGCAAAGAGGACAATAACAATTGGGGTGCTTACAATGATGGCGGGCAAGATGTGGAAATAGACGGGGAATTGATCGCCTTTACCGGTCAAATTGAGACGGATAGCTTCCCGGTCACGGCTAATGCCTACCAGAAGTCTTGTTCAGGATGTGGAGGTAGTTTTGGCTATGATGGGGACGCCTTTTTAGTGGTTTTTGACACAGCCGGTAACCGGGATTATGCCACCTTTTTCGGGGGCAATGGTAGCACTGAAGAAAGCCAAGGGAATTCCGTCTCCATTAGCCAGGATGGGTATATTGGCTTTGGGGGCTCTACTGAGGAAACGAGCTTTCCTACGAAAAATGCTTACCAGTCTTCGAAAGCTGGAACATCAACCTTTAGAGATGATGGCTTTCTTGCCATTTTTGATAAGCAATACAACTTAGTGCTCTCCACTTACCTGGGGGGAGGTAATTATGATTATATTGAGGGTGTGGATTTCCAGGATAACCAACTGTACTATGGCGGGCGAGTAAATCCAGGTACAAGTAGTGATACATTTCCGACAACCAGCGGTGCTTATCAGACAAGTAGGCAGGGTAACTATGATGGGGTGCTGGGTAAAATGGATACGAACGGCTCGCTTAAGTGGTCAACTTTTGTGGGCGGTAGCTCTTTTGATCGGATCGATGCCATTAAAGTAAACGCAGAACAAGGGTTGGTTTATTACACCGGCCGAAGCTCGTCCACTGACTTCCCGGTCTCGGCGACAGCCTATCAAAAGGCCTTAAACCAAAGTTATAATACAGGTATTACTAGGTATGATGTTGTCCTTGGTCAATTTACCCTGGATGGGGTATTCCAGTACGGGACTTATTATGGTGGCGGTCAAAATGATTATGGCAGGGCCATCAGCCAGGATAACCCAGGCAATGTTTATGTAGCAGGGGAGACGCAAACATTTTACAATTTTGGTGGAGATACATTTCCCACTACCAAAGGTGCTTACCAAGACAGTGTTAGAAAGGGTTTTGCCTTTAAATTTTCGCGATGCCTTTTTGATTCCTTGTCGGTTGTTTTTAATGACACCACCTATTGCCAGGGTGATACGCTGGATGCCAGTGCGGATAGCAACTATGTGGATTACAAATGGTACCGGCCGGGTGATAATACAGAGCTGGACAGTACCTATGAAGCGTCTTTTACAGCAGATGGTAATTATGTGCTAAGAGCCCTGGATTCTTCGGGCTGTGCCGGTTATGATACGGCATTTGTTAACATTGGTGATACCAGTGATTTCCGGGAGCCGGAGGTAACAGCGGTTACCAGGCTTGGCGATTCCTTGAATCAAATCAATTGGCAGCCAAGGGGTACCGATTCATTCTTTTCGGAATACAAGTTTTACCGGCAGCGGGAGGACAGTAGCAATTTTACCTTGATTGATTCCGCCAACAACTATGGGGACACAACTTATATTGATAGCACAGCCTACGCCAATGACTCGCTGTATTACCAATACTACATCGCCAAGGAGAATATTTGTGGCGATTCGGTTTACAACAGTAAAGAGGTTAAGAGCCTGATCATTGATACGACCAATATCACAGCTGATTCAGCCCAATTCAGCTGGAACCAGCCCTATGATTCTTTTGATGGTGTTTATGCTTTTTACAAAAGCAAACCTGCGGGCCGCCAATTGATAGACACGACTTCGGATACAAGTTTTGCGGTACCGAAATGTGATGCAGCCGGCAAGGTGTCTGTTGAATATTCGCGGAAAGGTGATACCGGGGCAAGCCAGGTATTGAACCTGAGTAACCTGAATGTGCCGTCTGCTCCTGATATCCAACGGGTAACAGCGGTCAATGACAGCCTGGCCGAAGTTAGCTGGACGCCTGCTTCTGCTATTAGTTCGGTCAATCGTTATACCATTAGCCGGGCCCCGGCCAAGCATGATACCTTTCAGGCAGTGGATACCGTTTATGGCAGAAAAGACACGACTTACCAGGATGCCTTCAGCGGGGCTATTGATACGGCTTATTGCTACCGTGTCCGGGCAGTTGATTCCTGTGCAGGGCAGTCGTCCAAACCTTCCGATACCCACTGCCTGATGAAGATTGAGACCAAGGAAATCGGTTGTAAGCAAAAGTTATCATTAAGCTGGGATGCTTACCAGGGATGGGATAGTGTTGAGTTTTACGAAGTTTTACGTCAAAAGGACGCTGGTGCCAGGCAAGTGTTGGATACCGTATATGACACCACCTATACCGACACTAACGTATCATTCCGGAGCAAGTATTGCTACACGGTTAAAGCCTTTGAAAAAGACAAGGACTACACAGCCCAGTCCATTAGGCAATGCGACCGGCCTTTCAAACCGAACACGCCGTACGTAAAAGGAGCCAGCAAGCTCACCACTTACCCCGATACCGGGAAGATTAAGGTCAAATGGAATAACCAGCAAAGCCAGCCTAAGCTGGATTACCAAAAGCTATACTACAAGGCCCCTGACTCAAATAATTTTGACGTGCTAAGGGACAGCATTCCGCTGAGTCAGGATACGTTCCTTCATGATAGCCTGAACACCAAGTTCAGGGATCACCGCTATTACCTGACCACGGTGGATAGCTGTGAAAATGAATCCGATTCAACAAGCATTCACAAAACCATGGAGCTTCAGTTTGATGTAGGGCAATTGCTCCACGATCTGAGCTGGACACCTTACGAAGGCTGGCCCATTCAAAATTACCTGGTTCAGCGGCTCAAAAGTGGTAATCCGGTTACCGTGGATTCGCTGTCTAAGGGTGACACTGCCATTAAAAAATCTCCCCAGCCTTGTAATTCTGCCATTAGCTACCGCATCAAAGCCATTGACAGCAATGGCAACTTTGCCTACTCCGATACGGGCATCAATGAAGCCATTGACACCATAAATCCTGACAGGGCATCCCTTCAGAATGTCACTGTTGAAAAAGACTCCATTGTGAAGATCACCTTTGAGGGAGCCGATTCGCTGGATATCTTCTCGTATGATGTGATGCGCCAGCGGGCCGGTGGCCCTTACCAATTGGCCGAACGGGTTCTGTTCAGCACAGCCGGCGGCAATTTTACAGTATATGACACCACGGATACAAGAAGTGACCGGCTTTGCTATACCGTTCTAACGCAAGACAGCTGTCTGAACACGGTCAGTGCGGATAGCTTCTGCGCCACGCAATTGGAAGGACAACCGGAAAACCTGCAGAACCAATTAAGCTGGCACCCATTTGATGGCTATTCGGTAGACAGCCAGTACGTGCTGGAGAAGGACGGAGCTGGTTATGATACGCTGGCCCGCTTAGGCAGCACAGACACCAGTTACCTGCATAACAACCTGCGTTGCAATATTCCGCATTCCTATAAAGTGCTAAGTTTTGAACAGGGCGGCAACCGGACGACCCTATCCGATTCTATCCGTTTAACCCCGTTTGACACCCTAAAACCTGCCACTCCGAATTTTCGAAAGGCCACCGTCCAAAACTCCGACTCCGTGAAGATCACCTGGGATACCAGCACTGACATCGATGTGAACCAATACGAGATCTTCTTTGCCAAGAGGGGGCAAAGCTTCAGCAGTGCCGGCA
>CAZLQF010000069.1:0-4582 GCA_964561545.1 uncultured Sphingobacteriales bacterium
CTTAAAATCGCACCACACTGGAATTGAAATAGCCCTTTTTTCTTTTCTTTTGCAGCGTTGGCGGGGCTTAAAATCGCACCACACTGGAATTGAAATCGACATATCAAAAGCGATTGATAAGAAGGAGGGAGCTTAAAATCGCACCACACTGGAATTGAAATATTAACTAATAAAGTTGCCAGTTCTGCTAATATCGTTTCTTAAAATCGCACCACACTGGAATTGAAATAAACCGAACTTGTTCAGGGGGAAGTTCACCAGCATTTCTTAAAATCGCACCACACTGGAATTGAAATACGACTTTTCACAATTTGTTGATTCGGTTCGAGCCTTAAAATCGCACCACACTGGAATTGAAATTGTTGGAGCCTGTTAAAGCTTACGGATTAAAACTAAACTTAAAATCGCACCACACTGGAATTGAAATTATTCAAAAAAGGCTATATGGCTGGGGTGTAGGTCACTTAAAATCGCACCACACTGGAATTGAAATTACTCTGAAATCATAGGTTTGACGTTTAGTAATGGTAGTCTTAAAATCGCACCACACTGGAATTGAAATACTTTCGTAACATTAACACTTCCAGCAGTACAAGCTTAAAATCGCACCACACTGGAATTGAAATTTTCATAGGTTTCTCCCTCTGCTTCTACATCTATCCCTTAAAATCGCACCACACTGGAATTGCCCGGTGGAATCCGCTAAAAGGTTTCAAGCTTTAAATTGAATAAGGTCCCTTTTTGGTAGTTTACAGCCTTATATTTGAGTTGGAAGTAAGCATCTTTTAGCGGAAGCTTTTGAAATTTACTCCTTTCAAAAGCTTATTCCACCGGGTAAAATCGCACCACACTGGAATTGAAATTGAAGTTTTATAAGAAAGAAGAAGGCTATAATGGCCTTAAAATCGCACCACACTGGAATTGAAATTATTTGAATTGAAACCTGGTAATGTAGTTGTAATTCTTAAAATCGCACCACACTGGAATTGAAATTATTGTTATAGCTTTCGCTCACAATGGAATGAGTCTTAAAATCGCACCACACTGGAATTGAAATCAACTTGTAAGGGTAACTGCCATGATGCTGATTGCTTAAAATCGCACCGCACTGGAATTGAAATAAAATTTTGGAGAAAAAATTCATTAAATGATCAACTTAAAATCGCACCACACTGGAATTGAAATAATATTATTGCATGTTTATGGTATGCTTCATCCAACTTAAAATCGCACCACACTGGAATTGAAATAGAACAATACATTGTAAATGCTTCGGTCCTGAATCTTAAAATCGCACCACACTGGAATTGAAATAAGGCGAGTTCATTAAGCAACTGGCTCAGGCTATTTTTAAAATCGCACCACACTGGAATTGAAATGGTTGGTTATTCCTTCCAGGCCTTTTTTTGTTTGGCCTTAAAATCGCACCACACTGGAATTGAAATATCATCCACATGACTGGATCGCCTAAAAAACCGGCTTAAAATCGCACCACACTGGAATTGAAATAAAGCAAGTATGCCGTACAAAAGCACTCAAACATTCTTAAAATCGCACCACACTGGAATTGAAATGCGCATCATCCGGGGCCTTGCTGCCTTTCTCAAACATCTTAAAATCGCACCACACTGGAATTGCCCGGTGGAATCCGCTAAAAGGTTTCAAGCTTTAAATTGAATAAGGTCCCTTTTTGGTAGTTTACAGCCTTATATTTGAGTTGGAAGTAAGCATCTTTTAGCGGAAGCTTTTGAAATTTACTCCTTTCAAAAGCTTATTCCACCGGGTAAAATAGCACCCAACAAATAAGCCCTCCAAGGTTATTGAATACTATCTTGGGGCTGGCTTTGACAGTAAATAACCAAAACCTTGGAGGTCTGGCTGATACTTACCTGAAACGCATCCCTTTGTGGCTGTTCGGCTTGCTTTATTGAAACTGGTAAAATAGGAAAACCGTAAAACGCGTAAAATATGGAATTACGGCTTCATTGCTTCTTTTTACCATCTTACGGGTTTTACCATCTTACATGTCTTACCCTCTTACACGTCTTACCATCTTACACGTCTTACCTGAATTTTGGTAGTTTATGTAAGATTGCACATCCATATATTCAAAAATTTGCTATTTTTGCATAAATATTTGTGCAATGATTGCCTTGCTTGAACAATCGGACGCCTTAGTAGCCAATGTCCAAGAAGTATTTCAACGTTACTTGTTATCAGAAATTGATTGGCAAAGCCGGCTTATTGGGATAAAAGGAGCCCGTGGAACCGGAAAAACCACTATGTTGCTGCAAAAACTCAAGCAGCAAGGTTTGCCGGCTTCCAAAGCAGCCTATTTTACACTGGATGACCTGTATTTTTTGAACAATACTTTGGTAGAAACAGGCAAGAAATTCTACAAGCAAGGGGGGCAAATACTAGTGCTGGATGAAGTGCACAAATACCCGCGCTGGGCAAGGGAAATCAAAAACCTTTACGACCTGTACCCGGATCTCCAAATCATTTTCACAGGCTCCTCCGTGATCGATATCGCCAAACAAGAAGGAGACCTTAGTCGCAGGGTGGTCATGTACGAGCTACCGGGCTTATCTTACCGGGAATACCTCAATTTTGAAAAGGGTATGGCGCTCAACACTTATTCCCTTGAAGGCCTCTTAAACCCTGAACAGTCATTGCGGCTATTTTTCCCGGCCTATTTTCGCCCGCTCGAGCATTTCCGGGATTACCTGCAACATGGGTATTACCCTTTTTACAAAGCATCCCTTGATACCTATCATCGGCAACTGCAACAACTGGTTAGAACAGTAGTAGAATATGATATGGCAGAACTCAAAGGTTTTGATATCAGGAATGCCAAAAAAATGCTGCAACTGCTTTACATCATTGCCCAGAACGTCCCCTTCAAACCGAATTTATCTAAGCTTGCCGAGCGAAGCAATATCCACCGGAATTCCATGGCCAATTACCTGCACTTCCTTGAGCAGGCCAGGCTGACAGGCTTGCTATACCCGGCCGGCATGAGTACGGCAACATTGCAACGGCCCGAAAAAATCTTTTTAAACAATCCCAATTTGTTGCATGCTTTGTCCGCTCAATCCCCTTCCCCCGGAACGGTAAGAGAAGTATTCTTTTACAGCCAGGTACAACCCCGCCACAACCTATCGCATCCGCAAAACGGGGATTTCTATGTGGATGATCAATATGTATTTGAAGTAGGTGAAAAACATAAAAACCGGAAGCAAATCAAGGGTCAGGAAAATGCCTGGGTGGTGAAAGATGACCTGGAATACCCGGCAGGCAACGCAATTCCCATCTGGCTGTTCGGCTTGCTTTATTGAAAATAGTAAGATAGTATAACCGTAAAACGCGTAAAAAACTACTTCGAGACTCTTCTAATTTTACCATTTTAGGAGTTTTACGATATTTTATTGCCCTGGTTTTACGTAAATTTTGTAACGAATAAAACGTAACATAAGAAGCGTAATTATGGTCAAAAAACCGGCTAATTCCTTTCTGCTTGTAGGGTATCATAGCCCGGAATAATTTTATGACCGGGTGCAGGAAACGGAAAAACTGTTAGAAGCCGTTGGCAATCAACGCAATATCACCTTGTATACCATCAGGCGAATGGGGAAAACGGCTTTGATTAAGCATGTTTTTCGTCATTTACAGGAGGAAAGCCTTGTTACCCCGCTTTATGTGGACCTAATGCCTACCAGCAATTTTGATGATTTGACCAAGCGGTTAGCCGAGGCCGTTATTCGCCATTTTGGTACCATCCAAAAGGGCTTGCCCGCTAAAATTAAGCAATTAGTCACTTCTCTTGGAGCCGCTATTTCCTTTGATCCCCTTAACGGCATGCCGGTAGTCAATTTACAGCTCCCCGGGAGGCCAGGGAAGTAAAACGTTCTCTTAACACGCTTCTTTCATTTTTGGCAGCCCAAAAGCAACAAGTTGTGCTGGCCTTTGACGAATTTCAACAGATTGTTCATTACCCCGAATCCGGGCCGGAAGCATTATTAAGGACGGTGATCCAGGAATTCAATGACCTTCGCTTTATCTTCAGCGGTAGCCATCAAGGGACCATGAAGTCTATGTTTACCGATCAGGGACGACCATTTTACAGGAGTACCCAGGTCCTTCAATTGGCATCCATTGAACATGAAGTTTACAAGCGATTCATTCAGCACCATTTTGCCCAATCCGGAAAAAACATTGCTGATAGCGTAATAGATGCCATACTGGAATGGTGCAGGCGACAAACTTACTACGTTGAATTAATCTGCAACAGGCTGTTTGCCCGTTATCAAACCATTTGAAGGGAAAACCTGATAACGGTTTGGCAAGAAGTAATGGACGAAGAACAAGCCATATTCCACAATTATAAAAACCTTCTTACGGCTAAGCAGTGGCACGTTTTGACAGCCATCGCCAAATCCGAGCCGGTCAAGCATTCCAATGCTTCTGAATTCCTGCAAAGATACCGGTTAGGGGCCGCAAGTTCGGTTGCGAGTGCGGTGAAAGCACTAACAGACAAGCAATTGATAGCTCGAAATAAAGAAGGCTATTTTGTTCAGGATGC
>CAZLQF010000070.1:0-4533 GCA_964561545.1 uncultured Sphingobacteriales bacterium
CTACTTCAACAATTGACGATTGGCAAGTAGATAGCATTGTTGTAGAGCAAGGACCAACTTGTCCGGCAGCAAAAAATCTTGCTGTCAATGGCGTTACCGATTCTTCTGCAATGGTTTCCTGGGATGCCGCTTTTGCTACTCAATGGCAAGTTGCATTGGACACTTCTGGATTTACATTGGGTACCGGAAATAGAACGGTAACCACCAACAATCCTTACAACCTTACGGGCTTGAATTCAGGTACAGAGTATGACGTATATGTAAGGGAAATTTGCGGGCCGGGTGATACCAGTTCATGGGCCGGTCCTTTAACCTTTCAGACCTTGTGTTCAACACCTCCAGCCGTGACGTTGCCATATAATGAGGGTTTTGAAAACACTTCGGTATTCAGTGGAAGTTATCAAGGTTCGCAATTATTCTGTAACGCTACGGATGCCAATTGGAGTTATTCAGGAGAAACCGGGGGCGAATTAACGTTCTCAACTTCCTCTGGCATGACCGTTAACAATGGTGCTCAGGCAGCCGGGTTGCACAATCCGGGTGGCGATTCCAAGAACAGCTTGATAGGAACCTTTAACATGAGCAATTATGTAGGTTCCGGCTTTGTTTATTTGTCATTCTTTCACCGGGAATATGGAGATGAAAATAGTGATTTCGATAGTGTATGGGTTCGTGGTAGTATTACTGATCCCTGGGTAGGCGTATATGATTTGGAGGCCAATTCATCCTCCAGTTATGACAGCGCCAGCATCAATGTGTCCAATGCCCTAAGCAATGCGGGTCAATCCTTTAGTTCTACCTTCCAGGTAAGGTTTGGGCAGGAAGATAATTTTGGGTTTACGACTGACGGCAGGTCCTTTGATGATGTTGCTTTGACCTTTGAGGCTCCTTGCAGTGCACCCTCCAACATTACCAGTTCCAATGTAACTGCCACCACAGCCAACATCAGTTGGTCGCCTAACCTCTTCACTTCTACGGAATGGAAAGTAGAATGGGATACGTCCGGATTTACACCTGGTCAGGGCAATACCGCCATTGCAAATGATTCAAGTTACCAAGTCACTGGTTTAGACGTCAACACTACCTATGATATTTATGTGGCTGAAGTTTGTGCCTCTGGTGACACCAGTAGTTATGGCGGACCTGTTACGGTTACCACATCAGGCGCTGCCCAAGACCTTGAAGTTAGCCAAATCCTAAGCCCAAGTGAAGCTTGTGGGTTAACATCCAATGAACCTGTTGAGATCGTTATCCTCAATACAGGTTCAGACACTTTGGCAAATAACACATCATTTGATATTGGCTATCAATTCAACAATTCGGCAATAAATACAGAACCCATTTCTACCAATAGTCAATTATTGCCGGGAGATACTATTAACACAACCTTTACTACTACCGTGGATCTTTCCAACGAAGGCACCAATAACAACTTAAGCACATGGGTAGATTGGGCCAATGACCAAGACAACACCAATGATAGCATGATGAAGTCCATTTATGTGCCCAATGTACCATCAGCGCCAACTGCAGCCAACGATACCATTTGTGTTGGTGAAACAGCCACCCTTGTAGCAAGTGGCCTTAACAATTACAATTGGTTCACATCACCCAGCGGTGGTAATGCTATAGCCACGGGCAATTCGATATCCTTGTCCCCCAGCGTTGATACCACCTTGTATGTAAGTGGTAACAACAATGCAGATAGTTGTGAAAGTCCAAGGACCTCTGTGACGGTAGTTGTTGAAACAACACCGGTTGCTGATTTTGTATCTGACAGTGCCTGCCTTGGCAATGCAGTCACGCTATCCGAAAATTCGACCATCGGCAGTGGTTCATCCATTGCAGGAAATGCATGGGATTTAGACAATGGATCCACAACAAGCGGATCAACCATTAATCCTACGTATGCTAATGCTGGTAGTTACAGCGTTACATTGGTAACCACGGCAGCCAATGGATGTGTTGATAGCATTACCAAAAATGTAGAGATCCATCCTGTGCCTACGGCGGATTTCATGTCAGATAGTGTATGTAAGGAAAATGATGCCCAATTCATGGACAATTCCACTATAAGCAGTGGCGGCAACATTAATGCTTATAACTGGGAATTTGGCGACAACAATTCAGGCAGCGGTGCTAACGTAAGTAACAATTATGCAGACACCGGTAATTACAGTGTTGAGCTGATGGTAACTTCGGATTTTGGCTGCACCGACACTGCAACCAAGAATGCCAGCGTATATCAAGAACCCACGGCAGATTTTGCTGCTGATAGCGTTTGCCAGGGCAATGCGGTTGCATTGAACGAACAATCAAGTAGTAATGGCAGCACCATTAACAGCTATGAGTGGGACTTGGACAATGGCAATACGCAAACCGGAACCAATATTAGCCCGGTTTACGGCAGTGCAGGTAGTTACGATGTAGATCTTACGGTAACAACCGACAAGGGCTGTCGCGATACCATGACCAAGACCGTTGAGATCCATCCGGTACCCACGGCCAATTTCATGAGCGATAGTGTATGCGATGGTAATGCAGCCACCTTGACGGACAATTCATCCATTGGAAGTGGCGGCAACATTACCACTTATAATTGGGATCTTGGTGACGGTAATTCGGCAACAGGTAGTACGAATAACTACACCTACCAGGATACGGGTGATTACAATGTAGAACTGATCGTTACCTCAGGTGACAATTGCAAGGATACCGCTACCAAGACGGCCAGGGTCAACCCGGTACCCAGCATCGACTTCACTTCAGACAGTGTATGCAATGGCAATTCCGTTCAATTTTCTGATGCTACTACGGCCAATGGCGCTTCCATCACATCCTACAGTTGGGATCTCGGTGATGGTACTACCCAAAGTGGTTCGAGCGTTAATTACACTTACGGAGATACCGGCAGTTATGATGTAACGCTAACCCTATCAACAGAAAATGGATGTGGCGGTTCGATGATGAAAAATGCTACGGTTCATCCGAACCCAACCGCTGATTTTGCATCGGACAGTGCCTGCCTTGGCAATGCAGTCACGCTATCCGAAAATTCGACCATCGGCAGTGGTTCATCCATTGCAGGAAATGCATGGGATTTAGACAATGGATCCACAACAAGCGGATCAACCATTAATCCTACGTATGCTAATGCTGGTAGTTACAGCGTTACATTGGTAACCACGGCAGCCAATGGATGTGTTGATAGCATTACCAAAAATGTAGAGATCCATCCTGTGCCTACGGCGGATTTCATGTCAGATAGTGTATGTAAGGAAAATGATGCCCAATTCATGGACAATTCCACTATAAGCAGTGGCGGCAACATTAATGCTTATAACTGGGAATTTGGCGACAACAATTCAGGCAGCGGTGCTAACGTAAGTAACAATTATGCAGACACCGGTAATTACAGTGTTGAGCTGATGGTAACTTCGGATTTTGGCTGCACCGACACTGCAACCAAGAATGCCAGCGTATATCAAGAACCCACGGCAGATTTTGCTGCTGATAGCGTTTGCCAGGGCAATGCGGTTGCATTGAACGAACAATCAAGTAGTAATGGCAGCACCATTAACAGCTATGAGTGGGACTTGGACAATGGCAATACGCAAACCGGAACCAATATTAGCCCGGTTTACGGCAGTGCAGGTAGTTACGATGTAGATCTTACGGTAACAACCGACAAGGGCTGTCGCGATACCATGACCAAGACCGTTGAGATCCATCCGGTACCCACGGCCAATTTCATGAGCGATAGTGTATGCGATGGTAATGCAGCCACCTTGACGGACAATTCATCCATTGGAAGTGGCGGCAACATTACCACTTATAATTGGGATCTTGGTGACGGTAATTCGGCAACAGGTAGTACGAATAACTACACCTACCAGGATACGGGTGATTACAATGTAGAACTGATCGTTACCTCAGGTGACAATTGCAAGGATACCGCTACCAAGACGGCCAGGGTCAACCCGGTACCCAGCATCGACTTCACTTCAGACAGTGTATGCAATGGCAATTCCGTTCAATTTTCTGATGCTACTACGGCCAATGGCGCTTCCATCACATCCTACAGTTGGGATCTCGGTGATGGTACTACCCAAAGTGGTTCGAGCGTTAATTACACTTACGGAGATACCGGCAGTTATGATGTAACGCTAACCCTATCAACAGAAAATGGATGTGGCGGTTCGATGATGAAAAATGCTACGGTTCATCCGAACCCAACCGCTGATTTTGCATCGGACAGTGCCTGCATGAACAGCGATGTAACTTTAACCGACAATTCCAGCATCGGCAGTGGCAGCATTGATCAATATGATTGGGATTTTGGAGATGGTAACACCGGTAATGGCTCAAGCGTCAGTTACATGTACGGAAATACAGGAGATTTTGATGTCACCTTGGTTACTACCTCCAACAATGGTTGTAAAGACACGGCTATGAGGAATGCCACGGTTCATCCGAACCCAACGGCTGATTTTGTTTCGGACAGCGCCTGCATGGGTGAAATTGTATCATTCA
>CAZLQF010000071.1:0-4532 GCA_964561545.1 uncultured Sphingobacteriales bacterium
TTAAATGTACCATAAGAACCTAATTTTGTTTTTAAAATTTGTTTGTTCTAACCTTTTTATACCAAAAAATGCCGGACAGGTAAACAGTTTTAAAGAACTTGTAAAAAAATTTATTTTAATTTACTGATATTAAGTAAGTATATTTCTTTTATTGGTTTTATAACGATCACCTTATAATTTTGCAAACTTTGCCCTTTATATTTTAACTTTTTTAACCTCTTAATACCAAAATTCAACGAAAAGGTAAACAGTAGTAGCAATTTTTAGATAAAATCAATATTTAAACAGATGATATTTACATAATAATAGATGAAGTTTGCTTAAAAATAGATGAAGGATGGAGTTATAAATTATTTATCTGCCAACTATTTCGAATTTCGTAATTAGCAAACGGGGCACGGATATCAAACCAAGCCCCTAAAAAAATTTTTTCCGAGATGCTCGATGGGGTTAAAACCCACCCATAACGCTCATATGTTCTACATCGTTAGCCCACAGTTTTAAATACAACGCAAAAGAATTACGGGCAGCAGTTAAACCTTTATGCTAAAACTTTAGCTATGGGATGCTTTAAGTTGCTCCTTTCAATAACCAATTTTCCAATAGTTCCACACTGGTTCGTCTTAGTACTTAATGCTATTGACTCAAATTCATGCTTCGGAGCATACCTCTTGCAAATAGAGCTTCTGTTCAAATAACTTCCCCAAGCTGATGGAGCTGAGGCACTCTTAACTAACCCGCAATCAAAATAAAAGTAAGTAGAATTTTCATTACGATTAATTACGGCTGTCCAGTGGTGCCATTCATTAAGAGCGGGTCAAAAAACGCTGAATCATAATAAAAATTGTTGTATTAACTGATAAAAGCTCCGTAATAGTCATCATTTTCATCCCAGAATAAAGTCATAATAATAATATTATTATTTACATCCTGAACATCAATTAAACGTCTCCAACTTTTCGTACCAACCCTTATATTTGCCCTTTATGTAACGGTTGCATTTTTGTGACTGGTCTTTAATAAAGTTGAAGTTTATCCACTTGATCATCCGTTCGATCAAAATCCAAAGCATGCCCGGCCTGGGGTTTTAATTCCTGGTTGCAGAATATCCCTGATACTATTAAAAGCATTCTTGCGGAAAAAAGCTTTAAAATTGCTATGGATAGAATTTCTCCTTAGCACTGGGTACGCCCACTGGGTGAATAGATTTTAGGCCCATCGGGTTCTGAAAAAATACAAAATTGTTAATTTATTAAACACCTGCGTTTTCATCCCTTTTCAAGGGATTGAATTCGCCAGCTGGCGAAGGTCTTTCTAAGGCCGGTCTATAAAATCTAACGCTATCAAGGTGTGGCAGGACTTACAATGGCAGTAATGCAAATAGCCACAGATTCGCTGGCAAGGTGTGGCACGCCTTAGAAAAGCCCTAAGATAAATTGCCCGTTATTTTGAAATGTTGAGGTCGAAGGCGTGCCACACCTACTCCCCTGAAGTTTTCAAGAAATTATTATTCATCTAATTGCCTTTTTAGCCTTGCCCTGAAGGACATCCGTCAGCTGACGGATCAATCCACTGAAGTGGATGTTTTCATCCCTTTTCAAGGGATTGAATTCGCAAGCTGGCGAAGGTCTTTCTAAGGCCGGTCTATAAAATCTAACGCTATCAAGGTGTGGCAGGACTTACAATGGCAGTAATGCAAATAGTCCGTTATCCTGAAATGTTGAGGGCTTAGTTGTGCCACACCTGCACCCTTTTTGTTGAATAGGTGGGAGCCAATTTAGTATCATGTTAATAATAACAATCCAAACTTTGAAAATGCTACGATAGCTGTTGAGCCAAGCCTTATTGTTGAATTCATAGCATTCAGTTATTCATTGACCTGGTAAGTCAATGATACCCCTGCTCCCAAACCCGTGGTCAGGTCACCAATCCTTTCCATATCCCGGGCAGTCATCACTTCCCCGGTTAAATAAGGAGCCAGGCTGAACCGTCCCATTCTGTATTCAAGCCTGCCTCCCAACTCACCACTAAAATGGGCATTGGAAGCAATGTGAAAGCCTAAGGGGTTGATGTAGGGCGTGAGGTATACATTATCTGTGATTTTGGCAGTATAGCCTATACCTTCCGGAATAAAGGCAGCTATCAAAGCACCGAATAGTTTTAACTCCCGTTTTTTGGCATCATCTTCCAGACCAGAGAGGGCCAGAAAAATGGAAGTAGCCCCTCCCAAATAGCTGTGCACATGGAAATTTTTATGATGATCCGCCCCGAACTGGATGTGGTAATTCAACACAATATGGTCTCCCAAATAAATATGAACGGTAGGGCCGATGCCATACATAAACTTTTTCCCTTCCCAATCAATGTAGCTTGCCCTAAGCCCTATTTGACTGAAATTGACCTTTTGGGCCTGGCCTATCAAAGGAAGGGTTAATACCAACACCAGGATAAGTAGCCGTTGCTTCATAGCAAAACAATTTGAACTATATTTCAAATTTGCGGATTAGTAATGCTTTATAGAAAAAGTCCGGCTTATGCACCGGACTTTTTCAGGAAAAAGGGAAATGATAAGGGGATTTAAAGGTTTTGTTTAAAGCATGTGTTGTGTATTTTTTCCTCATTTTTAATTCTTGTCAGCATTAAAATAACCATTTAGCGTAAAGGTCGCTGTGGTATTATTACCGGATCTAAATACCACATCTTTGAACTCGCCAAAAACATTGCTGCCTGACCGGCTGTGAATGGTGATTTCTCCCAAATCCTTATCCCCTCTCAAACTATAGGTGCTCCATATGTCTCCATCACTGATTACAGTTGCTTCAACTCCTGTTAATGTGCCTGAACCCAGTTCCTTCACTTCATAGGTGCCTTCTCCAACGACCTCACTTTGATTATCCGCTGCAAAAATCACTTCCATGGATCCGGAATCATTTGCTCCTCCTAAAACCAAAGCCTGGGAAGCAGTATCATCCAACCCAATCCGGTAATTTGACGAATCATAGAAAAAAACGCTATCCGGAATGGAAACATCACCCTCTTCAACGGTAAAATTGCTTTCACCTTCCGGGGGCTTGTTTTCCTCCTCAGTATTACTGGGTTCTCCATTGTCATCATCATCCTTATCACAACCGACAATGAGGAATGGACCGGTAATAACAAGAAAAAGTAACATTTTTAGCGTTGCATTTAATAATCGCATAAACACCTCCTAATTTTGTTTTACAATCCTTATTCTTAGCAAAACCCTCCAAGGTTTCGGAAACCTTGGAGGGTTTAAAATGCTTTACTCCACCACCACCTTCTTCGTCCACACGGCTTCATCTTTAAGCACAAAATCCCATCGCTAACAACAATACGCCAATAAACTTAAGCGGCCTATTAAACTTGCCCTCTATACCCTTTAAGGCGTAATTTATCATATGGGTTAAAATCATTTAATTTTTGGTTTTACTATTTTTGCAAAATCCTTCTTAAATGGTTTTTGTTATATTACAATGTTGTTCTTTTTACCCTTTTTATACCAAAAAAAGCATTTCAGGTAAACAATGAATTTAATTTTTTTTATTCTGTTCTTTTAATTATTGATGGTCAGTATTTAACATTGATTTTTACAGCTTAAAAAATTCACTTTTAACGGTTCTTTTTATAATAACTATATTTGGATACATAATGTAGAGTGATAAGTAATATTGAAAAAAGTGATCATTAGTGGAAGTTCGTAAAGTGATAGAGCGCTTGCATCATGGGGATGAGGCGCTGTTCTCCGAAATTTACTACCAATATCGGGAAACCTTCCTCAGTTGGGCCTCTTCTAATTACCCTTTGGACCGGGCCAAAGCATTGGATGTGTATCAAGAGGCCCTTAGTAGCTTTTACTTCAATGTTTATTTTGGGCAGTTAACCGAATTGAAGGTAAGTTTAAAAACCTATATTTTTGCTATTGCCAAAAATCACCTTTGCAAAAGGCTTGAAATGGAAAATAATTGGGATTTACAAGGACTTAAAGTAGAGGTGGAAGTAGACGATCCGGCCATGGTGGATCCTGATCCGGAATTCAATGAGCGTAGAAGGGAAGTAGTTGAAGCCATGGAGCAAATTGGGGAGCCTTGTAAAACAATCATTGAATGGAGTTATTTATTGAATTATCCGCACAAAGCCATTAAGGAAGAATTGCGCTATAGCAGTGAGGATGTGGTGAAATCCACTAAATGGCGCTGCATGAAAAGGCTATGGAACCAAATAAAGGGGCAATAACATGGTTGTTCTTGTTTAAACCTTAGCCTTTTAAGCCAATAATCCCTTCATTTTAAAACCAATACGAAAAAATATCCCTGCCGCAATTTCTTTAGAGGGGGAATCACAAGTTTTTTAAACCAATAGAAGTAAAATGTCTTAACCTCATTTAAGCGCTAATTTCCAGGCTTTAAATTTGATTTAAAAAACTTTTAAAAAAGAAAAATCACCGAATTTTCCGTTTAGTTACAACCCCACAAAGCCTATATAAAATCTGGATTTAGGGCTAATACAATTTC
>CAZLQF010000072.1:0-4414 GCA_964561545.1 uncultured Sphingobacteriales bacterium
AACGGTATTTCAACCATATTTCTACGGTATTTCTATTATATTTCCACCGTGTTTCAACAATATTTCATTTTATGCAACAAGGCCAAAAACGCTGGACCCGCAAAGAATTGATCCTTGCGATTAACCAGTATGGCAAGACCCCTTTCGGGAAGATCCATGAAAATAACCCCGATCTGATCCATTTGGCGGAATTGTTGGGGCGGACGCATAGAGCAACTTCATGGATACTTTTAATTTTCTAAGCAATTCAGGTAACAGTATATAAGCATTTTTATTAAATTAGCCTTTAATCTTGTTAAAGTCACGCTAATGGATAAAAATGATCTTGCCCGCATCAATGATTTTTTAACCCGGGCTACACAACTCAACAGGGGAGGAAGAGAAGGTGGTGGAAAGCAGCCTCACAAATTCTTTCTTTTGTTGGCCATAGCCGATTTTATAGGAGAGGGCCTGACCAACCAAAATGAAATCCCTGTCAATGATGCCCTAAAAGATCTTTTTGAAGATTATTGGCGGACCTATGATCCGAATACCCCAATCGGGGATATTGCCATGCCGCTCAGAAAAATGGCCAATGACGGGATATGGGAATTAGCTAAAAAAGACCTTCACGACTCAGGAGTGGGGTTTAACCGCATTAAACGAGAAAGCCCTTATGGATGGCTTGCTCAAGATTGGTTTGATTTTTTAAACAATCATTTTTACCGCCATGCTTTTAAATCAAACATTCTTAACTATTATTTCTCTTCTAAGTACGAAGCGTATACCTATACCGATCCAGAGAAAGATCCCAATCTAAACCGAACTGCGAAACGGCTAATAAAAGGCGAAAAGATTGAGCCTGAAGAAATATTTTTAAGAAATGATGCCTTTCAGAAACTGATTAAAAAGTACTATAACTTCACCTGTTGTGTAACGGGAACTCGGGTTATCGCTAACCAGAACCCGCTTATTGAGGCTGCTCATATCAAGGATTTTGCCAAGTCCCACAATGATTCTTTAGACAATGGGCTGGCCATGAACCCTTTCATGCACAAAGCCTTTGATATGGGCATTTTTACCATTGAAAAAGGACGAAAAAAAGGATCGTATTTGATTAACGTATCGGATAAGATTGAAGAAGCTTCCAATCCTTACTTTAAAATCAAGAACCTTGACAAAGAACCGCTGCAAAAGTTACCGGCTTTTGAAAAATATTACCCCAATTCCGGTTTTCTTGAATGGCACAAGCGTGAAAAGTTTTTAGGATGAAGCACAACCCCGATTTGACAGCCAAGCCCCGGGAAAAGCCTTCATTCCCTACCAAATGGCTTTGGGAGCGTAATTACATCCAGGGGCAGGTCCTGGATTTTGGCAGCGGTTATGGGAAGGATGGCGAATTCCTGCGCCAGGAAGGTTTCCAGGTGCAGGATTATGATCCGTACTACCAGGCGGAATACCCCGAAGGCCCGTTTGATACCATCCTATGCCAGTATGTGCTCAACGTTATGCCGCCTTTGGAACAGACGGAAGTGATCATGCGGATCTCCGAATTATTGAAGCGGAACGGTAAAGCATACTTTGCGGTAAGGAGGGACATCAACAAACAAAACAAAGGAATCCGTATTCACAAGGAACATCAGCAACCCACCTACCAAACGCCCGTTCAATTACCGTTTAAAAGCGTTTTAAAAAATGATTATTGCGAGATTTACGAATTTGAACCGTATCGCAGCCTGGCAAACGGGGAAGCCGGTTGCCCGTTTTGCCAATTGGCGGAGGAGGTCGAGCTGATCACGGAATCCACGACTTGCTTTGCCATTTTTGACAAATACCCAGTGAATCAAGGGCATGCGTTGATCATCCCGAAAATACACGTAGCGGATTACTTTGCGCTGAACATCCGTTACCAGCAAGGCATGAATGTGGTGCTGAACCGCTGCAAGAAAATATTGGAAATCCGCTATCAGCCGGATGCCTGGAATGTGGGCATAAACGCAGGCACTGAAGCAGGCCAGACGGTTAGCCATGTCCACATGCACTTAATACCCCGGTACAAGGGCGATGTTGATGACCCTACCGGGGGTGTTCGGAACATCATGCCAGGGAAGGGGAATTATTTGAACTAAACAGGAAAAATGTTAAATTACTTCTTCAAAAGCGACATCCAGACTTTTTTAAACTCCTCTACTCAAGAAATAATTGGTCAAATTACGCTTTCCAATCAATTTGATTCCACCTTTTATCAAAATAAAGCTTGGGAAGGACAAATAGCTATCCTAAAGAAAGCATTAAAGGACTATGAAGGGACTTTATTCTTTGAATTTTCAATACCGAGAATGGGGAAAAGGGTTGATGCTTTAATTATAATTGAGGGTTGCGTTTTTGTTGTAGAATTCAAAGTTGGTGAGAGCCAATTTAACCGCCATGATATAGAACAAGTTTGGGATTATGCCGTGGACTTAAAAAACTTTCATGAACCAAGTCATAATGCTTTTTTAATTCCAATACTCGTAGCAACTGAGGGTGAACCAGGTGGGGTAAATATTGCTTTAAGCAATCATAACGATCGACTAACAGACCCAATTTATGCTAATTCAGAAAACTTAGAAGAAATATTTGATTATACTGTTGAATTTTTGAAAGATGAAACTGACTCCGTTAATGGAAATAACTTTTCCAAGGGTAGATATGCGCCAACTCCTAATATTATCGAGGCTGCACTTGCTCTCTACAAGAACCATACAGTGGACAACATAACGAAAAGTGATGCAGAAACTCAAAACCTTAATGTTACTACTTCAGAACTGTCGTCAGTAATTGATCAAGCACGAACTCAAAAAAAGAAAATCATTTGCTTTGTAACAGGTGTTCCGGGTGCGGGAAAGACACTTGTGGGGTTACAATTGGCCACTTCATATCTTGATAAAGAAGGTGGTTCCTCCAGTGTTTATTTATCGGGAAATGGGCCATTGGTAAAAATTCTTCAAGAGGCATTAGCCAGAGATAAAATTGAGGTCGAAAAACGTAAAGGAAGTAAGATTACTAAAGGACAAGCCAGGACCTCAGTAAAAACCTTTATTCAAAATATTCATCATTACCGTGATGCTTATGTGGATGACCCAAAACCTCCCTTTGACCACGTAGCAATTTTTGATGAGGCCCAGAGAGCTTGGAATAAACAACAGACTATTAAGTTTATGAAGCAAAGAAAAGGGCTTTTAGAATTCGATTACTCAGAGCCTGAGTTTTTGATTTCATGCCTTGATCGGCATCCTGATTGGTCTACCATAGTATGCTTAGTGGGAGGAGGCCAAGAAATCAATACGGGAGAAGCTGGTATTACAGAGTGGTTAAATGGGATTCATGAAAAATTTCCTCATTGGGATGTATATATTTCTCCTAACCTTCAAGCCTCTGAATACAAAGCACAATCCCATATTAAGGCTTTGCAGGAGAAGACAAAGGTAAATTTTAGTAAAAACCTTCATTTATCGGTTTCCATGCGCTCATTCAGGGCTGAGAATGTTTCCAATTTTGTGAAATGTCTATTGGATATGGATGTCGATGGCGCATCACATTACCTCAAAAAAATCAGTCAAAATTATCCCATTGTTTTAACGAGAGATTTGTCAAAAGCCAAAAGATGGCTTAGAAGAAAAGCCAGAGGAAGTGAGCGTTATGGCTTAGTAGTTTCTTCAAATGCTCAAAGATTAAAACCTTATGCTATTGATGTCAAATCACCAATGGACCCTGTTAAATGGTTTTTGAATGATAAGGATGATGTTCGGTCTTCTTTTTATTTAGAAGAAGTAGCAACAGAGTTCCATGTTCAAGGGCTTGAATTAGATTGGGCGTGTGTTACTTGGGATGGTGATCTTCGGTATTCTGAAAAAGGTTGGCAACCTTTTGCATTTGTAGGAAATAAATGGCAACATATTCATAAAGAAGAGAGAAAAGCCTATTTAATCAATGCTTATCGAGTACTTTTAACAAGGGCTAGACAAGGAATGGTGATTGTAGTACCAGAGGGTGATACAAAAGATCATACTCGAAAGGAAGAATTTTATGATCCAACTTTTAATTATTTAAGAAAAGTTGGAATTCAAACCATATAATTTATAGTTTAATTTTTCTAAAATATATAATCAATAATTTATTAAAAATTAATAATTTTTATATACAAAATTGCTTAAAATAAAATTTTTGTTTCGGGCTAGCATAAAGTTGTCTCCGAGCGTTTCATCGCAACTAATTCCCCATTCATAAACATTACCGTTTCCGAATCAATGATCGTTTCGTTAAACCCGCTCGCCCTCCAACCTGCATCTCTTTAAAGCCAAGGAAACCTTCCTGCCGCTCAATAACGCATTACAGCAACCAATGATCCGGTATCGGACAACCATGATCATAAAAGATATTCACTTGCTTTTAA
>CAZLQF010000073.1:0-4396 GCA_964561545.1 uncultured Sphingobacteriales bacterium
ATGCCGGCATTTTAGAATTAAAGTTTTAACAAATAGTAATAAGGTCTTAATAGTTAGAACTCAAAGAAAACTTTTTTTTTACTTGCGTGTTAAAGTATTTGTTGTTAAATATTTGGTTATGATGAGGCCATTTTTAATAATTTAATTTTGAAATAAAAATTTTTTTATAAGTATAAATTTGATTTTTTACTTAACTGAATGTAGGAATAGATCAGGAATATAATGGAAAGTTCACAGACAGATAACCAAGAGATATACCAATTAATAGCCGAATATAGCCGGGATTTAATCAGTGTGCATACCCCTGATGGCACCTTTCAATACCTGACCCCTTCGGTTAAGGACCTCTTAGGGTTTGAACCGGATGAATTAATAGGAGTGAATCCCTACGAGGAGCTTTTTCATTCGGAAGATGTAGAGCGGATTCAAAAAGAATCCCATGAAAAGGCAACACAGGGGATATACAAGAACCGCATAGAGTACCGGATTCTTCATAAGGATGGCCATTACATCTGGTTTGAATCTTATACAAATTCCGTTTTTGGAGAAGATGGGACTATTGAAAAACTGCTGGTTTCCTCCCGGGATATCACCAGGAAGAAGGAACTGGAAATGTTTCTGGATGAAACCGGTCAATTAGCAAGCGTTGGCGGTTGGCAATATTCTCCTTTCACAAATGAATTGGAATGGACCCGTGAAACCTACCGGATTCACGAAGTCCCTATCGGTGAAAATGTGAATATTGAAAAGGGCATTGGTTTTTATCATACTGATTACCAAGCGGAAATACGAGAACATTTAAATGCCTTGTTAAATAGGGGCATACCTTACGATATGGAAGGTAAAATCATAACAAGGACCGGTCAAGAAAAATGGGTCAGGACCAAAGGATTTCCTGAGTTTGCCAATGGCAATCTGGTCAAAATCCATGGCACTTTCCAGGATGTTACTGACCGTAAGTTAATGGAGGAGCAATTAAAGGCCAATGAAGCCAAAAACCGCCAGCACATCGAAAATGCCCAGGACCTCATATTTTGGTTGGATAGACAAGGCCATTTTACCTACCTTAATCCCATGGCTTTTTCCATCACCGGCTATGATGAATCAGAACTGGTGAATCAACATTTTGAAGTATTATTAGAATCCCCCGAATTTGAAAAGGCCAATGCTTGGTTTTATAACTTAATTAATAAAAACACCGATAAATTTTATGATGAAATCCAGATTGTTACCAAAAACGGGGAGCAAAAATGGCTTGGTATACAGGCGCAAAAAATAGAAGCCAATGATGAACTCAGGGAAATTTCTGCTGTGGCCAGGGACATCACAGAGCGAGTAAGCGCAGAGGAAGCCCTCAAGGCTACCTCCTCCAGATTAAACAGCCTGATTGAAAACCTCCATTCAGGGATCATCATGGAAAATGAAAACCGGGAAGTGGTTATCGTTAATCAATCATTTTGCGACTTATTCAGCTTACCTTATCAATGTAATGACTTGATAGGGAAGGATTGCCATACCCTTATGGAAGAAGGCAAGCATCAATTTAAGGATAGTGAAACCTTTGGACAATCTGTAACCGAATTAACTCATAACCGTCAATTAAAATTAGGAGAGGAATGGCAATTAAGCAATGGTAAAACAATTGAATTAGATTACATTCCTATCTTCCAGGACAATCACTACCTGGGGCATCTTTGGCAATACCAAGATGTGAGCAAAAGAAAAACAGAGGAAGAGAAGTTGATAGAGGCCAAAGAAAAAGCTGAAGAAGCTTCAAAGGCCAAGGCGGATTTCCTTTCTACCATGAGCCATGAAATCAGAACGCCCCTTAATTCGGTAATTGGCATAAGCCATTTGCTCTTGAAAAATGATCCGAGGCCGGATCAAAAGGAAAACCTGAAGGCCCTGCGGTTCTCTGGTGAAAATTTACTCAACCTGATCAATGATATCCTGGATTTCAATAAAATTGAGGCCAACAAAATTGATTTGGAAAATGAAACGTTCAATCTGAAAGAAGTGATCAACGGTATTCAAAAAACCCATTCCTTAAAAGCGGAGGATAAAGGCCTAACCTTAGCGGCCTCTTTTGACCCGGAGCTTCCTGAACATGTCAAAGGCGATCAAACCCGCATTGCTCAAATCCTCAGCAATTTGGTAGGCAATGCGGTGAAATTTACACAAACCGGTAACATAACCATCGAAGCCAAAAGCGTTAAAACCGATCAAAATACGATTACCGTTTACATGGCCGTAGTGGATACAGGGAATGGGATTCCGGAAAATAAACTGGACACCATTTTCCAGAGTTTTACTCAATCAAGCAAATCTACCAACAGGCAATTTGGCGGAACGGGTTTGGGATTGGCCATATCAAAAAGGCTCCTGGAACTCCAGAATAGTCATTTAGCGGTTAAAAGTGAAGTGGGAAAAGGTACTCGTTTTGAATTTACCCTTGATTTTGAAAAAGAACAAAATCAAACGCTGCAATCAGAAGATCAGAAAAAACAAGCAGAGGAATGGGGAATTGAACTGAAAGGTTTTAAGGTTTTACTGGTTGAAGACAATCAAATGAACATTTTCATGGCCAAACAATTCCTTGATGGATGGGGAATCAAGGTCGATGTTGCTAAAAACGGGAATGAAGCGCTACAAGCTACTTTTGCTCATCAATTTGATTTAATCCTGATGGATTTACAAATGCCGGAAATGGATGGGTATGAGGCGACCAAAAAAATCAGGGAGCTAAAGGGTTACAGGGATATCCCCATTATTGCGCTAACCGCCTCAGCCTTAATACAAGTTCAGGACCAAGTCTACAATGCAGGGATGAATGATTACGTAACAAAACCCTTTGAGCCCGCTAACCTTTACCAAAAATTTGTTAAGAACCTAAGAGAAGCTGGTATGTTGAAGGATGAATAGTTAATGGGTATTAGCCATGAGTTTTATTACAAGCTTTTAAGAACAGTCGGTTATGAGTAATTCTTGGTACCTTATTCTCTTTTCCAGCTTTTGATCAATTCTAAGGCAATAACTGCCAAACCTCAATTTTTATTTTTCCGATGGCTCATCCACCGCAGAGACGCCCTTTGCAGTACCGGGGCCAATTAAGCGTAACAGGAGGGTGTTGGATGGGCAGACGTATGATAAGATGCTATTGGGAGGGAAATGCGCTGGAAATGAAGTAGAAATGAGGTAGTAATAAATAGTTATAAGGTGGTAAGTGGTAATAAGTAGCAATACCGCTGGAATATATAGCTTAAAACAACTTTTTGACGCAGGTTCGACTACCGATGGACACGAGTGACAATTGAATGGCCAACGAATAACTACTGAATGACCCTTGATTGGCAACCGAAAGCGTTAGCCCGGTTATCCTTTGGGAAGATTACTTGGTTCTCTTTCGCTCATACACTTCCACATGCCAAACGAAAGTGCTATCTGATTGGGTCAATTCGAAGCCGTTTTCCTCAAACCGCTGTTCGATTTCATTTCGGGAATACAGGTACATCCGGAAATCCTTTTTCCGAATAGCCTGAACCGTGTTAGCCAGACCAATAATAAACCGGCTCAACCCATTGACCTTGGGATAAACCAATCCTACGGTCTGTTGGGCTTTTTCAGTGGCAGCACCGACCATTTTGTCCATAGCCGGATAGCAGCAAAGTACACGGTCTAAGGTAGTGAAATTGGCATTCGGCAATTCGGTAGCCATTTCTACAAAATCCCCGAAATGAGAAGTGAGGTTATCCCCATTACCTTGATTCTGAGCTTCCTCTTCTGCTGCTTGAATATAGGGTTGAGAACTTTCCACCTGAATAGCCGAGCCCAAGCCAACTTTGAACAATTCATGCTGGATGGCCCCAATGCCACCACCGACATCCATCAGCGTTTTTCCCTCCACATTAGATTGCCGGACATGGTCAATCAATTTTTGCGTTGCCTTCAAAGGGCCCTTTTTCTGATAGCGTTTAAGCTCTTTTCGTGCGGTCTTGTCATTGAAAAGTTCCCCGGCTTCTTCGCAGTGGGCGCAGCAGTTCATAGCATACCATTTTTGAATAACTGTGGAATATTAAAAAAGTAGTTTTAAAAACCAAATAAACTTTATAGCGGATGGGATTTTCAAAAAATTTTTACCCTTGCTTAGATAAGTGAAGCATCACCAAAACCCGCGCTATTTCAAGCCGAAAAAGATGAATTCAGTGCAAGGGAAACAGACAACTTCAGCAAGCAAGCCGAAAAAACGCTGAAAGTGCCCTACCTCGAAAGCAAGATCCTCCGGGACCGCAATATCACCAACCGGCACCTGCTTATGGCCCTTCTGCGGGATGACGACACCCTGGCCGCCCAAATCCTGGACGAATACAAAGTGAATTATGAGCGGTTTTTTGAGGCG
>CAZLQF010000074.1:0-3921 GCA_964561545.1 uncultured Sphingobacteriales bacterium
TTTGTGTATTTCATGTTTTGGAGAATTTCCCCTAATATTTCCAGAGTCAAATAAGGCTCAAAATGCTAAGATTACCCAATGTCTATAATTTTCCTGATTTTTGACTATACTTAAAAAGCGCCAATACCAAAAGCATATGAGTCAAAGTGATAAACAGACTATCCAGGATAAACTTGAATCCTTTTTCCCGGATTCAAGGCAAAGACAAACCGTCTTAAAAGCTTTTGCTAATTCCGTTCAGCGGGCTATGAAAATTGCAGATGGGGAATGGGTAGTACGGGAAAGGGATAACGATTTAATCCTAAATGTGAAAAATCTGGTCATCTTTAAAGTTCAAAAAGGTAGGCTTTACTTGGCTTTAGATGAGAAAAGCCTGCAGGCTCAGCATATTGATCCACAAACGGCTTTCCCTAATTGGGAAAATAACGAGGAGGGGAAGTATTCTAATTACCAAAACCCGAGATCGGTTAATGGATTTTACTACTTAACGGCAGAAGCTGATGATTGGGCACAAATTCAACAATTGCATTTCCATTATATTGATAACATAGGAGGTACAAGAAATAAAATAAGACCTGAAAGTGAAAGAGCCCACGATCCTTCGATTATCGCTTTTTTAAATGAAAACATTCCCGATATCCGCCTGCCTATGCGTTATCCCGGTATTCCATCGGATAAATCCGAGGAACTACAGGAAGTTGTGCATGCTTACACCACTTACATCCAGCAAGGAGGATTGGCGGGTGAGACCTATAAGTTTGACCTTATTCAGCAGAACTGGGGCTTACCGGATCTTGAAGCAGATGATTTTGCCGCCAGTGTCAAACAAATAAACTTTCACAACCTTTTGGATTGGCGAGCTGCAGGAGCCATGAAAGAAGAGCTGGAAGCCGATCCCGAAGGTTACCGGGAAATCCTGAAAAATCTCTTCAATGAAGCTATTCCTTTAGAAGAACGGTTGAACGCTTTTAAAACCGATGTTAACGAACTGGTTGAAAAAGCAGGTTTATCGTTTGGTAATCCGGGGAATGATGGTCGCACAGCCTCTGTTCTTTTAACTTTCAAATACCCTGAAAAATATTGTCTGTACAAGCACCAGTTTTACAGTCATTTCTGTAAGTTCCTCGATATTAATCCAGAAAAGCATACTTACAAATATCCGCACTACCTTCAGTTAGCGAATCAGGTGCTTGAGAATTATTTATTGCCCAAACAGGAGCTAATGGATCGTGTTAAGGCCTACCTGGGTTACCAATCCTTAGGGCCAGCCCAGCAAGGCCTAATTGCCCAGGATTTTTTATACCAGTCCTTCGATAAAAGCAAAACACCAGCGAATTTTTCCGAAACTATAGGGGTCGAAAACAATTACGATCAAACAAAAACCACCTTACCGCAAAATGTAATCCTGCACGGCCCACCAGGCACGGGCAAGACCTATCGAACGATCTCAAAAGCTGTGGAAATTTTAGCTCCTGAAGCGGTTAGCACACATGATCGGACTTCCCTCAAGCAAACCTTTGAACGTCTGGAAAAGGAAGGACGGGTGGATTTCGTTACCTTTCACCAGAGCATGACCTATGAGGATTTCATCGAGGGCATTAAGCCGCAAACATCTGATGGGGAAGATGATGGTATCAGTTACAAGGTGGAAGATGGCATTTTTAAGCAGATGGCTGTAAATGCAGGCTTTGCTTTGGTGAAAGCGAATCAGCCAGCGTCTGCCACTCAAACCCTGGACTTTTCTGAAGCATACGATCGCTTAGCACAGGAAGCCGAGAACGCTATCTCCGAAGGCCAGTCCTATACCATTCAGACCCGGAGCGGGAAAGATGCCTTGGTAGATCATATCACCAGTCAGGGAAACATCGCTTTTGATAACCCTAATAGTGACCGTTATTACGTGGTTTCGAAAGAGCGGCTGGCCAAAATTCACCAAGCCTTTGAGGATATTTCGGCCATTGATAACATTACGGATGCTTTCCGGAGTGTCATTGGCGGTCATCACACCACCTTTTACTGGGCTGTCCTTAATGAGCTCCGAAACGGCTATATCGCAAATGAGCAGCAACGGATCGACTGGGATGCTTTCGGCTATGAGGATCGCAAGCAGGCGGTTCAGCAACTTAACCAACAAAGCCTGAACAACCGAAATACTGAGCCCCACCTTTTGATCATTGATGAGATCAACCGGGGTAACATTGCCGAGATCCTGGGTGAACTGATTACCCTCTTAGAACCGGATAAGCGCCTGGGTGAAACAGAAGCCCTGACCGTTCGCCTTCCCTATAGCCGGGAGTCCTTTGCTGTCCCACCCAACCTCTACATTATCGGAACCATGAATACAGCCGACCGCAGTGTGGAAGCCCTGGATACAGCCCTCAGAAGGCGGTTTGCTTTCAAGGCTTTTAATCCTGAACCGGATTTGATCCCGGAAATCAATGATAATGGGGGAATGGTAGAAGTAGGAGATCAAAATTTTGATTTAAGTGAAATATTGAGTACTATCAATGGCCGCATTGAGCGGTTAATGGACCAAGATCATTGCATCGGCCATTCCTACTTTTTGGACGTGAACGATGAAAATAACTTAAAGCAAACTTTTCAAAACCAGATCATTCCCCTATTGCAGGAATATTTCTTTGAGGATTTCGGAAAAATCGGGTTGATATTAGGCCCCGGATTTGTGGAAAAAGCCCATAACCAAAACATCACTGATTTCCCCAATTTTGAGCATGAGGCCAAAGACATGTTGGATGACCAACCGGTTTACCGGATCACCGATTTAGATCAATTAAGTAATGAAGCCTTTCAAGATGCTTTGAATCAGCTCCTCAATCGTTTCAATAATGAATCAGAAGCGTAAAAACCTGATCACCTGCTATGAGCACGATACCCTGAAAGTGTCGGGTGAATCAAAAAATCCGTTTGGTGATGACCATTTGGAATTGTTACAGCGCTATTACGGTAACCAAAAGACGGATGCCTTTAGCCTGATTCACAAAGGCGTTAAGTTCAACCAATTTGTGGGTGTGCTCCAGGTCAGGGACCTCACCATTGAAGTCTTGCCCAAAATCGACCGGCAACCAAGCGAAACAGCGGAGCAAACAGCTACTTACCGGAAGGTTTTGCTCCAAATGCTCAAAGAATCGGGCTTGCTCAATGTCCGGGTTAGCGACTATGCCCATTTACGGCTCTACCAGCACAACCTCCTGGAGCTTTACCTGGCCATGTTTGTCAAAGAGTGCGAAACCATTGTCCGCAATGGGCTGCTCAAGCAATACCGCAAGCGAACCGGTAACCTCCCGGTTTTGAAAGGGGCGCTTCAGTTCAATAAGCACATCCGCGACAACCTCATTCACCAGGAACGGTTCCATACCCGCCATACCATTTATGATCCTGTCAATTACTGGAACCAAACCCTTTACAAAACCCTGCTCGTCCTTAGCCGCATGACCATTTCTCCGGGTCTTCAAAACAGGGTCAGCAATCTTTTGCTCCAGTTTCCTGAAATGCCGGGTATTAACGTAAATGACACTTTTTTCAAACGACTCCCTTACCATCGCAAAACTGAACGCTATCGGCCGGCCATGGAATTAGCCCGCTTAATCCTGCTCAATTACCATCCGGATGTCATGGGTGGTGACAACCGGGTTTTTGCCCTGATGTTTGACATGAATCGCCTTTGGGAAAGTTGGGTGCTTTACAAATTGAAGAAATCATTAGAACCGCAGGGGTATAAGGTAAAAGGGCAGCGGTCAAAATTGTTTTGGCAAAGCCCTGATGTTTCGAATAAAAAACTTCAACCGGATATTGTTATGGATGCCCCACAGAACCAACGCATCATCATCGACACCAAGTGGAAAACCCCTGATGGCCCACCCGGTGATGATGACTTAAGGCAACTCTATGCCTATCTCCAAT
>CAZLQF010000075.1:0-3709 GCA_964561545.1 uncultured Sphingobacteriales bacterium
GGCAATTGATGGACATAGGCGAAACCCCGGTAATTCTCTTACCTTTGGCCTTATCTTGCATTCGGTGGTAATTATTGTTGGATAGGCGTGGCACGGTTGTAAAAGGGGCATTAAGCCGCTAAGCAATAATCGTGGTTTAACCGTGCCACGCCTCTATTAAATTGAGTGGGCAGGGTCTGAAACCCTGCGCTAAGCATAATATCATTTTTCCTATCAATAGCGAGGGGTTTTAGACCCCTCTATCTTCTTTGCCCATTTCCTCCTTGGGAAAAATGGTTTTTTGAGCACTTGAAGAGGTCCCCATTGGGGTATCATTGATTAACCCGTTTTCATAGGCCGGCATCATTTGTGAAACATGGCCGTATTTGACCATGCAATGGTGCGTAATCGCATCTATGTATTCATTCATCACCCCGATCGTGCTTTTATCATTGTTCGTCCGGGCGAGGACCAGTGGGCCAAAGTCCTCCTTGATCCTGCGAGGGTCATCCGGTTCCATAAGTTGGTCATGCGTTAATTGCTCTATGAACCGTTCAATAAAAATAGTCCGGAGGTTTTTCAGGTCCTTTTTCAAAATGCAAAAGAGCATTATGGAATAATAGGTTTGATTGTTAACAAACATCAAACATTTTTTACCGTCAAGGAAGAACAAATGACCGTTCCAGTCGCCAAGCGTTGAAACGGTTAAGTTCGTTTGGGGCGTTTGCTCCACCTTTCCGATGAATTTTGCCAATTTGTTGGTGCAAAAGATGGTTGTCATAGGGATTCATTTAGAGAGCCATTTGTCCTGATTGATCAAAAATAAGGCTTAATGACCAATCCCGTTTGCGTTCCATCAAACTTTTACCAAGCAAGGCTGGCGAAATAAAACTCCTGGCTAATATCCGCGAAATAAGGAAGCAATATTTAAGTAAGCGAAAATTAGATTAAGCGTCTATTTCTTTTGCGCGCTTCGCGTGCCAATCAAGTTCACGCAAAGGCCGCAAAGTTTTTCGCAAAGGGCTCCGATTATTTTTTCAAAAATTCACTAAATTAGTAAATCATTTTTTCGGTTGAAGTGTTGGATTATGAAAGTAAAGTTTGATCAACCTTATTTGAAAAGGCTGTATTACGGTGAAATTCAAAACAAAATAAAATTACCCCAATCTGTAATCAGGCAATATGTGAAGGTCGTTAACCGATTTGTACGGGCCAAAAATTTTCGGGATCTAAAAACCATTAAGAGTTTACATATAGAAAAGTTAAAAGGGGATAAAGCAGGAATTAGTTCTGCAAGGCTTAACAAGCAATACAGGTTAGAATTTGTTCATGAAAAAAAACGGTAACGATACGATTCATCAAAATATCAAAGCATTATGAGTGAAAAAGCAAACGATACCCTGGAAGAAGGAAGATTGCCGGCTTACAATATTCACCCGGGTGAAGACCTTTATGATGAATTGGAGGTAAGGGGCCTGAGCCAAAAGCATTTTGCGGAACTGCTCGGTTTGAAATCCAACATGCTCAACGAAATCATCAAGGGCAAACGCAGGATTACCCCGCAATTGGCCTTGAAGTTAGAAGCGGGTTTGGGCATTAGTGCCGATTTTTGGTTAAAAGGCCAGCAAATGTATGACCTTTACCAAGCCCGGCGGGCCAACCGAGAAACCCTGGCTAATATTCGGGAAAAAAGGGAGCAGTATTTTAGGAAGGGGGAATCGGATTAAGGGGCTATCACTTTACAGTGGTTTGTTTGAATGAATTTTTGCCCAATCAAAACTTCGGATGGGCTTAAAATCCCTCTATTCCATGAATCTAAATATCAATACACCACCTCATTTTCAAATGGCCTGGTTGCTGCTCGTATAGCCGCCAGAATTGCTCAGCAATGGAGTTGGGGTTATACTTTTCATCGGGTTCATTTACCATGTTACTGACAGTACTCCGGGCGCAATAAATACTGGTCCACTTTATATTGCTGAGCAGTTTTCTGGATTAGCAAGCTTTCTTCACTTTAAAACATAACGATGGCTTTATAGACTAAAAAGTATAGTGAAATCAAAAGCTATAATTAATTGTATAAAAACACATACCCATTCAAGGAAATGGCAACTAGCAACCAAAGGAAATAAGGAAGCAGTAAAAGGGACTTGGCTTTTAACGCTGACCAGTAAAACCATAAAATGAAGCCAATTAGGAAGGTCAAAGCAATGATGATGATCAAGCCGCCCAATAAAAGATGGTAATTGAAAAAAGCTGGGTTAAAGCTGACATTCAGGAACCATTGCAAGGCATATAAACCGACCAAAAGGGTTTTGTTATAAACTTTCGGCCAGAGAAAGGCCAGGTAAAGGGAAAAGCATAGCATGATAGTCGGCCAGGCCACTCCGAATAACCAGCCCGGAGGTGTCCAGGGCGCTTTGCTCAGTTTTTCATACCAAATAGACTGTGGGCCCTCACCCATTAAAAGGCCGCCTATGGCAAGCGCCCCGAAATTTAGTACAAGAAAGATAACAAGCCTGCCTGGCATTTTCCTTTGTTTACTACATCAATGAATCCAAAAATAGCCAATTATAACCAACAAGGGGAATAGCCGCTTCTAAATTTTAAAAGAAGTCCGGTTTTATAATTTAGTTTTCTAACTTTCATCCTGGTTCATAGCAAAATAACTTCCCGGGTTTTTTAGTGTTTTATAAACTTGCTTTCAAATGACGATTTTTTACCAATGACTCTTAATACATAACTACCAGGTTTCAATGAGCTTACCTCAAGCCTCTGCTGCACTAAACCCTGCCCATTGGAGGAAAATTGACTCCTTTTAACCGTTTGGCCGAACAAATCCCTGATATACATTTTGTATTTCCGGTTTTTGTCAGCGATCAACTTAAAGGTGAGATGGTGTTTTACCGGATTCGGATAAACCGTTAATTGCTGCAATCTTTGATCACCTGTGGTAGCCCGATTAATAACAACTACATTGGAATAGGTATAAGAACCGTCATGGTCAGTTTGTTTAAGCTGGTAGTAAGTATAGCCTTGATAAGGATCTGTATCCGTGAAATGGTAATGTTTGGTTTCAGTAGAAGTTCCGGCACCTTCTTTTTGACCTATTTTCTCCCATTGCTTGCCATTTTTGGAATGGTAGACCGTAAAATGGTCATTGTTTGTTTCGCTGGCTGTCGTCCACTCTAAATGGTTGAATTTTTCACCGGCATAACCCGTAAATTTAGCGAGTTCAATCGGAAGGGCTGAACCGCTGCTACTTGATCCGGTTGTATAAGCGGGATAAAACCAGCGGCTGTAAACTTGTCCGTTAATCCGGTCTTCAGGTTTGTATTTTAAGCGCACCCGAACTTTGGTTTGCCGGCTATTGGTGATTTTATCAATTTCGGCTTTTAATTCTTGGCCACTTGTACCCAGATCGGTGTAACTACTTTGGCTACCGGTTGTGGCTGTGGCGTTGGTAACAGGGCTGCCACTGAAATTATTGCCTTCTTTTGTGGTTTCCCAAACAAGTTTAGCGCTGACCCTACCCAGCGGGTTGATGCCAAACAATCCGGCTCCAAACTGAGCGGCATTGAAATCTCCACTTCCTGCAACAAGAGGAGTACTAAGGTCATCCTTATAAAGCCTGACATACCGTTTCCGGTTGTTGCTTTTATTGCCATGGTAAATGAAAACTTTGCCTTCATCTGTTTGGCCGTCATCAAAATAGGCTGAACTGGCCATT
>CAZLQF010000076.1:0-3409 GCA_964561545.1 uncultured Sphingobacteriales bacterium
GCGTACTCAGCGTCCGATTTTTGGCGTATAACAAGGCATTTCGAGGAAGCAATGCCATGCAAGAGTAAATTGTCCACGAGTAAATAATGCCTTTATGCACCAAAAACCGGATGTTTTCTTTGAAAATGCGTCTCATCGATGTGATGATGTTTTCATCACATTTTTCATACCGGAAATCTGATCGTGTAAAGTTCAATTTTATTTGAATGGTGGGTGAGTAATTACACGAGACTGGTATCATGGCTGATAACGTCAGGAACACATTAAGAAACTAACCAATGAAACCGTTGAACGGAAGTGAACCAAACGTCAAGTATAAACGTTTTCTTAAGAGATGCTTTTTTCCAGTGGCACTCGGCCTGTTACTGGCGATGACGGCGATTGTCGACGCCGAAGTATACACAGTATGGGGCGATGCCGGCGATATACCGACCGAACGGCCGCTGCCCGCGTTGAATGGGGAATTGGAAAGCGGCGGAAACACGACGTACGCCCATCCGGATGACCGGGAACCACGTTCCGATCTTGGCCGCACCGGAGCCATAAACGGCCGATACTTTGCGGGGCTCGCCTTTGAGATCACCCTGTCGGAGGACACAACGTTCACCGGCAAAATTCAAGTCAAAAGTGCTGACGTAGGCAATATTTTTCAAAAGAACTCAGCCAATTTTAGCGTCGCGGGCGGTGGTACGCATCGGGTTTTTGTCGACTGGAAAGACTTTGATCGCGCTGAAGCGCTTGATGCGTGGGTCAAGTTCATCAAGACCATATCGGTCTCAGGAACCCTATCCGACGGAACTGAAAAGCATGTTAGAATCAGCAATGCACGACTGGTTCGCGGGGATGTGCTCGCTGTATCCTGCCGGACAAACGGCAAGGCTGCTGAAGCGGGCGAGGATGCGGTTTATGAACTTCGTCTCCGGAACGTCCGCGATAAACCGCTGAGCGTGACCGCATCGGCCATAAAGCGGGGATGGGAGGAAATGAACGTTCGTATTAAGCCCCCGCGCGTCACGTTGCCCCCCGGCGAGTCAAAGCGTATACGGGTGCGCGTAACGCCAACGGACCGGGTTCCGAAAGGGAACTATGAAGTTCAAAAAATCCGCTTCGTTCCGAACGGTGATGCGGCAGCAGCCGAGACAATGAAACTGTATACCAGCCGGCTGCTGGATACGCCAAATGTGATTTTTGATAGAGAAGGATGGGATGCGGTGCGTCAAAAATCCGAGCAGTATGATTGGGCGGGCAAAAAACGCGCCGACAGAGTAAAAAGCGCACGAAACTGGAGCGTGCCGAAGACCGAGCCCGAGCGGGGAAACAACTCGTATGTGTACAATGGAAAAGTCGCCAACCATGCGAAAAATGCGGCCATCGCCTGGCAGCTCAGCCGTGACCGGAAACTCGCCGAAAAGGTGGCGCTGTATCTGCGCCGGTTTTCGGATCCCGAAACCGGTTATCCGGCCGTCAGGCGTGCCTGCAATGCGGCTCTGGTGCAGGAGGGCAATTTTTTCCGAAAAACAGCAACGGCCTTCGACCTGATCAAGGATAGCGAGGTGCTAACCCCCCAGGATGTGGACAATCTCAAAACAACATTTCGCCTGTACGAGCAGGTGATTATGAACGAAGGGCGTCGGGGGGTGATCGGAAATCACCAGGTCTCCATGGCCGCGGGGGGATTATATGCCGCCCTGTCCATTAATGACATGGCCATGGCGAACCGATTTATACACGACCCGGGCATGTTGATGGATATGTTCGCGGCCGGCTTCATGCCCGACGGGTGGTGGCATGAATCCGCCCTCAACTACAGTACCTCCATGACCAACCGGTATCTGCAGATCGCCCGTGCGCTGAAACATCGGGGAATCGACTGGCTGAACAAGGGCTTTCCGGTGAAATACTCCCAGAAGTTGCGAATCGATCCGTCCGCTTCGGGGGATCCGACGGAAGCGGGTGGAATGGATTTTCTTAAATACGGCCCGGTCAGTCGATCCACTCTCACACTGGAAGATCTGTACGACGGTATACTGCCATTCATGGATTACCGCGGTGTGTCCTTCGGGATGAACGACGCCCGCAGCAGACAGATCGGCGGCATGCGTTTCGAGCTGGCGTACCACGTTTTCCGCTCCCCGAAATTCCTGCCTGCACTCAACCGCCTGAAGCCGAATGAACGCAGTCTGCTCTACGGGGTGCCCGATCTACCCGAACCGCCCGAAGAGATGGCACGGCCGTACGAGAAGTCATTTCACGCCGACAATATCGGGTACGCCGTTCTACGCAGCCAGAATGACCGCCCGATCGAGGAACGCATTCAGGCGGCCTTGAAATACGGAACAGACGGCGGACACCACGGCCACGACGACCGCACGAACCTGGTTTGCCTGATGCGCTATGGCCGGGAAATGGGCACCCCGCACGGCGAATGGTTCAGCTACGGCAATGTGTTTTATCGAATATTCAACCAAATGTCGACACAGCACAACATGGTTGTGGTCGATCAGAAAACCCAGGAACCCACTGAGAGCGAACTGCTGCATTTCTACAGCGGTGACAACCTGCAGGCAGCGGCCGTTGAGACCGATACCCGCTGGTCGTTCATTCCGCCGGTGAACCAGAAAGGCGACCGGCGAATGCAGGATGATCGGCGATTCATCCCGACGTACCCCGACGCACCGGACAACCCAATGAAATTGCAGGGCTTTACGGAAAAGATTCGCCAGCGACGCCTTCTGCTGGTCACCGACGACTACATCGTCATGGCCGACGCTCTAAAGGGCGAAAAAAAACATACCTACGACAATTCCCTCTGGATCCGGGGGATGGAGGAGATGACTGCGCCGGAAAAAACGTTCCTGCGCCGAGATCCGCAGCTCGATCCCGATCCACGCAAGGCGGCTCAGCTGATCACGAACGTCGACTGGTACGACGCTGAAGGTACCGTGCAGGTGGATTACAGCTATGAAATTGAGCCGGGTAGCCGTCTGGCTGAAAGAGCGAATAACGAACCGGGCCCCATGAACTTTTCCGTATTCCATGCGTGGCCCCGGGAGGATCGCATCGTTGGCGAATGTGACCTGCCCAACTCCTCTCATCATCTCAACATCAAATGGCACATAGCTGACAAAAAGGGCAAAGAATTGAGCGCGGGCCAGACTCAACCCTGGTCGATCGGTACCGGCGAAGCGGAACTGGACGTACAAGGAAAAGACCGGATCCGTCTGGCCGTTAAAGCCGTGCACCATGACGACGCTCCACCATCCTTGTTCTGGCATGGAAAAATTGTCACCAAAGACGGAGAAGAAATACCCTTGGCCGACATTCCGTATGAAGTTGAGAATTTAAGACACAGCGAACCGAAGTCAGAGGATTACCGCGGCGGCCCCATTGATATCGCCGGCGTTGCGGT
>CAZLQF010000077.1:0-3368 GCA_964561545.1 uncultured Sphingobacteriales bacterium
CCTGGCCTTCACGGTATGTGCCATTGTCGTAATACCTCGAACCGACAATGACATCGGAATAGCCATCCCCATTCACATCCCCGGCAGTGGATACACTAAAACCATAGTGAGCATCTGCCTGATCACTTTCATCCTGCCAATCCGAGCTTGTACTGAGCGGGTCTATCTTGACGGGAAATTCTGCATTTTGGGTTTCTACATGAATGGTTACCTCATTTCCATCCGTCTTGAACCGGGCTTTAAGTCGGTCACCATTGGTATCCCAGACTTTTAGATTTTTGTAATTGACGTGCTTTTGCTTACGGCTTTGCTTTGATTGATAGAAATGGAGTTCATTGTTATTGACCTTGTTAACCTTCAGCCCTTGGGCTGCCAATTTGATTTGGACATTATCCGCCTTACGATCCGGTTCATATACTTTGAAGTTTTGCCGCATGCCTTGTTCCTTATTCACGTACTCAATGTCAAAACCGTTTTGCCTGAAGATAGCCAGGCTGTCCTGAACCTTTGCTTTTGCCTGTTTATCCGCTGATTCGTAAAGTCTACCGTTTACATAAAGCCCTTTGGTTTTTAAATTAAGCTGCCATGCTTCAGAGGATGATTGAGGCTTTCTGGGTTCCATGTTTACCTGATTAGGCTGATAGGTAAACCGCATGTTCTGCGCGCGGTTTGGGCTATGCCACTGGTATTTTTGAGGCGTTTCCTTTATGTGGTATTCCTGCTGCTTAATTTGCTTTTTAACCCTGGAAAACCACTGGTTAGTAAATTGTTTGTTATTCCCCATGTTTGCTTGCTTTCTACTTTCTTTTACCGCTTCTTGCGTTACGCCATAAAATCCTGTGAAAAGTAGAAACGAAAAAGTAAACCAATACTGTACCATGATTAAATAATTTTATGTTCTTTTCAACCGTAAAGTAATTTGGTAGGCTCAACTAAATTATCCATGAAAACCCTTTGAAACAATTCTCCATGAAAACCGGTAGATTTTTGCTTTCGTTGATTGATTTGTATATCGAAAACATGCATAGGCATTTTCATTTTCATGATAGGGCTTATGAATGTAATGGCTGATACCCTTTATATAGACAGCCTAAAAAAAGAACTCAGTAAGCTGCTTAACATCCTCAGCTTTGCTTACCGGTCTATGAATCCGGGTAAACCGAATAATTCGGTAGTAAAGCCCTTGAGCAAAGCAGGTAGCTAGAATTTTTAGTGGGAAAAAGAAATGCTTAAAAATTATTGGGATTTCGTATTGCTTTCGGAGATATTGTGATGAAGCTCACAAGTACCTAAATAAAACCATTCGGGTTCATAAATAAAGAGATGATTTAAAGGGGCTGGGTTAAAACTGCATGAATCAAGGCAATATTTACAATTCAGAAGCAAATCAAAAAATGGCATTGAATTTCAATTGATAGCCCACGAAGATTACCTGAATTCGATTCTGGAAGACAATGGTAAAGGATTTAACCCGGTTCAAATAAAAAGGGGTTTTGGTCAAAAAAACATTCAATCAAGGGTAGATGTTTTAAACGGGACGGCGAAGATAGATTCAACCATTAACTCAGGCAGCTTGATTAACATGGTACCTTTCGATTATGCAACCGAATCAAACCATCAAAGGTGAGATCGTAAACGATCATCAAATATTTGTAAATCGTATTCAATCTATGTTGAAAATGAGGATGGGATCATGCTCACCGAAAACCTTTTCCGGGAAAGAATTAGTTGTTGGTTTAAAACAGGAACAACGATGTTATTTTGATGGATGTCAACATTCCGTACATTGATTTAAGTAAGAAAGGCAAGGATTTATACCCGGAAGTACAAATCCTTGCCTTAACGATGTATAACGTTTGTAAATTTGTTTTTAACATTCTGGAAATCGGATCTAATGGGTATATCATCAAAAATACAGGCAAAGAAAAGCTAATCGAGGCCATAAATAAATTAGTAGCCGGAGGCTCCTATTAAAGCCAGAAAGTGAACGAGTTGTTTTTTGAAACCCGGTCGGAAAGAAATGTTGAACAACCGCTTACGAATCTGACTTCCTGGAAAAAAGAAATTTTGTGCATGGTTGCTCAGGAATGTACCACTCGGAAAATTGGACAGCTATTATTCCCGACCGAGGATACCATTGAAACCAAAGAAAAATATAATTAAAAAATTTAATAAAAGAAACCCAACCGGCACAATCAAAGTAGCCATGGAAAATAATTTGGTGGAAGTTTAAATTTTGGCTGAAACTCATAAGATTGGTAAGCAACAAAGGCAACCCGGCAGTTAAAGTAAGGAAATTTGAAAAATTGGTGTTTGAGCATCAAACTTTTTCGTTAGCAAATATTATGAGTGCCACATTAGATAGTACACAAGTACAAGTTAAATCCACATCAAAGAGGCCTTGGTTGAAGGCGGAAGAGTCTATGTAAAACTACCAAAATGACGAATTATTGGCTTTCCGGCTGATCGGTTTAAAACCTTAAAAGAAGCTTCCAAGGAGCAACTGAAACAGGTGCAACTCCGCTTAAATGGGTATGCCCTAAGATGGGAGGAGCTTGATGCGGACATCACCGCTCCGGGAATTGTAGCCGGTAACTTTCGTTTTTTTAACCGAGCCACGCTTACCGCTAACCGCTTAATTGGCCAACGCACCAGTTCCCATTGATAAAGCCAATGGCTTATGGATTATGAGTGTCATCAGCTTTCAAGTAAATGTAAAAAGTACTTCCCTCATCCTCCCGGCTTTCCACCTGAATATGGCCGCCCATGGCTTCTACCTGGTATTTGAGTAAATAAAGCCCTTTGCCTTTTCCGGGCTGATCAGGATAAAGTTGTTTGTAAAAGGCAAAAATGGCCTCCTTATAAGTATTGGCATCGAAACCAAGGCCATTATCAGCAAACTTTATACAATTATAACCATCCTCTTTTTCAGTGGAAATTTTGATATGCGGATTTCGTTTTACAGACCGGAATTTCAATGCGTTATCCACGAGTTGGTAAAAAACCTGTTCCAAGGTGATTCTTACAAATTTGATGGAAGGAACTTCCCTGAAGTCAGTTACTATGACGGCATTGGTGTCTTGTATTTGTTCATTGAGGGAAAGTTTGACTTTCTCCGCCAATTCATCAAGGCTAATTCGTTCCTTCGGTTGATTGAGCTGATTTCTTTTGGAAACGATCTCCACCATATCATTGATCGTCTCGTTGAGTCCTTGAGTAGATTTTTCAATCAGGTCTACTATTTCCCGGTTGGAGGGGTCATTTATTGCCGATTTATCCAGTATATTAAATAAACCGGTCATGTTTGCCAGGTGAGCGCGTAAATTATGGGAAGTAATATAGGCAAACCGTTCCAATTCTTCATTGAT
>CAZLQF010000078.1:0-3270 GCA_964561545.1 uncultured Sphingobacteriales bacterium
GCTGCCGGCTGGACCCAGCAACAAATTCTTGAAAACTACCCTCGGTTAACTAAAGCTGATCTTCAAGCTGTGTTTGCTTATATTTATGAATGCATTCAAGATGGACTCATGTATGACTTGTCAGATCAAACTGCCTAATGAAACTTCTTGCCAACGAAAATTTCCCATTAGCAAGTACAAAAATTTTACATAAACAAGGTTTTGATATCAAAGCCATAGGAACTGATAATCCAAGCATATTGGATCCAGAAGTAATTAAAATTGCTGAAGATGAAGAAAGAACTATCATTACTTTTGACAAGGACTATGGTGAACTTATTTATAAATATGGTCATAAGCCAAAAGCAGGAGTAATTTTCCTAAGAATTTTAGATGTTGACCCTGAAGGACCGGGAGAATTCCTCTTGGATATTTTTAAAAACACTGACTTGGAATTTAGCCGTAAATTGACCATAATTGACAAGGATAAAATCCGACAGCGAAAGTATTGATTAATGCTGAACGACTGTAAGCCTTCGGTGAAGTACATCTTGTTTTGCCTAAATCGCCCCTCTAATTTAGCGGGAAAAATTTACTATGGCAAAATCGAGAAATTCTGCTCACCGGGAAGAGATGTTCCGGCTTATTGAAGCTTGTTATGAAAGCGGATTATCCAAGAAAGCTTTCTGTAAACGGGAAGGTATTAACCCACAAGTCTTTTATTACTGGCAAAAGCGTTATCGCCAGCGTAATCAGGATGATTCTTCCTCATTCCATCCCATTTCTATAAAACCTGAGGCTTCTGCTAATGCCCCTTTGGAGATAAACTATCCAAATGGTGTGGTGATTCGCTTGAATGGCCAATTTGATTTGTCCCGCTTACATAAGCTCATTCATTTATTCTAAGCCTATGTTTGCTCTTACTTCCTCACACAGCTACCACTTTTATCTGGGTATAACGGATATGCGCAAGAGCTTTGATGGGCTTTGCGGACTGGTAAGCGACCAGTTGAAGCGAAATCCCTTTTCTGGTGAGGTATTTTTGTTCATCAACCGTAGAAGGGATAAGCTTAAACTGTTGAAATGGGAACCAGGTGGTTTTGTCTTATACTATAAAAGGCTAGAAGAAGGCACTTTTGAAATACCAGCTTTAAACGAGCAAAACTGCTATGAGATGCCCTGGACAGACCTGGTTATGATGGTTGAAGGCATCCAGTTGAAAGGCACGAAAAAGCGAAAAAGATACGAGCAAAAAACCGGCTGATTTTTTTCATTTTTTAGGGCTAAAATGGTCATATATAGGGAGGTTTTGCTTATTTTTGTTACATGCAAAACGGCCTTGGGGACAACTTTGAAAACCTTGACTTAAAAGAAGCTTTTAATCTGCTAAAAAGCAGGTATGAAGCCGCTTTAGAAGAAAACTCCTCTCTTCAGGCCCAATACCAAGATTTAAACACTCGGTTTTCAGTCATAAAAGAGCAGCAAGAGGTGATCGAAAATGATCGCCATGAGCTGACCAAAGAAAACTATCAGCTTAAAGAAGAAATTGATTGGCTTAAACGCCAATTATTTGGCAGGAAAAGCGAACGCTTGATTATAGAAAATCCGGGTCAGCTTAAATTAAACTTAGGGGATATCTCCCTTTCATCTCCGGAAGAAGCTCAAAAGGAAGAGGAAAGCAAAGAAGAGCAAGTCAGCCGGAAAAGCCCCAAGACGAAAAAGAAAGGCCACAGCCGTGCTGTATTGCCAGCACACTTACCCCGCAAAAAAGAAATCATAAAACCGGAAGGTATTGGTGAGGGAGCGAAAAAGATAGGCGAAGTCGTTACTGAAATATTGGAATATGAGCCTGGTTCATTGCATGTAAGGGAAATTGTCCGCCCAAAATACACTGAAAGCCCTGATAAAGGGGTTCGCATTGCTCCCATGCCCTCCTTACCTGTTCCCAAAGGCAATGTAGGGCCGGGATTATTAGCCCATCTTACCGTAAGTAAATTCGTGGATCACCTTCCCTTTTACCGGCAGCGGAAAATCATGAACCGCCTGGGCGTTGAGCTAGCTGAATCTACGGTTAATGATTGGTTTTCAGCTGCCTGTTCATTGCTCACTCCCTTGTATGAGTTGCTCAAAAAGCAAGTGCAAAAAAGCAGTTACCTGATGGGCGATGAAACCCCGATTCGGGTGCTTGATCCCACTAAAAAAGGAGAAACACACCGGGGTTATCACTGGGTATATTACCCGCCCCTGGATCGCCTGGTTTGTTTCGATTAGCAGAAAGGCAGGGGTCGGGAAGGACCTGAGGAATTTTTGAAGAACTTTAAAGGGTATTTACAAACTGATGGCTATCGGGCTTATGATCAATTTGATGAAAAGGAGCATATCCGCTTATTAGGATGTATGGCGCATGCCAGGCGAAAGTTCTTTGAAGCCCAAAACAATGACAGGAAGCGGGCGGAATATGCCCTGGATCAAATAGGTGAACTATATAAGATAGAGCGCAAAGCCAAAAAGGAAGAAAAGTCCTTTGAAGAACGCAAGGCCCTCAGGCAGGGAAGAGGCCGAGCCGATATTAAAATCAATGGGAGAATGGCTTAGTGAAAACCAAAGCCAAGTAGTTCCCAAGAGTGCCATCGGAAATGCCATAAACTATAGTTGGAGCTTGTGGAAACGTTTGATGCGTTACACAGAAGATGGTCGCTTTGAAATAGACAACAATTTAGTGGAAAACTCGATCAGGCCAGTTGCCCTGGGCCGTAAAAACTATCTTTTTGCAGGCTCTCATAATGGAGCCAGGAGAGCAGCTATGATATATTCATTCCTGGGTTCTTGTAAACAAAACCAGGTGGATCCTTTCCTTTGGATGAGAGACATGTTCAACAGTCTTCCCGATCATCCAGTGAATAAGCTTGAAGAGCTCTTGCCTTCCAACTGGAAAAAGTAAAATCTTCCTACACATTTTTTTGATTTAGGCCAATAGGTACTTTACCGAAGGGATACGGCTCCCAAGCAACGGGCTTCAGATCCTTTGCGCCAATAATAACTACATCCAAAAGTGCAGGAATGGGGGGTCAGTATCATCGGAATAACCACCGGCCTCGAAAAAGTTTTTGCTACCAGTAAAAATTTTAAGCGCAGTTTTTAGGGGTAAGCTTTGTGGGATATTAGTGAAAGCGGTGAAAAAGGAAGAACTCACTCTGCCGGATGATGTTGGTAACTTCAAGATTTTAAAGCAACAGTGTTATCAAAAAAGTGAGGGATTTATGGCAAGAAACGCTTTTCAGGGCCTGAAAG
>CAZLQF010000079.1:0-3208 GCA_964561545.1 uncultured Sphingobacteriales bacterium
TCCATGTGCTGTCCTACCACCGGGTCTTGTAAGCAAGAATCGAGGATCTTAAAGAAATCAATGTTGCCCTTTTTAGGCTTAACTTTGACAATATCCTGATTCCTTTTAAGCCATTGAACGCCTATGATGTAATCGGCTCTTACGGCATTGTTTTCATTTTTGGTCTGATTTAGAGTTAATTTAAGTCCTTTATCGTTTTCATCCTTACGTCTATGGAAATCAGGTACTTTGCACCATGGTAAAAATGTCTCAGTACATTCTTCACCGTTTAGCATTTCGGTTTTATCAATTACTTGATGCTCGTAGCCTTTATAAATGATCATTGTAGATGGTTTTAGGAAACAATTAGTTTGTTTATTTCATCAACTACTTTTTGATCCCCATTATCAATGAGAATCCCATCTTTAGCATACTCCCACAAAATAGGCTTGATCTTGTATTCAAGGTTATTTCGCAAATTATTCTCATCATCTGCCATGAAATAGGAGTGGCCGATCATGACATCATTGTAATCAAATTCACCAGAGAGATGGTTATTTTTCGTCATTTTCCATTTAGGGCCAAGGTTATTACTGTTATTTGAAGGCTCAACCGTTCCAAAAATTTGTCTAACATTATCGAAAAGGGTTTCACTTTTACCTGAAAGCACATTCTTAGGGTCTGGTGAAAGATGCTCAAAAACAAACCTTCGCCTGATGGCATAATCCAGGGTACCGACACTACGGTCGGCAGTATTCATGGTGCCGATGATGTAGAGATTTGAAGGGAGGGAAATTTTGCGGCTGTTTTTACTGTCATTTTCAAATGAGTCCGGATAAAGGCAATTAACTTGAGCGTCTCGATATTCTAAAGCATAGATGAGCTCACCTAATACAGCTGGTAAATTAGCTCTGTTGATTTCGTCTATTATCAAGATAAATGGAGGTGGATTGTCTGAATATTTACCATTTTTATATTGTTCAGCCTCATTGGCTATTTGTAGCAAAATTTTGTTTTCAGGCTTGAAAACCAAATTGCCTTTTGAATCCGATTGAGGAACTAACCCCCTAACAAAGTCATCATAGTTATAGGCCGGATGGAATTGTACCATTCGTGTATATAGTCCATTCAATATTTTAACATGGCCATTTTCATCAATACCTGTTTTTTCTTCTTTTTCGAACTCTTTTTCAATCTTCCAACTATTGAGCATTCGGTTGGCAAGCATTATGGCTTTTCTTGTTTTCCCGGTTCCAGGAGGGCCTTGAAGAATTAGTTGTTTTTCTCTGGATAATAAGTATTTAATCTCCATATAATTTGCTTTGGTGAGAGTTTGATAAAATAGAGTTTTAATATGATCTGAATATTCATCACCTGCTTCATGAAACTGACTGCCTTGACCACCATATTTACCAAAATCAATATTGAAATCCTTTTCTAAAAAGATTGGACTAACTTTAATTGCTTGTATATCACCATATTCATTTGATAGATTTTGGCTTATTTCTGATAGCTTACAATAATTTAAGGCCTGTGCGACACCTACAATTTTTTGCCCGTTAGTTATAGCTATTAAATCCTTCTTTTTGACCTGATTATAATTTTTTGGAGGCTCTCCAGCAAAAACAACCTTATAATATTTAAAGTCAGGAAGTGTATCTTTACCTCCATAATCAGAACCTATACGCCAAACATTTGTCATGATTCATATACTTTTATTGCGTCAAATCTAAAAAACTTTCTTCCCCAAAAATGACACAGACCTCCAAAAGCCCTGTGCCATAAAGGAATCCCCCTTTCACTCATCCAACTGATGCTTTCCGGATGGGCTGTCCAGGCATTTTTGTTTGCGTTTAAACGGTTTTCCGCAATAGACACAGTGTTTGCCATCTCATAAAGCCACGTGCTTTTTTATCGGACTATCATGGCACAAAACCCTTTTCCTGAAAGGTTTGCCGCAATACTTACAAGTTAAATCTTCCATAATTGTTAGAATTTTAAGGTTATACAAACAATTTTCACTCCCGATACCCCAGCTCCCTCTGTTGCTGCATCCAATTACTTTTCACATCAATCGGCCTCAGGTTTTCAAGTGTAAACTCATAATCCAACGCCATGAATTTTTTTACTTCCGGTTCCAGTACAAGTTCTTCCGGGGTGCGTTGGTACGGTTTATTGCCTGTTACGGAATTGGTTGGGGCGCCCACGTAAAATTCAACCGTTTTGGTAGCACCAGGAGGCCAGTCTTCAATATGGGCATAGGAAATATCAATGTCTTCCATTAGCTTTTCCGGCTTCAGCCACTCGCCTTTCAGGCCGGTGATGTAATGGTAACTGCCATTGGTGCCCGGGCAAAGCTCAAACGCATTAATGTAACCGGATTTGTACTTGATCCTTAGCGGCATGTCAAGTATCACTTCCCGTATGGTTTGGCCGGACATGTTTTTGAGCTTTATGAAGCCATAAAATGTAATGGCGCCATACTTGGTATCTTTCAAAAAGCGTACACCACAGCTATCACAAGCAACATAGCTCAGCAATACATCATTATCCACGGTCAAGGCCGGAGTAGTTTTTGGCTTTTGCTTTTCAGCCTTATGTTGCTCCCTGGTTTCTTCGGACGCAGCACTATCAGCAGCAGCGTTTTCATGGTGTTTTTTGTTACTGCTTGAATAACAGCTTATCAACAGCAGACCAGCAAGTACAATTGTTAACGAAATTTTCATTGCTAAAACTTTTTTTCAAAAGTACAAGTGGGGGTACGTCAAAGGTTGGCGTAGAGGAAAACCTACAAGAGATAACCTGGCACTAACTAAGACCTCTTATGGTTGCAATGATTCTGCATTTCTACATCACCGCCATTCTTTCCAAACCAAAATTTTATACCTTGCGTTAAGGCCATTAAATTAACATTATGTTTTCCAGGGAAAAGAAACTTGATTTAATGCGCGGGTTGATGTGGGACTATCACTATCCCGAAGAAGCGTGCCTTGAAGTGCTTGAGGGCAATCGTAAGTATGTTGGCCATTACGATGAACATAAGCTCTTTCTAAAATTGCTCGAGTCTTATCCATGGTTTACAGTATTCAATATTATTCCTCCCGAAAGAATTTTACAATTATTGACCGAAGATGTAGTACACTCCCTTAGAGCTAAAGATTTATCAAAAAAATATGAATTCATCCGCACCCGATTACCAGAAGCTTTACAAAGAACAAGATCAAGCCCT
>CAZLQF010000080.1:0-3096 GCA_964561545.1 uncultured Sphingobacteriales bacterium
GAAGACTTGACGAGCAGCCTGAAGGATATTTTGGTCAGTGGTTGGTTGGATTTCTCTAGACATTAACTAATTGGTTTAACTAACTATTTGGTTAACAAAATTAATGGGCTTTTTTAGATTGCCAAAATTTGATCAAAAAAATTTTTTAACCGGAAAATAACGGTTAATAAAAAACCCCACTCACTTGATTTTACCAAATGAGTGAGGTAGGGTGTAACGAATCCTTTACTTTTAAATTAACTTTTCCGGTCACTTTTGCCGCGTCCTTTAGGTCGGGGTTAAAAGTGAAATAAAAAGAAGGCTTTAGCTCTTACTTTGGTTTATTTAATGGCTAAAGCCATTGTTATTCAGATTTTTAATCCCTTGGCTAAAGCCAAGGGCAAAAAAGTTCGAAATTTAACCTTGCTTTTTTTCAATTTAAAATCAAGAAACTTTTTTGGTCCTAAATAAAATTAAATAGAAGGGCACGGCCAACCACCCCAATTACAAGTTCTCAACTTAAATAGGTATTTTATTATTAGATCAAAACTTCTCAAAAACATTTCCATAAAATTCATTGTAGAACCCTTAAGGCTTTTTATTTATAAAATTTTCATATAACTAATTCAACTGACATTTCCTGTTAACTATCCCGTGTTGTTTGGTTGTATAAAACTTTTTTCCCGGATATTGGCCAGGGTTTCCTGGTTAGCTTGTCGTGCTTGGTAAAGGTCATACATTTGCTGGCCTTTTAACCAAAAATCGGCACTAATGCCCAAACCCGCTTCTAACTTCAAGGCCAATTGCGGGGTAATCCTGCGTTTGCCCTTGATGATTTCGTTGAGCATGTTGGATTTCAAACCGAGCAGTTCCGCAAAATGCTTTTGGCTCAGGCCCCTTACCTCCAATTCATCATAAAGGTCTTCACCCGGGTGAATATTGTAAGCCGGCAATCTTCCTTCTTCCAGGGTATCGTTTGCTTTTTCACTCATAATGCTTTGATATTTTGATTTAGTAATTTCGTGAATTTTAAAAAAAACTAAGCCCTTCGTTAAAACTTGGTGGGCTATGATCCAAGCAAACTGAAATACCATTGAACCGGACAATTTTGGGTACCTAAAAACCAATTGATAAAGAATTGGGTTAAAATTAATAGATTTGAATCAAAGCACGATGATGAAAGCCCATACGCAAAAAATAGCCAATAGGATTCGGCAGGCGGTCTCCACGGTTGACCCGGATGCTGAAGTTATTCTGTATGGTTCACGTGTAAGGGGGGATGAACGGCCTGATTCGGATTGGGATATTATTGTTTTGACGAATTACGAAGTTGATGTGCAAAAAGAACGGGAATTTCGGGATCAGTTATATGACCTGGAGCTTGAAACCGGGGCGCCTTTATCCCTCTTTGTCTTTTCCAAAAAGGAATGGCATGGGCGGCATAAAATTACGCCATTTTACGAAAGGGTTTCCCGGGAAGGGGTTTCACTATGAACCAGGGTGAAAGGCAAGCATAAGCCCGGCATCGCATTGAGTCAGCAAGCCAAACCTTAGAAGCTGCCCGTTTACTGGCTGATCATAGCTATTGGAACTCTGCGGTTAACCGGTTGTATTATGCTGTTTTTTACGCCATTAATGCCCTTTTTGTATTACATGGTATTGAAACCCAAACTCATTCCGGTTTAAAGCAAAAGTTTTCCTTACATTTTGTAAAACCTGGTTTATTTGATAAAAAATATGGGAAGCTATTATCCGAGCTTTATGACTGGCGCCTCAAAGGAGACTATGATGATATTGTAACATTTGAATCAGAAGATGTCAGACCCCTAATCGGCAATGTAAAGGAGTTTATTGACCAGGTTGAGCAATTCATTCCAACTTGAAAATAGGCTTATCATTGCAGGCGATCACAAATGGCAGCTACTTGCTTTTCCGTGAACCTTTTTTACATGCAGAGCGCGCTATAAGATTCCCGCTTACCTCCAAAAGTGATTAAAATCCCAATAACCAGTTTATTAGCCTTTGAGCCCTTTAAGAAAACCTTTACAGCCTTTGCGTGAACTTGATTGGCACGCGAAGTGCGCAAAAGGAATAGAAGCTTAATCTAATTTTCGCTTACTTAAATATTGCTTCCTTATTTCACGGATATTAGCCAGGAGTTTTACTTCGCCAGCCTTGCTTGGTAAAAGTTTGATGGAACGCAAACGGGATTGGTCATTAAGCCTTATTTTTGATCAATCAGGACAAATGGCTCTCTAAATGAATCCCTATGACAACCATCTTTTGCACCAACAAATTGGCAAAATTCATCGGAAAGGTGGAGCAAACGCCCCAAACGAACTTAACCGTTTCAACGCTTGGCGACTGGAACGGTCATTTGTTCTTCCTTGACGGTAAAAAATGTTTGATGTTTGTTAACAATCAAACCTATTATTCCATAATGCTCTTTTGCATTTTGAAAAAGGACCTGAAAAACCTCCGGACTATTTTTATTGAACGGTTCATAGAGCAATTAACGCATGACCAACTTATGGAACCGGATGACCCTCGCAGGATCAAGGAGGACTTTGGCCCACTGGTCCTCGCCCGGACGAACAATGATAAAAGCACGATCGGGGTGATGAATGAATACATAGATGCGATTACGCACCATTGCATGGTCAAATACGGCCATGTTTCACAAATGATGCCGGCCTATGAAAACGGGTTAATCAATGATACCCCAATGGGGACCTCTTCAAGTGCTCAAAAAACCATTTTTCCCAAGGAGGAAATGGGCAAAGTTTTGAAAACCTTGCGGGCTAAGATTTCTTATCGATAATTGTTCCGCAATAATATTTCAAGCCCTTTTTAAAAGAGGCGTGGCACGGTTAAACCATGATTATTGCTTAGAGGCTTAATGCCCCTTTTACAACCGTGCCTCGCCTATTCACCCATTCAAAAAGGTGCCCTATCCTTCTGCTTTTGCATCCACTTCTTGAAGGCCATCCAATAACCAAGGCATCAACTCGGAAACGGTAGGATGGACCAGGACCACCTCGCGATACTGTTTACAAGGAATTTTGCTATGCATAATGGCTGCAAACATGTTGACGATTTCATCGGCTCCGGGTCCCA
>CAZLQF010000081.1:0-3058 GCA_964561545.1 uncultured Sphingobacteriales bacterium
AAACATGGGGATGATGTAAAGCTTAAATGGGCCACTGCCAGTGAGAAGAATGCCGATCATTTTCAAATTCAGCGAAAAGGCCCTGGTGGCCAATTTGAAACCATCTTAACCCAAGAAGCTGAAGGTACGAGCTTTTCAAGAAACAATTACAGCGACCTGGACCCGGAACCCCTGCAAGGCCATAATTATTACCGGCTAAAGGAGGTTGACCGAAGTGGCGATCAGCAACTAAGTGAAGTGGTTCACGTTTTATTTGAAAAAGATCCGAATAGCAACATAAGCATCTATCCCAACCCAGTCAGCGGCATGCTTAACATTGAATTTAACAATTTCCGGGAGGAGGTTGCCATCAACCTTAAGACTTTAAATGGCAAACCGGTGCTGCAAACATCATTCACGCTTCAATCCAAAGAAGCCAAACGAACTCTCGATATCCCTGCCGCACTCAGCAAAGGATTTTACATGCTTCACATTGTAGGAAACCAAACGGGCAAAGCAGCGGTGATGAAGATAGTGGTGAAATAGTAATCACTCGTAATATGGTGGTGGGAATACTTAAAATAAAAAGGCGGAAGTGTTGAATTGAGTGGTAACTCACTCATATTTAGTTTTCACAATCCTTGAGATTTTTAAAACTTATTCCTAATACCTGAAACCCAAAACTTGAAGCCTCAAGCTTTTTAACCATGATAAACCATCCATTGTCATGGGTCTAAAGAAAAGGTAGTGGAGCCGGAGGGATTCGAACCCTCGTCCAGAGGCAGTGCACCTGTGACTTCTACGTGCGTAGTACTTTTTCCATTTCAGCAATAAGTTGGGAAAGGACTCAACCACGCTCATTGCCAAAGCCTGGATTGCATTTCGGCCAAGCAGCCAGGCAACTGCTCAACCTAGCCTGTTTTCCGACCTCCGTTCCGGGAACCAACAGGCTGAACGCTCCCGGTGGAGGAATGGCTGCACTAACGCTGGTTAGGCGGCCATTGATAAGTTGGCGTTATCGCCATTTAAAATAGATCGAAGATTTGGATTTACGAGTGACATCTCCTAAACACTCGACACGCCATCACAGGCACAGCTACCCTGTCAAATCCGGTCGGCCCCATTTTTTGTGCCTGCTTATAACCATTAAATTAAAGATCAAATACTTATTACTACGCTACAATTACAATACCAACGTCAATTTTTGACAACATGTCAGTTATACGATGGTAAACATGGACTTAACTTATCAATTTTCATCAGCAAAAAGTTCACTTAAAAATTCAAAAACTGGCATTAACTTTGTGAAAATTTTTATAACAGCTAAATCAATCTCAAATGACTGCACTGACCATAGGTATCATAAAAGAAGGCAAAACACCGCAGGATAATCGAACTCCCCTTACACCCGAACAGTGTCAACGATTAATGACCATGTTCCCGGACATTAAAATTATTGCTGAACCTTCTGATTTCAGGTGTTTCAATGATGAAGAATACCAAAATGCCGGTGTTGAGGTCACCAACGATTTAGAAAAATGCGACTTGCTTTTGGGTATCAAAGAAGTGCCAACAGAACAATTAATATCCGGTAAAACTTACATGTTTTTCTCTCATACCACCAAAATGCAGCCTTACAACCGGGAAATGCTACAGCAAGTCATCAACAAAAACATCCAGCTTATTGATTATGAACTACTAAAAAACGGAAATGGAAGTCGTCTTATTGGATTTGGCCATTATGCGGGTGTTGTAGGCTGCCACTACGCTTTAATGATGCATGGGCAACGGCATGGCTTGTACGATGTAGCCCCAGCCCATGAATGTAAAGACTACAAAGCAATGCTCGACCAATATAAGGGGATTGATTTTCAACCTTTCAAACTTGTTATTACCGGCAGTGGCCGGGTGGGCCACGGTGCTAAAAGTTTATTGGATGATTTAGGCATTTCCCAGGTTGGTTCACAAGAATTTCTTGACCACGATTTTGATCATCCCGTTTACACCATTCTAAGTGTGCCTGATCTGTATAGATTTCAAGAATCCAAGGAATTTGATGCCCAAGCATTTTTTGACAATCCCAGTCAATTTGAAAGCAACTTCATGCCCTATACAAGGATGACTGACATCCTCGTCAACTGCATTTATTGGGACCCTGAAGCACCACGGCACTTTCAATATACCGACATCAAAAATCCCAGGTTTAATATAAAAACCATTGCTGACATATCCTGCGATATTGACGGTTCGGTTCCATTAACCGTTCAACACTCTTATAAAAACGATCCTTTTTATGGCATTGACCGTTATACTCATCAAGTGACGGAGCCTTTTAAAGAAAACTCCATCGACATCATGGCCATTGGGAACCTTCCCAATGAATTACCTCGGGATTCTTCCCATGAATTTGGAGAAGTTTTGACAGAACGGATTTTGCCCAATTACATCGACAACCCTGAATCTTCCATGTTTAAAAGGGCTACCATTACCCGTAACGGCGACCTCACGAAAGAATTTCAATATTTGAGTGGTTACATAGAGGGCAATTTGGAAAAGCAAAGCTAAACAGGGCTAATGTTCCAGGTTCTAAGTTTCAGGAGCTCAATTTTTTGCACCCCTTACCCTGGAAAACGGGCCAGAAATTGGAAGTCGTTAACCCGAACTTTAGAGATACTAAAAGGCTAAATGCGCTTTCATGGAAGGAATTCAAACGACATTAATGATTGCTGTTTGTTGGCTACCATCATCCATTTAACATTTAATTTCAAGAATAATTCTGCTAACTGGTTGAGTAAAATAATGATAACGCAAAGCTCCTCATCTCTATACATTTAAATTTTTGGTAATCAATACTTTATTTAAAAAAGGTAGCATAAACGTAAAATGTCCTGACTTTTACAATAGTTAGGTCAAGCTTTTAAAACTTCCGTGGAGCTTGTCTCCTGTTAATTTTTAAAATGGGAACGATGCTGTACCGATAGCGTCATGAAAGTAACCCTGGGATGATTTTTCTGTCGGGGGTGTTCAAAACAAAAAATTAGCAGCTAATTTTTTGTTTTAAAAGCTAAACACATTAAAT
>CAZLQF010000082.1:0-3037 GCA_964561545.1 uncultured Sphingobacteriales bacterium
CAATACTTTTTGCTTTTTTGAAATTCACCAAGCTTTTTGATAACCCAGGTATGGCAATACTGCTGGTAATTAATGGTTACACGCAGGTAAATCCTTGTTGAGAATATCGGTTTTACGGTAATCGTTTTTAGGGTTGGGGTTCCATTGAAAATCATCCAACTTCCTTACGGTAAAAATTTCCTTAGGATTAGCTTCATAAAGCCTTTCGGTGAAATCTTCCTCCAGCTTTTGAAGGCTATCTATCGCACATGGGGATAACTGTTGCTTTACGGCCAGGGCACCCATGCTATCAATGGCATCGGGTTTTACCCCTTCGTTCAGGGCAACAGCAAAAGCTTGCTCATCATCTTTTGGCTTTACGATAAAGATGCCGTCAAATGCCGTATCCACGTAAAACGTGTTGAATTGGTAACGCCCACCTGTCAAATAAGCGGCCACATCAGTCAGGCAGGGGGAAGGCTTGCTGACCACCCGTAAGTTTGTCCGGTCAATGGGGCTATCCGGGTAAAGTTCCTTAAAAACCTGCTGCATCCCCAGGGCTCCTACCACCAAACCATCGCACAGGTGACCATGAAACTTCTCAAGATCATCAATGGTAATGGTTTGCTTGTGGGATAAGCGCCCTTTGGAAAAATCCGTATCAATTGTTTGGAAGGTGATTTTCGGGTCTTTTGCTGACTGACATCCAGCTAATAAGAAGGCAAGGATCAATGTTAAATATTTCATTGGCTACTGCAATCAAGCGGTTTCAATAGTTCCCGTATTTTTGAATAATCGAAAGCTGCCCTGCATGATAGGCCGTATGGGAAATGATTCGCCCAAATGCCTCGGCCTTGGTTTTGGTGCCGAATTCTTTCGTTGTTATGGTGTCCTCCCAATCGGCATCCGTCTGCTGTTCTACAATGTCTTTTAACTTTTCAAAAGCATAGGATACATGGTCTTTGAGCGCTTGCAGATCTGTCCATTCCCCGGTATCTGCTTGTTCGATCACCGTTTTAGCATGGACCTCCACGCTTCTATCCCCAAATACATTTTTGGCGAATAGCAATTCAACATCCCCCAAGTGGCGAATTAAGAAGCCAACGGAGTTGGGGCAATCCCCAAGGGTTTTTCCCAGATCAGCTTCGGTTAAGGCTTCCAATTGGTTGGAAAAGCGTGTTCTGGCTTCCAGCCAGAGTTCCAGCATTAATTCGGTTTTAGTTTTCATAAGAACATGTTAAAGATGAATCCTGAAACAATAATGAAGAAAGTAACGACACCAAAATAGATGCCGATGAGCTTAAACTGCATCACTTTTTTTAACAGGGTGCCTTCGGGCAGGGATAAGCCAATGGTTCCCATCATAAAAGCAATGGCGGTTCCCAGGGGTACCCCTTTGGATACAAATACCTGGATAACCGGTAGAATACCGGCCGCATTGGCATACATGGGCACTGCTAAAATCACAGCCAGCGGTACCGTCCACCATTCTCCGCCTCCCAGGTAAGCCTTGAAAAAGTTTTCTGGCACATAGCCGTGCATGGCAGCCCCTATGCCAATTCCTATGAGTACATAAACCACTACGCCTTTGACAATATCCAGGGCATTGGTTGTGATTTCCGGTAATCGTTCGCGGAATGGCCTTTGGTCTTCTTCATAATCCGGCTGTTCCTGCTTTTGTTGGAGTAATTGCTGGACCCAATCGGTAAGGTAAGGGGTCAGGTTAAATCGGCCTAAGAACCAGCCCCCAATTGTCCCCAGCAATATCCCGGATACGGCATAAATAAGGGTGGTTTGCCAGCCGAACATACCAATGAACAAAGCCAAAGCCACCTCATTCACCAAAGGGGAGGTGATCAGAAAGGAAAAGGTAACCCCCAGCGGGATGCCGCCCTGCACAAAACCGATGAACAAAGGCACGGATGAACAAGAACAAAACGGGGTGATGGCTCCGAAAATGGAGGCAAACAGGTACTCAAGGCCGTAAAGCTTATTGCGGTTGAGGTAGCCTTTCAGCCGTTCAATCGGAAAGTAGGCGTTGATCACGCCCATCAGGAATACGATAATGAACAACAAGATCAGGATCTTGATGGTATCGTAAACAAAGAAGTTCAGGGCTGTTCCCAAATGGGTATCAGCGCCAATATTGAAAACACTGTAAATGAGCCAGTCGGCAAAATGTTGTAACCACTCAAACATAATTGAACTTGATTTGGTCAGGGTGCTTAAAGCTACCCCCTGTGATGCTTCTGGTGATTTTCTTCTCGTCTGGCCTTAGGCAAGACTACTGGTTATCCCTGTTCTTCTCTTTTAGGAATTCTATAATCTCGTTAACCTTTGGCGCCCTTCCTTTTACCTTGATTTCTTCGTCAATTAAAAGGACCGGGGTGGTCAGGACATTGTATTGCATCATTTCTTGTACGTCCTCCACTTTGCTAACATCAGCCTCAATGTTTTCCTGCTTTAGGGCTTCCAATACATTGTTGTAAGTGGATTTACACTTAGGGCATCCAGGGCCCAACACTTTAATGGATGTCATAAGGCTTCTTGCTTTTAATGGTTTTGTTTCGCAAAATTACGAGTTAGTTTTCGTTTTTCGTAGAATAACGAATTATTCTGACAAAAAATTCGGCTACCTCATTCTATGCTGCTTTTGCCTTTTAATGGAAGCTAAAAAATAAAATGGGTGAGCCGCTTAGCTATTCGCAAAATTACGAAAATCAAGGTTGTTCGCAAAATAACGAAGGGAAAATTTGATTACTTACTGTAAAATGTTGTTAAGCAGCTTTTTAGCTTGCTCCCAGTTTTCCTGGTTGATGCAATATTTGGTAAGGGGAGGGGTGATGTCCCCCTGAATCAGGCCGGCATCTTTGAGGACTTTCAGGTGCTGGGAAAGGGTGGAGTTAGCAACGGGTAATTCCTCGCTCATATCCCCGTGGTAGCAGCAGGCCTGGGAATTGAGCAGCTCTAAAATGGCGATCCTTACCGGATGACCCAGCGCTTTCGCATAGCGAGCAGCCTGTTCCTGTTCCTGGGTGAAATATTGTTTTTTTGATGC
>CAZLQF010000083.1:0-3005 GCA_964561545.1 uncultured Sphingobacteriales bacterium
TCATGAACGGCTATGATGGCTTGCTGGTCATCCTTTTTGCTTTCCCGCATGGTGTTCAGCATCAAAGGTTGTTCCCGGCTGATGATTTCCGGTTCCTGGACTTTCGAGCCATTAGACCGGTCAATACGGGCCTTGATCTGAGGGGGTTCATGGTACAGGCAAACACTTTCCACTGCTTCAACGCTACCGGAATATTGCATGAGCACATCGGTGACCAGCGGGTAAACCAGGTGGTGAATGGTGGTGAAGACCGGGCGGGAACCCTGGGCCGGGTAAACGCCTTCCCGGAACAGCAGGGCTTCAAAGGATTGATCTACGGTCAGCGGGAGTCCGGTTTTTTGTTGCAATTGCTCCCTGACCCGGTTCAGCTCCTTTCGAATGATGTTCTTGAAGTCTTGCTTTCGCAAGGCCGGATAAATGATGTGATTGTTGCCCAGCCGGGCGATCTCCTCGCTGCGGAAGCGCTTTTTCAAGGCCCCTTTGATGTCCATGATACTGATCTTTTGGGCTTTTTGGTGCAAATGATCGGCATCCAGATCCGGGTTGTTGGTTTGGTGCATGGGGTAAGCCTCGTCCAAATTGCCTATGACAAAAATGAGGGCTTGGGTGCAATCAACAGTCGTGGGCTGCATGGCTTTTCGCTTGACATCGAGGAAAAAATCCAGTGTTTGCCGGAGATTGAAAGATGCCACGTTGTCCTTTAACAAGGTTAACCCCCCGAACATGTTGGGATTGCTTTCGTAAATGGCCCAAACCATGGCGTCCGGTATTAATTTTGGAAATGCCTCTTTGGTTTCGTCATCAAATTCTTTCATCTCATTCTGAAAAAAGATCATACCTGAGTAATAAACGTAAGTATTGATGATATGGCGCCAGGTTTCCTGGTTTTCCACCACCCGGCCATCTTCAGCCGAAACGCCACAATTGAGCGCCTCTTTTAGCATATGGCAAATATTGCTGAGCTTGTTCAGGAACTTGGAAGAGGCCTCATCCACTTCAAACGTGCCGTCATCCAGCAATTGCCAAACGATGCGTTCCTCCGGTTTGATTTTTTCCATCCCGTTTTCATTCAGGGAGCGGGCATGCTGGAACTCATCAAGGGAAATGACAAAGGGTGCCCCGGGTTCCCGGTACTCGGTATCGGTAAGCTGGTTGTGGATGTTCATTTTTCCGGGAGAATTAGCGATCTCGCCCATGTCGTACCGGTAATGGGCATCCTTGAAACCGAGCAGGGCCGTGAGCCGGTTGACCAGGGAAGATTTACCCGTACCGGTCATGCCCCATAAATTGATAATCACCGGCTTTACCTGTAAACCGGGCAGGCAATACCAGCTGCTCATCTGGTCGGTCACCTGGTCAATGACCCCATCGAGCCCGAAAAATTCTTGTTTTAGCTGTTGCCGGACCTCTTCAATTTTTGCCTTGCGTTCCTTAATGGCATTAGGATTTCCGTTGAGGGTGTAAGTGGGTGTTTCCATCATGAATTTGTTTTTTACACAAAAGTAGGGGGCGGGGTGCGTCAAAGGGTGGCGTTGGTGTAGTATTGGGTAGTGAGTATTGAGTATTGAGATGGTCAGGGGTGCTTAGTACTAAGTATTAAGTACTAAGATCGCTCTGCTATTTTGGGGCCATCATTCCGGACGATTAATAGTTCAAGCTTTTCAACTTGGACTATGCAAAGAAAGGTAAAGGCATCAAGCTTCAATTTCCGATACCATATCCTCAAGCGATAAAAGCTCATAAAAGGCTTGATAGCCGGAATATTGTTTCAATAACACTTCCGATTTGGCTTTGAGCGCTTTTAAACTTTGTTTATCAGGATTCATTTTGACTTCCGCAAAGGTGATGGATTTTTCCCGTTCATCTACTCCGACAATGTCAATTTCATTGCCTTTTTTATCCCAATAATTCCCGATAAGGGTAAACTTTCCTTTTTGCTTCCACACTTCCCTGAACCATTTTTCAAGGTACCTGCCGGCAAAAGTGTTGAAATCCTGCTCAAAAATCTCCCTGAGATAAGGGAAATTTTCGGCCTCAAGAACCGCATGATTTTGAAAGATGAACCTGAACCAAAAGGCTAAAAAATTATCGGTGATTTCATATTTGACGCTTTTGGTATTGGGCTTTGCCAAAATTGGTCTTACCGGATTTACTACTTGGTAATCCCGAATCAACTTGTCAATGTATCCCCCAAGGGATTTTCCCATTATGGATTCCATTTCAGGGCGGGAGGTTTTGCCGGCTGCAATAAGGGAAAGGATGGAAAAATAAGTGGTATAATCCTTCCCGAATTCTTCTGTAAGCAAATATTGCCCTTCATTAAGCCAAAAACTATCCGGGCGGAATATTTCCTTTTTGATGCCTTCAAAATCAAGCGAGCCCTTGTCAGCAAGCAGTTCCATATATTTGGGTATTCCCCCGGTAACCACATAGAAAGCCAGCAGATCCCGATTACTGAATTCCGGGGAATAGTCCCTCAAAATATCAACCAACGTAGCCGGTACTAACGGTTTTAATTGAATACGCTCATCCGCTCTGCCAAAAAGGGGTTCTTTTGAGCTTTCAAAAATGGTTTTCATAAGGCGGTAAACCGAACCATTAATGATCAGGTGCATTCGGCTTTCCTGTTTATACCGATCCCACAAATCCTGAATCTCACTGAAAACACCGGGGTTGATATGCACAAATTCCTGGAATTCATCCAGCATCAGTACGAGCGGGCGCTCTTTCGCCATTTCAAGCAAGTAACCCAGGATGTCCCGAAAACGATTGAATTGACCAAAAAGCGTAACGCCAAGCTCCTGTTCTATTTGCCGGGCAAAATCTCTGCAGAGCAGTGCTTCATCTTTTCGGGCGATGAAAAAATACAGCTTATCTTCAGAAGCCTGTAATTGTTTGATCAGAAAAGTTTTGCCAATCCTCCTGCGGCCGTAGATAAGGGTCATTTTCCCCCTGTCCCGGCTTTTCTTAGTCATGGCTTCCAGGATGGCCAGTTCATTTTCCCG
>CAZLQF010000084.1:0-3004 GCA_964561545.1 uncultured Sphingobacteriales bacterium
ACGTTTATTTTTTAATTTTATAATCAACCAATTCCCAAACTGAACTATCCGGATGAATGTATTTGCGTTGCGGGGATTCATCACCCTGAGGGTGCAACCATGCACGCTTCAAGCCATAAAAGTCCTTAAGGTTCCAAATTCATCATATGCGTATTCATTATCTTCCTCCCAATATACGCCGTCCAAGATCATTTGCATGGCATTGGCCCAGCCTTCACTCCAGGCTAACCGGGATGTATTTTCCCTGCTCCAGGCATGGTCATCCTGATCAGGATCTGAATAGACAGCAATATAATTCTTATTCTGTAAAGCCCACATGTAAAAGTGGCCAAATTCATGGTAAACCGTATTTTCATGCTCATCATCCTCATCCCTTAAGCGAATGGTAGGATTGAGAAAAGGGGAAGAAACGCCCAACATGCCATCAGCAAGAAAATTTGATCCATTCCGGTTTAACAATACATTAAACCCATCACTGTAACCAAAAGTCGGGCCGTTATTTTTTACATAACGGTAGGCATTCTGAAACCAATGTAATGTTCGAAACTCCGGGTCATTGATATCCCTGGTTCCCAGGTTCACTGTTGTATTATCACCCGTATAACCAATATCAATGATTTCATTATAGGAAGCCCCAATGTTACCTCGTTTCACCTTGATCTCATAGTTTTTGTTCTTGGATTTTATCTTCAGGAAAAGTTCAACCCCATTCCCTTCAAAAGCCTGGTCCTCTTTATAACTAATGGTGAAATTCCCGTTTTCATCTGTGGTAGCCGTCTCGAACTGTTCATTGAATAAGTCATCATCTTCTTTCAGCTTCACCAAAATACCAGATAAGTCCAAATTAACAGGGTCGCCAAGGTCATTCCTGGTAGCTGCAATAAGCTGCCCGGATACGGTCCCGGAAAACTCCGGAAGTAAACTATTGGTCGTGATTCCATTGGTATTATTGGAGCTTTGCGCAACCGAATCTGGTCCGTCCCCTGGTCCGTTGGGGTATTGAGCCACAGTATCCGGGTGAACCGGCATTTTTTCCACATAGTAGGCCAATCCTTCTTTTTCTACCATTTGCAAGTTGTCCTTCCAGGGTGTATCCACCTTAAATGTATCCGGAATATCACTTTCCGGTACTTCATTTTCCGGAATATAAACCCGATCAGGCTCTGGTTCTCCGGGTTCGGGTTTTTTCCATATACGGGGCAATTCATGGAAATCCCGGTTATTCCAAATTTCTGCTGAAAGATACGGGGTGAAGTAAATATGCCCGCCGGCCATTACCATTTCAATCCCAAATGAATCCACACCGGCTGAATCAAGGGGTAAAATTTCTTCTTTGATTTCAATTTCCTGTGGATAAAAAGGCAAATCAGCCGTATCATAGCTTAAGTTATAAGTTTTCTTTACCGAATCGCCGGGAGTGAAAGCAGTTTGCGGAGCACTACTGGGTGCACTGGCCGGTTGAGAAAGTGTCATTGCAGGGTCCTCTACGGATAAAGAAGTTGAATCCCCGAATTGTACAGAATCCCGGAAATGATACCATACTTCGATGGTAAGATTGCCGGAAAGGGAGCTTTCTTTATAAGAAACCATTTTTGCATAAGCCGGTGAATAACCAGAGGCTTCGGACGTAAAACTACTGGTGCAAAATAAGGCGACCAGAAACAAAAAGAGGTTGCGGTAAATCATAGCATTCATTTTTAGTGGTTGATGTGATAATCTTTTAATTTCCAAATAGTGCTATCAAACATTTCCTTTTTTATTACTCCGACATTTTTAGCATACCAGATAAACTTTGGCTGTTGTTGCCCTTCTTGATCAATTATTTCAAACTTTTTTACATAAAAAAAAGTGTTATCAAATATTTTCAATGAATCTTGGAATTGGGTGTATTTTAAATTATTATTAAGTGGTAATACATAATCCACGTCCTTGCCAGTAAAAAATTGAGGAAAAACATTTGTCTCATTTTCGAGGCTTCCTTCAAAATAAGTAGAAGGTTGCTTAGTGCCAGCTAATTCAGCTCCTCCAGAACCAAATAATGAATCATAAAATGAACTTGTCAAGTGTTGTTTAAACATTTCATAATTGTACTCCACAGTCTTACTATTTTTAACAATTTTAGTTTTCTTCCAAAATAGATACACACTGTCCTTTTGGCCGTATTGATTTTCATAGAACCACCAACTCCCTTCCGGGAAAAAGACATAGTCTTTGAATTCTTCGGACATGTAGTAAGTGGGCTTTGGATCTTTACCATTATTGTTATCCGGGTCACATTGCAAAGCCAGGCAGGGCAAGGCTAAGAGGATTAGGTAAATTTTCAATTGATGAATTGATGAATGAAAGAATAACTGAATTTTATTATGTAGCATAAGCTTCAAGTTTTGAATGATAGCATTTTTTATTGCTAATGTCTTTGTTCTTTTGTCTTGCATCTTTAATCTTTTTACGCGTTTTACGGTCTTACTATTTTACCATTTGCCATCATTGCTTCACATTGTATCTAAGGAGTTCCTTTACGCGGCCGTCCCAGAATTCCCTGCGGATTAAGCCCACATTTTTGGCATAGATGTCCGATTTGATCAGGTTATTAGTTTCTGAACCTTGTCTTTCAGGATGTTTCATTTTAAAAACATTATAATACCATTTATCCTGGATTTCAACTGAATCAACCTTCATTATAACATGGGGATCATCAGATGCAATTCTATTATTTGAATCTGGTGGATAAACAAATAGAGTATTGTTAGATATATTGTATTTATAAATAGTTTGGGAAATGGAGAATACTCGTTTATTGTTAAAATGGGCTTCCTTGGCACTTGATGGCAATACAGGACCTCCTGTAAGAACAATTGTATCTTTTGAATTATTACTTTTAAATGCTCTTACAACCTTTATGCTTAGAGCTTCATAATCTTCTGGCCCCCCCCTTTTTTAGGTAGGTGCTCAACCAAAATATCACTCCTTGTCACATAAGCGCTGTCAATGTTCCCACTATTCA
>CAZLQF010000085.1:0-3000 GCA_964561545.1 uncultured Sphingobacteriales bacterium
CATTGCTTCACATTATATCTAAGGAGTTCCTTTACGCGGCCGTCCCAATAAATTCGCTTAATCAAACCGACATTTTTGGCATAGATGTCTGATTTGATCAGGTTATTGGTTTCTGAACCTTGTCTTTCAGGGTGTTTTGCCTTAAACGCATCATAGTACCATTTGCCCTGGATATTAATGGAGTCCCATTTTTTTACAGGGAAAGGGTCATTATTCGCAGGACGATTACTGGAATCAAAAGGTAACCAATAAAGCGTATTACCTGAAATTCCGTATTTAAAAGATGTTTGCCATAATATTCCATTAATAGATGGATTATTTACAGCTGAATTTCCTTCAAGTGTTATTTTAGTTTTTTCATTTGCTTTTATCTTTCTGACTATTTGGATACTTAAATGTTCATAGTCTTCTGGGCCTCCATGTTTTTCTTTAAGATGTTCAACCAAAATATCACTCCTTGTCACATAAGCGCTGTCAATGTTCCCACTATTCAACTCTTCGTATACCCACCAACTGCCTTCTTTGAAATAGGCATAGGATTTGAATTCTTTCGAAAGGCGGGTGACGTCTTTTGGCTTGTTATTGTCATCATCATCATTATTGCACTGCAAAGCCAGGCAGGGCAGTACCAGGAGTAAGCAGTAAATTTTTAAACGTTTCATAAGCTTCAATTTTTGAATGATTGAATTAAAGAATGATAGAATTTTTTATTGCTAAGGTCTTTGTCTTTGGTCTTGCATCTTATTTTTAATGGAACGCAGATGCCACTGATCAAACTGATAACCGCTGAAAATTGAATACCGCTAATTTTAGTACTTTGTACTGACTACTTTGTACTACTTTCACCTGTTTTACGAGTTTTACTATCTTACCATTTGCCATCATTGCTTCACATTATATCTAAGGAGTTCCTTTACGCGGCCGTCCCAATAAATTCTTTTAATCAATCCGACATTTTTGGCATAATAATCAGACTTGATTAATTCATTCGTTTCCCCTCCTTGCCGACCGGGATGCTTGGTAATGAATACATCATGGTAAGTTTTACCCTGGATAGTTATTGAATCCAACGTTTTTTTTATGTAAACACCATTTTCGTTGACTTTATAACTGGTATCAACTGGTGTGGTTAATAATAGATTTCTTGAAATTCCGTATTTGAAAATAGATCTTCCTAGCCCAAAAATCCTTTTGCTATTATTAAAAGCGTCATCATCATTGGGGGGGGGCTGCTGGTGCTCCTTCCAATGTGATGGTATCTTTTTCATTTTCATAAATTTCCCTTACAAGTTCATAGCTTAAGCGTTCATAATCCTCAGGCCCCCCATGCCTTTCAGATCGATGTTCAATCAAAATATCACTTCTAATAATGTAAGCGCTATCAAGATAGCCACTATTCAACTCCTTATACACCCACCAACTGCCTTCTTTGAAATAGGCATAGGATTTAAACTCTTCCGAAAGGCGGGTGACGTCTTTAGGGTCATTCTTGTCATCATCTTTTTTGCACTGCAATGCCATGCAGGGCAAGGCTAAGAGGATTATGTAAAATTTTAAGCGTTTCATAAGCTTCAATTTTTGAATGATAAAATTTTTTATTTCCAAAGTCTTTGTTCTTTTGTCTTGCATCTTATTTTTAATGGAACGCAGATGCCACTGATCAAACTGATAACCGCTGAAAATTGAATACCGCTAATTTTAGTACTTTGTACTGACTACTTTGTACTACTTTCACCTGTTTTACGAGTTTTACTATCTTACCATTTGCCATCATTGCTTCACATTATATCTAAGGAGTTCCTTTACGCGGCCGTCCCAATAAATTCTTTTAATCAATCCGACATTTTTGGCATAATAATCAGACTTGATTAATTCATTCGTTTCCCCTCCTTGCCGACCGGGATGCTTGGTAATGAATACATCATGGTAAGTTTTACCCTGGATAGTTATTGAGTCCAACGTTTTTCTTATGTAGACACCATTTTCGTTGATCTTATAATTTGTGCTTACAGGAGTATAAAGCAGTAAATTGCTAGATACTCCATGTCTGTAAATAGTTCTTATTAATCGACAAATTCTTTCACCATTATACAGATCGTCATTGTTATTGCTGTTGTACATTGGGTATCCTTCTATAATTATTGTGTCCTGTCTCTCATTGTAAATATTTCTTACCATTGTAATACTAAGATGTTCCAAATTAGCAGGTCCCCCCGATTTTTGGGGTAAAAACTCTTCTAAAATATCACTTCTAATAATGTAAGCACTATCCAAGTTACCACTATTCAACTCCTTATACACCCACCAACTGCCTTCCTTGAAATAGGCATAAGATTTGAACTCTTCCGAAAGGCGGGTGACGTCTTTGGGTTTGTTATTTTCATCATCTTTGTCACACTGCAAAGCCAGGCAGGGTAAGGCTAAGATCAGAACGAAAAATTTCAGTTTATGAATTGATAAATGAGAGAACGATTGAATTTGGTGGATCATATTTCATTTCCCTGCTTGTATAGAATACCCTTACCGTATCATATACCCTTGCATTGGTATCCATCCGTTTATACACCCACCAACTCCCTTTTGGAAAATACCAATAACGCAAGAAAGTGTCATTGGCATAGAGCGTATCCTCGGGCTTTGGCTGCGGATCCTCTTTATTTGGCTTATCACATTTTAAGCCACTAAATAAAATCAATGGCAGTGCAATCCACAATAAATTCTTCATCATAAATCACTTGCTTTTAAACTATATCCGCAATAAACCATTCTTGTAATCTAAAGAAAATTTCTTAAAAAAATGAAGGTGCTTTTCAGATATTTATTAGCTATTAGTGGATATTATCTGTTAATTGCTTTGATGGAGCATAATTTGACTCTTTTATTAAGAAAGTATTAAGCATCTTCAGGTGTATCAAATAAATGTTTATCATTTGATCTTATAATTCACCAATTCCCAAACTGAACTATCCGGATGGATGTATTTGACAAAGCCAATATCTT
>CAZLQF010000086.1:0-2957 GCA_964561545.1 uncultured Sphingobacteriales bacterium
GGATCAAAATTGCCATTACTTATGCTTGGTCCGCTATAGGTTCCGCCAGAAGGATTGCCTCCTGTTAAGGCAAAAGTTGGATCTGTAACCGAAACATCACTAAAGGAACCTAAGGTAACCACCGGACTTGGGAATACATCCCTTAATACAGAATTGGTGCTGGCCGATGAAGATGTATTGGTGATCATGGCGCTATAACTTCCTGAATCATTGGCGGTTATAGAGTCTATCGTTAATGTAAGCTCCATGATATGTTCATTCTTGAAAGCAGGAAATACATCAGTTGCACCTGAAGTTGTATCCACGTTAATCCGGTTATTATTCAGATTAATCGGACTTCCGTTTTTAATGAATATAAGATTAGACATATGTTTCACCTGGGCAGTAAGTGCCATAGAATCTCCCTCGCATAACGTGTCGGCATAGTTTTGAATTAGTGTTACTGTAGGATTGGTAGTACCAAGTTCTAAAGAATCCTCGTTATTTAACTTATTAAACTCTTGAGGAGTAACTTCTGTAATTTTTGCATAGATAGTTCCATTGGGATCAAAATTTGACCATGAGCCAGTACCTGCAAGTCCTGTTATGCTTGTTTCGGCAGAATCAACCGATGGTACATTAACTACCGAGCTATCGAAAAGTAAAGTATCCTGCCCGCTAATACTGTAAAACTTGACCTCTCCGGTTCCTGCTTTGCCTCCATTGTTTAGTAATCGTGCTTTGATTACAATTTGTTCTCCATTTTGCGGTGATTGGTTACTAACCAGAATGCCATTTTGGTTGTGGAAAGTTAAATCAGGAGCATCCCCAACGATCACTGATCGACTGGCGGTATTATTAGTTTCATTTGATTCTCCAACTTGGTTAGATGTGTCCAGCCTTACCTGAATGTCGTGGGTTCCTACCTGGCTTGAAGCAAAGGAATCGGTTGCTTTTACAGAATAGTGACTTTCAGGGCCAATTACAGGCACTAAGATGGAATCGCCAAGTTGATTATTGTCTACAAAAAGGTGGACAAAAAAGCTGTCTGCAGAGATGTTACCCCTGTTTTCCATTGATGTAATTATATCAATGTATTCACCTGTATCCGGGTTTAATTCGGAAGGAGCTATGTGGTAGGAACGCACAACCAAGTCTGGCGCATAGTTAGGATACGTATAAACAGGTTGGGTAGATCCTGGTTTTCCGGAACATGTATCACACCAATTAACATAAATCGGTTGTGGCTTCCACCCTTGGTGTGGGGTTTGCTCGGAGCAGTCTCCAACAACGAAAGAGTCTTTATTGGTATTTGCAATCAGTGTAAAGTCAGTAATGGTAGCTTCTACCGTGTATTGCCCTTGAGAGGGAGCCTGGATGGGAACTGAAAACGCCCCTGAAGCATTCGTATAACCTTTAAAAATGGCCCCGGTTTCCAATATTTCAACTTTTACCTCAGCACCGGTCACATTCTGACCCGAACCAAAATTGCTCACATAATCTGCATTTCCACGATATACAATATCTTCAGTGGGGCAAGGAGCTTTTGGTTCAACAGAGCCTGAAGCTGTGATGGCACCAGGTATTGAAAAATTGCCTACCAAAACCGGTCTGATTGCCTTATTGTTCAATTCATTGTCTTCCTGAATGTTGTTCGGTTCATCAATAACTACTTCTATCGGATAAAATTCATCCGAAGGAAAACTGTGATTAAAATTTAGGGTGTTTGTAGAGTTAGGTCCTATTGTGCCTATTGTTTGACTATTAATGAGGGTGTTTTCTTGATAAAATCTAACTAATACATTAGAGGCACTGTAATTGGAGACATTATTAATGGCTGCAGTTATTGTAATGGTTTGACCGGGATCAGGATTGTTATCGGAAAAAGTAATGTCATCCGCATAGATTAACAAATCCAGGGAGTCTGGATCAACAGTGGGTTGTGATTTATAACTCAATGCAGGTCCATTGGCCGGACTTCCTAAGCTATCATAAGCTATGAATGAATGGCCTAAATTATCGTTGGCTTGAAAGGTCCTGAAATAAGCATATTCTTTTCCATCTGTATAATCCTGATCATTGGGATTAACTTCGCTTAAATATATCTCAGTGTCATTAGGATCAAGAAAATCCTGGTCCCCATTATAGTCAATACCCACTCGTGGATACCCATTCATGGGCGGAACATTATTGGGATGGGTGTAAGTGACCCTATATTCAAAAATATCATCCGGATCGCCTAACTGGGGGTTAACACCATTAACGCTATCGAACCCAGGCTTGGAAGAAAATTCAAGCGTAGGCCTAGGTCTGATACTAACCTGTACTGAGTCCTTATCTATACATCCACTACCATTATCTGCCGTAAACACGTATTCTTTCGTGGAAGTGGCATAAATTTGGGTAATGCTACCCGTATCTCCAGTGCTCCATGACTGGTTATTACCACCAGTTCCTTGAAGGGTTACCGAATCACCATAATTTACAGTAGTATCTTGCCCGGCATTGGCAACAGGGCTACTAAGCACTGTAAGAGACTGGGTATCCTGAGCAGCACATCCATTGTTATCAGCATACGAATAAATAATAACATGACTTCCTAATCCAGCGACAGCCGGATCAAAATTATTATTTGTTATTCCTGGGCCTGTGTAATTGCCGCCAGGGGGAGAGCCACCAGATAAAGCAAAAGATGACTCGTTAATGCAACGATCATTAAAGGCCCCCAATGAAACATTGGGTAATGAGTGCACGGTAATATCAGAAGTACCTGTATCACTGCAACCTTCATTATTTGAATAAATATAGGATATGGTATGGGTTCCTGTTCCAGCTAATGAGGGATCAAAACTGCCGTTGCTAACACCAGGTCCCACATAAGTGCCACCTGTTGGATTGCCACCTGAAAGGGTAAATGTAGAATCATCAACGCAATGATCACTATATGATGCAAGTGAAACAGAAGGAGCGGGGTTTAC
>CAZLQF010000087.1:0-2723 GCA_964561545.1 uncultured Sphingobacteriales bacterium
ATTAGCCTGTTATCCCCGGAGTACCTTTTATCCTTTGAGCGATGGCCCTTCCATTGGGAGCCACCGGATCACTATACCCGACTTTCGTCCCTGATCGACTTGTCAGTCTCTCAGTCAAGCACCCTTATGCTATTACACTCTAAGCACGATTTCCAACCGTGCTGAGGGTACCTTTGGAAGCCTCCGTTACTTTTTAGGAGGCGACCACCCCAGTCAAACTACCCGCCAAACACTGTTTTCCGACAATGTCGGAATTAGAATCCAAATAAGAAAAGGGTGGTATTTCAAGGGCGGCTCCACGACCCCTAGCGAGATCGCTTCGAAGCCTCCCACCTATCCTACACATTTCTTACCCGAACCCAATGTTAAGCTGTAGTAAAGGTTCACGGGGTCTTTCCGTCCCGTTGCGGGTAATCGGCATCTTCACCGATACTACAATTTCACCGAGCTCATGGCCGAGACAGCACCCAAGTCGTTACACCATTCGTGCAGGTCGGAACTTACCCGACAAGGAATTTCGCTACCTTAGGACCGTTATAGTTACGGCCGCCGTTTACCGGGGCTTCAGTTCAATGCTTCTACCGATAAAATCGGTATAACATCTCCCCTTAACCTTCCGGCACCGGGCAGGTGTCAGGCCTTATACTTCATCTTGCGATTTAGCAAAGCCCTATGTTTTTGGAAAACAGTCGCTTGGGTCTTGTCACTGCGGCCTCCCCCTGCCAAAAGGCAGGAGGTAGGCGTCCTTTCTCCCGAAGTTACAGGACAATTTTGCCGAATTCCTTGGCCATGAATTACTCGAACACCTTAGGATTCTCACCCCGGCTACCTGTGTTGGTTTGCGGTACAGGCTGTTAATAACTTTAGTTTAGGGGCTTTTCCTGGGAGCTAGTTTACAACCGCTTTCCGCTTGCCCGAAGGCTCGCGGTACTATCGGATTTCAGCATTCGGGTCGGATTTGCCTAACCCAAATCTACCTACGTCCTTCAACGTACTATTCCGTCAGTACGCGGGTTTATCACTTCTCCGTCACCCCGTCACATTATTAACAGGTACAGGAATATTAACCTGTTTACCATCGACTTCCCCTTTCGGGTTTGTCTTAGGACCCGACTAACCCTGATCCGATTAGCGTTGATCAGGAAACCTTAGCCTTACGGTGTGTCAATTTCTCATTGACATTGAAGTTACTCATGCCTACATTCTCTTTTCCAGCAACTCCAGCATACCTCACGATACACCTTCAAAGCCACTGGAATGCTCCCCTACCTCCTGACGGTGACCGTCAGGACCATAGCTTCGGCAGTGAACTTAATGCCCGTTTATCATCCGCGCCCGATCGCTCGACCAGTGAGCTGTTACGCACTCTTTAAATGATAGCTGCTTCCAAGCTAACATCCTAGCTGTCTAAGCAACCGGACATCGTTTTAACAACTTAGTTCACATTTTGGGGCCTTAGCTGATGGTCTGGGTTGTTTCCCTCTTGGCACCGGACCTTAGCACCCGATGCCTCACTCCCGTACATATGTCATAGTATTCGGAGTTTGCCTGGGTTTGGTAGGCGGTGAAGCCCCCTAGCCCAAACAGTAGCTCTACCTCTATGACACTTAATTACGAGGCTGTCCCAATAGACATTTTGGGGAGAACGAGATATTTCCCAGTTTGATTAGCCTTTCACTCCTACCCACAGCTCATCCAAGCCTTTTTCAACAGACACTGGTTCGGACCTCCATCCCGTGTTACCGGGACTTCATCCTGGCCATGGGTAGATCACTGGGTTTCGCGTCTACCCCCATTGACTAGCCGCCCTGTTAAGACTCGCTTTCGCTTCGGTTACACTTTACAATAGCTTAACCTTGCCAATGAGGCGTAACTCGTAGGCTCATTATGCAAAAGGCACGCAGTCATCCGCCAGATGGCGGACTCCTACCGCTTGTAGGCGCATGGTTTCAGATTCTATTTCACTCCCCTTTTTGAGGTTCTTTTCACCTTTCCCTCACGGTACTTGTTCACTATCGGTCTCTCGGGAGTATTTAGCCTTACCAGATGGTTCTGGCAGTTTCACACAAGGTTCCACGTGCCTCGTGCTACTCAGGATCCTGCTACATCAAAGTAATAATTTTTATATACAGGGCTTTCACCTTCTATGGCGAAACTTTCCAGAATACTTCTACTAAAATTACTTTGAATCTAAACAGTCCTACTACCCCAACGATGCCTGAACATCATTGGTTTGGGCTACTCCCCTTTCGCTCGCCACTACTTGGGGAATCGCTGTTGCTTTCTTTTCCACTGGTTACTTAGATGTTTCAGTTCGCCAGGTTGGCCTCCCAAATTGGGATACCCCGATACAATCGGGATGGGTTGCCCCATTCGGAAATCTCCGGATCAAAGGTTATTCGGCACCTCACCGGAGCTTATCGCAGCCTATCACGCCCTTCATCGCCTCCGAGAGCCAAGGCATCCGCCATGCGCCCTTATTCGTTTACTAAAACCTTTTAATTATTACCAATATGTCGAAGAACTATTAGTTGATCTTGATCAACTTTGCTAAGAATACCGGATTCGAACCGATTCCTTTTCCGAAAGTTAATTCGGAAAGCTCTACCCATTGAGCTAATTCTTTTCAAAATACGAAGCCAAAAATACGTCTTTTTAATTTTGGATCGTGGAGAATATCGGACTCGAACCGATGACCTCCTGCTTGCAAGGCAGGTGCTCTA
>CAZLQF010000088.1:0-1260 GCA_964561545.1 uncultured Sphingobacteriales bacterium
TGGTTTTCATGGAAGTAACGATGGCAAGGATTTCACCTATTTCCGTTAAAAGCGGCTTAGTAAGCTCAGCGTTTACCAGTTGCGATTCTTCAAAAAGTTCCAGCCACATTTGGGTTTCATCGGCTTCTTCCACCACAGTGCAAATTTTGGCGTAAAACTCTTTGGTTGACCTGGCACGGCTGGCAGCCCGAAAATTAGCCGCTACAGAAGTGCTTGATCTTAAAAGCTGTTTACCAACTGTACGTATTTCATCATTTTTACGGAGCTTGCCGTAGAATTTTAGAATGGTAATGGCAAAAGCCTTTGTCCTGTCTCTGAATTGCTCATTAAACTCACTATTTTTCATCGTTTTAGCTTTTATTCAAAAAAATCCGTTTCTTACGATCTTACATGTCTTACTATTTTACACGTCTTCCATCACCACCACATCCGAAAACCCTCGTACTCCTCCATTCCCAGTACATGCTTGGCCAGTTTGTAGCATTCCAGTCGGATTAGGCGTTTGTAGGAGACCTTGCGGTTGAGTTTGCGATGATGGATGGTTTCGTTAAGGCGTTCCTCGTAAGCTTTAATGAGGGTTTTTTTGCCCGAATCCTTGAGCAGGCAGCGGTTGAACCGGTCATCAAAATCCTTCTTTTGAATCATTTTGCGGTTAGTGACCTTGAAGATGACGCGATCTACAAGCAAGGGCTTGAAAATCTCAGCGAGGTCGAGGGCCAGGGAATAACGGCGCTCGCCAGGTACATGGAGGAAGCTGAGGGTAGGATTGAGTTGCGTATGGTAGATCTGGGAAAGGCAGGTGGTATAGCACACCATATTGGCAAAAGAGATCAGCGCATTCACCTCATCCTCAGGGGGTTGCTTGGTACGGCCCTGCATTTCAAACGTATCAATGATGAGCGGAAAAGCCTCGTAATAAGCCTGGCGGATGTTGCCTTCCACGCCCATCAAGGTTTCCCGGTCCGGTGCTCCGGAAATTTGGTTCCGGTATTCCTCGATTTGGTCAATTAATGGTTGCAGGTCCTTGTCCCGGTTGTTGTAGTATTTGAGGTTTTTTACCATGTTGAAGGAAGCCCCGTTTACCAACTCCCGTGCTATGACGATGGCTTTTTCCTCATTGCTGCACACATTAGCCTGAGCCATCAGCATCTTCCCGGAAAGCAGGTGATCCCTCGGCATAAAGGAACCAGTGTAATGCTCGTAGTAATCAAAATAATGGATGGGCACACCCGATTGACCCAAAAAATTGTTGAGGGCGCT
>CAZLQF010000088.1:1360-2718 GCA_964561545.1 uncultured Sphingobacteriales bacterium
TTTGAAGGCGAGATTACTGATGTCAAGTTGAGAGAATTGCAGCAAAAAGCCAAAGCGATCATGGATGAGGAAGAAGACAGCATGATCGTTTTTAAGAGCCGGGATGAGAAGTGGCTGGATAAGGAGATCATCGGGACGGATAAGAATCCGGTGGACAACTTTTTATGAGATGGTAAGACTTGTAAGACCTGTAAGTAATGTAAGAGGAATTACTGAATTGGGGAGTAAGGCAATGATTGAATTTGGAGCAGCCTGCTTTACATTGAACCTAAAATGCTTGCAAAGCAATAGTTATTTGGGCCAGTTAGTTTAAGCTTTGTTTTCTTGGTTCTACGTTACGTTTCTTTGCGGCTTAGCGGTTAGCTCAGCGAACTTTGGGTTAATCAAATGGTAAAAGAATAAAAGAAAGAACCTTACGAATAATAAACTGATAATCAGTAGTTTCTATTAACGAATGTTGTCGATTTGTATGAGGAGGTTGATTGAAAAGCCATTTGTAGGATGATCACCCTTTAGAAAACCAGGAAAATCAAGAAATAAGACGGGTTGTCGTAAACGGGGGAAATTTGGATTATTGGCGGTAGACGACTTTAAAAAGGCTAAAATAGGCTTTTTCGGTTTGCAAAATTCCCATGAAAAGGCGAATTTTGAGGGCACGCTTAACGGCTTAAAATCGCACCACACTGGAATTGAAATTTCAATCGGGATGGTCCAGCCCAAACTTTTAAGCATGGCCACCCACATGACTATTTTTAAAACACAGGAAACGGATACCGGAAAAAAGAAAATGAAAAGCTTTCCCGGCATGGATAAAATTTGGCAAAAAGTAAGGAAAGACCCGGATTACCATGCCCATTTAACGATTCAATTACAATAATGAACCTTAACACTAAAAACACTTAAGTATTATGGAACTTGTTCAAAATTTCTTAGAACCCGCTTACATGCTAATCCTTTTTGGCATTGTCGAAGTATTAAAGTATTTAGGCGCCTTCAAGGCATTAGAGAGTTTTCAATTTTACGAAGAACTGAATGAGGATTTCAGCAAAGACGCGAAACGTCTTTTTATCCTTTTCATAGGCATTGTTTTGATGCTTATATTTTGAAACCCAGCCAACCTTAGGATACGCTGCATTTCAGCAACTGTGTATTCTTTTATATGCGAGCGGTATTCTCCGATGTTCCAAAATAGATACTCTGCATCCTTGTTGACGGATTTACCGAATAGTAAGTTGAGCCGATTGGCTAAGTGAGCTTGGTTTGGAGTAAGGATGACAAGCATTCCACCTGCCCGTAACTGTTGACCAGCGATATTTAGTAGGTCTCGGGGGTTACCGAGGTGTTCAATAATATCAAGC
>CAZLQF010000089.1:0-2671 GCA_964561545.1 uncultured Sphingobacteriales bacterium
AAATAAGGCTGGAATGTTCAAGGATCAACTTAAGACTCCGCTGGAGCCTCCAATTACCCAGCCAAGCAAATTAACAAATTAACCTATTCATCCCTCTATTGTTACCATAAGGAGGAATGGAAATATGCTAAAAATTTTGAGGTTTGAAGTTTTTCGGTGAACAAACTTAAATTTGGTTAATTGGGTTATTTTAAAAAAGTTTTGAATCATGAAGGAATTGCGGTTAAAAGTAAAAGATCAGGCCGATTACAACTTGTTGGTACGTTTAGCCAAAAGGCTGGGTATCGAATTGACAGAGTTGGAAGAACCCAAGGAGGTGGATAAAAATGCTTCTGAAAAAATGGCGGCTATTTTAGATGATCTGGCTTCTAATGGAGGCATTAACATTGATGACCCTACCGAATGGCAAAAAAACATTCGCAAAGACAGGGAAATATTTTGACTAAAAGACTGCTTGATTCTAACATAATAATTTATGCCTCAAAACCAGAGAATGAATCATTACGGAATACGATTCGTCAGGATTGGTGCTATGTATTAGTAGTGAGCAAAATAGAGGTGCTGGGTTATCATAACCTGGAAGAGCAAGAGCACAGGAAATTGGCGGATTTCTTTGCTATTGCTCCTTTAATCAAGCTTTCTGAGGATATCACCAATCGCTCAATTAATGTCAGGAAAGCTCATAATCTTAGCCTTGGTGATTCCAGCATAGCTGCTACAGCACTGGAATATGACTTACCTTTAAGTACCAGGAACACGAAAGACTTTGAAAGCGTAGCCGATCTTCAACTGTTTAACCCTTTTGATGAGTAGCCAAATACCGAAAGGAAATGAGGTTGAAAGGCGATAGAAATGAGGTAGAAATACCGTAGAAACATGGTTGAAATAAGGTAGCAATACGGTATTAGCCTCAAATCCGTCTCAATCCGCCGGGAGTAGGACAAAGTACTCAGTACTCACTAATCAATACCCATCGTGGGTCTTTTGTCTTGGGTCTTGGGTCTAAGAATGGAAATGAAGTGGAAATGCGATAGAAATGCAATAGAAATGAGGTAGAAATACCGTAGAAACATGGTTGAAATAAGGTAGCAATACGGTATTAGCCTCAAATCCGTCTCAATCCGCCGGGAGTAGGACAAAGTACTCAGTACTCACTAATCAATACCCATCTTGGGTCTTTTGTCTTGGCTCTTGGGTCTACGAAAGGACATGAGGTAGAAATACGCTGGTAGCCCCAAATCCTTCTCATTCCGCCAGTGGTCGGACAAGTACTCAGTACCCATCTATGTTCTTTTGTCTTGGTTCTTGCATCTACAAAAGGAAATGAGATCGTGACAAGGTTTTAACAAGTAGCAAAGTTATTGTGATAGGAAGGAATCCGTTCCAATTTCTCAGTGCTCATATACCCAAAAACCAGGGGCATCATCCATATCCAGGGCCAGGTCATCCGGATTTTCCTGTAAAAGCATGCGGGCCATTAACAAATCTCCGGCCGCAACCACACTAAAAAGCCAACCAAAGATCAGCCAGGGGAAACTTGCTATCATGATACCGATCAAGGCCGGCAATAAGCCCAGCACCAAGCCTGGCATCAGGATCCCTTTCAGGTAGTGCCGAACGGGTAAGGCCTCCTTGCAATGGCAGTATGGAGCCAGGTATTGCCATATTACCCCAAATTCTATGGACTGCCAACCCTTTTTACTGTACCAGGCAAAGGTTACCCCATGGAGGAGTTCGTGTACGATAACCCCACCTATGAAGATCATTAAAATAAATAAAGTACCCAGGTAACTGTTGTTTTCGTTTTCATCAGCATTTTGCTCATCAAATAATTCGAGCATGATGTCACTTCCGTGCAAAAGCCAGAAAAGCCCCCCATAAATAGCCAGAAAAATCGCCATGAATCCAATGCTCCAGATATTGGCTTTGAAGAGGGTGGTTTTTCTTTCACGTGGGGATGAATCCGTCATAAAAAACACTTGTTCCAAAAAGCAAAATTAAGGGGTATTTAAAGAATATCCTTTTGGAAAAAGGTTTGGCTATTCAAAAAAACCTGAAAAAAGTGTTGCCAAATTAGCTGGTTGGCTCAATTTAAGTCAGTTTTTTCCCTTCTCATAAAGATACTCCATCACCAGTGAATGGGGCAAAGTAACAGTAGCAATCACAATGAAGAAAATGGCCAGCAGATGATCCCGGCTGCCAAAACTCTCGGTAATCCAGAATAAGAGCCCAATACCAACAAACGTTATCAATGTCAAGGGAAGGGCTTTGAATGCAAGGCCTTTGAATGTAAAAAAACCTGTTTGCCGCTCAAGGAACTTCCGGATCTCAAAAACAGAATTCAGGGAATGCCATAAGGCCCAATAGGTAATGAAAGCCACAAACAAAGGGGTAAAATACCCCAATAGGCCCAAAATAATCAAATTCAATATTTCCAGAAAAAAGCGGATGAAGCCTATTTTTCCCTTAAGCCAATATAGGCCCAGGAACCCGGTATTGAAGGAAAATAGCATCAAAACGATGGGAAAGGCCCAATTGGCAATGGTGGCATGACTAAAAAGCTTGTTTCCGATGAGGGTTTCCACAATAGGAGAAGCCTCCTTGTATTGAAACAACAAGATGGCCCCTAACACATAAGCACCCCAGGTGGTGTAAAACAGTCTTACAGGAA
>CAZLQF010000090.1:0-2589 GCA_964561545.1 uncultured Sphingobacteriales bacterium
AAGCCATGTGCCGAGGACTGCCGGGTTATGCACCCTGGGTCAGCACATGGCAATTTTTTAAAACAACAGGACTTACGATGAGTTCCGTAAATGAGTAGGTGACTGCAGGCACCCCTCGCAAACAGCGACTCTGACGCCTGCCACCTGCTCCGGGCGCCATTATAGGGTGCACTGCAACCGCATTGACAAAGTTGAATGATTAAGGGTTTGTAATAAAACAACATTTACACGTTTCTTTTGTTAATGCAGGTCAATAAAGTAATAAGGCTAAAACCGTAAACTTTATTCTATTACACGCCCTAAGATTCAGTTATCTGGAAAAGTGTAAAAATCAACTACTCTCCTCAGGTTTATTTTCCGTATCATGGCTAGTATCCTGAAATTTTTCATACATGTCATTATCAAAATAGGTAACCAATTTTTCCAAAGCAATAATGAGGTCAACATTCAGTTCTCCTACATCAGTAGCTCCTCCTTTTTCTATATATTCCGAATAAACAGGCAAGTAATTGGTAGTAAAATGTAGTCTTTTTGCATGATCCCGGTATCCGCTAAAAAAAGGAATTATTCTAATATAAGTCGTTACTCTGGGGATAGGCAATTCCTTTACTAAGCCAATATAAACTTTGTCATTTTCAAGCGTAAATTCCAAGAGGTATGAATGTTTTAAAGAAGATTCCATTAAGTGTTCCAGCTCGTTTCCAATACGTTTGATGGCTTTTTGAATTTGATCCTTGTGATTGCTAAAAATCAACTGATTACCTCCAAAGGTGAACACCACTGCTAATAGGAAGGAACAAAAGGTGGTTCCGATATAAGGAGTTTTCAAGGGGAAGTGATCATGAATAGCCGGAATTAAGTCAGGGAAAATGGAGCTTACAATTTCTCGAAGTAGAAAGGTGAAAATCAGCAGGATTAAACCCGCAATATATAGAATCAAAGACTAATCTCTGCCGGTCGAGCCTTTGCTGTGCAAATTTGAAGTAATTGGACTGAGACATTACATAATACCCGCCAATTAAGGGTAATATAAGGAGGTTCCAGGGCATAAAACTTCATTGGGATAATTAATCGGGTATTTTTTTAGCCTTTTTATTGCTGTTAATTTCTTTGGCGATGGTAGATTTTTCTAAATCTTTTACCAGTCTCTTAACCTTCTCCTGCTTAAAAAAATCTTTGTTCCTGATATACAGTCTGCCTTCCTTGGTACCCTTAACGAAGTCATTTTTTTCCTGTTTCATATCAAAAAGAGGTTTTCAGGTCCTTTTTCATAAAAACCAAATTTAACGAAAAATCATTTTCGATGGATCAGTATTCACTGAAAACCCTCAATCTTCCTCATCATTTTCATTCAGCCCATTAATATTACGCAGGGAATCCATGGTTTCCTGAATACGGCCAAGCAAAGCCACCAAATGTTGAACATTCGGGTCATTAACAGCCTCCAGGTCTTCCAGGTAGAAACGTACCTCATCACCCACCTCAAACCGGTCGTTTAAATCTTTCCGCTCGCCATTCATAGCGATATTCAGAGCCTGGGTGAAAACCTGATCGCCGGCCTCTTGTAACTGCTGGATGGTGTCAATGATGCTTTGTTGGTAGGAGGCCTCCTCGTCTTCTGAGGTTTCAGGGTTTCCTTGCTTAATATGCGGATCGCCGGCACTGGCCATTTTGTCTAAAAGCGAAGATGCTGAAAGCAAGGAGCCGAATTGTGCTTCGTATTCGTCTTGGGTGTAAATGGTAAAGCGGCCGCCTTGCTCCCGAGCATGGGCCAAAACTTCCTCATAAGAAGCTTTCATTTGCTTGATGCTGCCGTCATTGAATACAATCACGTAAAGGGGTGGAGATTCCATAGGAAGGTGTTTAAAACCAGTTGCTTATAGCAACCAAATTGTCGCTGAACGAGGCTATTCGGGATTTGTAATCCCGAATCAAATGGTTTCCGGATTTCAAATCCGCTGGGAAAGCGCTTGGGATTTAGCCCTTGTTTTTGTTTTCTTTATTATGAGCATCTATTATTTCTTTTATTAGAGTATCATGATTGGGGTGTTTTCCATTAGCCAAATCAGGTTCTTCTAACCCGGCACTCATTAATTCCCTATCAATTGCTTCATTCAATAATTCTTCTCTTGTTTTCTTTTTTGAATCATTCTTCTTTTGGTCTTTCATAGGTAGCGATTTTTGTTTTAACAAATGGTTTTTCAACAGGGGCCTGGGTCAGCACATGGCAATTTTACAAAACAATAGGGCTTACGATGAGTTCCGAAAACGAACTGTGGCAGGCGAAAGGCTTAATGCCAACGCGTTGGCCCGAAAAAATATAATGGATTATAAAGCTCCCAAGCGGTTTAGACCTATCGCTTCCAGGAAAACAGCTGAGCATCTTTTGGCGCAACGGGTGTGAAACCCGTTGCTTGGTAGCCGGAATAACTTGACGGAACCGAATAGTTTCCTAAAGTGGCTTAACGGCAAAAAAATCTTAATTGTATTGTGGACACTGACTTTGACAGAAAAAAACCAACCCTGGTGCGAACAAGCGCTTGAGGCTTTCAATGATCTTAGTTCTGAAAGTATAGCGCTATTAATTAA